>NZ_CP012602.1:165000-871250 GCF_001278805.1 Bacillus sp. FJAT-18017 | reverse complement strand
TCACCGAGAGGGACATGAAATAGGCAATCATACGTTTAGCCATTCGGATATCCAAGAGGATGGTCCGTACATCCTGCAGGCCGAGTTAAATTCAACTCAGCGGCTGATCCAGCTGATTACCGGGCATTCAGCTATTCTATACCGCCCTCCCTATACACCGGACTTGTTAGTCGAAAACTCCGTAGAATTAATCCCTTTTTTGCAGGCTCAGGAATTAGGCTACACGATGGTGGGCTCCTATATTGACACGAAGGATTGGAACACAGGCTCCAGTGATAAAATTGTTAAAGGGCTGCTCAATAATCTCGAGGCTGGCAACGTGGTCCTCCTTCATGATGCTGGAGGAGACAGGTCGGCTACCGTAGAAGCACTTCCTAAGATCATAAAATCATTGAAGGGAGAAGGGTATACGTTTGCTACCGTTTCGGATTTGATTGGCAAACAAAAGCTTGATGTAATGCCTCCTGTCGAAGAAGACTCCTTTCCATATATGGTATTTTATAAAATAGCCGATACGCTGTTTATCTGGACAATACAGTTTTGCTCCGTTTTTTTCATGCTAGGTATTGTGTTGGGGCTTGTACGGTTGCTCATTTTGTTCTTTTTCAGTCTAAAACACAGCAGAAAGAAGTCTCTGCCCCAATCGCCACCACTATATGAACCTTTCGTCAGTATAATCATCCCTGCTTTTAATGAAGAAAAAGTCATCATTCCAACACTGAATTCCATTCTAAATAGTCAATACAAAAACTATGAAGTTATTATCGTAAATGATGGATCGACTGATAACACATATCAAGCAGTTAAAAAAATTGCGAAAAGCAATCGAATTGTCCGCCAATTCATAAAAGAAAATCAGGGAAAAACTGCAGCCCTCAATAGTGGAATTTTAGTGTCACGAGGAGATATTATCATTACCCTGGATGCAGATACCTCGGTAGCATCCGATACTATTTCACGTCTGGTTGGGCATTTTAAAGATGAGATCGTCGCCGGAGTTTCTGGAAATGTAAGAATCGGTAACTTGCAGAACATGCTGACCCTTTGGCAGCATATTGAATATGTAACAAGCTTCAATTTTGAGAAAAGGGCCTTTCATGAATTGAATTGCATCACTGTCGTTCCTGGGGCAATCGGAGCCTTGCGAAAAAGCGCCATTATTGAAGCGGGACTTTATGATGATGATACATTGGCGGAGGATACCGATATCACCCTGAAATTAATCCGTATGGGTTACAGTATTCATTACGAGCCTCATGCTTATGCATACACCGAAGCACCGGAAAATGTTAAAAGCCTTGTAAAGCAGCGATTCAGATGGTCATACGGAATATTGCAATGCTTATGGAAGCACTCGGGAGCTATTTTCAATTTTAAACATAAAGGGCTTGGTTTCGTAGGGCTGCCATACATGTGGTTTCAATATGTTTTTCAGACCCTCTCCCCTCTCATCGATATCGTTTTCCTTATTGGCTTATTTGGAGATACACCTACAATCATCACTTATTATCTACTCTTCTTCCTCGTAGACGCAGTCGTCGCCATTTATGCTTTTTGGCTTGAACGAATTAGCTTCAGACCGCTTATCCATTTGGTAGTCCAACGCTTTGTCTACCGCCAGTTACTGGTCTATTCCTTATGGAGAGCTTTCAAATACGCTGCAAAAGGGCTTATTATTGGCTGGAACAAATTGCAGAGGTCCGGAAACGTCAAGCTCCCTGGTGAAAGTGAAATGCAAATCTTACTAAAGGAATAGTAATATTTCAGGTGAAGGTTCAGCTGTACTCTTACCTTTAAAGACGGGGAGCAACATAGGCTCCCTGTTTTTTTGGATAAGTTTTTGTTTTTTTCGAATAACTTGCATTTTTCCTGTGGATAAATGGTGTTTTCTGTGGGTTTGTGGACAATTCATAGGATGTTTGGGGGTAACCTATGTTTTGGGTTTTCATTATTCGAGAAATATGTTGATAAGTAGTCCATCTTCATGTTTTTTCTAAAAAAAGACATCCTAAGAAGGACCGGTGTAAATGCATCACTGTAGAACGGGAAGAAGGGTGATTTGCTGTGAAACTGTATCAAGTAAGAAAAGGGCAATTTGTATACCATAACAATGAGTTGCACAAGGTATATGGAGTAAAACCGATGTATAAACTATCCATCCATCTTGTTAAGCTGAGGGATTTGTCTCAGCATATTACGAATGCTGCCAGTGTTGAAAGATACATACCAAAAGAAAATGACAGTTTTATTTTTGACCATAAGGTATACACGCTCAGGAATCAGCAGAAGCCTGTACCGGGAGATTTGATTTTAATCAACAATCCCGCCCCTGACACATTGGACCACTATTCATTAAATGAAATAGAAGTGGTGGAAACGGTTGATAATAAAGGGGTTATCACAAGTGATTTGAACGGGATCAAGCATACCGAGTATTTATTGATGGCTCCTGGCCGTGCCCCTGACAGCACTCCGATTGATTATCAGGATATGTCGAACGTGATGGAAGACGCTGAAGAAATTGCCGGCCAAATCGCACATCCATACGGTGACATATCTGTACAGATTGGGGATGTTTTTAAAAAGAATGATCGTGATGTTTTGATTGAAGCAATGGTGATTGCAATCAAGGGCCATACCATTTATCTTGGGGGCGGTTTTGAGGTGCCTCATGAAGAATTGCTCGATACGGATAAGTGGGAATTTCAATACAATCCATTCAATAACTGAACAACCATTGCCAGGAGGTTCTTATGGAAAAATTTAAAGGAAATAGTGTTTTCCTTCTATCATTATTGCTTACCCTCATCTTCATCATATGGGGAGTTTTCTTCACAGACAGTTTAACCAGGGTGACCAATGCCGTTTACAATGGCTCAATCGATTACCTTGGCTGGGTATATCTTGGTTCCACTCTATTCTTTGTAATTTTTTCGGTCTATTTGCTGTTTTCAAAGTATGGAAACATCCGGCTGGGCAGGAAAAATGATACGCCCGATTTCAGTACCGGTTCGTGGCTTGCGATGTTGTTCGGCGCAGGAATGGGTATCGGAATCGTCTACTGGAGTGTTGCTGAACCGATTACCCATTACACAGCTCCTCCCTACGGAGAAGCGTATACGGTTGAAGCTGCAAACACCGCGATGAAGTATACATTTTTCCATTGGGGGCTTCACCCATGGGCTATCTATACGATAATTGGCTTGGCGCTTGCGTTTTTTCAATATAACAAACGGCTGCCTGCTTCGATTAGTTCAGCCTTCCACCCACTTTTGGGAGATAAGATTCACGGACCAATTGGAAAAACGATCGATATTCTCTCCATCTTTGCAACGGTCTTTGGTATCGCCACCTCCCTGGGGCTTGGCGCGATGCAGGTTACTGCGGGAATGCACGATATTTTTGGCATTCCGAATACGCTGTTTGTCCAGCTGGTCGTGATTGCTGTTGCAACCGTAATTTTCATCATTTCCATTAATACAGGACTTGAAAGGGGGATAAAATATTTATCCAACTCCGCCATCATCCTGTCTTTTTCAATTATGATGCTGATTCTTTTTGTCGGGCCAGCCTTGACTGTGGTCAAAGTGTTTTTTAATACAATGGGGCTTTATGTGAATGATTTTGTAAAAATGAGCCTAAGGTTAACACCTTTTAGCGAGGGTGGAGAATGGATTGCCTCCTGGACGTTATTTTATTGGGCATGGTGGATTGCCTGGGCGCCGTTCGTCGGCATGTTCATTGCAAGGATTTCAAAAGGACGGACGATAAAGGAATTTGTAATCGGGGTGCTCGTTGTCCCGACACTTGGAACATGCCTGTGGATGTCAGTCTTTGGGGGCTCGGCACTTGAACTGGTTCAGGATCCCGCGAACCGAGATTTGGCAAAAAATATAGCTGAAAACCTATCGTTATCGATTTTTATCTTCTTTGATTATTTTCCTTTAAGCTCGCTGTTAAGCATATTGGGCTTTGCGGTCGTAGCAATTTACTATATCACTGTCGCAGACACCGCTACATTCGTGCTGGGAATGTTAAGTGAAGGCGGGACGCTTAACCCTTCAAACAAAATCAAAATGACCTGGGGCGTCATCCAATCCGCTGTTGCAGCCGTATTGCTGCTGGCCGGCGGGCTGACTGTATTGCAGACAGCATCCATCGCTGCAGCCCTCCCCTTCGCATTTATCCTGCTCGCTATGAGCTACTCGTTAGTGAAGGGCTTGAATATGGAATTGGAAGTGCAAAAAAGCACGAAACGAGGAGTGCAGCGTCCGTGAATGGTTTAAAAAGGGAAAGCCCGCGTAAAGGTATGCGGGCTTTCTCTACAGTCTTTATCTATTCAAAAAGCAGAATCTATCAACCAGCCAATAAATGCTTTTAGGGGACAATTTATCATATTTTTCATTAAGATGTTTTCTAAAGAGAGCTCCTGATTCAACCACCGATTTTTGATTATCAGGAAATGATTCTATCTCATCAATCAAAAAGCTAATTTTCGTAAAATTTTCAGGAGACATTTCACTAGATTTCCCCCTGGATTTCTGGATAATCACATTAACTTCATCCCAATCAATTTCATTGAACACTCCACTCATGCGCAAATTCCCCTTATCCAGATAGTTATAATACCTGGCTACAATAATTCGTTCCCTTACGGCTGTTAACACTTCTCGACTATCTCCAGCTTTTCCTTATGGATTGCGTCCAGCTTCTTCATTTCCTGCACATATTTTCCGTTTAGCGCTGTTAACACATCACTTACTTTATGGGAATGGCTTTCAGTCTGGTCAATCATATCATTAATTTTATTTTGGACCATATAGTCAGCGATGAAACCATCAAAGAAGAAATCGGCAAACCTTAACATCTCGGAGATATGGACATCTTGATTCAAATTGATCTTTACATCCAACAATTCTTTTTGAAAAAGCCGCATGCTTTTGCGGGCTTCATATAAATCTTCTTCGGCATCTGCTATATGCTGGTGTTTAACCATGCCGGAAATGGTACCACCGCCAAACATATCCCACTGGCCCCATGCTGCTGCCTTATCTAGGGACTCTAAAGCCGTTTCAAGATTCTCCCTGACACGCCTTCCGGCAGTTATTGCCTCCTGAAGTTCTGCCAGGCTGGCTTGAAGGGTACCTTCCTTTTCATACAATTGGAATAGCTTGGCTGCATAAGGGGATGTGCTCTCTTTAATCATTTTTTCTTTTTGTTTAAGGAGCTGTTGGTACTCCTGTTTGGCAAATTCCACGGCATGAAGCTTTTCTTGCACCATTTTGATAGACTTCTCTATATCCTCTTTTGCTTTCTCAGCTTCCACTAACGCGTACTCAGCCGCAATCAATTCTTGCCTTTCCTTTGTTAGTTTCTCTTCCTTTGTACCTGCCAATTTTGCAAATAAATAGGACAATCCAAAGCGTTCCAGCCTCTTCACATCTTCTTGCTCTATCTGAAAATCAGTTTTCAGTTCTGAAACTCGGTCTTCTACCCTATCCATAATCCGCAAGCTGAATGTTATATTTCGTGACCTTCCGCAACTCACTCTGTATCTCAAAAAGCCTTGCATTAATCTCTGAAAACATCGGCTCCCCCTCCTGTTCGTATGATTGTATACGAGATAAAAGACTAAAAGTTTCCAAATATTAGAAAACTGAATTAAAACCTTGGTATTAATTTTAACCGGGCAACTGTCTTATGCATCGAACCCATTTTGAAAATGAAACAGTAGTTTAAATCATTCTATATAGGGTAATTATTTTGTTTGGATAAACAACCATAGAAAAGTTTTAGGAGTGGATTATGAAGAAAGCTACAAAAGTATTCTGGTATGCAATAGGAATTTCATTAATGATTGTGCTCTGGGGTGCAATTGACCCAAAAGGAATGAACTCATTTACGTCCTCATTAACTTCAAATATCTTGATGGATTTTGGATGGTTTTATTTGCTGGCTGTGCTTGGAATCCTCCTTTTCTGTACATATCTAATGTTCTCTCGACTCGGGAATATTAAGCTTGGCCAAAAGGATGACGTTCCCGAGTTCAGTAATGCTTCATGGTTTGCGATGCTTTTTAGCGCCGGAATGGGCATGGGATTGGTATTTTGGACGACAGCAGAACCCATTTCGCATGCGTTTATAAGCAGTCCGCTTGCAGAGGAAGGGACAGATGATGCAATAAAGGACGCTCTTAAATATTCTTTTTTCCACTGGGGCATCCATGCTTGGGCAGTTTATGGGATTGTAGGCTTAATATTGGCCTATTTCAAATTTAATCGGGGCGCACCAGGACTAATTAGCACGACGCTCATCCCTTTACTTGGAGAAAAACAAATGCAGGGAGCACTTGGCAAAATAATCGATATCCTAGCTGTTTTTGCAACAGTAGTCGGAGTTGCAGCCACACTTGGGTTTGGATCGGCCCAAATTACCGGGGGGCTGTCCTTCTTATTTGGGACACCGAACAGTTTCCAAATCCAATTGATCGTGCTTGTAGTTTCAACAATTTTATTTATTTGGTCCGCCTGGTCCGGTATAGGTAAAGGCATCAAATACCTTAGCAATATAAATATGGGATTGGCCGGGTTGCTGTTAGTTCTATTATTTTTTGCGGGACCGACCATGTACATTTTAAACATGTTTACCCATACATTAGGGAGCTACCTATCCGATTTCTTTGAAATGAGTCTCAGGCTTGCTCCTTTAAACGAAGAAAATCGGGGCTGGATAAACAGCTGGACCATTTTCTATTGGGCATGGTGGATATCCTGGGCGCCGTTCGTCGGAATTTTTATTGCGAGAATATCAAAAGGAAGAACGATAAAAGAGTTCCTCTTCGGTGTTTTGCTGCTGCCATCACTTGTATGCTTTATTTTCTTCGCCGTTTTCGGTGTTTCTGCCCTACGCCTGGAGCAACTGGGGTTGGCAGCGATATCTGAATTTTCATTGGAAACATCGACGTTTGGGGTACTAGCCGAGTATCCTTTGGGCACGTTTATGTCCTTCCTCACTATAATTGCCGTTGCCATTTTCTTTATCACGTCTGCGGACTCCGCAACCTTTGTCCTGGGAATGCTTAGTACGAATGGGCTTTTAAATCCCGGGAATTCCGTTAAAATTGCCTGGGGACTGGTTCAGTCAACTATGGCTGCGGTTGTTGTTTACTTCGGCGGTATCGCGGGCCTGCAGAATATGCTGATTATTGCGGCACTGCCCTTCACGATTGTAATGATCCTTATGGGAATATCGTTCGTCATGACCTTAACCAAGAATAATCCCAAAACACAGAAGAAAGCTACGTAACGTATATGGGATTCGGAGATCTATTCCGAATCCCCTTTTTATAAAATGAAGACTGTTTTAGTTAATTTCCGACTTCATTCTTCACAAAAAATGCGTCACCAAATAATTGATTCTCTAGACAAGTTAAATAGAAGGTGATTTGGATAAAGTACATATAAGTAAGCTTAACAGTCTCAAAAGGTGCAATTCACCGTTCATAAAACTGGTTCCATTCGATTTTTTCAGTCTCCCCCAATGGGATTACTTTGTTTCGTTCTTCTGCATCGGGATAAAGTATGGTTAAATGGATTAATACGATATCTACTTAAGGATGGTTTGCATGCGGATCAATAAATATATTAGTGAGTCTGGAAAAGCTTCAAGGCGGCAGGCGGATAAATTAATCATGGATGGACGAGTGACAATCAATGGGAAGCGGGCTGAAATCGGGAGCCAGGTGAAGCCCGGGGATAATGTTCTAGTAAACGGGGACCCGATCCGTGTTGCCAGGAACAATGTCTATATTGCTTTAAATAAACCTGTGGGCATTACAAGCACAACTGAAAAAGGTGTAAAAGGAAATATTGTTGATTTGGTTAACCATCCATTACGGATTTTTAATATTGGACGTCTGGATAAAGATTCAGAGGGTTTGATACTTATGACGAACGACGGAGACATTGTTAACGAGATTCTCCGTTCTGAAAATAGGCATGAAAAGGAATATCTTGTTTCGGTAGACAAGCCGATTACGCCGGAATTTTTGAAAAAAATGTCCGAGGGTGTAAAGATCTTAGGCACTAAAACACTTCCTTGTGAAGTACGGCAGTTATCAAAATTCGATTTTCAGATTATCTTAACACAGGGGTTAAACCGCCAGATTCGCCGTATGTGTGAGGCGCTGGGCTACGAGGTTTACAGGCTGCAAAGAGTGCGGATTATGAATATTACCTTGGGAAATCTCCCTCCTGGACAATGGAGAGACTTATCTAAGAAGGAGAAGACTCAACTATTCAGAGAGCTTAACTATGAGCCAAAGGAATGGTAAGAGGCTGAACAATACAATAAGAGCATTGTAACCTAAATGATTACAATGCTCTTTCTTATTTTCAGAATAGGGGTTATTTATGTACGGTTAGAAGATAGAATATTGTGGGCATCTCCCCACGGATAATTTTACGTAACACTTTTAAAGATTTATGTAACACTCTTCATACTTTACGTAACGCTTTCCGAAGTTTATGTAACACTCTTTATATTTTATGCTCTCTTCCTTGTTCCTGATGATCGAAACCATCCCCCGCTTTTTTAAAATCTAAGAAAAAACCGATTTGTCCCGCTCTTTTCAAGTATAATGAACCATATTCAGATTATGCATATGATATTGCTTGGAGAGAATTCTATATATATATGACGAAAACACAAAAAACGAGGTTAAAAAATGAGTAAAATAAGTTTTGCGGATTTTCATGTAAGTGAAGAAATAAAAAGAGCACTGGCTGTGTTAAAATACGAGACCCCGACAGAAGTTCAAAGTGAAGTCATTCCATTAGCGATGGAAAATCAGGATCTTGTCGTAAAAGCTCAAACCGGAAGCGGAAAGACTGCCGCTTTTGGTATTCCTGTTTGCGATATGATTGAATGGGAAGAAAAAGAACCACAGGTCCTAATTCTTACCCCAACTAGGGAGCTTGCGGTTCAAGTCCGCGACGATATAACAAATATCGGCAGGTTTAAACGCATTAAGGCAGTGGCTGTCTATGGAAAAGAACCGTTTACGAAACAAAGGGATGAATTGAAACAAAAAACGCATGTAGTCGTTGGTACGCCTGGCCGTGTCATGGACCATATTGAACGAGAAACTCTAGTTTTGGAACAAATAAAGTATCTTATCATAGATGAAGCGGATGAGATGCTTAATAGAGGTTTCATCGATGAAGTGGAAGCGATCATCAAAGAGCTGCCTTCAAACCGAGTAACCATGGTTTTTTCTGCTACCCTGCCTAAAGATGTTGAAAATCTTTGCCATAAATATATGAAAGATCCTGTTCATATTGAGATTGAATCAACCGGGGTAACAGCTGATACAATTGAACATTTTCTAATTGAAGTGAAGGAAGAAGAAAAGATCTCACTCCTTAAAGACATCACAGTTGTAGAAAATCCAGACAGCTGCCTGATTTTCTGCCGAACTAAAGAACACGTTGATGCTGTGTATAGTGAGCTGGAAAAAGCTAACTATCCTTGTGAAAGACTCCATGGCGGACTAGAACAAGAAGACCGTTTTGCTGTTATGGAAGGTTTCAAAATGGGCAACTTCCGCTATTTGGTGGCCACCGATGTAGCTGCCAGAGGTATTGATATTGATAACGTAACACTTGTTATCAACTATGATGTCCCTATGGAAAAAGAGAGCTATGTGCATCGAACCGGGAGAACCGGCCGTGCCGGAAATAAAGGAATGGCCATTACGTTTTCGACACCATTTGAAGAAAAGTTCGTTAAATCAATTGAAAGATACATCGGCTTTGAAATCCCTGCTATAGAAGCTCCCAGCCATCTCGAAGTGGCTGGCGGAAAAGCTGCCTTCGAAGAAAAACTTAGCAGCAGGCGGGTGGTAAGAAATAATAAGACTGCACGAATCAATCAAGATATTATGAAACTCCATTTCAGCGGTGGTAAAAAGAAGAAAATTCGTGCTGTTGATTTTGTTGGAACGATTGCAAAAATCCCAGGAGTCACAGCAGATGATATCGGCATTATAACCATCCACGATAATATGTCATATGTTGATATTCTGAATGGAAAGGGCTCACTAGTATTACAAGCCATGGAGAATGCGACTATCAAAGGAAAGAAGTTAAAAGTGAGCAAAGCAATTAAATAACCTTAAATCCCCTCACTTTAAATAGATGAGGGGAGAGAACTCGACTACGAGCCAAAAGAATGGTAACAAGGCTGAAAAAGAGCATTGTAATCTAAACGATTATAATGCTCTTCTTGTTTAATTCGATGGGCTATTTAGCTTTTTCCGCTGATACGTAGATAACACTACGCCTCCGACTATAAATACTGACCCTAAGATTTCCACCCCAGTGATGGGTTTGTATAACAAGATCAATCCCATGATCATGGCTACAAAAGGTTCTAAATTGGATAATATCGAAGCCTTTGACGCATCAACATATCTGATGTAATTATTCCAGATCAAATTAGCCAAACCATGAACGACAACGGCTGTACCAATCAGAAAAGCCCAATCCGACACCCTCGGGCTTACCTAAGCGCTGTAGCTAGACAGTGCTCAAGGAGTAGATATACTTTCTTATACTATATGAAGAGTGGCAGGAATCTCTCCTGCCACTCCTTTTTAAGCTCCATGAAATAACTACTGATATATAAGTCGGTTTACTCACTAAATTTTTTAAAAATCAATGTAACATTATGCCCGCCAAAACCTAGTGAGTTTGATAGAGCGATTTGAATATCCTTCTTTTTAGCTACGTTAGGGACATAATCTAAATCAAGTTGTTCATCGGGTGTTTCATAATTAATTGTTGGAGGAAGAATCCCTTCCTTTATGGCTAATACTGAAAACATTGCTTCTAGGGCGCCCGTTGCTCCCAGCAAATGTCCTGTCATCGATTTCGTCGAACTTACTGAAAGAGAGTATGCATGTTCTCTGAAAACTTCCTTGATCGCTAATGTTTCATATAAATCATTGTAATAAGTAGATGTTCCATGAGCATTGATATAGTCCACTTGTTCCGGAGAGATTTCGGCGTCTGCTAATGCTTGTTTCATGGATCGTTGCGCGCCTTCTCCTTCAGGTGCAGGAGTTGTAATATGATGGGCATCTCCGGTAGCACCATACCCAATGAGCTCTCCATATATGTGAGCATCGCGGGCAAGGGCGTGATTTAACTCTTCTAATACCAAAATTCCAGCGCCTTCCCCGATAACAAATCCATCTCGATTTTTATCAAATGGCCTACTTGCTGATTTCGGATCGGGATTCTTGGAAAGAGCGGTCATATTAGAAAATCCTGCAACCGTCATTTCCGTTATCGTCGCCTCTGTTCCGCCGGCAATCATCATTTCAACATCACCATGTTGGATTGCCCGGAATGCATCACCTATTGAATTCGCACCTGAAGCACAAGCTGTGACTGAACAGTTGTTGATTCCTTTTGCTCCGATTTCAATGGAAACTTGCCCCGCGGCCATATCCGGGATAAACATCGGAATCGTAAAAGGATTTACTCTTCTTTGACCCTTCTCTAAAAATTTCCGATGTTGTGCTTCGAACTCACCTAAACCGCCAATTCCTGATCCAATCCAAACTCCGACCCGTTCTGGTTGAATATCGGCACCTATCTTAATACCCGCATCCTTTACAGCCATTTTACTCGCAGCAACAGCGAACTGACTGTAACGGCCCATTCTCCTTGATTCTTTTTTATCCATAAATTCTTCTGGTGTAAAGTTTTTTACTTCTGCAGCAATTTTAATATCAATATTTTCAACATCAAAAATTGTAGCCGGGCCAATTCCGGATACACCATTTTTTATGTTAGTCCATGTTGTAAAAGCATCATTCCCTAATGGAGTGACTGCTCCAATACCAGTAACCACTACTCTTCTATTCATTTGTTTCTCTCCTATACTCATTATTCTAATTATAATAACATTATTGTGTTCTGCTTACACTTTGTCCGACCGACTGTCTTTTTTTAACATAGGTCTGGAAGATTGATGGGATAGGAGAAAACAAGGAGTAAACTAACTAAAAATCTCGCTCAACTGATAGGGCTTCCTACAACCAATCAGAACACACTACATTTTCAAGCGAGAAAGCTGGCGTTTTAAGAGAGGCTAGCCTGCTGTCTAGACCAGACTGATTACGGATCAGGACAACTTTTTCTGGAATCGAGACAACTTTTTTGAGATTCAGGACATTTCCCGAACTATTCAGGACATTTCCCAAACTTTACAGGACAATTTTCAACATATACAGGACAAACTCCCTTCCATGCCAAAAACGTTTAAATAGCTAGACAATTCTCATAGAAAAAATATTCTTTTTGATAATAATAAAAAGGGTGCCAACCCCAACATAGACTCACGGTCCACATTTAGTGTCAGGCACCACTTTTCCATTATTTTTTACTCATTCAAGTACTTCCATGCGTATTGTGCATACAGTTCAGCGCCAGTTGCGAGGGCGTCTTCATCGACGTTGAACTTGCCATGGTGGTGCGCCCATTCCGTATCTTTTTCCGGGTTGCCGCTGCCTACGAGGGCAAAGCTGCCAGGGGCTTCCATCATGTATTCACTGAAGTCCTCGCCACCCATTGTTGGCTTTTCGTGATAAATTACCTCTGCGCCAAATGCTTCGCTGGCTGTTTGTTGTACGAGTTTTGCACTGTATTCGTCGTTAATGACCGCCTGTGTGCCACGGTTGTATTCTACATTCGCTGTTGCTCCGTAAGTCGCCGCCACTTGATCCGCATAGATCTGCAGCTGCCGCTCAATATGGTCTCTTA
This sequence comes from Bacillus sp. FJAT-18017, assembly GCF_001278805.1. Lineage (GTDB taxonomy): Bacteria > Bacillota > Bacilli > Bacillales > Cytobacillaceae > Bacillus_D. The sequence goes on along the minus strand of NZ_CP012602.1, from coordinate 858,420 downwards.
CCGTCGGGTCGAAACAGCGCACCGTTCCATCAATTACAGCATTTTCAGCAATAACGTTGAATCGTGTCCCGACGACCATTTTTCCAATAGTCAGCACTGCTGGCTGAAGCGGGTCAATCGTCCGTGACACGACTGATTGAACATTCATCACGAATGACGAGGCAACAATCGCTGCATCAACACAAGCATGAGGCATCGCCCCGTGTCCGCCCCTGCCTTTAAAGGTGACTGTGAAAAGGTCTGCCGAAGCAAACGATGGTCCCGGTGTACAGGAAACCGTTCCTGTCGGCAGCTGTGACCAAATATGGATGCCGAATACATTATCCACTCCGTCCATAGCTCCCTGTTTCACCATGACTTTCGCACCCGCTGCTACTTCTTCGGCCGGCTGGAAAATCAACCGGACATTTCCCGGCAATTCTCCTTTGATATCATTTAGTGCTTTAGCGGCAATCAGCAGCATCGCCGTATGGGCATCATGTCCACAGGCATGCATTTTCCCGTCTTCCTTTGATGCATATGGCAGATCTTTATTTAATTCTTCAACCGTCAACGCATCCATATCCGCGCGCAATGCAACCGTCTTCCCCGGTTTACCGCCTTCGATGTTCGCAATAACTCCTGTTGGTTCTGTTTTGCGGTAAGAGATGCCAAGATTCTCAAGGTACTCGCATACAAACGCTGTTGTTTTATATTCCTCAAAGGATAGTTCCGGTTCACTATGAAACTTTCTGCGCAACTCGATAAGTTCATCATTGTATGCTTGAATCGCTTGTTTTATTTTTGCTTGGACCATGTTTATTCCGCCTCCGTTAATGTCTTAGCTGTTTCATATAAAATTTCCGTAGCTTTTGCGATGTCTCCGGCGTCTGACCATTCTTCCGGGCAATGGCTGAGGCCGTCCTTGCTTGGAATGAACAGCATCGCCACATCGGTCACATCGGACATAACCATCGCATCGTGGCCTGCACCGCTGTTTACCGAACAGTATGAAAGGTTCAATTCACTGCATGTCTTTTTAAAAAGAGAAAGGATTTCCTGGTTCATTGCCTTTGGCGGCATATATAATTGCTGCTGGACAGATGTCTCGATTCCATTACGATTAAAGGACTCAATCAAGCCGATTACTTCCTCAACCGCATGAAGGACGCGTTCTTCTTTTCCTGACCGTATATCTACTGTAAAAACAACCTTATCTGGAATCACATTTGCACCGTTAGGCCATACATTCAGGCGTCCGGTGGTGATGACCGTTCCTTCCCCTACATCAGAGGCCAATTCCGGGAAGCGGGCAATCATGCTGGCTGCTGCAACTAGCGCATCCGTCCGGCGGTCCATTGGGGTCGTACCCGCATGGCCTGCCTGTCCCTTAACAGTAACCTCCAGTTGGGTTAATCCGACAATCGCTTCTACCATTCCGATTGGGATACCCTTTTCTTCAAGAATCGGTCCTTGTTCAATGTGCAGTTCCAGGAAAGCCTTGATTGTTTTTGGGTCTCTTTTTTTCGGAAGGGAAGGATCAAGGCCGATGCTCTTCATCGATTCTTCCGTGGTCACCCCATCTTTATCTTTTAAACTTAGAAATTCTTTCTCACTCAACAGCCCTACGATCCCTCTTGAGCCCATCAGTCCGCCGCCAAATCTGGTACCCTCTTCTTCTATCAGGGCAACTACTTCTAACGGATACTTGGGAGTAAGGTTATTTTTTTTAAAAGAATGAGCGACCTCTAGTGCGGCCACCACTCCGGCAGGACCGTCGTACGAGCCGCCGTTTGGCACCGAATCAAAGTGAGAACCGATCAATACACTCGGTGCATCCTTTAAGGTACCTTCCAGCCTGCCAAAAATATTGCCGAGACCGTCTTCGGTGACCTCAAGGCCATATTCCCGCATTTTTTGTTTAATATATTCGCGCGCCTGTAAATCCTCTTTGCTATAAGTCAGGCGGGTTGTCCCTTTACCAGGTGTCGCGGTAAATTGGCTAATAGCCTCGATATGGTTTTCAATTCGTTCCTGTAAACCAGTCAATGTGTTTCCCTCCATTTATCCCACTCTTAACGGGCAGTAAAACCCCCACCTCAAGATTCGAGGAATTATCAGAGAAGCCAGGTGGGGGTCGACTGCCCGTAAAGGTCCGATTGGTGAACTAAGAGTTTTCTTAGGGCTTCAGCCCTTAGAAAACTCAACCGGGCTCAGCGCGGCTAACCATCAGTGGGGATGGACACCCCCCCACTGATGAAAAGTTCACTTTATTACAAGAATCCAACAAAGATGCCTGCAAGGATAACCGAAACGATTGTAACTGTGATGAACCCGCCAACAAGCATTGGCGGCAGCATATGGCTTGTCAGCATTTCCCTTTCTTTTTCATCCTCGGTCAACGACTTGATGACTTCATTTGTAATAATGTAGTCGGCCGGAAATCCATAAAGGGCGGTTAACGAAACGGCGAAGGCCATATGCTTGCTCACTTTTAAAAGCTTTCCGGCAATAAAAGAGAAAATATACATCCCGATAACGGCAAGAATAATTGTGCCAACGAGCGGGACTAAAATCTCGACCATCATACTAGGTGTGGCTTGTTTTAAGCCGTCAAATATAAACAGCATCAGTACCATTAGGGCCATTCCAAATCCATTGGCTTTTTGAAGGACCTGTCTTTCCAAAAATCCAGCACTTGAGGCGATAACCCCAAAGAGTAAACAAAGAACGAATGGACTGATCGAAACAACAGGCGCCGCTAAAACGGAAACCTGATAGGCAAGAAAGGCTACGAATGCCAGCCTAAACAGTTTAAAGAAATCTGTGTTGTATTTTTCCGGCATATTTTTAAAAAGTTTAAGCTCTGGCTGGGCAGTTTCAGAAGCAGCCGCAACCTCTGTTTGTGCAGTTTCATCGTTAATCGTCTTAAGCTGTCCGCTGCGATACAGGTTTAACAGCCTTTTCCCCTCTTTTTTTAATACGACAGAGGTGATTGGATAGCCGGCAAATCCTTGCGCAACATAGATAACGATGGCAAAAACGGAAAGGGTGACTAGGCCTGCTTCCTTTGCGCCTTCCGACATGATAAGCGCGGATACGACCCCGCCAACCAATGGAGGAATCGCGACAACGACTGTCTCAAATCCGAAAATAAGGCTTCCAACCGTCATTAAAACAGCGATAATCCCAATGATCCCAAAAAGGGCGATAACAATGGTTTTCCATTGATTTTTCAATTCTTTTAAGGATAACAATGTCCCCATATTTGTAATAAGTAAATACATCATCATCGTAGCAACAACTGGCGGAACACCAGCGACGGCTACAATGTCTTTTGGAAAAAACGTCCAATAACCAAGGAGGAACAGGACAGCGCAGACAAACATGGACGGCACCCAAGCCTTCGTTCGTACAGCAACCAGATCTCCCAGCAATAAAATTCCTACAATAATAACCAATGCCAGCATTTGTGACATAAAAACCACTCCACTTTCCCCAAAGTCTTTTAATATTTCGTTCTACGAAAAAAGTTTAATAGAAGAATAATAATACAATTGGATTCTTCAGTCAATTTAAAATATTAATATTATTCAAGAAACCGTTTTCAACGCTTTCTCTAATCGCATTTGGTAATTTCTTGTTTTTTCTCGTTGGCAGAAAATTATTTAAGAAAAACAAAAAGCCCCCATTTGTAATAGGGACTCTTTAAGTATTATTTAATTTTCTTGGTATGTGGCCAGTCGGGAACTTAAAGAGTTTCATCTTGGGAAAACCTTTTTTAATTAATTCTGTAGAAATTAATTTTTCAAGGACATTTTGACTTCCCTACAACTCCAAATTGTACTCGAAACCCTTTTTCAAGGACATTTCACTATCCCGGCAACCCCTAAATGTACTCGGAGCTATTTTCAAAAACATTTTTTGATCACGCGTATTGAGGAGATTGTGACTCAAAGAACACAAACCATCTCGTTACAAAAGCCGCTATTATTTAATTCCATTTCATAACAGCCCGTTCTTTTGTATAAAGTCAGCATTTGTTCTTGTTTCTATGTTACTATAGGTTAGTTATTTTTAAGCACTAATGGAGGTCACTGCTACAATGAAATTAAATAAAGGAATTTTATCTATATTACTAGGTGCTGGATGTTTTGGCTTTACACCTATATTTGCTAAATTAGGGTTTGGCTACGGTTACTCAGTTGGCCAAATCATTATCGTTCAAATGATTTTCGCCTCATTTTTATTATGGTCTTTTACCCTGCTTAAACGCGGCAGTTTCAAAGAACTTAATAAGAAGAATGTTCTTCAAATCATGTTAACCGGTTGTTTTATCGGACTAACAAGTATTTTTTATTATGGGGCCTTGCAATATTTGTCCGCTTCATTGGCCATCATTTTAATGTTCCAATTCGTTTGGATCGGAATCATTTTTGAATGGATTTTCAGCAAAATAAAACCAGCACCAGTAACATTATTGTCCATCATGTTCATTTTAATTGGGGTGTTTTTTGCTTCGAATATTGTAGATGGGGACATTCAGAGCTTACCTGTTAAAGGGGTTATATTTGGTCTTCTATCTGCATTCACTTATGCAGGTTTTATTTTTTTCAGCGGCAAGGTTGCTGTAAATGTGGATGCATGGACTCGGAGTTCGTTAATGGTAACAGGATCAACGATTTTAGTCCTGATTTTATTCATGCGTGATATTCCAACTGTACTGCCATTGGAGCAAAACTTATTAACGGCTGCTATTGGAGTTTCGTTATTTGGATCAGTTCTTCCGCCATTATTTTTCGCGGTCGGATCACCTTTGGTTTCTGGAGGGGTTGCCAACATCCTAACGTCCATTGAATTACCTGTTGCCATCCTATCAGCCAGCCTTATTTTGTCGGAAACAGTGACATCGCTTCAGTGGATGGGCATTGCAATCATATTAGCGGCTATCGCATTAAATGAACTCGGTCCTAACCTTTTCCGAATAAGAAAGCATTATTAAGTCTCCTCGAAAAAATAAACCTGGCCTTCAAATGGAAGCCAGGTTTGTTTGTGTTTTATCCATATTTACCTTCTTCGCGGCGGAACTTGGTGTTCAGGAATAAGAGAAAAGTAAGTTTCCCCGTCAAGCCGTTCTTGGTGCTCAGCTTTTGCCCGTTTTAAGATATCGGAGTTTTCCATTACCTCAATTGCGGTAGCTGCGATTACTTTCCCTGCTTGCAGCATGCCTTTGTGGGCAATAGGCATTGCACCTTGTGACACGACCTGCCAAGTATGGAATGGAGTTCCGAGCGCCCAGCAAGCTGTCATACATTGCATGGTTGGAACGATCCAGCTGACATCTCCAACGTCCGTGGAGCCTGACAGCATTATTTCTTTTTCGCTTAATGGCGGAATGAGATCAGCTATGTGTTGGTCTTTTAATTTCATCGCCGTATTTTTATCCATGCCTATTAAAGCAGCATCACGATCTTCGGGAGATAGCGAGTCTCTTATTTCTTCCGCATACTTTTGGTCAAACTTATCATAGGAAGGAACACCAATTACTGTTAAGTTTTTGTGCATAACCTCAGCAAGTGTGTTATTCGGAATCAAGTCCGAAGCAGCTCCCTCGAACTCTACCTCCACCCTCGTTCCTGTCATCAAGGCCGCGCCTTTTGCGATGTCCTCAACTCTTTTATACAAATCCGTTACTTGCTGCTTTTTCGGAGCACGGATCAAGTAGGCGACTTCCGCATGAGCTTGTACTACATTCGGAGAGGTTCCGCCTGTATCGGTAATGGCATAATGTATTCTTGCCTCTGGAATCATGTGTTCCCTTAAGTAGTTGACCCCAATGTTCATCAACTCGACCGCATCAAGAGCACTGCGGCCTAAATGAGGTGCGGCCGCGGCATGAGCGCTTTTTCCATGAAAAACAAAGCGAACGGCGTAGTTTGCAAGCGAGCTGAAGTTCATAATAATAGGCTTCGTTTCCGGGTGCCAGGAAAGGGCAAAATCCACATCATCAAACAAACCAGCGCGAGCCATATACGCTTTGCCAGATCCATTTTCTTCAGCCGGGCAGCCATAATAACGCACTGTCCCCTGCAAGCCTGTTCTCTCCATATACTCTTTTATTGCAACTGCTGCGGCAAAAGCACCTGTCCCCAATAAGTTATGTCCACATCCATGTCCATGGCCGCCGGCTGTAATAGGTTCGTTTTTTGTAAGTCCTTTTTTCTGGCTTAAACCGGGCAAAGCATCGTATTCGCCTAAAATGGCCACAACAGGCTTTCCACTGCCATAACTCCCAATAAAACCAGTTTGAAGTCCGGCAATATCTTTTTCAACCTCAAATCCTTCCTCCGACAATGCATGACACAAATAGTCTGAAGAGCGATATTCCTCAAAATAAAGTTCCGGCGTTTTCCATATTTTATCGCTCAGTTGAATAAATGTTTCTTTACGCTTCTCAATATAATCTGAAATAAAACTATGTATGTTCAAACCTGCCCCCCTCCTTTCGTACACCTTAGCCGCTAGTTCCTTCACTTTTGCTAGTAAGCAATTCACCTTTTTCATAGTTCATTGTCACAAGAGCTACAGCACATATAAATGCAAAAGCAATCAGCATCCAAAACGCTGCGTTAAACGAGCCATTAAATGCATCCACTATAAATCCAATCGCTAGAGGTGTGATGAAACCAGCTAGCTGTCCCCCTGTATTAACCAGTCCCATACTAGAACCAGCCAAAGATGATGGGAAATTCTTAAGTACTATGGCTGGCAATAAAATGACGACGAATGAAATGATCAGCATAATGATCGTTTGATAAATAATAAAAGAAGTTACACTTGAGGCAGTAAACATTAGGTACAGCAGTATCGAAATACAGATACAAGTAACAGCGCCTGCTACTTTTTCGCGCCCTTTTGCTAACTTGTCAATCACATAACCACTTAAATAAATGCCCAAGAGTTGTGCTACTCCCGGAATCGTCTGCAGCCACCCTAAGGAAACTAGGTTTAGCCCGCGGACATTCACTAAATAGGTCGGAATCCATGTCGCAAGACCCCAGTTAACTGCGTATAAGGAGAAATACGCTATAAATAAATTCAGCATCAAGGGGGTCTTAAACAAAAGTTTAAACGAACCCTGTTGAACTCTCATGGAATTCTGAGTATTTAAAGCCTCGTCGCTGTTTGGAATCTTTATAAAATACCAATATAATGCTGCAATAATTACCCCTATCGCTCCCATGATGACGAATGTAGTCCGCCAGCCTATCGTTGTAAGCAATCCAACCGAGAGAATTGGGATAATAAGTGCGATAATCCCGGCAGATGATAACATGATAGACATAGCCCGAGCCCTCATCTCTTCGGGAAATACTTGTGAGATGATTTTTGAGCTGGAAGGCTGAAATCCGCCTTCTCCAATCCCAAACAGGAAACGAATGATTACCATTGAAGCCAATGACCAAGCAGCACCTGTGAGCCCGGTAAAAATAGACCATACAATGACTGAGGCAATCAGAACTTTTCTGGCACCAAACCGGTCAGCCAGCCATCCGCCAGGCAGTTGCATGATTGCATAACCTGCAAAAAAACTGCTAAGCAAAAGCCCTGTCGATGATGCACTGAGATTCAAGTCTTCCGTAATGGACAAAACAGCATAATTCATAATATACCGATCTAAATTTCCTAAAGCCCAGCCTAAAAAAAGTAAAGCTAAAATCCAATTTCTTTTGCGTGCTGATATCAATTCTTCCAACCCCTAAGCTGAATGTACTAAGAAAATTAACTTCAAATATAGGTGCTTTTTTATATTTGCTAAGCTGCATCAAAACTCTCAAAGTATTGTTCCCAAAAAAAGAAAAAAACGCATTCTTTTTTAATATGGATGGTTCTAGTTAAGGTTTGGGCAAAATATCCATTGCAATCACTAGTGAAAGAGGTTACTATGTCAAGCGGTGCTTACTAGTAGTAACTAACTAGAAGCGCGTACATATATTGGTTAATTCATCAGGAGGGTTACATATGCAATACGGTATTTCAGTTTTAGGTATTCTTGTTGTTTTGTTTTTGGCTTGGCTGGCGAGTTCAAATCGAAAAGAAGTAAAATTCAAGCCAATTATCACGATGGTTGTCATACAAATTCTTTTGTCACTATTACTGTTAAATACAGAATTTGGCCTTATCATCATCAATGGAATAGCTGCTATTTTCACCACACTGCTTGAATATGCAAACGAAGGGATCTCGTTCGTGTTTGGCGGCATGGCAAACGAGGGCGCGGCTCCATTCTTTTTAACAGTGCTGCTGCCAATTGTATTTATTTCTGTATTAATTGGAATTCTGCAATATTTGAAAATTCTGCCGGTCCTTATGAAGGGAATTGGATGGGTATTAAGTAAAGTAAACAGGATGGGTGTGCTTGAATCCTATAACGCAGTTGCTTCCCTGATGGTCGGACAATCGGAAGTTTTCATCACGTTGAAAAAACAACTCGGCCTGCTTTCAAAACAGCGTCTGTATACCCTATGTGCTTCGGCGATGTCTACTGTATCCATGTCAATAGTTGGCGCTTATATGACGATGCTCGATCCAAAATATGTTGTCACAGCAGTCGTTTTAAATTTATTCGGCGGTTTTATCATCGCTTCGATTATTAATCCGTACGAGGTAAAACCAGATGAAGATATGCTGGAAATACAGATTCAAAAAAAGCAATCCTTTTTTGAAATGATCGGGGAGTATATCCTCGATGGCTTTAAGGTTGCCGTTATCGTCGGTGCCATGCTGATTGGCTTCATTGCTTTAATGGCGGCAATCAATAACGTGTTTGAGCTGGTATTTAACGTTTCCTTCCAAAGGCTAATCGGGTATGTTTTCGCTCCAATTGCCCTCATAATGGGGATTCCTTTATCAGAGGCGGTTAGTGCCGGGGGGATTATGGCAACTAAGCTGGTTACAAATGAATTTGTCGCGATGATGGATTTATCCGGAGGCGATCATCAGTTTAGTGAACGTACACTCGGGATCCTTTCTGTATTCCTGGTTTCCTTCGCCAATTTTTCATCAATCGGTATTATTACCGGAGCAGTAAAAAGTCTGAATGAAGAGCAAGGCAATATTGTCGCAAGTTTTGGGCTGAAACTATTGTATGGCGCCACACTTGTAAGCATACTTTCAGGCATTATCGTTAGCTTTGTTATATAAAAGCGCTGGTTATTTCCGGAGTGTTGTTATTAACTTTGGAATGTACCATGGTAATGTGCGATTAAAATGGTACATTTCGTCCGAGCGGGAGGCAACCTGCCATAAGGATGATTAATAGTTACGAAAAATGGCAGTGGGTACTCCCACTGCCTTTTGCTACTAATGAACCTCATTTATAAAAAAATTACCCGCTATATCCATTTACAAAGTCAGAGATTGTTTCCATTTCATTTTCTGTAAGTTCTCTTTTTACGTACTTTCTATATTCCTCTACTATTTTCTGTTTATCACCACGGCAACTATCTGTGTATTTCGCAATAGTTCTCAGCTTGGCAGCTTCCTGATTAAATTCCTCTTTTGAAATTGGCTGTTGATGCGAAGGGATATAAGTTTGTGCATTAAAAGATTCTAACTCATCTAACAACCGAAGTGTTTCCTTGATTGTATAGTTTTGTTTTTTGGAATACATATTAGGATAAATGCAGTCAGCAAGAAAGAGAATCTTTTCTTCTTTGACATACACGATGACCGAATCTGAAGCGTGATCCCCTCCAACATACTGAACAATACAGGTTACCCCGCCAAGATCAATTTCCACCTTTTTATCAAACGTTAAATCTGGCAATACAATCTTAATATCTCGGTGATCTTTGTATTCCTCCTTAATTGCTTTTGCACAAAATTCAATTTCTACTCCTTCTTTCACTCGTGCATCTATTGCCTCGTCTGACCATGAAAACGGGATTAGCTTCTCCATTTCCTTTTTTGTTTTTTCGGATGCAATCGAGACTGCATTAGGTAATGCAGAAAGACCAAAGATATGATCCCAATGCCAATGAGTAAGAACAACTATATCCGGATTAGGAACATCCCTTTTTAAAAGTTCGCTGATAAAATAATTTGCATGGTCTTCCGAGTTGCCGGCATCAATCATTAATGTTTTGTTATTGCCTACTACCATTCCCAGGATGGGCCGGTCGGTTATGGATATTGGAGTGATATACCAAAAACTCTTGCCTATTTTGTTAATTAAGTGCATAAAGTGCAGCCTCTTTTCTATTACAAAAATATAAGTCGTTTTTATCTACTATTTTATTTTCTCAGTTTGTATATGCATCCTATAGACAATATCCTACCATCACGTCTTTGACAATTATTTTAAAGCACTATAAATTAAAGAACTTTTTCAGATAAGGATATATATATCCCATTCTGTAAAAACTTTACTTAAAGTTTTCTTCGGCAAAAATATTGTCAATTCGACAAAAATTTTGGTAATTCGACAAAACTGATTGACCTTTAGGTTAAAAATATATAGAATTTTATCATATTTTCAAAAAAAGAGGGTTTGTATGAAAAATGAATTATTCAGGAGAAAAAATCTAGAAGATTTACTGGTAAAAAAGGGAACTATCCGGTTAGAACAATCGCTGGGAGCCTTTGATTTAATACTGCTTGGGGTAGGTGCGATTGTCGGAACAGGTATATTTATTCTACCGGGGACAGTAGCTGCGGTGCACGCCGGACCTGCTATAGTTTTTTCCTTTATTATTGCTGCTATTGTTTGTGCATTGGCAGCAATGTGTTACTCAGAATTTTCTTCATCCGTACCAGTAACGGGCAGTGCATATACGTATGCATACATTGTATTTGGAGAATTAGTCGCCTGGTTAGTTGGATGGGCTTTGCTGTTAGAATATGGCTTGGCCGTTGCAGCTGTTGCAACTGGCTGGTCTGCTTATTTAAGTGCTTTGTTGGAAGGTTTTAACATTATCATACCAAAGGCTATCTCTGGTTCATTTAATCCGGCAGATGGAACATATGTAAATGTCCCAGCTATCGCCATTATATTTGCCACTGCTTTTTTATTAACGCTCGGAATAAAAGAATCTACAAAGTTTAATACAATCATGGTATTTATTAAAGTAGGTGTTATTCTTTTATTTATTGGAATCGGTATTTTCTATGTTAAGCCTGATAATTGGCAGCCATTCATGCCGTTCGGAATAAATGGCGTTATCAGTGGGGCAGCTCTCGTTTTCTTTGCTTATCTTGGGTTCGATGCTGTTTCATCAGCTGCTGAAGAGGTTAAGAACCCAAAGCGTAATATGCCAATTGGAATTATTGGATCATTATTAATTTGTACACTACTTTATGTTTCTGTTTCGCTTGTTTTGACAGGGATGGTTCCCTATACAAACCTAAATGTAAGTGATCCAGTTAGCTTTGTTTTACAGATCGTTAATCAAGATTGGGCGGCTGGTGTTATTTCACTTGGTGCTGTTGTTGGGATGATGACAGTTATCCTTGTTATGTCATATGGTGGCACTAGACTTCTTTACGCGTTTGGCCGTGATGGTTTGCTGCCAAAAAGTATGAGTGAGCTTAGTAAAAAATATAAAACACCTGTTAAAAACACCTGGGTATTTGCAATACTTGTAGCTATTTGTGCCGGTTTTATACCGTTATCCAGCCTGGCAGAACTAGTAAATATAGGGACATTAATTGCATTTACAATCGTTTCAATCGGCGTTGTTTACTTAAGGAAAAATAAAAGTATACCAGCCAATGGTTTTAAAGTACCTTTATTTCCACTCTTACCGATTTGCTCATTCTTCTTATGTTTATTTTTAATTACTCAGCTCTCTCCTTTTACATGGCTTGCTTGCGGTATTTGGTTTGTATTTGGATTACTCTTGTATGTTGCTTATGGTAAAAATCATAGCGTCATGAATAAAGAATAGGAATTGAAAAAAGTGAGCTTATGTTGTCACATAGAGACAATGTACGCTCACTTCTTTTATAAATATTAGAGGGAGCGGTATCCACCACTCTATATAATATGCACATTAATTCGCACAAGATTTTGTCTTTAAATCCATTCGTCCGTACTTAAAACCAGAGAGGTAGAATATCTTATTAATGCACTAAAGAAAACTCTGGAGGGGGATGTGGGGATGGGAAATGGCGACCACGGAGGAATCTCTTCCACATTAAGTGATTCAAGCAATGGGTGGCTTCGTCTGGCTTCCATAGGGGCAATAACGGGCGGGTCACTTCTGGCAATCAATAACATTTGGCAAGGGTACCTCGATGTGACACCAGGGAATGACGGGATTCTGCATGATGTTTCTCATTATGCCTATTATCTTAATAATGCGATGCTATTCGTGGCAATGTCTGGTTTACTGCTTGGCCTTCATGGACTCAACAATCGGGTTATAGTTGCAGAAGCTGGTTTTATGTGGCGAACAGGTGTCCTTCTTTCACGAATCGGACAGGGGATTTTTGCAATTGGGGCATTAGCTTTTATTTTACATGGATTCTTTGACTTTAAATCTTTCATGGATTTGGTCACTTTAGTCACCGGGATTGGCAATTTAGTAATGTATCTTGGCGCCCTACCACTTGGACTAGTGCTCCGCCGCAGAAATGAATTTTCTCGTACCGCAGCTATTTTATTCCTTCTAACGGTTCCCGCAGTTGCCGTCGCCACGATTATTATTTACAGTATTAATCCGCTCGTCGGTGGTTTATTAACCGGCGGCTGGTACGGTTTAGCTTGGATCATCACAGGGATCTATTTAAAGAAATAATGTATGTGAATAGGAATCCATTGAACCTTTGGAAGGATTCTATCAAACTATATCTTAGGGGGACAATTCATACATTGTACAGAAGTGTCCCCTATTTCATATTAGGTTGGCATTAATGAGGTTCTAAATTTACTTTAATTCCTGGTAAAGGGATGCCTCCTCTATCAAGGCATCTCCCTTTTTACTTTTGTTAAATAACGACTTATCCTTTTACCATTCTTCTTTCCTATTAAATTCTTGGCTTTCCAAGTTTACTTTTCAGGTTTAACAACGAATATACTGATTAAAGTCAGGATTGTATTTTTTCTGGCTGATTTCCTGTTAGGCCTGTCTATGCCAAGGATGATAGCCATCATCAGTTTCTAACGGTCTTGCAAGCCTGTATTGGGTAATATCTAATCTCCCTCATCATAAAATTTATAAGGCCGTACTGAATATATTTTGAATAGTATTGCTCCCCGCCCTCAAAGTTTCCGGAGGGATTGTATTACATCAATGGTTGATCAAATGGAGGGGAAAAATTGAAAAAATACGGTTCTTTTTCTGGTACGGTTACTATGATTCAAGATTATTTAGCAGGATCCGATGAGGAGTTAAAAGGGTGTTTTAAATTAATATCCTTATTAGGAGGAGATGGTTCAGTAGTAAACTTCGTAATTAGTCCAACAACCTATTTTCTAAATCATGTTATAGTTTCCGCTGGAGACCGTGTGACTGGTTTTTATGATGTCAATGTACCTGTTATTCTTATATACCCGCCACAATATCAAGCCCTCATAATCGTAAAAGATAACCCTTATCAAAATGTAAAGGTTGACTATTTTAACAGCCAGCTGGTGAGTAGTGATGGTCAGTTACAGTTAAATATTTCTAGTAATACTTCGATTTTATTACAAAACGGCCAACCCTTCACGTTGAATCCTGCAAACCGAAATCTGCTTGTTGTATATGGTCCTGCCACATTTAGCATTCCTGCCCAAACTACTCCCTATAAAATCATTGTTCTGTGTTAGACGCATCTAGAAAATACAAGGAGCTTTTACATTTTGTTATTCATGGTAAAAGGGATGCCTCCCCCCATCAAGGCATCTCCCTTTTTACTTTTGTTAAATAACGACTTATCCTTTTACCATTCTTCTTTCCTATCAAATTCGTCACTTTCCAAGTTTACTTTTTCAGGTTTAACAACGAATATACTGATTAAAGTCGCAATCTTGAATAAAGCCATAATGACATATAACACCATGTCATAGGATTGTGTTTTTTCTGGCTGATTTCCTGTTAGCCCTGTCTATGCCAAGGCAGATACTAATCAGAAAAAATAAATAGCTTTAATCGTGTTACTTATTTGAATTAGTTAGCCGACCGGCTCACCTTAATTCCTTCGGCCACCCTCAGCTCTGCTCCGTCGATGCCGTCCACGACATTTTCGACCATGCTGAGGTCCTCCCCGGCATCGATCCTGATTCCGTTTGCAGCCTGTCGAATGACGTTGCCCTCAATCCTGATGCCTGAGGGGATTCCTTTCCCTCGTCCATCAGTACCGCGGTCCTCACTGAGCCGAATGGGCCAGAACTCTTCAGTCCCTCCAGTGATATGGTTACCTTGCAATTTCGTGCCCGGCGCATTGCGAACCTCAATACCGGCCTTCGAATCCTCCCCGGCGGTAATCCTGTTGTCCTCAATGAGAGTGTCAGGAGTTCCCAGGATAATGAGGATTCCCTGACGGTTTCCAACCAGATCGTTTGAGTGCACCCAGTTTCCAGGTCCTGAGGCGTCGTGCTTGTTCTTGGACCCGCCGGAATTGCCAAGCGCGATGCCTGCTCGCTCCCCGCCGATGACCGTGTTGTCCCGGACTTCGTTCAGGTATTCACCCCTCGCCGTGCAGGTCTATGGCGTCGAGGAGGCTGCCGACGATAGTGTTATCCGCCACGAGATTGTTGTGAGTGGGAAACTGGAGCAGGATGGCGTGCCGCAAATGCCTGCCATCAAAGGTATTGCCTATGACAACATTGTGCCGGGAATCGTTGTCAGCATCTGTATCACGCTGGTCCCTTGAACCCTCGATAGCAATGCCGTAGCCCTGTCCGCCGGGGCTGACGGCAGTTGCCTAACTGACATAGTTTCCAGAAAGGGTCACTTCACGGCTAGCCTTGACGGAGATGCATGGCGCTCGAACTGCGGATGCCCAGGTTCTCCACCAGGACCCGGGAGCACCCAATAATGCTTTAAATAACTCAAAAAAACGAAAGGCTGTCCCAAAAGAGCCGTTATTCAACGACCTTTTTGGACAGCCTCAGAGGCTCCAACATTAGATAAGAAGAAATCAATAGATAGAATTGACACAACGTCGCAGGTACTTCAAATCTAAATCACTTATCATCATTTAAACCTCCTCAGCTTCTTTTGCGCCAATATTCCAGAAACGTGACCCGTTTGAGAAATACTGGTCTCAAGAAAGAAAATAAACTTTATATTAACTATATAATTCTTAACATAAGCATCAATAAAACCGCACATACTCATGCAGGTGATTACCACTAGGCTTTGCTCTCAAAACCTCAGCTAAAAACAACTGATACTTGTTGGATCTTCGTAAGATATTCATTACTTATTAATGCCAATAATCACATTTTGTAAATTCGTACTTATTAATTAGAAAGTCAGGAATAGAATGATAGTGGTTTTACTTTACTAATATTAGGGGGAGTAGAATGTAATGAAAATATTACGGCTTGGTCATGCAATGTATATGTTTACAAGTAAGGAGGGGAAAAATTACCTCGTAGATCCATTTATTGATTTAAATCCAGGATTTCCACAACAGCTAGATAATAAAGATTTTTATAATGCTATTGATTGTGTATTTTTGACACACGGACATTTTGATCATACAAGTGGGCTTTCTAAGGTAGTGGAAAACAAACCTGACATTATGGTTGTTGCCCAATATGATTTGGCCATGATACTTCTGCAAAAGGGCGTTAAAAATGTACTTCCTATTAATCTAGGTGGTTCGGTGTCCTTCGAAGATCTTAACGTCACAATGGTTCAAGCAAAACATACGTCCTCATACGGGGAGATAGAAGGAACCCCAATATATGCGGGAGAGGCATCTGGTTATATTTTTGACTTTGACAATGATTATACAGTTTACCATTCTGGGGATACGGCTCTTATGTACGATATGAAGTTGATTCAAGATGTGTATAATCCAGAGATTGCAATATTATCCTCATCAGGCCATTTTACAATGGGACCAAAAGAAGCAGCCTATGCAGTAAAGCACCTATTGGAAGTTCAATACGTTATTCCAAGCCATACATTTCCATCTAAAAAAAGTGCCACATCACCGGAGACCCTTGATCAATTATTGAATGCCTTTCCCGTAGTGGCTTATATGATAGATAGAGATAAAGACCTGAAAGAGTTGTTAAACGATTATCAACAAACCGAAGTGGTAACGATGGGATATGGAGAGGAAAGGGAATTTAAGAAATAGCCATATTATATAAAAAGTTAACCAATATCGTTGTCCTTCATTTGAATGTGCCTTCATGACCTCTAATAAAATCTATTCATATGAAAATCGTTCTTGTACTACTAGCCAACGCATCTCTCCTTTCGGTTCGGGTTCGTTTGGCTATGTGGATTTTTATTCGGCCTTCTTGTTGCCAACTACTTAAATAAAGCAGGATATCGAACAAAACGAAATCGCCATTTTTCTATTAACGGTATCACTACCTCTACTCGCAAAGATGGAAGTAAACGAAAGCATCGTTATTATGTATGTGGTGTATTATAGGACTTTTTAAAAACAAAATATATTTTCCTCATTTTGATACAACCAGGAAAGACGATGGTTACGACTACGTTGGTTTCTCTAAGCTATGAATGAAGGCCTTCAGTTAGCTTGCAGATTCTTTAGGATATGTTTTGAATACTCTTGGATGGTTAGATAATCGGTTTGTATTGCTAAATCAGAATGTAGCTATTTTCGGGAATAGCAAGGCGAGAATTTCGGATATATGGAGTCGACACGAACATCGTCCAAAATGCTGGAATCCAACTAGATAGAGATGCTGTTGGCAACAATTCCTATAAGATGCTCAGCCCGAATGAAGCAGCTGCAATCATCATTAAAGCGATTGAAAATAAAAAATACCGAGTATTAGCCGGAAATGATGCGAAAATAATGGACTTTTTATATCGGTTAAATCCGAAAAAAGCAACCGACATTATTGCTAAAAAAATTAAGGCACTTTAGAAAAATAAAAGAGCGCTCTCGTTATTACATTTTTTTCAGAGTACATGCTTACCGCACAAAAATAGTCCACACCTGCTGTAGATGTGGACTTCAAGGTATCATTTATTTGGAGAGGTCATACTATCACTTATAAAGACATTCCCGCGTCGACGACCAGTTCTGTCCCAGTAACGCGGCGGGCTTCGTCTGATGCGAGGTAAAGCGCGCCATTTGCAAGATCTTCCGGCTCCACTACTTCACCTAGCGGAATTGTGTCAATATACTTTTTCGCCAGTTCCTCATCATCAAAAATAGCCTGTACCATTGGTGTCCTTGTTGTCCCAGGAATCAATGTGTTTACGCGGATTTTATCCTTGGCAAGGATATTTGAGAATGTGTACGACATTGTGCGTACCGCACCTTTGGAACCTGCATATCCCGGATAGTCGGTCCTTGTCATGATGCTATTGGACGCCACGTTGATAATGCTTCCGCCTTTGTTTTCCTTCATGTGGCTGACCGCATGCTTGACCATATAGAACGTTCCGTATGCATTGACCTTAAAAATCTTATCGAATTCCTCCGAGTTGAACTGTTCTGCCGGGTCACTTGGACCTGCATAACCAGCATTGTTCACCAGGATATCCAACTTTCCGAATTTCTCAACTGCAAAGTCATTAATCTTCTTTGCATTCTCCTCTTTGGAGATATCACCAATAATGAACTCTGCTGTACCCCCAGCTTGTTCGATTGCCTGCTTTACTTGGGTTACTCCCTTGTCGCTAACATCGGCAAGCACCACTTTTGCTCCTTCTTCTGCAAAACGCTTTGCGATAGCTGCTCCAATTCCGGAACCGCTTCCAGTTACAACCGCAACTTTGTTTTCTAAACGTGCCATTCCTAATCCCTCCATGTTAGATATTTTTAAACAAAGCCGTTTCGGTTTTGTTTAACTTATTACTATTTCAGCATATCTCAATTTCGAGATAAAGTGGTGGAATGTGCTCACCATTCTGCCGCATATTCTTATCATGTAGATTGCACCTACCGAAACAATGATATATTCTCAAAATCATTTTCATGAAGGGTGTCTCGATATCTCTCTTGGTAACTTTCTTGGTATAACTATTTCTTCCATTAATGAGAGCTTTTAGTTTAGCGACTTTTCTCCTTGGAAGAAGATCCTTCTCCAGTGTTCATTTTGACCTTTTAATTACCTCATTCTTCGGGTTCGCTTCAAGACTATATTCCAACTTTTTTACGGTTTATTCGACCTTATAGGTCGTGATCCCAGCTTCCTGGGGTTTCTTACTGAAATCAACTTCCACTACCTCGTGACAGGCAAAAAACGCCACGCTACAGGCTAAATCCGCCTGTCTCTACGATATTAAATTTTAGGATTCCCTTAGTGGGGAGGAAATCTACTAGTACATTTTAATCCACAAAAAAGAGGCCCCCAAAAGGTTACTTTGGGTCAGCCTCTTCCCTCTATTAAGTTAGTATCTTTAATATTTCTTCATCTAGAGTTCTTCTACTAATTAGTAAAGTCGCGTTGTTGTTTATCCTTTAAATGGAAGAACCATCCGCAAGTATAAATTTCCCAACTACTAAAGCATAAACCTATTAGTTTATCAGCAGCCGCATCGTGAAGATATTTCCTTCGGTTTATTTCTTGACTTCTACGTTAGTATTACCAATCACTAAAAAACCATTATTAAGATATCCACGGAAGGTAAGATTAACTTGTCCTGTCACCCAATCAAATTCTTCACGATTGAATTTGAAATGACCTTTTTCGGCTTGTTTTTCTAAACCTTTATTATCCGCTACAGCGGAAACTCCGTTTAATGTTACAGATAAAACATTAAATGAGGATGATTGATATGTCTTAGGTAGTGAAGCTTTAACAGTAAAGATTCCCTTGTTGCCTTTAATTACTTTCGGCAACACCTCAAGTTCAACCCCAATATAGACCGTGAATGTTTTTTCCACCACGGTAGATAAGCCGGAACCATCTGTAACCTGAACTTTAAGCTTATATTCACCAGGCTGATCTAATGTAATTACATCACCATACTTATAAGTTTGACCATTAAGTGTGACAACTTCTTGAGCTATCCTTGATTGGTAATCATAAGCATCATAATCCAATGTAAAACTTGTGCCAAGCTGATATTCCCCGTCCAATAAAACGGAAACGGTTGGAACTGTTTTATCAATCTTAATTGCTTTTGTTTTTACTTCTTCAGTGTTTCCAACTGCATCAACTGAGTAATAGGAGATTTCATTGATCCCTTCTTGCTCCACAGTAAAGGAAGTTCCTTTGGTATACTCCGAACCGTTGATTGAATAATACGTTTTTACAGCTCCGCTTAATTCATCTTCTGTTGTTAGTGTTACTGTAACGTCTTCGTTTACCCAGGCTTCAGGTACGTCAGAGGCAGTTACAGGTGTGGTTTTGTCAATTTTAATCTGTTTTGTTATTGCATCTTCCTTGTTTCCGGCGGCATCAACTGAGTAGTAGGAGATTTCATTGATCCCTTCTTCCTCCACAGTAAAGGAAGTTCCTTCGGTATACTCCGAACCGTTGATTGAATAATACGTTTTTACCGCTCCGCTTAATTCATCTTCTGTTGTAAGTGTTACTGTTACGTCTTCGTTTATCCAGACTTCAGGTACGTCAGAGGCAGTTGCAGGTGTTGTTTTGTCAATTTTAACCTGTTTTGTTATTGCATCTTCCTTGTTTCCGGCGGCATCAACAGAGTAATAGGAGATTTCATTGATCCCTTCTTCCTCCACAGTAAAGGAAGTTCCTTCGGTATACTCCGAACCGTTGATTGAATAATACGTTTTTACAGCTCCGCTTAATTCATCTTCTGTTGTAAGTGTTACTGTTACGTCTTCGTTTACCCATGTATCCGGTACGTTTGCTGAAGTTACAGGAGACGTTTTATCGATATTTACTTCTTTTGTTTTTATCTCTTCCATATTCCCGGCTGCATCTACAGAGTAATAGGAAATCTTGTTCATTCCTTCTTTTTCCACTGTGAAAGAAGTCCCCTCTGCAAATTCCGAATCATTAATGGAATAATATGTTTTTTCTGCTCCGCTTAGTGAATCATTTCTGGTTAATTGCGCTGTAAAAGACTGCGCATATACAGGTATGGTATTAATTTCAGTTACCGGGGCAGATTTATCAACTTTTACAAACACTGTTTTAACTTCTTCCAGGTTACCGACCTTATCGATTGAATTGAACTGAATTTTATTAATACCCTCTTGATCAATTAGGATAGAAGTTCCTTTTTGAATAGGGCCGTCATTTATGGAGTATAACGTATTGGCTACTCCCGTTTCATTATCTGTTGCCTGAAGAGTAAGAAGTTGATTTTGATTAACCCATTGTGATGGTGCATTAATTTTTGTTTCCGGTGCCTCTGTGTCGATTATTAATTTTGCCAAAACCGTGGCAGACGGTTTAGATTCTCCAAACGAGTTACTGTAAGATGTTACATAATATTCATGATTTGCGTACGAAAGGTTTTGAATATCGTAAGAGAGATTATTCACGTTTTTAACCAAAAGTACTGGTTTTCCATCGATGATTTCGTAAATGTTGTACCCATTCGCATACGTAACAAAATCCCATGAAATTCGCGCGCTTGTTTGACTTAATAGCCTTAAAGAAGCGGTTGGTGATTCCATAATAGGATAGATAATCGTCTGGTCAACACGGCTGGATGGTGCCGATTCACCAAAACGGCTGCTGTATGCCGTTACTTCAAATGAATGAGTATCCTCAGCCAAGTTATAAATACTAGAAGATAATTGGGTTCCCTTATAAATTAATTCTTTACTGTCGCCATCCGCCTTATAAACCCGATATTCAGTTGCAAACGAGACAGCTTTCCAAGCAAGGGTGATATTGTTTACATTAAAGACACTGCCATTGGCCGTTGGAGCCTGCATGATGGGCCAGGTTAGATTAAAATCCAGCGGGCTGCCGACTGGAGATTCGCCAAAACGGTCACTGTAGGAATGGACAACATACTGATAATCACCTTCAGGCATATTCGTAAATGAAGTTGAGGTGCCTGTTATTGTCCTTTTTAAAATCTTCTCTCCATTTTCTATCTGATAAATTTTATACTCCTTTGTAAACGCTGATGGTTTCCACGTTAGCGTGATATCATTGCCATTTTGAATCGTTTTAGCCAAATTGGCGGGTGCCTGCATCATTGGCCAGGTTAAATTAAACTCCAATGGGCTGCCTACCGGAGACTCGCCAAAACGGTCACTGTAGGAATGGACAATATACTGATAATCCCCCTCAGGCATATTCGTAAATGAAACTGACTTCCCAGTTGTTTCCTTTATTAATACTTTATCCCCATCGACAATCTGATAGACTTTATATTCTTTTGCGTATGTGGAAGAATTCCATGATAAGGCTATGTCATTACCGTTAGGAATAGTTTTTGCCAAATTGGCAGGTGCCTGCATGATTGGCCAGGTAAAGTTAAACTCCAACGCACTGCCTACTGGAGACTCACCAAACCGGTCGCTGTAGGAATGGACAACATACTGATAATCCCCTTCAGGCATATTTGTAAATGAAACCGAAGTTCCAGTTACTGTCTTTACTAATACTTTATCCCCTTCGATAATCTTATAGACTCTATATTCCTTTGCGTATGCGGAAGAATTCCATGATAGGACTATGTCGTTGCCGTTAGAAATGGTTTTTGCCAGATTTGACGGAGCCTGCATGATTGGCAAGATTAAATTAAACTGCAGCGTGCTGGCTTCAGGAGACTCGCCAAAGCGGTCGCTGTAGGAATGGACAACATATTGATAAACTCCTTCAGGCATATTGGCAAATACAGAAGAAGTGCCATTCACAGTTCTTTCAAGAACCCTTTCGCCATCAACAATCCGATATATCTTATAACTATTTGCATAAGAAACTGTGTTCCATCTTAACGTTATATCATTTCCATTTGAGATGCTGTATACAAAATTCAATGGTTTTAACATAACAGGGAAAACGATGGCACCATTTATATCCGCTCCGTTCGGAGACTCTCCTAAAAGGGTGGAATAAGCCTTAACAACGAAAGTGAATTCCCCTTCCGGCTGATTTATTAATGTTGTACTTGTACCTGTAACTGACCTGATGAATACAGGTTCTCCATCAATCATTTGATAAATTTTATAGCCAGTGGCGTATTGCACCGAACTCCATCTCAATGTAAGATCATTTCCGTTCGCTATACTGTAAGTTGGATTGCCGGGTGCAGGAAGTGCTTGTCCGCTTAAAGTTACTTCTGCAGGACTACCTTGCTGTGATTCGCCAAAGCGGGTGGAATAAGCGTAAACCTCATATTTATAAGTTCCTGGACCCATATTATTGTAGGAAACGGTTGTACTTGTTACAGTGTTTTTCAATATTTTTTGACCATTAACAATCTCGTAAACTTTATAGCTCGTTGCATAGTCAACAGAACTCCAGTTTAACGTCAGAGCTGTTGGATTTATAGTGGTTCCGGTAACACTTACTGGAGGAACCATCTTTGGATAAACAACAGAAACTATCGTACTTGTTCCTTCTGCTGATTCTCCAAACCTGCTGCTAAAGGAGTAAATTTCATACTGATTCTCTCCTGCTGGGGCATTAATAAAGGTCGCAGTCGGACTGGATACTGTCGTTTTTAATACTTTTTTTCCGTCTATTAGTTGATAGACTTTATAATTTGTGGCATATTCCGCAATGCTCCAGTTTAAAACTATGTCATTTCCATTATGAATTTTATAGGTGACATCTTTTGGTGCGGACATAGTAACAGTATCAATGCTAAACGACACCTCAGAGCCTATTTCTGACTCCCCAAAACGGTCGCTAAAGGAATAAATCTCATATTGATAATTTCCGCCTTTAAGCATGGGGTAGGTAATTGTTGTGCTACTTGTTGTACTCTTTAGAGTTTTCTCCCCGTCTTTCAGTTCATAAATGTTATACCTGGTAGCGTAAGGGACAGCCCCCCAAGTAAGAACAACATCATTAATGTTTTGAATTTTGTACGTTGCGTTATTAGGCGGTGTCATCACTATGGAGCCCACTGTTACAGCGACCTGGGTTCCTTCTGATGATTCGCCAAATCGGTCACTGAACGAATAAACTTTAAAAATATGCTCTCCGGGAGGAAGATTGGTGAGCGTGCCGTTTGTTCCAGTAACCGTCTTTTTTAATTCCAGCTGGCCATCCACATCCTGATAAATCCGATAGCTGGTTGCATAGGCTGCAGCCTGCCATTTTAAATTTACATCCGTTCCATTGGTAATTGTAAACGAAAGGCTGGAAGGCTGGCTCATCACTGGATAAGTTACTTCTGCTTTGATAGGAGAAGTATCCGCGGATTCACCGTAGAGAGAGTGAACGGCAGAGACAGAGTATGTAAAAATGCCTTCTGGTGCATCTACTTTAGTGTAGGTTGTTCCGGTAGTTGAAGTTAATAGTGTTCTTTCTCCTGAATCAAAAATTTGATAAATATTATACTTTTGCGCATATTGGGATGCACCCCAATTAAGTACAATATCATTTCCATTTCGGATTGTTGAGCTCAATGATGAAGGCGCCTGCATTTGAGGGTAAATAATTTCTACAGACACCGGCGCAGAAGGTCCAGATTCCCCTTCACTCGTTAAAGTGGAAACAACATATCTATAGAATCCTTCAGAAAGATCATTTAAGCTGTAACTTATTGCAGTTGTACTTCCTAGTAGAGTAAGCTGTCCATCCTTGATTTCATATACTTTATAACCGGTTGCTCCGTATACGGAATTCCAAGTCAACTTTCCATCATCGGGTGTGATCGTTTGATAAGCCAGATTGGCAGGCGGCAGCATGCTGCTGTTTTCTGCTGCCAGCACTGCCCCAAGTGGAAGCGTAAAATGATACAAAAGCAACAGTGCTGCAACGAAAAATTGAATACTGAACCATTTTTTCTTCATATCTCTGATTTCCTTTCCTATAAACCTCGAAGAGAATGCGGCCTTTTAGTAGATTGTGAGTTTTCCAAAAAGCGTGTTTACCAAATATTTTATATAGGTTGAACCCAACTATTTTGCCAATTTCATTTACCGATTAAGACGAGACTAATTTTTGCAAACTTCTTTTCAAGAGAAAGCTGCTTTACTATCACCTCTTTTTATTCACTCTATATAGGACTTTATCCCTGGAAAATATAAAACGCCCTATAAATATATATATAGGGCGTTGAAATCTCTTTCAGTAGATTTGCAACTGGCTGGCGTGTCAAAAGATTTAGCCCCTATAGTTTTGCGTCCTACTTTTTCAAGTAGTTTGCCCTATATCGAATTAGGTCTTAATTACTATTACTATTTATAGTTTATGTTTATTTTCCTGACTTGTAAATATATTCCTAGCATATGAAAAAAATTTACTTTAACCTTAATAGACCTTTATGTTAATTTGGCTGCCTTAGGAAAGATTAGAGAAGGTTTTTTTGAATGAATCTAAAATAATGGTGTGGCTCTACCCCCACGGAATAGCTGGAAAGAAAATCGAAAAAAGGTCTGTTCCCCAGTCCGCACCAGAATGGGTCAGCAATATTTTTTATAAAAACAAGAAGCGAATGCTATTAAATGACACTGCTACACTCGTTTGGGCAGCAAACTACGGAGCAATTGAATTTCATGTTCCATTTGATCGCCATGAAAAGCCCGATTTCCCCTTGGAAATGGTATTTGATTTAGATCCTCCAGACGAATCAAGCTTTACTATGGTAATAGAGGTGGCGTTGAAACTGAAGGATCTCCTTCAATCCCTTGGTCTGTTATCTGTACCAAAAACATCGGGTTCATCAGGGCTTCAAATATATGTACCCATTGAACCAATTTATACATTCGAGCAAACAAGAAGAATAACTACCTTTATCGCGAATTATATTCAGGAACAAATGCCGAAGTAGGTTACAATCGAAAGAGTCGTTTCAAAAAGAGGAAACAAACTTTATTTTGATTACTTACAGCTATGGAGAGGGAGAACAATGCCAGTCGTATACTCGCCAAGAGCCACACGATCTGCAACCGTCGGTACCCCGCTGACCTGGCCTGAACTAGAAGAAGGCATACATCCTACAGACTTTACCATTAAAAATATAATGAAGCGGATAGATGAAAAAGGCGATATATTTCAACCGGTAACAACAGAAAAACACAATCAACCTCTCAGAGAGATTCTTAACTTTATTGAAAAAAACAATCCATGAAATAATGTATTTACAGAATTGAAAGGAGATTAAATAGGTTAAATTTTCATACAGTTATACAGAGATGAGGTCGATAAGATACCAGATGAGATCATTGCCACTCATGGATGTATAAATGGGACTATAAATAATGCAGCGATTCTTCAACTTAAGGAAGAAATTCTAAAAAACAATTAGGAAAAAGATTAAACAAGCCGAAATATACAAGTTTTCTATACAAAACTCGATATTTCGGCTTGTTGTATTTTATTTACTTATAAGACGGTTCACCGTTTTAAACCTTATCTTTCACCCGATAGAATTAGTGTAAACTAAAGATGAACTACCCTTTGGACAGGTCAAGTGCTTGGTATGCTAGTTGATACTTTCCGCCTTCAGCAACCTCCGCATGGTACAAAGCCTTGAGCGCAAAGTTTTTCTCAAGCTCGTGTTCTTCCATCAACTCTTTTAAACGTGTTTGCAATTCCTGATTATCTTTGATCAGCTGTTTCATTTGAGATTTGATATACTTCATAATTTAAGTAATCCTTTCTATATCATTCGCCTTTTCTATGGCAAATTCTTTATAAACACAACCTTAAGATAGCCGCCCTCTGGGAATTCTTTTATTGTTTTAAAGTCTTTCGGAAGCGAAAACTCCTCAACTAGCTGATATTTCCGATATGTTTCATTAAATGCCTGATCAATAAAGCTTTTAAATTTTTCCATATTAAAAGAGCCAGAATTGGTGGAAGCTACGATAATCCCCTCGTCTTCCGTTATAGCAATAGCTTCCTTTAAAAGATTTTTGTAGTCCTTTTCAGCGCTGAATACTGTTCTTTTTGACCTTGCAAAGCTTGGAGGGTCCAGTATAACCATATCAAACGTTAGCTGCTTTTTTACCGCATATTTAAAGTAATTGAACACGTCTTCAACAATGATATCCTGTGATTCATAATCTATCCCGTTTAAACTAAACTGCTCAATGGTTTTGTTTAAGCTCCTATTTGCTAAATCGACACTTGTCGTTTTAACTGCGCCTCCTATGGCAGCAAATACTGAAAACGCACCTGTGTAGGAAAAGGTATTCAGTACGGTCTTTCCTTCCGCATAAGCATCCCTGATTCTCTTTCTTACCTCACTTTGATCTAAAAATACACCAACCATCGCACTTTCATTTAAGTAAACAGCAAAGTTTACTCCATTTTCCTTTACGATAATCGGGAAGGTTCCTCTTTCTCCCACTACGAAATCATCTTCTTCAATATATTTCCCGCTGACATCAAATCTTTTCTTTTGGTAAATTGCTTTAAACTCAGCCAATTCTTTCAGAGCATTTATAATATACTCTCGAAAGCGGTAAATTCCTTTGCTATACCAGTTGATTAAATAATAGCCATCAAAATTCTCTATCGTTAATCCGCCTAAACCGTCACCTTCGCCATTTACTATTCTGAAGGCATTGGTATCCGGGCTATTAAAAAACGATTCTCTATAATTGATTGCATCCCTTAATTTATTAACAAAAAACCTTTGGTCGATTTGTTCATTCTCATTTCTACTAAGAACCCACCCGTAACCTTTGTTTTGTTTGCCAAAATAGCCTTTTGCTATGAACTTATTCCTTTCATCAACGAGACGGATAATGGTTCCTTCTTCATTAACTTCGTTCCAATTAATTATGGCTTCCTTTGATATAAGAGGATAACCACTTTTATATTTATTTACAAACTTGCTTTTTACTGTTAAAGTGACTTCTTTTTTCATCTTGTCATCCTATCAAAAGTTTTTTTTATTAATATCCTTAATAGCTATTATTTATTTGTGTTAAAAATAAAAACCTCATTTACTTATGATAAGGTTCATCGTATCACAAACTGCCCGTTTCCCCTACGCCCAAACCCGATTTCTTCCTGTATTCTTAGCAAGGTACATCTGGTCGTCTGCTTTTTTAATCATCAGATCGATTTCCTCAGTCGGATCCGGGAAGGGCGACACCAATTGAAACGCCCTGAAGCGGAAATCAACTGTTACTATTCAATCTAAAAAAGAGACGTCCCAAAGGTTACTTTTGGACAGCCTCTTTATTCCAGTTTTCCCTAATGATATGCATCAAAATGAGGTTTTGCTACCAGCGGGGGATGAAAAGACACCGGGTTTCCCTTTGGTGACCAGCAGTATAGTATTCACAAAATACGAGGACTCAAAATGGTGTGGCTGATATTTAGTCCATTCCTAGATTCTTTCAAGCAAACACTCTTGCGGTGGAATTTCAATGAATCCCTCGATACTTGGCTGTCTCAATGCTCCACCTTCTGTCCATTCGGCAAATTTTATCTTTACTGTTTTTTTCGGCTGCACCCAGACAGCATCCTTATGTCGTTGCGGTATCTTATTGAAAGGAAGATGCTCGGTTACAATTTCTTTTAATTCTTTCGTCAGCTCTTTCCAGTCGCTGACTGTCATTTTTCCTGTGCCTGTGTGTCCCACATACTGCAGTCTTCCCATAGAATCATATAACCCGAGCAAAATGGAATTAACAGTGTTATGTCTTAGAGTAAAACCGCCAATCACCGCAATGACATCCTGGAAATTTTTTAGCTTGAGCCAATCCTCCCGTTTCTTTCCTATTGTATAGAGGGAATCTACCCTTTTAAGCACAATCCCTTCCATCTCTTGATCCTGAACTGCGTTAAATAAGCCTTGGGTCTGGTAAACAGACGGAACTAGCTGTATATGTTCATTAGGTGTGATGATAGAGGATAATAGCTGGTTTCTTTCATGTAACGACTTGTCATGTATCCACACGCCATCCAGGTAAATAATGTCGAATATCATATAGATGATTGGTACGGATTCGATTGCTATCCTTACACGGTCAATATTTCTTAAGCCATCTCGCCTCATAACACGTTGAAAAGAGGGCTTACCATTTTTACCTAAAGAAATCACTTCACCGTCTAAAATCACGGAACGGCTGCTGCAATATTCACTAATGTTCGTTATCTCCGGGTAGTGCATTGTCCGTTCATTCTTTTTTCGATTATAAAGCCGCACCTCACCATCATCCGCGTAGGTAAGAACTCGGACGCCATCCCATTTCACTTGGGCAATCCAGTCTTCTCCATTTGGGATGGAAGTACTAGCAACCGGCTCCATCGGTAAAATCGGTTCCAGATTGATCACTCCACTTTTTGATACATAGTTTAAACAAACTTGATTGAAAATATAGGGAAAAACAGGAGGCTTTCTGGTGGAGGAAATTGTTGTTGAGGGAAAATCTATTGAAATCACACACCCGGACAAAATCATTTGGGAGTCGCTACGGATAACGAAGCTCGACTATATTCACTATTTAATAAATGTGTCGGACTATCTAATCGAACATGCTAAAGACAGGTTATTAATGGTGTGGCTCTATCCCCATGGAATAGCGGGCAAAAAAATCGAAAAAAGATCTGTTCCCCAATCAGCACCGGAATGGGTCAGCCATATTTTCTATAAAAACAAAGATCGAATCTTATTAAATGACACCGCTACACTTGTTTGGGCCGCAAACTATGGCGCAGTTGAATTTCATGTTCCGTTTGATCGCCATGATAAGTCCGATTTCCCCCTGGAAATGGTATTTGATTTAGATCCTCCAGACGATTCAAGCTTTAAAATGGTTATAGAGGTAGCGTTGAAATTGAAGGACCTCCTTCAATCCCTCGGTCTGCTATCTGTACCAAGAACATCAGGTTCATTAGGGCTTCAAGTATTTGTACCAATTGAACCTATTTATACTTTTGAACAAACAAGAAGAATAACAACCTTTATCGCGAATTACTTTCAGGAACAAATGCCGAAGCAGGTTACAATTGAAAGAGTCGTATCAAAAAGAGGAAACAAACTTTATTTTGATTACTTGCAGCTATGGAGAGGGAGGACAATGCCAGTCGTATATTCGCCAAGAGCCAAGCGATCTGCAACCGTTGTCACCCCGCTGACCTGGTCTGAATTAGAAAAAGGCATACATCCTACAGACTTTACCATTAAAAATACACTGAAGAGGATAGAAGAAAAAGGCGATTTATTTAAGCCAGTAACAACAGAAAAACACAATCAACCCCTCAGTGAAATTCTAAGCTTTATTGAAAAAAACAATTTATAAAATTTATTTACAAGTATTGAAAGGAGATAAGCCCCTTCCTATCTCCTTATAAACAATAAAATTAAGATACATGCGATACGGGTCACCGCACCATATAGAGAAACTTGTTTGCTCCTTCAAACAATTCCAAAAGACCCCTACGCGCAAACCCGATTTCTTCCTGTATTTTTAGCAAGGTACAGGTGGTCGTCTGCTTTTTTAATCATCAGATCGATTTCCTCAGTCGAATCCGGGAATGAGGCGACGCCAATTGAAACGGTAATATTAATATTTTTTCGATCGGAAATTTCGAAATCGTGGCCAGAGACGCGGGCACGAACTTCCTCCGCCACCTGCTTAGCCTCTAAAAATGCCACTCCTTGAAGAATAATCGAGAATTCCTCTCCTCCATTCCTAGCCGCTGTTCCTCCCCTATTTCCAGCGATTTCGTCAAGTATCTGTCCAAGTTGTTTAAGGATTTTATCGCCGTCAGGATGGCCATATTTATCATTAATTCTCTTAAAATAGTCGATATCCATAATCAGAAGGGAGAGCGGGTCTCCGGTTTGCTTGGCGGCAAACGCTTCTCGATTCCATACTTCATCAAACTGTCTGACATTATTTAGCCCCGTCAGAAAATCTTTCAACGCCATTTCCTGCAATTTGCGGTAATTTTCATTGGTTCGGGCGATGAATTCGCTTATGTAGCAAATGATGAATCCACCTAGAAAACAGAAAAAGCCATAGTAAAAATATAATTCCATATGCATAGTCCTGTCTTTCACCAGAAATGTAATTGCAATACAGAAAAGCAGTATATTGACCTGATTCAGGATCGTAAATTTAACCAGGGCGGTCCACTTTGGATTTTTTTTAAGATAGGCACCTAAAACGGCTAGGCAAACAATGACGAGAAAAGCGGTCAGGGAGGAAGGGTTGACCCCATGGATGGTAAAGCGAGCAGCTGAAATAATTCCTCCTGCGGTCAGCCCGCTTATTAGACCACCATATAGGGAGACAATGATAATCGCAAAATTCCGAAAATCAATAATCGTATGATCTGTGACTTTAACTGAGTAGAGCATTAACAGGGAACCGGCCAGACCCGCTGCAATCCCGCCCAGCAGTTTCATTCGCAGATTCGAGTTCATCGTCTGATGCTTGAATAATTGGCCAAAAAAAGCCATAGAAGCAATCACAATAGCAATGTTCGCAATGAGATCTTTGTACATAAACAAGTAAAGCTCCTTTCATATCAATCCTATTCTACAACATTGCTATCAGGAATAATGTGACTTTTTTAAACACTTTTCTACATTTTTTTGAAAGCGGAACCAACCTATCCAACATAGGATTGGGGTTTTCCTCCCTTTTAGCAGCTTTCTACTAAAATAGTAAAAATCCCATGAATGAGTCCATTCATGGGCTTCCTACACTATTCAACTTATAACCTATCCAAGCACTCCCTACTCCTCTTCCCTCGGGAACCAGAGTGTGAAGGTCGTGCCTTTATTCAGCTTGCTTTTCACCTGGACCCGGCCTTTATGGGCCTCCATCAGCGCTTTTACAATCGAAAGGCCAATTCCGGCGCCCCCGGTCTTCCGGTCACGTGACTTGTCACCGCGGTAGAAGCGCTCGAAAATATGCGGCAGATCTTCCTCGGCCATTCCGGCACCTTCGTCCTCGACTATAAACCCGACCGAATAGGCATTGTCGCCATTGACAGACAGTGTAACCTGCTTGCCTTCAGGCGTATACTTCAAGGCATTGTTAATGACATTGGACAAAACCTGGCTGACCTTGTCACGGTCGCCGTAAAACCATTCCTCTTCTTCAGGCTCAATGTAATTGAGTTTGACGCCTTTGTCGTGGAAAGCCGGCGAGAACATTTCCCACATCGACGACAGCACCATGCCTGCCTCCATTTTGACAAGCTCAAGCTGCATTTGCGGATTTTCGGCGGCCAAAAGCTTCTCAAGCTCATTGACAAGACGGACGAGCCGCATCAATTCGAAATGACTCTGCTTAAGCCGCTGCGGCGTCGGCTCCCAAATCCCATCCTGGTAAGCCTCGATCTGGCTTCGCAATGTCGCAAGCGGCGTCCTCAGTTCATGGGCCAGGTCGCCCGTGAAATTTTTGCGGAGCATCTCTTCTTTTGACAATGACTCTGCTAAATTATTAAACGAGATGGCCAGCTGTTTAATTTCATCCGGCAGCCCGCCAAGTGGTACCCGGATACCGAGATCATGCTTTTGCAGCTGATCCGCGGCAAATTGCAGCTTATTCAGCCCGGACGTTAATGTTTTTGAAAAAATTGCAGAGAAAATAATTGCAATGATGACCGTCAGACAAACAGCCAGTATGATATACAACTGAATGGTCTGCAGAAAGTTGGATTCCTCCTGGACAAAATCAACAGAAAAGAATGCGGCAACCTCGCCTGCCCTTTCACTATTGACAACCAGGGGATAGGACTTTGAATCCAGTCCTTCCTCATTCGCGGGTACCGCAACACCCATACTATTCAAAATCGTTCTAAGCTGCAATGTGTTGTGCCGCACTCGCCCATTATTATCGTAAATCTGAAAATAAAGTTCCTCGCTCAGAGCATACTCATGGGTCAGCCGCTTAAGCTGCTCGCTATCAAACCTTCCTGACCGCTGATAATCGGCCTTCGCCTGATTGATGACCCGCTCAATCTTATGCTCACGGCCTCGCTCCAAGTAGTTGTTGAAGCTCTTGTCAAAGCCCCATTGAATGAATATGCTCACAACTACAATCCCGATCATCGAGACAAGCAGCATGTAAAAAAGGACCCTAGCTCTTAGCGTTCGCAGCATGCGGAGTACCCCCGAATTTGTAACCCATCCCGAACACGGTCAGTATGAACTGAGGCTGCCTCGAATCATGCTCGATCTTTTTCCTGAGATTCTTGATATGTGTATCAACACTCCGCTCATAGCCCTCGTAATACATGCCTTCATCCTGGATTTTTTCCAGAAGGTCCATCCGGCTGTACACGCGGCCCGGATTTTCCGCCATATTCGTCAGCAACTTGTACTCAATCGGGGTCAGGCTGACAAGCTCACCACCACAAGTCACTTCTTTTTTCTCCGTATCAATTGACAGACCGCCATCGAACTCAAGCTTCTCCGGCTTTTGTTCCACCGTCTTCTTCATGCGCCGCAAAATTGCCTGAATCCTGACAACCACCTCACGAGGCGAGAACGGCTTCGTCACATAATCATCCGCTCCGATCACAATCCCGTTGATTTTGTCCTCCTCGGTCCCCTTCGCCGTCAGCATCAAAATCGGCACATCCGAATCCATCCTGACCAGGCGGCAAACCTCCTCGCCGGAAATATCCGGTAGCATCAAATCTAGCACTATTAAATTAGGGTTTTCCGACCTGGCTTTCTTCAGCGCGTCAACCCCATTATCCGCCTTCACAATCTCATAGCCCTCTCTTACAAGATAGGCTTCCAGCACTTCCATAATCATCTGTTCATCGTCAACAAGCAGAATTTTCACCATAATCATACACTCCTTCCGACACTTCCATCATACCATTGCGGAGTTAATTCTTTTTATACGTTTTTCAACTCTTTTAAGTCTTTTTTGAAAAAAATCCGGCGCTTGCGCTTATTGGGTTCAATCTAGCTCCAGCGCCTAGCGCCTAGTGTCCTTCACTCTCCGCCCTACGATAAGTCAACATCGAATCGCTTTCGCTCTTCGTGTTTCCTTTATCTCAGTTGGAGAGACTCCAGGCCATACGGCGCTGACCAGGCGCTTCCGCTTTTTAGTTCATCTTCACAAAAATCACATAAGTTCTTCATAGCATCCACATTCTTATTTTCTATTATAAAGATGTAGCAAGGGAGTAAAATCCAACACTACACAACAGGAAAACCAAATCCTGGATTGTCTGGAACCGCAGGCAAACAGCAAGCATGGTGGGGCCGTGCAAGCAGTTGGCAAGCATTCCAGGGCAAATCAGAATTCTTGAATACGCAACATGACTCTTAAATTGTTTTACCCAAGTTTGAACTATCTAGCTTTACCCTTAATTAACCTCCCTTTAATAATAAGGTGTCCACACGGTGGGCACCTCCTTTTTTTTGTTGTTTAGGGACGTTTCCCCTATGCCAGCAAGCACACAGGCACTGGCCCTTCTTCTTCACAAAAACCACATAAGTTCTTCATACCATCCACAAAATAATTTCTTATTATTAGGGTGTAGTTAAGAGAAGCCCAAAACTTCTCAAACAAACCCTTTTAACAATTTTGAAATGCCGACAGAATCGAACCCGACGCAAGCATAGTGGGGCTATGCGGGCTGAAGCGGAGAATCTGCCAGGCAAATCAGATTTAATATGTTTTACCCAAGTTTGAACTATCTGCTTTACTTAATTAACCTCCCTTAATTCGGGTGCCGGCGACGCTGGCACCCCATTTTTTTGTCCTTTTTTTCAAATGCCTCCCCGAATGGTGTATTCTATAGCTAAAGTAATGCCGGATAAACTTTTTTTGGTTCCGCCTGCGCTCATAATGAAACTTTATCGGCAGGCCCACTGCTAAATTACATTCACCTGCGCAACACTGTTTAACACCTATAGGGACAGCACTCATTTTTAAATCGGAACCAGCACTGGCTCTAGCGTTACGCTTTTGCTCTAGATTATCGCGCCCATTCGTTCGCTAATTTGAACGATTCTGATGCTTATCAATCAAATTAAGTAGTATATCGGTCGTTTCGTCTGGCTTATCGGTCTAATCTAAAATTTATCGGTCAATTTACCACTTTTATCGGTCAAATACCCGTTCAACCTAACTCCCGGAGGGTACCCCATGAATAAAATTTCCTTTAAAATCGGCTTTTTCTTTTTCCTGGCCATTTTCCTGCTTGAAACAGTTTTGATGGTCGCGCTTCACAACAACATCATCCACTCGCGGGTTGACGACGAGCTCATCGCGCTGCAAACCCGCGGCAACAACCACCGCGAAATCCTTGAGGAGAACTTCCACGAGGAAACAATCCGGCATATTGCTTTAATGGAATCGCGCACCGATACAATTGTCATCCTGGCTGATTCGTACGGTACCATCCTTATGTCCTCAAACGAGGTAGTGCCTGCAATGGAAGCGGTCATGTCCAAGCGTCCTGATGACATTCCCGAACCTGGGATGATTCTTGAAGATGACTGGAAGGACAAGCCGTATATCGCATCCGCCACACCGGTAGATTTGCAGGATGGTACCATTGGAACGGTGTTTATGTTTCAGGGAACCGAAAAAATCAAGGAGCTCATCTCTGGAATGAACCAGCACTTCTTGATTGCCGGCCTACTGTCGCTTTTGTTCATGATTGGCGTTATCTTTTTCCTATCACGCTTTTTGACCGAACCACTCGTCCAAATGAACGAAGCGACCAAGAAAATCAGAAAGGGCGATTTCTCCGTCACCTTGCCCAAGCGCTCCCGTGACGAAGTCGGTGAGCTCGGGGAGTCAATCGAAATCCTGGCACATGAACTGGATATTTTAAAAAATGAACGCAATGATTTCCTTGGGTCTATTTCACATGAATTAAGAACGCCCCTCACATATATCAAGGGCTATGCCGAAATCGCCCAGCGTCAGGAACTTGAACCTGCTGAGCGCAACAAATACCTTACCATCATTACCGAAGAAGCCGGAAAGCTCGCCAAACTCGTCAAAGAACTGTTCAACCTGGCAAGGATAGACGAAAACACCTTCTCCATCGACAAAGTGGATGTCGAGCTCAAGCCTTATCTTGAGGGGATTTTTAGCAAAGCTGCCCCTGCCTTCACCGACAAGCAAATGAAGCTCGATCTTGTATGCCCAGAAAACATCTCCGTCAGCATCGATCCAATCCGCTTTGAGCAGGTAATCATCAACCTGATTGAAAACGCACGCAAATACTCCGATCCTGGCAGCATGGTAAGTGTCACCGTTTCAAGAGTTGAGGGAAATCGGCAGTCCGAGCATGTTACGATTGCAGTCCGTGACCGCGGCTGGGGCATTCCAAAAGAAGACGTTCCCCGCATCTTTGAACGCTTCTACCGTGTTGACAAATCCCGAACCCGCGCCCTCGGCGGCAGCGGCCTTGGACTTGCAATCGCCAAAGAACTTGTTGAAGCACATGGCGGCACCATCTCTGTCAGCAGCGAACAAGGCCAAGGAACCGAATTTGTTATTGAACTATAGAAATTTCTGCGGCTATCCCGACTTTAGGGTAGCCATTTTTAAAAAAGAAGGAAAATTTTGTAGAAATATAGAATATATAGTTTATAAAATTAAGGAGGCGAACAAATGGTTAATCAAATCGATCGTTTTAAATACTACGAGGAATATGGAGAATATGATGGCTGGCTAACCGTAAACAGCCCGGCTGCCCTGTTTGGGACTGATGAGATTGAAATCGTTGGCAACTGTATAACCAAGCCCCCTCTCTCAACCAAAGAGCTCAATACAATAAACTTTTTAAAGAAAGAATTTCCTCAAATTTATAAAACGGTACTTGATACACTGTTTGCTTTGCAGGAAGATGGACCAATCAAATGGGAAATTTTCAACTCGGAAGACTATTCATTTAGCCCAATCACTTTTTCAAACAGCAGTGAAATCCATTCCTATATCGGTAAACCCGCGTTCCAGATTCTGACCGACACCGTGAAAGATGACTATACATACTTTGCATTATCCTTTTTTAAAGATAATCATTTATCAATCGAACATGGCTTCACGTTCGTCTTTTATAAAAACAGCCTCATCCATCTCGATTTCACTGACGATATTTCCACAGTGGAGGGAATCTACTACTACGAACAAGACCCCGCCAAGTGGAAGGAAGGATTATGGAAAGTGATGTTTGAAGCCGTCAAAGAAAGGAACCAAAACGATAAAGAACTAATCAGGTCCAAGTGGCTCCAGGAAAAATACTATTAAGAGCCATTCCGTTAAGTGGAATGGCTCTTTTGACTGTATGCCGCTTCTATTGGATTAATCCACCTCCCCCGAACACTGATTAATCTATTAAACCGACTCTATTGGATTAATCCACCTCTCCCGAACACTGATTAATCTAATAAACCGACTCTATTGGATTAATCCACCTCCCCCGAACACTGATTAATCTATTAAACCGACTCTATTGGATTAATCCACCTCTCCCGAACCCTGATTAATCTATTAAACCGGCTCTATTGGATTAATCCGCCTCTCCCGAACACTGATTAATCTATTAAACCTACTCTATTGGATTAATCCACCTCTCCCGAACACTGATTAATCTATTAAACCGGTTCTATTGGATTAATCCGCCTCGGTGGACCCTGATTACATGAGGGCTGGCCCATTTTACGAGGCTCTATTCTATGCATCAGCCATGATGGTGCAAAAGGCAACAGCTTCGTTCCACTCACATTCTCCTTTTTAGAAAAATTCCAACTCCTAAACAAACCAGAACACCTATGCCAACTGTTAATGCCAGCACCGGCCTGTGATCCTCGGCAGATTCAACGGGTTCAGGCTTTGCTGGTTCAGACTTTGGAAGTGCCGGAACTGCTGGTTTCTCTTCCACTGTTTTTAGGAATTCTTCAAAAAACACCCTTTTTGTATCAACAGGATGGACGACCTTGCCATTCTTAAATTGAATCATTCCATTTGGGCCGCCAACAGGCACAAGGAAGTCTGCCTCTTCACTATTCTCCAAAAACAACAGGAATTCCCCGCCTTTACGCTGAAATTCGTCCACCCAGCCATCGTCGAAAGGATCAAGGCCTGCTGTTATCTTTTTGGATACATTATCACCTTTATACACCTTGCTAACATTAAACGCCACGCCATGGAAAATAAACTCACTTTCTTCCCGTTCATCGGAAAAATCATACGTGCCGCTAACAATCACATCCGCCCTGTTAACGACCTCTTTTGGATTGACATCAACCCAGCTGGTCGCAAACACAGTCGTATTCATCAGCAGAACCAAGCTTGCCAGCATAACAATTAAGCTAAATTTACGCATTTCGCTCACCATCCCGTTTATACAATAAGACGGAAGTTTTTTTAAAAAATGACACCTCCACAAAAAAAATAAGCGCACCCTTTTCAGAGTACGCTAAACGAGCAGCAGCCTATCAAGGTCAAGAATCTCAATTCTCTTTTGAGGCTTTTGGCGGATTAATCCGGCATCCTCAAACTCGGTGAGCTTCCGGCTGACTGTTTCAGGAGTCGTACCAAGATAGGATGCAAGATCCTTCTTAGCTATCGGCAGCTTAAACTCACGGGACGCCCCTTCATCCTCCAGGCAATCGACCAAAAACAGCGCAATCCTCGTTTCCACCTTTTCCGTTGCCGTACGCGCACCCTGCTTCTCTGACTGCTCAAGCCGGTTCGAGAACTCGGCCAGTATCTTCAAAGCAATCGTCGGATACTTCAACAGGAATTCCTGGAGGTCACCACGGCGTATCATGCATACTTCCGTATCAGCCATCGCTTCGGCAAAGGACTCATGCACACCTTCATTGAACAAAGCCAATTCCCCGGTAAAATCACCAGGATTAAGGATGCGGACAAGCTGTTCCTTACCCGACTCGGAAAGCCGGTAAATCCGGATTTTGCCCTTATGGACAATATAGAGCGAATCCGACTCGCTGCCGGCCTGGTACACAATTTCACCTTTTTTAAAAGAAGCCGGCCGCGCCGTCTTCATGATTTCGTCCATCTGCGGCTTCTCCAAATGATTAAAAATTGGAACGAGTGCAACGCAAGATTGGTGCGAATGGCCATGATGGGTGCAGTGGCTATGCTGCCCCGCCTGGTTAGTTTGATGGTGAACCGTTTCCCGATAATTGGAGCCCATTCCGCAACACCTCTCTGGTACTTGTTATTCTCATTGTGCTTTTAATTCCCGCATTCGTCCAGTCCTGCCATTTTAAAAAGAAATAGGCCAAGATTCCTGAAAAAATCTTGGCCTCAATAGTTAGTAGCGTTTCTGGTATCACTAGTACTTAGGTATCCTTGATAGCAATTTTTTCATAAAAGTTAATAGGAAATGGCCCTCTTATTTTGGTTTGCCCAGATTTTGTTAAAACTAGTTTTGCTCATTTTAACGTTCTTTTCACCGGTCCAAGGGTCATTATAGTAGTAATTGCTTCCGTCGAATCCGGTTAGCGTGATGGCGTGGACGGAGAACCCGTGCATTGGTGATGCCCAGACAACTACCGGTTTATTTTTCGATAAATACGATTCTAACGTTGCATTGCTGGTTCCGGTCAGGTTGACGGATGTTCCGGCATACTTTTTCACTAGACTCATTAAAGCTGACGGGTAAATGGTCCAGCCGCCTTTAGTAAAAGGATCTCCAACATACCCTTGGTTCGGATCCCATGAATGCCTTGGCATTTCCCTTGCGAGGCTGACTTTGTTTACGTTAGCACCTTTATAAAGAAGCATCATCGTGACAGCAGTTATTTCGCAGCCAGTAGGGAGTTCAGGAAGCTGCTTGACCAGCGGGACATTCAGTTTCAGGCTACTTACCCGTGCTGCATGGCTGCCGTACTTCGTTTTAGGCAAGTAGCCGTAGGTTGCCAGAAGCCGCTGGGTCCCTGCTTCCCTACTAACCGATGAAGTAAGATAGCCTGTCGTTCCGATTGTAAAAACGTTCTTGATTCTTTTCCCATGAGTTCCATACTTTGTGGACGGATAATATTCATACCAGTTAAGGATTCTTTGGGTATTCACTTCATGCCTGGATGCTTTCGTTAAATATCCTGATGAATTCTGAGTTAGTTTGTACTGAATCCTTTTTCCATGGGTACCGTACTTCGTCCCCGAATAGTATGTATACCGGGTCAAGATTTTTTGGGTGTCCAGTTCATGCCTTGTCGCACTAGTTATATAACCAGACGAATTCTGAGTAAGTTTGTACTGAATTCTTCTCCCCTGCGTTCCATACTTCGTCCCCGAGTAATATGTATACCGGGTCAAGATCTTTTGGGTGTCCGCTTCATGCCTTGTTGCACTCGTTAAATAACCCGACGAATTCTGAGTTAGTTTGTACTGAATTCTTTTTCCATGCGTTCCGTACTTCGTGCCTGGATAATATGTATAGTAGGTAAGGATTTTTTGGGTATCCACTTGATGTCTTGTGGTCCTGGCGACATATCCTGAGGAATTCAGAATCAGTTTATACTGAACTTTATTATCATGAGAGCCGTATTTAGCCCCCGAATAATATGTATAATAGGTTTGAATTTTTTGAGTATCCTTTTCCAACTGCTCCCGCTTTGTTATGTAACCATCTTGATTAACATAGAATATGTATTGAATCGAGCTTTCTGCGGTTTCGACTGTACTATTTGGATAGTATTCTTGTATTTTCACTAGCTGCCCGTTTGAGTGGACTTCCGCTTTTAAAATCTCTTTGTTCTCATTAAGGTAATAGGTTGTATTTCCAACTGTAAGAATGGTACCCTCATCGGACTGCGTCTCAACAGTACTCTTAGTTTCGACTTTATCACTTTGAACTGGTTCAGCTTTGCCGCTATTCACCGGTTTCTCAGTGCCGGCAGCAGGCTCTTCGGTTTTGGCTTCCTCATCCTGAACCTCGACTGCTTCCTTGGTCTCCTCATCAGAGCTAGTCACCGGCTGCTCAGTGCTTTCAGCTGGTGTACCGGTTTGATTTTCAGTGCTGGCAGCAGATGTGCCGGTTTGATTTTCAGTACTATCAGCAGGCTCGTCGGCTTTGGCTTCCTCATCCTGAACCTCGGCTGTTTCCCCGTTCTCCTCACCAGAGCTAACTATCGGTTCCCCCGGAGTTTCAGCAGATATTTCGGATGGAGCGGACCCAGCAGGAGTCCCTGTTTCCTCGGATTGCAGCTCCGAACCGCCCTTACTGGAATCTTGCCCTAACTCTGTTCCTTTTGTTGATTCCTGGCTTTTAACTCCGCGTTCTTCTGCAAAAACAACTTCTCCCACCGATGAAAAAACGATGGCAGCGCTTAACAATGATGCAATGGCTTTCCTAGACATTTTGCTCTCCTTTCAATTCCGCTAATACGTTCTACTACTATATTAATCTATTTGATTTGGAAAAACACTAGTCATTTGGAAGTATAATCCACTTTTGAGGAATTGGGAATTAATGAAAATTCCAATCAGGCAGTTCATTTTGGAAAATGCAACTCCTGTAGTATCCTTTTGATAAAATTAACGAAAGAAGGCTAGCCTGATGGAGAAATATCGAATTGATCCAAGCAAGGGGCTCGAATTTGGGCTGTATACGCTTGGCGACCATATTCCCAACCCGCATTCCGGGAAGCGGATTTCTGCCCAGCAGCGGATACAGGAGCTGATTGAGCTGGCGAAGCTTGCCGAGCAGGCGGGGCTGGACTTTTTCAGTGTCGGTGAAAGCCACCAGGAGTATTTCGCGACGCAGGCGCACACGGTTGTGCTGTCGGCGATTGCCCAGGCAACGAGCAAAATAAAGATTGGCAGCTCATCAACAATTGTCAGCACACTTGACCCGGTGCGAGTGTATGAAGATTTTGCCACAATCGACCTTATCTCAAATGGACGGGCAGAAATCATTGCTGGGCGTGCGTCCAGGGTCGGCCTGTTTGAACTTCTAGGGTATAACATAAGAGATTATGAAGAGCTATATGAGGAAAAATTCGACCTGCTGCTGCAGATTAATGAGAACGAAACGGTTAACTGGAGCGGCAAGTTCCGCGCGCCACTCCGAAATGCGCAGGTTATCCCTCGCCCTGCAGACGGAAGCTTGCCTATTTGGCGTGCAGTGGGAGGCGGCCCGGAGAGTGCGGTGAAAGCTGGTCGGGCTGGTGTCCCGATGATGCTCGCCATGCTTGGCGGAGCGGCGACGACCTTTAAGTATTCGGTTGATGCCTACCGGGCGTCGGCCGAGCGAAGCGGTTTTAACATAAACGAACTTCCAGTCGCGACCGCAGGATTCCTCTTTCCAGCCGAGACGACTCAAGAGGCGCTCCGGGAGTATCATCCTTACATTAACGAGGGAATGAAGCTGACGAATGGGCGCGGATTCCCATGGGTCGGGTTTCAGCACGGCGGCGACCCTGAGAATATTATGAATGTAGGCAGCCCGCAGCAAATTGTCGAGAAGATTCTCTATCAGCACGAGATGTTCGGCCATCAGCGCTATATTGGGCAAATGGATTTCGGCGGTGTCCCGTTTGAGACGCTCAAGAAGAAAATTGAACTGATCGGTACCAAAATCTTGCCAGACGTGAAAAAGTACACTTCTGCTAAATAAGCTGGATAAGTCCGGACGGCCAGGCAAAAAGCCATTCCCGCTTAGGAATAGCTTTTCTTGTAAAGGGTGATCCGGTCGAGGATTCCGCTTTTCATAACAAAGTTCTTCACTTTGCTGTATTCATCAGCGGTCGCCCCGGTGCCATGAGAGGCGGGGTTACGATAGCTGCGCAAGGCATCGATTGTGTTTGTGTACTCTTTATACATTACTTCGTCGGCAAGATCTGCAATCGGCTGGCTTCGCATGCAGGCTGTGATTTGGCTGAGGGTTCGCGCCTTCGCTTTGCCTTCCAGCATGTTTATTATTTCGTTCATTTCCCTTTCAATCACACCCATCAGGGATGCAATGTGGGTCGCATAGGGAAACAGCTCCATCGAGTCCTTGTATTGCTTTTCCGCAGTTAAAGCTGCAGCAAGCCTCCTCCTCGACTCCTCGGTCAGATACCTGTATTTATAAAAGAAGAATTGATAATCGTTATGGAGTTCGTTGATTGCTTTAAAGCTTATCCTTGCAGAAGGCAGTTTCGGCTGTGACTGGCCAAGCGCAAATTCCAGATCAATAAAGCTTAGTTTCATATCGACCAACACATCGTCCTTGTGATGGAGCTCGGCTTTATCAAGGACGGCCTTGTCAGGGATATATTCGGACTGGATGATTTCATAGGTGGCAACAGCTTCCAAGCGGATTGCCGCGAAATCTGCGACACTTCCCCCAGGGAGGGCAAAATATTCAGCACTGACGCTCTCAGCAATATCGCGGACTAGCAGCTTTTCGCCTTCGTTCAAAGTGGGCCGCAGCCTGTACTTCCGCTTCAGCTTCGCGGCTTCGTCATCGTGAAGATATTCATTTTTTCCAAATTGGGAATCAAGGATATAGGAATCGAGAAATGCCTGGTCATCAAAGACTGAATCGGTCGGCACGAGCTTAAGCATGGAATGGGCCAGAAATCTCACTTTTTCGTCGGACTCCTCCTCACACGCCTTGATCAGAAGTGTGAAGAGGCCTAGCACAAACTCCCTCGGATTCTTGAGGTAATCATGTCCGGTTTCCGGGAAAAGCTCATGGTAGATTTTCCGGTGCAGCTGCCTCTGTTCAGGCTCGTACTCGGCCAGCTGGAATTTCAGCATTTCCTTATCGATTTTATAAAAAAGTACATCAAGGTTCCCTTTGTAATAAAGCCGTTCAGCCTCTTTGCTCTTAACCGGCAGGTTCAGGTCGTACGATTCCATGTAAACCATTACTCCGCCGGGACACTTTGTAATCCGAAAGCCATCTAGTGTAATCATGCTATCCACCTTCAAAAATAAGTCTACTTATCATTTTAGAATAAAATTTGGCTGCCGACCAAGGTTCTTTTTTCAAAAGGATTGCAAGATTTGCTGCAGCAGCTTCCAGTAATTGTCTAAATGCTCATATCAGGGTAAAATCGGCTCATATTGGGCTCATATCGAGAGCAAAATGGCGCATATCATATGAAAAAAGGCTCATATGTTACCACCCCCTTAGCTTGGCACCAACCCAGTGGAGTAGAAACCGTCTCATTAGCCAAAGCACCCCCCTTACCACAAAAAAAAGCTCCCCGCAGACTAATTCCGCGGGGAGCTACTCGTGTTAGCCTCTATTACGCCTTCACTGGTTCTTTCTTTTCTTCCTTGACTGTTCCTTCAAGGACGGCTGGGCGGATGGTGCCTTTGCCGGAGTAGTTTTCAAGCAGCTCTTTCAGGTCGATGCCGCTTGATGCTTTCAGGGTTTCCTGAAGGCCGGCCATCAGGTTGGTCGCATAGCCAGTGACACGGTTTGCGCCGCTGCCGGAGCCGCCGCCGCCCGTGTCGACGATGCTGATCTTGTCGATGTTGGCGAGCGGTGCTGCAATTTGCTTCGCGTATTCCGGCATCATTTTGATGACCATGTCCATGACAGCTGCCTGGCCGAACAATTCGAATGCTTCGGCGATCTTTTGCTTCGCTTCCGCTTCGGCAAGACCTTTCAGGCGGATGATTTCAGCGTCGGTTTCCCCCTGCGCCCTGACTGCATCCGCTTTGGCAAGACCGTCGAGGCGGATGCGCTCAGCTTCCGCTTTTGCAAGTGCTTCAATCCGATATTTGTTAGCTTCAGCTTCAGCCATTTCCTTCGCTTTTTGGGCAGCTGCAGATTGCTCGACCGAGTAACGGTCCGCGTCAGCCTTTTTCTTGACCTCGGAATCGTACTGGCGCTCACGGCGCTGGATTTCTTTTTCCTCGAGCTCGATTTGCTTTTGGCGCTCAATGATCTTGATTTGCATTTCCTGCTCGGTTACCTGCTGCTTGGAGCGGGCTGTTTCAAGGTCGTATGCCTGGTCGGCACGTGCCTTGGCACTTTCCTGCTCGGCGCGGAATTCCGATACCTTCAGCTGGTTGGTCTTTTCAGCCTCTGCAATTTCAGTAGCGCGCTGCAATTCAGCCTGTTTTGCTTCCTTGGCTGCCTCAGCCCTCTTGACGCGTGTTTCCATTTCAGCCTCGGCCGTTGCGATATCGGCATCGCGCTTCACTTGGGCAATCCGCGGCTTACCAAGGGAATCGAGGTAGCCGTTTTTGTCACGGACATCTTTTATAGTGAACGAAACAATCACAAGTCCCATTTTCGCGAGGTCCTGGGATGCGACGCGCTGGACTTCCTGTGAGAACTTATCACGGTTTTTATAAATTTCTTCAACAGTCATCGATCCGAGGATAGAACGAAGATGGCCTTCAAGGACCTCTTTCGCTTCATTCTCGCGGTCTTCCTTCGCTTTGCCGAGGAACTGCTCGGCGGCAGTAGCGATTTCGGAAATCGATCCGCCAATTTTAATAATTGCTACACCATCAGCCATAACCGGAACGCCCTGCTCGGTGTACACCTCAGGTGTGGTCACTTCCAGCTTACTTGACAATAGGCTAAGCGGTTGGGACTGCTGGAATACTGGTAAAATAAATGCACCGCCACCGCGGATGATTTTAATTTTGTTGCCTGATTCGTCAATGTGGACATTTTTACTGCCCAGCATGCTGCCTGTAATAATCAAACCCTCATCCGGTCCTGCAGTCTTGTACTTTGTCACAAAAACAGCTATAAGTGCGAGAACAATAAAAACGCCAATACCTGCTGCAATCCAAATCATTTCCATTCCATCTCCT
Source organism: Bacillus sp. FJAT-18017 (assembly GCF_001278805.1). Lineage (GTDB taxonomy): Bacteria > Bacillota > Bacilli > Bacillales > Cytobacillaceae > Bacillus_D. The sequence goes on along the minus strand of NZ_CP012602.1, from coordinate 813,531 downwards.
CCTAGATCCACTCGTTTTCTATTTTTTCTTTTACTGCAACCTGAAGCACACCATTGGCTGTATCAACAATAAGGACATCGTGCCCGTTGGATATTTCCGCCCCATCGAAGCTTTTCGCAGGCTTAGAAATCCGCCCGCTAATCGAATCGATCATCACTTCGCCGAACCCGTCTGTCGGGATAGCCGTAATCACCTTTCCGACCCGGCCCCTCAAATCAGATTCAGTGTAGGTCAAGGAGACCTCCGCCTTCCTAATCGGAAGAAGCACGAACACATTCAAAAGGGTGACAAGAATCGCAGAAAGGCCTGAATTAATGAGCAAAATGACAAGATGCGACAGAGAGGTCAATTTTTCTAAAATAAACCCTCCGGCTGATAAAAACGTAATAAATGAGAACAAAAGCACAGGATTAAACATATCCAATCCATCAAAAATCCCATCGAGCAAATCACTGAACAGGACATAAACAAGCGTCAGTCCCCCAGCAATCAACAGCCCGTAAAGATAAATCGTGTCCATTGGCACCCCATTCAGAAACTCCATATCTGCCACCACCCCCGATTGAAAGTCTTCCCTTTCATTGTACATTAGGTTATACGGGTAAAAATAGAGAAAGTTTCATAATATGATAATTTTGTAAACATTTACCTAATCATTTTTGTCAAAAGCTGTAGTAACCAGTTCCTTAAGCAAAAAGCCATTTCTGTTTAGTACAGGTTTAAAAAGGGTATAGTGTACTATTACATCACGAAAGGAGTGCAGCTAGATGGAACCAATAGATTATTTGGCATGGGTTGTGCCAACACTGTTAGGGGTTTCGTTCGTGGCATCACTCTATGCTATCTCAAAAAAACCGAAATACATGACTGAAAAAGTCTCCCGACGCAAACTAAGTGACTAATGCCTTGAACGCGCTGCCCTTATAAGGCAAGCGCGTTTTATTTTTTCACACGACAGGTTCCTTTTTAATGTTAATATAGTAAATATAGTAAGAACATTTACAGGGGGAGAGCAGTATGAGGTTATTGATCGTTGAAGATGAACCCATCATCCGTGACCTGCTTAAACTTTATCTAAAAAAACACTTTGAAATAACAGAAGCTGATAACGGCAGGGATGGGCTGCGACTTTCCCTCGAACAAGACTTCGACTTTATTCTTTTAGACATGTTCATGCCCGAGATGGATGGATTGGAAGTTTGGAAAAACCTAAGGATGCAAAAGAACACACCCGTCCTCATCCTGACAGCCCAATACTCCGAGGAGCTGGAAGAGGCAGGTAAAGAAGCACATACCCACTTTATGCTAAAGCCCTTCAGTCCAAAAGACGTAGCGGCTCACATCCTCCAGTCCCTCACCTTACCAAGCAGTTAATTCTTTCTTTTTTAAAAAAACACACAAGTTGAGCTAAAACTAGCGGGATACCGGCCTCTGGGGCCGGCGCCTGCTTATAACAGCGAAAAAGCAGCCTCCTCAAAGGGGCTGCTTCTCTATTGATTTTATATTTCCGGACGGATCAGGTTCAAAAACTGCCTGGTCCGCTCGTGTTTTGGGTTGGTGAAAATGTTCTCCGGCTTGCCGCGTTCAAGGACAACTCCCTGATCCATAAAGATGACCTCGTTGGCTGCCTCACGGGCAAAACGCATTTCATGGGTGACGACAACCATCGTCATCCCTTCGTTCGCCAGATCTTTCATAACCTTCAGCACTTCGCCAACAAGTTCTGGGTCAAGCGCAGATGTTGGTTCGTCGAACAACATGACGGCAGGTTCCATCGCAAGTGCGCGGGCAATGCCGACACGCTGCTGCTGTCCGCCTGATAATTGATGCGGATAATAATCAAGCTTGTCGCCAAGCCCTACTTTTTGCAATAGCAATGCAGCCTTCTGCCTGGCATTTTCCTTGTTTTCACCTTTGACGATAATCGGCCCTTCCATGACGTTTTCCATCGCCGTTTTGTGCGGAAACAAATTATAGCTCTGGAAGACCATCCCGGTAAGACGGCGGAACGAAGCAATTGCTTTGTTTGGAACAGCCTTTCCAGTAAAATCAAGTGTCTGCCCGGAAATAGTGATGCTGCCTTTTGTTGGCGTCTCGAGAACATTGAGGCAGCGGAGCAGGGTAGTTTTACCAGAACCGGACGGCCCGATGACGACAACCACCTTCCCCTTTTCAACCTCCAAATCGATGCCCTTCAAAACTTGAAGGTCGCCGAACTGCTTATGCAGACCTCTTATTGAAATCATTGGTTGATCCATTGGATTTCCCCCTTCCGTCTATTTGACATACCGGTCAAACCTCGCTTCCAATTTCCCCTGGAAGATGGAAAGGACAAAGCAGACAATCCAATAAAGCAGGGCAGCCTGTAAGTAAAGCAGCAAGAACTCATAATTTGTGGAAGCAATTTCCTGCGCCCGACGGAACATTTCCGTAACGAGAATTGTCGCGGCAAGCGAGGTATCCTTAACAAGGCCGATGAATGAATTTGATAATGGCGGAACAGAAACCCTGGCAGCCTGTGGCAAGATAATTCTCTTTAGGAGTTGGGGATACGACATGCCAATTGAATATCCGGCTTCCCATTGTCCTTTTGGGATGGATAGAACAGCAGCCCGGATGATTTCGGATGCATATGCACCGACCGAGAGCGAAAAACCGACAACGGCTGCTGGAAACGGGTCAATAACGACGCCAATTGTTGGCAAGCCGTAAAACAGGATGAACAGCTGAACCAGGAGTGGCGTCCCGCGGATAGCAGATACATAGACGCGCGCGATATACTGGAGTGGCTTGTTATGCGAAATCCTGGCCAATGCAGTGAGCACGGCCAGGATCAGCCCGATGACAAATGAAATAAGTGTCAGCGGGATTGTGTATTGAATGAGCCCTTCCAGGAGCGGCATCCACGAGTTTTTCGCGATGGTTGTCAGCCTGTCCATTCGTTCAGGGTCTGCAAAAATACTATTTAAGTACATTCTCGCCAAACCATTCTTTGGAGATTTTGTCGTACGTACCGTCGTCGATCATTTCTTTAAGCGCCTTGTTGACTTCTTCAACAAGTGTTTCGCTGCCCTTGCGGAACATCAAGCCGCTCTGGGAAGCATCTTCGGATTCGTCTTTCACTTCAACTTGTGCATCCGGGCGGTTCTTTTTAAAATCAAGGAATGCGATTTTGTCATTAATGGTCGCATCGACGCGTTTAGAGTTTAGCAGCTCAACTGCCTGGTTAAAGCTGTCTATGCCAACAACCTCGGCGCCAAGATCTTTTGCCATTTGCCCATAGTTACTAGTCAAGGTTTGGGCAGATTTCTTTCCTTTAATGTCTTCAAATGTTTGAATATCTTTATTGTCGGTCCGTGTAATCAGAACCGCAGCAGATGTAATGTACGGATCAGAGAACAAGTATTTTTCCTGGCGGTCCGGACGGATTCCCACCTGGTTGGCAATCATGTCAAAACGTTTTGCATCAAGGCCTGCAAAGATTGCATCCCATTGTGTTTCCTGAAATTCAACATCGACTCCAAGACGTTTTCCTACTTCACGTGCGATTTCAACGTCAAAGCCAGTCAGCTCGCCTTTATCATTATGAAATGAGAACGGAGCATATGTACCTTCCGTACCAACAACCAACTTGCCTTCATCCTTTACCTTTGCAAGCAAATCGTCCTTGTTCGCAGTTTCTTCTTTTTTGTTATTAGTATCGTTATTGCCGCCATTCTTCGCGTTGTCATTCGTGCCGCAAGCTGCAAGCACCAACACAAGGCTTAATAGCAATGCAAAAAATAATGAAAATTTCTTCATAAGTAAAACCCCCTAAATCATATTGGTTTGGTCGACATTCCTCATAATAGTACAGCCTGCCCACCTTGTCAAAGGAATAATTTGTGTATATTTTACCCTGCTAGTTCACAGTTAATCGCTTAATTCTAAAATAGCTGGATTGGCTGTAATAATTCTGGCATACTCCTTTATCTATTAACTAGAGTTAGGAATACTGTTAATCCTTTCAGCCAATAGATGATATTTCCGTGACTCGATTACCTTGAAGTGTAATTCATCCTTGATTTCTATGGGCACTTTATTGGTTTCTATGGGCACTTTATTGGTTTCTATGGGCACCTTATTGGTTTCTATGGGCACTTTCTGGGTTTCTATGGGCACTTTCTGGTTTTCTTTGGGCACTTTCTTTTTTTTATGAGCACTTTCCAGCTTATGAATGACATCTTAACGCTTCGACTACCTTGAAATGTTATTCATCCGGCCTATGAATGACATTTTGATGCCTTGAGTACCTTGAGTTGTCATTCATGACTTACTCTTACAATTATAAAAAGCCTATTTATTAAAAATTAAAGAAAATTTATCCATTTTTGACATCAATATGATATCATTATGATAACAAGTAAATAAGGAGGAGATTGGCATGCAGGAAAAAGATGTGTTTAAGATGAACGGTTTTGCCGGGCTGGGGATATTTATCCTTTTGGTAGCGGGCGCGGTGTATTTTCTTGTTCAGTTCGGCATGACCGGCAGCCTAATCTGGGCTGTAATCGGCATATTGCTTGGTGCAGCGGCTTTTTTGACAATGACCGGCTTTACCATTATCCAGCCGAATCAGGCGATGGCACTTACCCTTTTCGGAAGCTATCTCGGGGTGATCAAGAAGGAAGGGTTTTGGCTGACGGTTCCGTTAAGTGTCAGGAAGAAAGTGTCTTTGAGAGTACTAAACTTCAACAGCGACAGGCTTAAGGTTAATGACCTTGAAGGAAATCCAATTGAGATTGCGGCTGTTGTGGTTTATAAGGTTTTTGACACAGCGAAAGCGGTCTTTGATGTCGAGGACTACAAAACTTTCGTCCACACTCAAAGTGAAACAGGACTCAGGCATATTGCCAGCCAATATCCATATGACAACTTCAACAATGACTATGAAATTTCGCTCCGCCAACATTCTGACGAAGTAGGCGAGGTGCTGACAAAGGACCTTCAGGCGAGGCTCATGGTTGCAGGTGTCGAGGTAATTGAAGCGCGGATTATGCACCTTGCCTATGCGAGCGAAATTGCTTCGGCGATGCTGCAACGACAGCAGGCAAAAGCGGTTCTTTCTGCGAGGAAGGTCATTGTCGAAGGCGCCGTCGGAATGGTAAAGTCGGCAATCGAGCAGCTGAGCAATGAAGGTGTTGTCGAGCTTGATGAGGAAAAGAAAGCTCAAATGGTCAATAATCTGATGGTGGCTCTTGTATCCGAAAAAGGAAATCAGCCCATCATCAATACCGGATCGATTTACTAAGGTTGTGATAGCATGGCAGATAAGAAACGGTTCCTTCTCCGGATTGACCAAAAGACATACGATGCACTCGAGCGCTGGGCGAATGATGAGTTTCGCAGTGTTAACGCCCAAATTGAACTTTTATTAAAAAAAGCACTTAAAGAAAATGGCAGGCTGAAGAAGGAAGAGTAGGTATCCGGCAAAAAAGGGCCGGCCGCGAGTATTGCGGCTGGCCCTTTTTATTTCGTCTAACGCAAGCGCCTATCGCTAGGCGCTTGCGCTTTTGGTCTTAAACTTCATTTATTTTTTTCGGCTTAGGCTTAAAGAAGTTAACCACTGCTTGCCGGAGCGGTCCATAGAAGAAAATGCCGCTTAGGAGCAGGAGCATACCTAACGCAAAGGTCTTGATATCAGATGTCCCGGCGATTATAACCCAGATCGAGTAAAGTGTAGCAATACCGGCAATGATTCCATCAGTCAAACGGGAACGGTCCCCAATCAGATATGTGTCCCCTGTCACAACAAGCTTCAATTGGTACACAGAAGCGATGAAGTATGGAATCAAGTAAGACAAGGTTGCAATAAATACAATGAAATCGAACGCTTGTGAAATTGAATTCGAGATGGTAGAAAAAATAAACACTTGGCCAAGCATGTTGGTAATCACCAACGATCGGACTGGCATGCCCTTCTTGTTTTCTTTTAGAAATGATGGCAGGAAAATGCCCTGCTTGGCTGCCTGGTAAGGTACCTCGGCGCTAAGCATCACCCAGCCAAGTGTTGAACCGAACAGGGCGATTAAACCCAGTGCAGCGAGTGCCTGTCCGCCAATCGGGCCAACAAACACCGTAATGGCATCGATTAGCGGCTTATCGGAAGCGATCAATGCTTCCTGGCTAAGCATGCCCATGACTAGTGTTGAAATTCCGATATAAATTCCAAGCGAGATAAAAAGCCCAAGAATGGTTGCACGCTTAACATCAACCTGCTTTTTCGCACGTGATGCGAATACCATAGCGGATTCGACACCGATAAATGCCCAAAGAGTTGTCAATGCAGCCGAATTAACCTGGCCAAGGAGTCCAAGCGTATTGCCAGCCGCATCTGTGCGGGGTTCGACCATTGGCAGGATGTTCGTTTTATCAAAAGCGAACAGTCCTATTAGAATAAAGATGACGAAACCAGCCACTTTTGCGGCGGTCGCAGCAAAATTCAGCTTGCCAGCATCTTCAATACCGCGCAGGACAATCGCATGAGTCATCCATAACAGCACTGTACAAACGATGAATGTCAACCCGTTCCCGACTTTAAGGGTGAAGCTGCCGATAGTGAACCAGTCAGCCTGGCTGGTCATAATCGGGAAGAACGTAGACAGATAGCCTGCAAACGTTGTTATAATCGCAATGTTTCCAACGAGGTTCCCAATCCAGTAACCCCAGGATGCCATGAAGCCTGAAAGTTTCGATGCATGTGTGCCTTGCTTGAATAAGTCTTTCGCATAGATTTGCGGGCCGCCGCCAAGCTCAGGCTTACGGATGGCCAAATTGCCGAAGACCAATGCTGTCATTAAAACACCAAAGCCGGTTAATAACCATGCCAATAGCACACCAGCTGGGCTGGCTGCTTCCGAAAGTGAACGAGGCAGCATAAAGATCCCCGAGCCCACCATATTTCCAACGACTAACGCCGTCAATAACCACAATCCTAATTTTCCGTTCTTGCTCATCTAAGATGTCCCCTTCCTGGTTGTGAGAAAAGTACAGTTTTTTATGCCTCCTGATTTTTGCAGCGAACGTCTAGATTCTCTGTAATTCTTCCCGCAGACCGGTTTGTCCTGAATATCTGTAAATCTGTCCAGTATTTTTTGGGAAATGTCCTGTATTCTTTGGGAAATGTCCTGAATATATAAAAGTTTGTCCTGTATTTTGAAAAAGTTGTCCTAATCGATTCAGCAGCAGCTGTGCAGATTGAGCCAAATGGTAACTTCGAGCACTGATTCAGAGACAGATACCCGGCACTCACGAAGCTCCGCCAATCAAAAAGGCGGTGGAGCGAAGAAAAGCAAATCTTCATAACTAAGGTATCCATATACTGGCCGCTATTTTAAGATTAATTAAAATCCCACTCACGCAGCTCCGCCCCTTTTCAATGCATAAAAAACACACTCTGATACGGAGTGTGTTTATGTGCCGCATCAGACAAAACGGATAGTTCACCATGGCAATGCCATGACAGTGCTGCACCTGTTCGGATACAGCCCCAGCTTACCGCAGGCAGGGTCCCGCGGCGCTTCGGCGGTTGTTCCTTTCGTCCAGTCTCGTTGGGGATTCCTGTCCCTCTTCTGGAATACTCTTAATAACCGCAGCCTCTACCCCATCTTGAACTGATGAGGAAAATTAAATTTAGTTGTCGTGCCCAACCAGCTGTTTACGCCAAACGGTTGGCGTTTGCTGACAATTGGGTCCATTTTTAGCACTATACAAGGATAAGGCCGTGACCACCCTCAGTCAAAGGTAAATTTTGTCATGCCAACAATTGCGCGTCGGCCAATTTTTCCATAAGCAAGGGTTTAAAGGGCCTGTTTTTGCGGAGTGCCCTGTTGGGTGAAGCTGGTTATTTCCGTTGCAGTTCCGGTGATTTGGAGGGTGATGCCTTGCTCGATTACCGGGACGAGCGAAATCAGGTAAGAATGGTTTTTGATTTGGGCCATGAATGTTTGGTTTTCGCCGGAGTCCCAGGTTGAATTGCAGTAATCCATGATGTCACCGCCCGAGGCCGGGAGGAAGTCTTCGACGGACGTTCCGGCCATTTGCTCGGGATGGAAGCCGAGCTGGCGGATCATACCGCCTTCGATATAGGAAAAGATGAAGTTGTCATCTTTTTTGGTGATTGAAAAAATTGCGCCGGGATTTTTCTTGACGATTGACTCGGCGACAGCAGCTTCCTCTTTGTATTCATCGACAGGCAGGAGGATTTCATGGATTCCTTTGAGTATGAAATAGTATCCAAGCACCTTGAAGATGTGCCCCGAGAAGTTGTCGAGGTCATATACGCTCCTATAGACAGTGAAAATAAGTTCGGAAAGGAATAGAAGTGTGAATGCCATTCCCAGGTTCAAGTAGACGGTTTGCTTGTTAAGATAGTATTTGTAAAGGCACATGACGAGTGCTAAAAGGTGCATGGCGGAGATGATATATTCGAGCAAATTTTTGAGCGGGGTTGTGCCTTCTCCTTCAATGACGAGCTGCGGCAATAATCCCTCGAATGTGAAAATGAATACCGTGGTAACCGCGATTGTCGCAAGCGATGCAAATATGACAGACCAGCGCCAATCCCGCCTTAGTTTCTCGTCTTTCATGAACATGATTTTGACCATGAGCCCCGCTTCAATTGCACGGCCTGCAATCCAGAAATAGGTTGCCTTTTGGACTGTGCTTTCAGTAATGAAGAATGGCATTCCTTTAAAGGTTAACGTATGGAAGAGGTCGATAATGCCTACGGTGTAAAACGTGTACATAAGCCAGAGCGCGGCGCTTGATTTGCTTTTCTCGTAGGTTTTCCAGCAGTAAAGGAAAATCGTCATTGAAACAGAGATACTGAAAAATTCTAATACTGTATGAAAAGAGACGTAGTTGACCGGGTCATAGATTTTTGAGAGCTGAGGATGGAAGATGTGAATCATCATCAGTGCGGAAATTGCTGCTAAGACGTATATGAGGAATCTTGTTTCTGCTTGTGAGTTTTTCACGTTTGTCCACCTCCGTGTGGCTGGGTTTCTCTTTTATTATAAAAGCTGTATAACTCTAAAAAAGGTTATGAATATAGCGTTTTTATGAATTTTCAAATATTGGGATGATAACCAAGTAATTAAGTTGGAAATAGTGTTCACTATTGTGCTGGGCTTGTCTTTCAAATTTGATGAAGCCGGTGATTTCATTCAACTACTAATGCTTTAATTTCTTCAATTAGATTCTGTTTTTGCTGCTCGGTTTTCAAGTGTTCGTGCCCATAGACAGGGATTGTCCAATAGGAATCGCCTTCCCTGATTACTGCGAACAGATAGATTTCACCCTTTTGAAGCAGTTCGTCACCTTTGTACCGGAAAAAATGAAGCTTGCCGTTTTGCTTGTAGTAGCCGCCTTCCTGGATGATGGTCAGACCGCCAAGCAGCCCTCCCTTCACATTATGGGTCACGCGAACCTCGTAAAGGACAGCAGGATTGCCCAGGCGTTCGGTGCTCCCTTTTTGCTCGAGAACCTCACCAACGAAGATATTATCGGCCTTTTTGACAAGTAATTCGAGATTGGAATAGGCTGATTCATCCGGATAGGAAGGACTGACCAGTTTTGCTGAAGCTTTTGAATCGAGAATCATGGTGTTGTATTTTAGGATGAAAATAGCGATGACGGATGCGATGATGAGAACCGCCAGGATGATGGGCTTCTTTTTCATGGGTGGTGTTCCTTCCCTTTGGTTGTTCTTCCATTATAAATGGGTGTCAGGGTGTGATGAAGTGAGTGAATGAGGATATTTTGTGAAAGGTGAAAGTTGGTGGCAATTAAAAGGCCGCCTTACCAAGTAGGAGGGCGGCCTTTCCTGCATGACGCAGCTTTGGGGCATTATCTTTGATTTATCACCTGTAAAACCTTAACAAACTCAAAAAAATCAGTGGGCAGAAATCCCCACTGATTGAAGTTTTCCCTTATTCCTTCCACCAGTCATCAAACATGCTCGCTGGTGTATGGCGCTTATGCTCAGAAATAAGGTAGCGTGATTCGATTTTTGCTGCGTCTTCAGGCGCTACTGATTTGCCCTCAAGAAAATCATCAATCACTTCATACGCAATCCCCAGCTCCGTCTCATCGGACTGGCCAGGCTTATGGTCAAGGAGATCCGCTGTCGGCACCTTCGTGTAAAGCCGCTCCACCGCTCCAAGCTCAATCATCAGCTGGCGTCCCTGGCGCTTGTTCAGGCCAGTCAATGGCAGCACATCAGCCCCGCCATCGCCATACTTTGTATAGAAGCCAGTTACAGCCTCAGCCGCATGGTCCGACCCGATTACGAGCATCCCTTCCATCCCAGCCACCGCATACTGGGCAATCATCCGAAGGCGAGCCTTCACATTGCCTTTCTGGAAATCAGCGAGGTCCTTGCCATCGCTTGCCTTGTTGTACTCCACTTCGACCGCGTCAACGGCCGACTTGATATTGAAGACATACTCCTCATCGGCCTTGATAAAATCAAGCGCCAGCTGCGCATCATCCTCATCATGCTGAACACCGTATGGCAGGCGGATTGCAACGAACTTCGCATCGCGGCCTTCTGCTCTGAGTTCTTCGGCTGCAAGCTGCGCCAATCTCCCGGCAAGCGTCGAATCCTGCCCGCCGCTAATTCCAAGCACAAACCCTTTACCGTGCGCCTTCACCAGATAGTCCTTCAAGAAATCAATCCGCTTGCGGATCTCCTCCTTCGGGTTAATCTCCGGCTTCACATGCAGCTCGGAAATAATTCTCTCCTGAATACTCATTGCAACCCCTCCTAAAACATGTACTAATTTAATTATTCTACCCTTCCTGCAAAAAAAGTCCATTATACTGTTAGAAAATATAACATCATTATATTGGCGGATTGGGGCAGATCGGGGACACTTCTCTCATGCCAGGCTCTGAACTACCTCCTAATCGAACGACATGTAAGGGATTCGGCAGACCGGGAGCAGATATTCTCAGCCACTTCCCAGTCAGTTTTAGTCAAGGCTATCACCCAATCAACCGCCACGCTGGGTTCATCAGACGAAAACCTTCCCTACAGCACACCCGAGAACAAGCGAGCGAAGGATTCTTTCATCCTGTTCCACAGCCCACGTTTGTAAAACTCGACAGCACCGATTTTTTCGGAGTCCTTCATGTCCTGCTCGTAATGCGCAACCAAGTCGCGAATCGAGCTTGTCCCGTACAGAAAGACGTTTACCTCAAAATTGAGATGGAAGCTGCGCATGTCCATGTTCGCGGTCCCGATTGAGGCAAGATTTCCGTCGATGATAATGACCTTCTGGTGCAGGAAGCCTTTTTTATATGAATAAATCTCGACCCCATAGCGGAGCAGTTCGGAAAAATACGAGCGCGTCGCATATTGAGTCAGGAAGCTGTCGTTAATTTCCGGCACCATGATTCGTACCTCAAGTCCTTTGGCCGCGGCAATCCTGAGAGCCGTCCGAATCGATTCATCCGGAACAAAATACGGAGTCGCAATCCAGATTGACTGCTGGGCGCTCGCCATCAATGCATAATAAAAATCGCTCATAATGCCCTGGTGCGTGTCGGGGCCGCTGGCGACAACCTGGATTGCGCCATCGAGCGTACCGTCGTCAATAGTATACTTTTTCGCATGCTCGTAATCGAGAACCTTCTCACGGCTTACATACTCCCAGTCGAGTAGGAAAACGGTATGAAGTGTGTAGACTGCCTCGCCGGTCAGCATCATATGCGTATCGCGCCAGTAGCCGAAGTTCTCATCCTCACCCAAATACTCGACGCCGACGTTCAACCCGCCGACAAAGCCCACTTTCCCATCAATAATAATAATTTTCCGGTGGTTCCGGAAGTTGAATTTCTGGTTGAAAAATCCGAACTTCAGCGGCGAAAACGGCCGCGCATTGATCCCGGCTTTCTTCATTCTCCTAATATCCGTCAACCTGAGGCTGAGGCTCCCCGCCGCATCGTAAATGAAACGCACCTCGACACCGGCCTTCGCCTTTTCAATTAAAATATCAATAATCTCCTGGCCAAGCCGATCAGACCGGAATATATAATATTCGATATGAATGAACGTCTCAGCTTTGCGCAGCTCTTCAATAATCTGGCCGAACGTCTCCTTGCCATTTTTTAAAACAACCGAGCGGGAAGACGTAGAAATTGGCGTCTTCGCGGCCTTCGCCGCAAACTTGGCGAAGTTCTCCTGATTTTCCACAAAAAACGTCAAATCCGGAGATGTCTCCGATCGCATCATCCGCTCCCACTGGCTCCGGTTCAGCTGCCGCTTATGCTTGAACAAATAGCCCTTCAAGTAAAGCTGGCCCGAGTACAAGTAAAAAATATACCCCAGCACCGGGATGAACACCAGTACATAAATCCAGACAAGCGTGTGCGGGGGCGAGCGGTTCTCCAGGCACAGCGACACAACGCTGATCAAAATAATCCCCGCATACAAACCACCGAACCCCAGCTTCCACCAAGGCCCTATGTTTGTATAAACGACCATATACAAGCAAATGGTCAGTGCTATCACAAAAACAAATTCAATCCGCCGTTTTAGCATCCTCGTCTCTCCGTGTCTACTGCAGTCTACTTTCCCTATTCATATACCCTCTATCCTTTGCAAAAAAAACCTAAGCCAACCGTACCGGGTTAAGAAAGCGAAACCCGGAAGAGTGAGGTAAGAAATTTTCGTCTAGAAGAAAGAGTGATTTAATTGTGCCCGGAATAAAATGTTTATAAATAGTAGATTAATTGAAGGCTGAAAAATAGAACAGGGGGAGTCAATGGTGATTGATAATGGCCTATTGGAACCATTTCAGCCTTTGCAGCAAGGCAAAATGTGCCCAATAAGCTTTATTGGAATCATTTCACGCTCTTCAGCAAGTCAAAATGTAGCCAATAAGCTGTATTGGAACCATTTCATTCTTTGCAGGAAGGCAAAACGTGCCCAATGGATTGCAGATTGATTAGCAAATATGTAACCAAAGGGGGGGCTATTTTTAAAACATGCTCAACCCTAAGAATTATCTGAAAAACTATAAGTTTACACAAGTTACAGCAGGGTTAAAATGAAGTCATTATCTAAGAAGTTGTATCAACTTGACTGGCAGGAATTACAAAGCACACCGGAGAATATAAAAGGGTGGCTAATAAAGGATGGTGGATTAACAATGGAATTAACCTTTAAGACGGCTTCCGAAACAGAGCTGGAGGAAATATATGAGCTCGCTGGTGTAAACCGGCGCGAGGCCACTAACCATGTAGCCGAGAATAACCGCCAGCGAATGATTGAGGCATACGAACATTCAGCGAGATACGGCGCCTACTTCCGCTGCCTGATGGATAGGGAAACACTGGTTGGCTGGGTGTATGTCGACAAGGCTTTTGACTATTTGACAGGAGAGGAAATCGGCTGGATCAGCGATATTTATGTAAAACCCTCGTACCGTTGCCGCGGTTATTCCAAGCTGCTAATTGACGAGGCGCTAAAGGAATTCAAAGACCAAGGCTACCCGGAGGCAGGCCTCAACGTTTACGTCCACAACGACATAGCGATGAACCTTTATGAAAAAATGGGCTTCCGGGATGTAAATAAATTTATGAAAAAAACGCTATAAGAAAGAGGCCGGGAGATGAATCCGGCCTCTCTTGTTTTATTAAGAAAATTGGTGATAAACAAGTTCGGACACATAGATAGGTACTATGTTACCTTTTTAAGCTCCCTGGCCTTGGGGCAACTTCTAAGCCCCTGCATATCTAGCAAAGTAGGATTTTGCTTCGGACAGGTCGTTGGTTCCATGCACGAGCACGCGGCCATCTTTGAAAAAAACCATTGAGATGCTCTCGTCCGGCTTGAACTTTAGGAGGAATGGATTGGCGGCGGTCACGGTGCCTGCTTCCTTCAAGACGGCAGCGAGCTTTTCCAGCTCAACCGGTTTCTTTTTCCGAGGATTGATTTGGACGGTGTCACGTCCGCATAGTGCTGAAAAAGCGACCTGCTTGTCCGATGAGCGGTCAAGGAAATCGAATTGCTTCTGTGCGCAGCATGGGCAGTCCGGGTTACGGCCTTTTGAGATGTCCATCTGCATCGTTGAGTTGTACCAGATGTCGATTTGCTCAAGGTTCGGGTTGTGCGGTGCGCCGACAAGGATTTTCAGTGCCTCCATTGCCTCGAACGAACCGATAATTTCTGTGATTGGTGACAACACCCCAATTGTATCGCATGTTTCACCGAGTCCTGTCTGTGCATCGGGAAACAGGCATCGATAGCAAGGTGTTTTGCCAGGTATTATTACGGCGAACATGCCCCGCGAGCTGACCGCCCCGCCATACACCCATGGGATATTGTATTTCACAGCAATATCATTCATTAAATAGCGTGCCGAAAAGTTGTCGGTCCCATCAATAATGACGTCAACATCCCCAAGGAGCTCCTCAGCATTATCGAGGTTTACATCGGCGATAATCTCTTCTATTGTAATTTCCGAATTAATTGACCTGAGCCTTTGGGCGGCAGCGACTGCTTTAGGAAGGTTTTTTCGCGCATCCTCCTCGGTGTAAAGCGTCTGGCGCTGCAGGTTGGACAGTTCGACAAGGTCGCGGTCGATCAGGCGGACAAATCCTACACCCGAACGAACCATATGATTGGCAATGACAGTGCCGAGAGCGCCCATTCCGACAATTGCAGCGCGGCTCTCGAGTAGCTTCTTTTGCCCTTTTTCCCCAATTGGCTTAAAAAGAATTTGGCGTGAATAACGTTCCAATCCGTTCATTCTATCCCTCATCTCAAAAGTCTCTTATCTATTACTATAGCTGTCTGGTTCCTATTTTTCGAGTGGTTTGAAACTCCATATATTGTCTAATTGCTCATATCCATGCCAAAACGGCTCATATGAGGCTCATATCCACGCTAAATTGGCTCATATACATGCGGAAATGGCTTATATCTCCAATTCGGATCTTATAATCAGCCCAATTTTTTAAAAAATAATATTCTAAAAATTTCAATTTGTTTTTCGAGTGTAGAAGGAAAATGAAAATAGAGTGTCGAATTTTAATAAACGTACATGCATTTTTTAGCTATTAGGAAGTATTCTCCATACATTCCTAACGCATAAGAAAGACTATGGCCATTCGCCCAATATACTCGCGGATGCCAGTTTGTCTAAGGTTTTAACCAAATAATGTAAGGGGGTTGCAAATCAATGAATCTTGGCGGCTTCAAAAACAAGGAAGCAGTAGTTGATTTGACGAATGGCACAGTTGAGTACAGAAGCATCAACGAAGAAGATGCGCGGAAGTACATTGGCGGGCGCGGGCTTGGGGTTAAGTACGTGCTTGACAACGGGCCTGAGGTGGAACCGCTTTCAGAGGAAAACATTCTCTGTTTCATGACAGGGCCTGTATCAGGTTCACGTTCCTCAATGAGCGGACGCCTTTGCGTGGTAACAAAGTCTCCGCTGACAGGGACAGTAACAGATTCCCATATTGGCGGCTGGACCGCGGCACGCCTGAAATGGGCCGGCTTTGACAATGTTATTTTTAAAGGAAAGAGCGACAAGCCTGTCTACCTTTATATCGAGGATGGCAACGCTGAACTGCGCGATGCTTCCACTGTCTGGGGGCAAAGCACGCGTGCTACCGTTCAGGCAATGAAGGATCAGTATGGCGCAGAAGACTTGAGCGTCATCACCATCGGCCAGGCCGGCGAAAACAAAGTCCTCTTCTCGTCGTTTATCAATGAACACGACCGTGCAGCTGGACGCGGCGGCACAGCTGCTGTAGCAGGCTCCAAATTGCTAAAGGGAATTGTCATCAAGGCAGCCCAAAAAGGCAATATGCCAGTTCCAGCACAGCCTGAAGAATACCAAAAAGCAAATAAAAAAGCAGTCAAAGCCATCCTTGAAGGCGGCCTGACTGCACCAAATAAAGGCGGCTTGTCGGTTTACGGCACAAACGTCCTTACAAACCTCATCAACGAAGTCGGCGCCCTGCCTACGAAGAACTCCCAATTGACTCACTGGGATCAGGCAGAGCTACATAGCGGCGAGTATGTGAACAAGCACCTTCTTGTTGCGAACAATACATGCCACGCCTGTCCTGTCGGCTGTAAGATTGAAGTCGAAGTCAAGGACGGCCCGTACAAAACACGCGTTGAGAGCATTGAGTTCGAATCAGCATGGTCGCTTGGTTCAAACTGTTTGCTGAGCGATGCAAAGGCGATTTCATACCTAATCGACCGCTGCAACGAATACGGAATCGATACAATCGAGCTTGGCCACGCATTCTCCGTTACGATGGAAGCTTCCGAAAAAGGCATCATCGAAGAGAAGCTGGAGTGGGGCGATGCCGATGGAATGATCGAACTGACAAGGCAAATCGCTTACCGCGAAGGTCTTGGCGGCGTTCTTGCTGAAGGGCCTGCGCGTGCAACGGCAATTTGGGGTGCGCCTGAGCTGTCGATGTCTGTTAAAGGCCAATCAATTCCAGCATATGACCCACGCGGAATCCAGGGTATCGGCCTTGGCTACGCAACGAGCAACCGCGGTGCCTGCCACCTGCGCGGCTACACTGTTGCCGCCGAGATTGCCGGAATTCCTGAGCCAGTTGACCGGTTGGCTGCAGAAGGAAAAGGCGAGCTTCTGAAAATATTCCAGGATCTGCTCGCATTCTCCGATTCTATGAACATTTGTAAATTCTCTTCGTTCTCCGAAAACGCCGAGCACTATGCCGAGCAGTACAGCACAATGACCGGCAACACTCTGACTGCGGATGATGTCATGAAGGCCGGGGAGCGGATTTACAATCTTGAACGCTATTACAATAACCTTGCCGGACTAAACAAGCGCGAGGACGACTTCCTGCCGAAACGCTTCACTGAAGAGCCCGCATCCGGAAACAGCGCCGGCCATGTAAGCCGCATGGATATCATGCTCGAGGAGTACTATCAGGTCCGCGGCTGGAGAGACGGCATCGTTCCTGAAGACAAGCTTCGCGAACTGGGCATCCTGCCAGCAACAGAAGCTCCTGGAACACAGCTGGTTTAATTTTTCAAAAAAAGATCTTGGGCTTCCGCGCGGGAATGTGCGGGAGCCTTTTTCGCCGTGTCAGGCAGAACCGAATTCGTATGCGCGCGGAGCCTTTTTAACGGGCACATAACCCGAACAGTGCCAGGTACCACCCGGATTTCCGCACACCCGAACAGTGCCAGGCACTCCCCGTTTTTCTTGATACACAGGATTTTTCCACGCAAAAAATATAGGGGGCTTTTCGATGATTGAAGAATTCAAGATGATGGTTACACCGTTTAATCAGAAGCGGACTATCAGAGTTTATCTGCCAAAAGGATATCCGGAATCTAAGTCACATTACCCGGTCCTCTACATGCACGACGGCCAGAATGTGTTTCGGGATGAGGAATCGATTGGAGGCGTCTCGCTCCGGCTTGGGGATTACCTGGATGAAGCCGGGATCGGCCTGATTGTCGTGGCCATAGATACACCGCCTACAACCGAGGAACGCCTTGACCAGTATTGCCCATGGCCATGCGGCGAATTCAGCAAGGAGTTGATTGGATCGCTTAGCCCGCATGGAGGCAAGGGCGACGAGTATATTGATTATATTGTGAATGAGCTTAAACCGTATATCGACAGTACATACAAGACTATTCAAGACAATACAATGATGGCCGGCTGTTCACTTGGCGGATTGATTACAGCCCGGGCAACTTTTCTCTACCCCGATATTTTTAAGAGGGTGGCTGCAATTTCCGTTGCCTTTTGGCGGAATCAGGAGGAAGTTGAAAACATGCTGACCCGATCAGAGCCTGTTGGAATCGAGAAATTTTATATGGACTGCGGTAATTCCGAGGTTCCCAATGATGAGCGAATCAGCAAAGGATTCCTTGAATCGAATCGAACTGTGTATGCCCTGCTGAAGGAAAAAGTGGTGAATTCCCGTTTTGAGGTAATTGACGGCGCCGCTCATCATTATTCTTTTTTTGTAAAAAGAATGCCTCAGGTGCTGGATTATTTGCTTTCCTAATCGGACTTGTCATAAACTTTGCGAGATTCACGTTGTCAATAAAATTTCTTGGCGACTCTGAAGGTAAAAAAGTAGAGGCTTCGGTCGTCAATAGAGCTTCTTGACGACCCTGAAGGTAAAAAAGTGGGGGCTTCGGTCGTCAATAAAGGTTCTTGGCGACCCTGAAGGTAAAAAAGTGCAGGCTTCGGTCGTCAATAGAGCTTCTTGACGACCCTGAAGGTAAAAAAGTGGATAAAGTCCATATAATTGTGTAAAAAGAAAAAGGGTCAAATTAATTCCTTTTGTCAACAATGTTATCAGCGACGAAAACAATGTGGAGGAATTAATGATGACCCAAATTCAGTTTAACCTAAATACCGACGTTTTAAAAGAAGCCGTAATGGCTTCCAACATCGACACTGTGATGAAAGCGTCCATTGTCCTTGTATTGAATGCCGTAATGGAAAAGGAGCGGGACGAGTATCTCCAGGCTGGGGCCTACGAGCGGAATTCAATTCGCCGCGACTACCGAAATGGTTATTATGAACGCGATCTTTTACTCAGTATCGGCAAAGTTACCTTGAAGGTGCCCCGTACACGGGGTGGAGACTTTTCGACAACCGTTTTTGAAAGGTATTCAAGATGCGACCAGGCGTTTATCCTCTCTATGCTTGAAATGGTTGTAAATGGCGTATCCACCCGAAAGGTCAAGCATATTGTCAAACAATTATGCGGGGAGAGTGTTTCAAAATCCTTCGTTTCTTCTCTGACGGAAATGCTTGACCCGGTGGTGAGCCAATGGGCCAGCCGGCCTCTTAACACTAAATATTATCCTTATATTTTTGCAGATGCGATGTATATCAAGGTAAGGGAACATAACCGCGTGGTCTCCAAAGCCGTTTATATCGCGACAGCGATTGATGAAGGCAATCACCGGGATGTCTTAGGCTTAAAAGTGGCCCACTCCGAGAGTTTTGAAGCATGGCAGAGTTTTTTCCAGCACCTTCAGGAAAGAGGACTCCAATCCCCCAAAATAGTTATTTCTGACGCACACAAAGGCCTGAAAGCCGCCATAGCTAAAGAGTTCGTGGGAACCATCTGGCAACGTTGCCTGGTTCATTTCAAAAGAAACATTTTCACCAATCTGCCCAAAAAAGAAATGGATGAGGTGAAATTCGGGCTTAAGAGGATCTTTGATGTAGCTGAGGCGGATGAGGCTAGGCGGTTTAAGGATGAATTTATAGACCGGTTTGGGGATAATCCTAAACTTGAGCGTACACTGAGAACATTGGAAGAAGGCTTCGAGGATGCCATTCAGTTCCTTAACGAACCTGCCAAGTACCACCCATATATCCGAAGTACAAATTCGCTGGAACGGTTGAATCAGGAAGTCCGTAGAAGGGAAAGGTCAATCCGAATTTTCCCCAATACCCAATCTGCATTTCGAATGATTGGCGCAATCCTGATTGACTATACGGAAGAACAAGAAAGGAAAAAGATCCTTTTTAAAAAATAGACGCGAAGCGCGAAATTTTTGGTGGAATGAAGGGGGTACCCCCTTCATTCCACCAAAAATAAAATAAGCTGATATACCATTGTATAGGAATTTACACAAGATAGTGGACTTGACTAAAAAGTGGGGGCTTCGGTCGTCAATAAAGGTTCTTGACGACTCTGAAATTATATTGGTGGCCACAGCTTTTGCCATGGACAATACGAGCCAGAATCTTGAGGAGGAAACAGTGAATACATACTGCAAAAGCACGCTGCATCAAATAGAAATTGCCATACAAACAACGGCTTCCATCATTGACCAACTGGAAGAATCCGATTTACCAAAGCGGCCTCATCCAGACAAATTTTCGGTTGGGGAATTACTCGGGCACCTCGCAACCATTTGCAGAGCAGACATGGTTATTTCAGACGGAGCAACACAGGAGGAAATGAGCCACCTTTATGCCAGCAATTCATACAGTAACCTTATTGACATCAAGGCTGCTCTTTTTGCTAATTTCAAAGCATTAGAAGAAAGGTACAAAAACTATACCGATGATGAACTTCAGCAAGAAACTACCTCCTATTGGGGTGTCTCGTACACGAGGTATGAATGGCTGCTTGAAATTTTAGCGCACGTGTATCACCACAGAGCGCAATTGCATGCGCTGTTAGTCTATTGTTACGGAAAAGACCTTAAACTATCTTTGTTTGAATAGAAAAATGGCTCAGACGTCTCTGAGCCATTCTTATATCTTTTCGGATGTTCCCAACTGCGAAACGACAATACCGGCAAGTATCAGCAGCATCCCGACCCACTGAGCAAGGACAACCTGCTCGCCGACGATCAAATAAGATGCGATGATACCGACTGGCAGCTCAAATGCACTGAGAATCGAGGTAAGTGTTCCACCGATTTTTGGTGCTCCATATGTAAACAGCACTGGCGGAATCGCTTGAGCGAGCAGCCCGAGCAGGATTCCCCACCCCATAACATCACCGAACGGATTCATCTCGGCAGGCGGTGTTACAGCTGCAAACCCGACCAGCAGCAAGACCATTGTCCCGGCTACCATTAGGAACGTTTTATAAAAGTTCGGGATTGAAGCTGGCAGCACCGAAGCTCCAATCAGGAATACCGAGTAACAAATGGCTGCCAGAAACCCGTACAGCACGCCGGCCATGTTTACCGAACCTGCATCAATTGTGGTGATTTGCAATACAAACAAAGTTCCGGCCAGGACTAGCGCCACGGCCAGCCACTGGTTGTGGCCGATTTTCCTTTTAAAAACAAACCTCTCAATGACAAGGCCAATCCAGGTGAACTGAAACAGCATAACAAGTGAAATGGATGTTGGCACATAGGCAAGGCTGGCGTAAAGAGCGAGGCTTGTTCCGCCGAGCCCCACTCCTCCTACCACTAAAAGTTTACCGAAATCTTTTAGTGAAACTTTGCTGAATGACTTTGTTACAAGAACGAGCACCAATAACCCCAGCGAGCCGTACACATATTGGCTTACCGTTAGTTCCGCATACTGGAAATCAGCCGCGTATGCTAATTTTACAATTGTATTGACGAACCCGTACAAGGAGGCAGCAATCAATACTGATAGAATCCCAATGCTCTTTTTCACAATATCATCCTTTAAAGATCTAGTTTACTAAACTGAGAAAATGCTGTCTGAACCGGTCAGCATCAACTTCGAGCGCGACCTCGATGTTGGGTGCTTCTCCGGAGTGACTGACGGTTTCTCCAATGGTATCGGATTCAGAACAGTCGACGCGAATATGCATTGGTTTTGTTTTTATAAAAGAAGGATCGATGACAGCACCGACCGCAAGCGGGTCGTGGAGCGCACAGCCTGCGATTCCCTGTGTCAAATAGGCATTCATATAAAAGCCGACAATGTGGTACAGAAACTCGCTAAGCGGCGTGCCGATAGTACGCCATGTTTCCAGTTGGCCCTTAGGCAACAGGGTCTGCATCGTTACATCCAAACCTACCATCGTAACAGGCACGCCCGATTGGAA
Organism: Bacillus sp. FJAT-18017; assembly: GCF_001278805.1. GTDB lineage: Bacteria > Bacillota > Bacilli > Bacillales > Cytobacillaceae > Bacillus_D. The sequence continues at coordinate 791,958 of NZ_CP012602.1, read as the reverse complement.
TACGAAGTCCGCTGCTTCCGGGTCGGTGTAAATATTTGCTTCAGCATGAGGGGTGATATTGCCTTTTACCGTTGCCGCACCGCCCATGACGACAACCCGCCTGACCTTCTCGATTATCGCCGGCTCTTTCTCAATCGCAAGTGCGAGATTGGTGAGGCTGCCAACAAAGATGAGCGTGACCTCACCTGGGTACCACAGTACGTTCTCAATTATGACGTCTACAGCATGCTTTCCAGTCGCTTCTATTTTCGGAAGAGGCAGGGAATGATTCCCCATCCCGTCCTCACCGTGAATATGAACCGCCTTCTCTTTAAGAGGTGCGCGCTTCCATGGCGTATCCGCCCCCATGCTTACAGGAATATCCTCGCGACCAAGCAGCTCGAGCAGCTGTAGCGTGTTTCGGGTCGTTTCCTCGACGGATGTATTTCCGAAGCAGGTGGTCAGGCCGAGCAGTTCGATTTCTTTTGCCCGGGCAGCATAGATAATCGCCATCGCATCATCAATGCCTGTATCAACATCAAGTATTACTTTCTCTGTCATAAATAACTCCCCGTTCTTTATATGTAGTATTTTTTCCAAAAAAGCGAAAAACTTGGCCGCAATCAACCAAGTTTTCTGCGGATATAAAGCTTCTCAGCCACATAACATGCTGCTAAACCGATTAGGAAAGGAAGAATTGAACCTGTTTGAACGAAAAACCCTTCTGCATCGTTCCTGTATTCATACCTGAACATAAGAGCGGGGATTTTGAAGGTATAGCCAATCCCGTAAAGCAAGCCAGTTACTAGCAAAAATGCACCAATTGAGATAAGGAACCGTTTCAGAAAAATTCCCCCTCCTATCCGCCAATCCTGGTTGTTTTGTAGCGGTAGTTTTTAATAATATCCGCGAGCTCAACCTCGGTTTCCGCCTTGAAGCGGATATGTACAGCATTAACTTTAAAGGTTTTTGTAAACGTGAGTTCCTTTTCGGAAAGAATCTCTCCACTCCAGCTGCCTGCATCATACAAAAGCGGCATCTGTTCCGTTTTCGGGACTGCGCCGAGCTCTTCGAAGTACATGCCAAGGTGCGAAATGTTGATTCCCCGGAATTCCATGACAGTTTCTTTCATATCAGCCACCCGCAACCGGCGGGAACAAAGCAAATTGATCCGAGTCGCTGACTTCCGTTTGCAGGTCCTGCAGATGGACAATATTCCGGCCGTTAATGTATACCTGGACAAAATCCTTCAAGGTCCGTTCCGCCGTGAAAATTTCTTCTTCAATCGGCGGGAACATCTCGACCATCTTCTCGAGAACATCGATAACCCGGTTCCCCTCGGGCTGCACCTCAACCGTGAAGCCTCCGCAAATGTCACGGAGATTCGCAAACACCTTCACTATCATGAAAAACTCCCCCTTTTTATTTTTAGGCAAGCAGTCTGCCGCGGCAGACGAAAAGCTGTACGCTTCTCCCTTGCCATAAAAATTATTTCCCCTTGTTGTTACTACTATATTACTACTTTCCTAGGCAAAGGGGGGCGTTTTTTATCGAGGCGGAAGCTGATTTTGATTTAATAGCATTTCTTTTCAGTGATTGATTGTTGGCACTTCGTTTCAGGCAGCATACACAATCCTGGCCAGCCGTTATTTTGCATACAGAACAAGCAATTCTTCGTCCCCTCTTCCGGAACAATCGGTGAGAATATACCGTTTTGCAAAGTCATCTGCTTTTATTATAAAGCCTTCGCATGTATACGTACTTATTTCCTCTCCATCAACGCTGTAATTAACATTGATGTCGCTATCTTCATTGTATTCAAACTTGCGTACACCCCGCTGGCCTTCAATTCCATACTCAACAAACCGAAGCTCTGCATCACGGCCTTTTTCCACATCCAGGGCGAACTCGTCCAGAGCCTGGAGGTTTTCGTATTTGCGATGTTTGCTTACCACCTGGCCGGCGAACAACTGGCACCCTGCCAACACCAACACCATTGCAATGATTAGTAAATTCCTCATCTTTTCCCCTCCCTGCTATATGGCCGATTGCGTGGCCTATCCACCCATTGCGCTGAGGTTAGGCCGTTTTCTATTTGACGAATCTCTCTCTGAAATATGACATCGAAAAAGGAAATTTCGCAGTGTTGTAGAATTTGATAAATAACAGCTTATAGGAGGGTTTTTGATGGAACGAAACGAGTTTTGGGGATTGATTGAAAAGTCAAAAGGAAAAGAAGATCAGGCCGAGTGGTTAACAGAGGTATTAGCCAAGCGCGACACCCGGGATATCGTCAATTTTGAATATTGGTTTCAGGGGCTAATGAATGAAAGCTATCAATCCGGCCTTTGGGCAGCCGCCTATATTGTCATGGGCGGGTGTTCGGATGATGCCTTTGACTATTTCCGAGGCTGGCTGATTGGCCAGGGCGAGGAAGTTTATAACAAGGTGCTGGCCGACCCGGAATTCCTCGCAGAATATATTGATGAAGATAATCTCGGCGAGGAAGGCATGCCACAGAACGAGGAGCTACTTTCCGTCGGGCTGGACGCCTTAGCCTGAAAAAGACGGGCGATACTGAATGGAATGACAGCACCTACGACGAATTGCAGGCGGAACTGGACAATAAAGGACTCAAGCCACAAAACGATATCGATCTGGATTGGGACGAAGAAGATCTTGAAGACATGTACCCAACACTATGGGACCGCTTTGGCGAAGAGCCACTTGACTATTAGGGAGGATTTTCAAGCGCTGGTTCATCTGGCAGTATTATTACCATAGATAGTCGAATCGAACAATCTCTTTTCCAAGTTAAAATGGTACAGTTCCCTTTGTCTAATCAATCAAAGGGGACTTTTTTCTATTTCTGTGGTTACTGTGGATCAAGGTTTCCCAGGTACGAAGCTTTTCAATCAATCGCCGATTACATTGACAAGGAAAACTGCCATTCCCCGCTGCCACCGTGTGTACTCGAGCACCACCTCTCAAGGACATTTCACCTATCCGGCAACTCCAAAATGTACTCGAAATCCACTTTCAAAGACATTTCACCTATCCGGCAACTTCAAAATGTACTCGAAATCCACTTTCAAAGACATTTCACCTCTCCAGCAACTCCAAAATGTCCTCGAGCACCACTTTCAAAGACATTTCTCCAATCCACCATCAAATTGTCCTTGAAACCTTACATTGGTTGCATTCCTAATGTGCTGGTTTAAAACATTAACGCACTCACAAAAACTATGATTAAGAATAATACAGATCCCACATTCACAAAGTTTACGTACAAGGACAAAAAAGTTCTTTTAAAAGAATGGCCAGACTTTAAACCTCCGTAACTCGCGGCAATCTCCGACTCAGCAAGATTCGTAGTTAGCCCGCCACTGCTTGAGAAATAGAGCGAAATAAATGTTGAGAAAACACCAACATAAAACATCGCATTAATCATTGTTAATCCAAATTTCTCTGATAAAAAGTAGCTGATTGCCATTAAAACAGCAATCATCAATGCTGTCAGCACAATAAATCGGACTATCTTCATGATCCATGCACCTCCCTTTCCGCTGGCATAACCATCACCTTTATTTTACCGTTTATTCCATCCCCTTGAAAATAAATCCAAACAAAAAACACCCCATAGGCCTAGGCCCAAATGGGGTGTTTTCTACATGTTAAGCTTGTTCAATTACACCTTTTACAAGTTCCACGAAGTTGGCGCGGACTTTGCCGGCAACTTCAATTACTTCATCATGGTTCAGCGGCTGGTCGAGAACGCCTGCTGCCATATTCGTCAAACACGAAATGCCTAGTACCTTCATGCCGCCATGGACTGCCACGACAACCTCAGGAACAGTCGACATCCCGACTGCATCGGCCCCAAGCGTGCGGATCATCCGGATTTCAGCCGGAGTTTCATACATCGGGCCGCTCCACCAAGCATATACACCTTCACGAAGCGTCATGCCCTTTTCTTCCGCGACCTTATGGGCAAGCGCACGCAGCTCGCGATTATAAGCTTGAGTCAGATCAGGGAACCGGGTCCCAAGCTCATCGTTATTCGGTCCGATCAGCGGATTCGAGCCAACAAGGTTGAGATGATCAGTAATAAGCATCAAGTCGCCAGGCGCATAATTCGTATTCACCGAACCGCAGGCATTCGTGATCAGCAATGTTTCAACACCAAGCGCCTTCAGCACGCGCACCGGGAACGTCACTTCACTGAGCGAATACCCTTCGTAATAATGAAAACGGCCTTTCATCGCCACAACCGTCTTGCCCTTCAGCTGCCCAATGACCAGCTCATTCGCATGGCCAATCGCCTCGGACTTTGCGAAATACGGAATTTCACCATACGGAATATGGACCGCGTCTTCAATCTCATCGGCAAGCGCACCAAGACCGGAGCCAAGAATCAGGCCAATCACAGGACGGTGATTTGTTTTTTCAAAAATAGCATCTCTGGCTTCATTGATATTCTGAATGTTATGCATGTACATTCCTCCAAAACGAGTTCTCACTGTAGTATACCCAATTTACAATACGCGAAAAAGGGGCATCCGCTGCCCCTAAGATAATAAAACTATTCAAACAACTTCCTGAACTCGCCGTACCCTTCCTCTTCAAGCTTATCCTTTGGCACGAAGCGAAGCGCTGCCGAGTTAATGCAGTAACGCGCATGATCAGGTCCCGGTCCGTCATCGAACACATGACCAAGATGCGAATCAGCCGTCTTCGAGCGAACCTCAATCCGCCTCATCCCGTACGATGTGTCCAGCTTCTCCTCAATCTCCGTGCGCTTGATTGGCTTCGTAAAGCTAGGCCAGCCGCAGCCCGCATCATACTTGTCCGTCGAACTGAACAAAGGCTCTCCCGAAACAACATCAACATAAATGCCATCCTCTTCAAGATCCCAAAACTCATTCCTGAATGGCGGTTCCGTCCCATTGTTCTGAGTAACCTCATATTGCATCGGCGTCAGCGTCTCGCGCAGCTCCTCATCGCTCTTCTTCTTTTTCCAGGTCGCCCGGATAAACGGCGCCCGCCCCGAGCCTTCCTTGTACATATTATAATGGAACGAATTCTTCTTATAATAATCCTGGTGCTTCTCCTCCGCCGGATAGAACGTCTTCGCCGGCAAAATCTCCGTCACAATCGGCTTTGAGAACTTACCGCTTGCCGCCAGCTCCTGCTTCGACTGCTCTGCCAACTGCCGCTGCTCCTCACTATGATAAAAAATCGCCGTCCTGTACGACAGCCCGCGGTCATTGAACTGGCCGCCCGGGTCCGTCGGATCAATCTGCTGCCAATACAGCTCAAGCAGCTTCTTATACGGGAACACATCCGGATCAAACGTAATCTGCACCGCCTCATAATGCCCCGTCGTATCCGAACAAACCTCCTCATACGTCGGATTCTCCTTGTGGCCGCCCGTATACCCGGACACCACCTTCTCAATCCCCGGCTGCTCATCAAACGGCTGCACCATACACCAGAAACAGCCCCCCGCAAACGTCGCTAACTCTGCCATCTCCAACCACTCCTTTTGTGAAAAATTGGTCGACGCTCCAAGCGCCCACCCTTATCCAGAATCCTACGCCACAAATTTGGCGCATTTATCAAAATCATTTGCCTCTGCAAACCATTAGTTTGCCTTATTAAAACATTCCTCAGTCATCTGTCAGTGATCGCCTTATGAATGACATCTAGATGCCTTACCACACCCAAGTTGTCATTCATCGCTTTTATGAATGACATCTTGGAGCCTTCGCACACCCGAGTTGTCACTTATCGCCTTTATGAATGACATCTTGGAGCCTTCGTACACCCGAGTTGTCACTCATCGCCTTTATGAATGACATCTTGGAGCCTTCGTACACCCGAGTTGTCATTCATCGCTTTGAAATCCTGCTCACCTTTTTCAGCGTCCCCGCCGCAGCCTCGTGAACACGACGCATAAAAAGGCACTGCCAATTCCCAACAGAATTATTTTGCCCTGAATTGTCCATTCTGTAACCTGATAGACGGAATAAGCTTCCATGATTAAGGCGGGAATTTTACCAAGAGTGCTAGATGCCACGAAGGTAGCCACACTGACTGTGCCGATTGCGGCCACAAAGGTAACCAGGCCGGACGGGACAAATGGAAGCAGCCGCAGGCCAAATACCAGGAAGAATGCGTCCCTGCCATGCGCACGCAGAAGCCTTTGAATCCAGGGTTTATCAGGCAGCTTCTCTCCTGCCCATTTTCTAAAGCCTTTTCGGTAAAGTGCAAATGAGACCGCGGCTCCAGCAGCTTCACCGAGCGCCGAGATTACTGTACCCTCAACAAGCCCGAAAACAAAGATATTTGCGGCAGTCAGGAACACGCTCGGAACAACGCCGAGAACACTAATAACTATATTGATGAAGATGCTTATTACAACTGCCGCCTCGCGATATGTTTGAAAAAGCTCAATCACCCACTGCTGCATCGTTTACCCCATTACTCAGACGTTCACGCCAGAATCCAAACTCAATTTCCCAGCTGATTATTTAAATACGTTTACTTACTGCATATCTCAAGTATACCTAATATTCGATCCTAATTAAAAACATACGACCAGTGTTAACAAAACAGCAACGGGATTTCCTGCGCCTCATCATAAATAATAGGCTTCTTGCACATTTGGGAACGCTGCCGCTTACGAAAACGAACTTATAAATTTATTGGTGACATTTTAAGGTGAAATAAGTGATGAAACATCATCAATAGAGCTTATTGGTAACATTTCAGCAAAATTTTATTAGCGAAATGTAACCAATCGAGCTTATTGATTACATTTTGAGAAGAAAAAACCTATGAAATGATACCAATAAAATGGGATTGTAAAATATTTACTATTTTACCCAGAAAAATAATAGGTTAGCATCATCTAATTATAATAGGACACCGACTTTTTCCAACAATTTTATAAATTTGGCAACAGTCTATTGCGGGATTATGTCACGCCGTGATATAGTCATATCACGACATATCTAATTGCGATATATCCATTGATCGTTTAACCGGAAGAGGTGGCTACTTTGACCCTGGAGAAAGTTCTTAAGAAATACATACCGATGACAGAGACAGCATTCTATATACTTCTATCCTTATCCACTCCAAGGCATGGCTACGGAATTGTAAAGCATGTTGAGGAAATTTCAAATTCACGAATACTGCTCGGGTCTGGCACAGTTTACGGTACTCTGACAAAAATGCAAAAAGACGGAGTAATCACGGTTTTTGCAGATGAAGAACGAAAAACAGTCTATGAGATTACTGAAGTTGGAAGGCAGTTGATAACCGCCGAGATTCAGAGGCTTAAAGAGCTTCACGAGAATGCGATTAAATACGAGGAGGCTTTTTTATGAAAAAGGCTTGTAAGCCGTTTTGGAGCTACAACATAGAAAAAACGGAAGCGTGGCTTTCTGAGATGGCCAAGAACGGTTACTTTCTTGAAGGTCTGAACCGCGGCACCCGTACCTTTTCCTTTCAACAGCACAGTCCTCGGTCACTTACGTATCGAATCGGATACGATAAAGTAAAAGGGTCGACGCTACCCCGGTCTTTGGAGAATGAAGGCTGGCAAAAAGTTCTTCAGGCCGGCAATTGGTATATTATCGCGAATGAACAGCCTCCAGAACAAGTAAAAACCTCCCCTGTCCGCGAAGGCATTATTAAAAGGAACAGGATGCACATGTATATATTTGCAGGCATCGTGCTTTATTTTACTATCTTGCTTGTAATGAATCTTTCAATACTTGCATTTACGGTGCTCGATGATGTCCCTGTTGAAGTTGTTCCGAGTCCGATGTGGTTTTTTACATATGCGGCATTTGCTTTGGCACTAATTATTTATATCCTTTTTATCTATCAAATTCTGTTAATTTATAAAACAAACAAGTCATTACTCAATAGCACGAGCAAGAAACAGTATTCTCCAAGCTTGAATATAGAAGCCGAACGGCAGCTCAAACGGTCCGGTAAACTGATTGTCAAACGAAAGTTCGGATGGATGTACTCTCCAGACAAATTTGAAAAATGGCTTGAGGACATGGAAGCCCGGGGGTATAACCTCCATCGGGTCGGCAGGACAGGAACGGCCTTTTACTTTATCATCGGCAGCCCCCGCAAAATGCGTTACAGCGCGGATTACCAAAACATAACCGACGAAAGCTATTTCGATATGCACAGGGACGCAGGCTGGAAAAGTGTTTTTATTTCCAAATCAGTTATAACAAAGTGGACGATCTGGAGCCGTGAGTACTCAGAAGGCGAACAACCGCCACAACTATATAGTGAAAAATCACATCACTTAAAACATGCGAAAAGGATTGCTGTTACCCACACAGTTATATTTCTACCAGTGATCATCATGTTTCTACTCAACACCGTCCTTTACTCCAGTCCTACGATGACTAGCGGTTCAACCGGGCTGGACATATATAATCGGTTTGCGTTCGCTGCTTGTATTTTTATTTTCGGGTCATTCACGGTAAGAACATGGCTGTTTTACTGGAGGCTTAGAAGGACGTATGATTTTTAATTTAAAAGCTATGTTAAACAACTCTGTTGGTTTCCGCTCCAAGCGCTTCGTTTTCCACGGGGGACCTGGGAGCCTGTTTTTCTGCGGCTCCTAGCTCCTCGAGGTCGCTTCGGCCCCTCAGGTGAAGTCAAAGAACGACTTCTGCTTCTGGTCCTCCAGCGCTTTTCGGAGCTGGGCAGTCGCGTCGGATTTCTTAATCTTCGGCGCATCCTGGGACACTGCCATTTAGGAATCAGCTTCTTTACTAGAGAAAAGTTTAACAAATATAAAAAACAGTGAGAAGTCAACATTTCTCACTGTTTTTTTAATGGTATGTTATACGATAATGTTGTTTTTTACGGAGTTGATTGAAACAGAAGGCGCGAAGACTCGTTCGAAAATGCAAAAATCACGCTTCTATTTTTCAGGAAAATTGAATCATCCGTTTTACCTTATTTAAGCTCTTGTCCCTGTTGGGAAACATGATACTCAAAAACACGGCTCGGAAGATTTTTCTGTAATTTAGCTTGAATAAATTGTGCAGCCTCAAATACTTTCTCTTCAGAAATATTTGTTTCAACGCCTAATCCATGGAGTAAATATAGCACATCATTTGTAGCGACATTTCCTTTAGCACCTGGTGCATATGGGCAGCCGCCTAATCCGCCTATTGAGCTATCAAAATGGGTAATGCCCATATTCATAGACGTGAGGATATTGGCAATCGCCATTCCTCTTGTATCGTGGAAATGCATGAAAATTTTATCTGCAGGGTAGCGTTTTAAAACGGCATCCAGCAATTCTTCTGTTTGAGCGGGTACGGCTGATCCAATTGTGTCCCCTAAGGAGATGGTATCTACACCAAATTCCAATAATTTATCCAAAACTCGAATCACCTGGTCTGGTGAAATTCTTCCTTCAAAAGGACAGTCAAACACGGTGGATATATACCCTGTTACAGATATACCCGCGTTTTTTGCTTGATGAATGACTTCCTTAATTATGGGAAATGTGTCTTCAATGGTTTTATTAATATTTTTCATATTGTGAGATTCGCTGGCTGACATGAACACCGATACATCATTAATTCCCACTTGCAGCGCATTTTCCAGACCTTTTAGATTTGGGACAAGAGCTGAATAGGATACATTTGGATTCCTCTTAATGCCTTTTCCAACTTCAACTGCGTCACTCAGCGCCGGAATCCATTTTGGAGGCACAAATGATGAATACTCTATCATTTGTACACCTGTTTCAGAAAGCCTATTGATCCATTCAATTTTATCAGCAGTCTCAATGAATACCTTTTCATTCTGTAAACCATCTCGAGGTCCAACTTCTTTTAACTGGACAAATTTAGGCCATTTAGTCATGAAGTCCCCTCCTTAATTTGATACTATTTTTTCACTTCTTCAAGATAGCGCTTAATATCATCAAAGCGGTATTTGCCTTCTTTTACTGCCAGTGCTACTACTGCATCTACTTCTTCAGGTTGGGCCCCTGCCTGTACTGCCATATTTCTTGTGTGAAGTTTCATATGGCCTCTTTGAATACCTTCACTTGCCAATGCTCTTAAACCTGCAAAGTTTTGGGCTAACCCTAATGCAGCAATGATACCGGATAATTCTCTAGCTGTTTTTACACCCAAAATTTTTGTTCCTACTTGTGCAACTGGGTGGGATTTCGTAGCACCGCCAACCAGGCCCACTGCTAATGGCAATTCGATTGTTCCAACAATTGTATTGTTTTCACCAAGTTCATAATGAGTCAATGTTGTATATTTCCCATTTCTTGCTGCATAAGCATGGGCACCGGCTTCAATGGCTCTAGTATCATTACCGGTCGCAAGAACAGCTGCCGAAATACCATTCATAATTCCTTTATTATGTGTAGCAGCACGGTATGGATCAGCTGCCGCCAATTCATATGCTTTGATAAAACGGTTTAGCATTTCCTGGTTGCCATCGAATGGATCTTCGAAGACAGCACGTGCACGAACGATTCGGCGATCGGCTAAATTGGAGAGGATACGCAGAACCACCACACCGCCAGTTAATTCTTCAATTAGTGGTGCAACTGCTTCGTTCATCGTATTTACAGCATTAGCACCCATTGCATCCTTTGTATCGACAAATAAATGAACAACCAATAACTTTTCCGCTGACGTTTCAACAACACGTACTTCTAAATCTATTGCTCCTCCCCCAAATGATACTAAGGTTGGGTCCTGTTCATTGCATTTTTCCAAAATAGCTTCCTTATTTTCATAGATTGTCGCTAAGGCACCGTATGGATTTTTTAAATCGGTTACATGAACCTGGCCAATCATAATCGAACCATTAAATGAGGTTGTGAAACCTCCTGTATTGTATGCTAGACGTGCTGCGTTGCTGGCAGCAGCAACAACAGATGGTTCTTCAGTGGCCATTGGAATGAAAACATCTTTTCCGTCTACTTTAAAGTTCACAGCTACACCAACAGGTACAGGCATATAACCGATTACATTTTCAACCATGTTATCTGCGTTTTGGACAGTGAACCCTTCTTCTCCTCGTATAACTGCTTTATCCTGTTCTGTTAATCCAGCTGATTCTGAAACAATATTTAATCGTTCTTCTGGCGATAATTTATAAAAGCCCTTGATACGTGTACTCATGTGAATATCCTCCCACTATTTTTTATATTAATTTGCCCGCAAACCTGCAGTTGTTAATTTTTTGGTTTCTAGCCCTTTTACTAAAGCAATTTCCATTCTATAATGATGTCGAATTTACATACCTAGTAAAGTAGTAATCATCCAACTTGACCCATAGAAAATCATGAATTGGACTCCCACACTCATACCTAGGAATTTATTTAACAAACCGACAACTGAAGCAATTGAGAAGGTAACGAGACTTCCTACAATTCCACCTTCATAGAAGGAAAGGACAATAACAAGCCCGATAAACATACCGATGATTGCTTCCTGGTTAATTTTTTTCATGATTAGAACTGTTGCTTTTCTGGCATAGTTCATTGAAAATGGGTAAGCGATTAATGCCGCAATTACCAAACCTAACAAACCATAAATTAAGAAGTCAATCGGTTGTAATAAAGTATGCAAGTTATTTACAGGATCACTCGTGTAAACTGGCGGGGCATTAAACAAGGCTTGTGCCGGACCCAATGCAACCGGGCTTAATGGAATACCAAAGGCAACAAGCGGGATAATTGTTTCGGCAATGTATGTTGATTCGGTTACCCCATTCATTGCTGCAAGGCTGGAGGTTGCTTTGTTATACTGGCCCTTTGTTCTGGAACCAACCAGTTCACCCATCATGGATGTCATCCCAACCGGGCTTAAGCCAAATGTTGCTGAAGAAATTAAAGCGGTTCCACCAACCGCAGCACTTTGTTTCTTAGTTAAAACTTTAAATGGATTTGGAAAACGCCCTTTCCAGGCTTTTCTGTCTGGAGCCAGGTTATACGTATTCATTTCACTTTTCGTTACTTGCGGTCTTGCACTCCTGGATGATGCAATTAGTAAATCTACCAACATCGGACCAATTGCAATTCCCAAGAAGAATGAAATGGATAGATTTTTTTCCAATACTGAAGCACTGATATGCGAAATGCCCTGGTATATCATAGCCATAGGGAGTATCAGTAAGACACTCGCTAAACGGCCCTTAGATAAGTACCCAATAAATATAGCGGCAATTGTAAAGATTAAACCTGAATAGCTTTGAAAAAATTCCCCAAACGGGCTCAAAACCCAAGCAAAGATTAAAGCAACTGGAAGGGCGACAAATGCACCGATTATTCCACCAGAAATCATCTTTCTTAAGGCTATATGGGGCATCCCCATTCTTCTCAAGAACCCGGCATGTTCCATCATTGGAGTTGCCATAGTATCACCAGGAATACCCATCAAGGCTGTTGGAATAGCGTGTGTTAAATGTTTTGATAAAACAGCAGCCATGAAGAAAGCAAAAACGCCTTCTGGCGGAGCGCCTAACAGAACAACAATTAAAGTTATCGGCACCATGACAGCGGTTTCATCCGTCCCTGAAATAAGCCCTAACAAGGAGAAGATAACTCCGGCAATAACTGCTAAAACAATTGAGATTAGTAGTATTTCACCCACTATTTATTCTCCTCCTTTTCAGGGAAAAACATATTGTAGATACCTTGTTCTTTCATCTCTTTTTCCACAACTGGGTTATTCTTTATTTCTTTGCGTTCTTCATCTAAATCTAATTGATAATCATGAAAAATCTCATGAATTTTCTCAACACTGCTCTCTTCTTCTACTAATCTTCTTTTGGGTTTAAACAGGAATGAGTTTACAATTAACGCGATTACCAAACCAGCTATTCCCAGCAATAATGAATAGGAACTTACCATATTCTCAGGTGCGATATTCGGAAAAATTTCTTTTCCGAGCAAGAAACCTCCAAGCCCAAGGAAAACGCTTACAACAATGGTAATAATCATGTGTTTTCCGTATACCGTATCACCTAATACTTCTATATACTCGTGCGGATCTGAATCATGATTGCCTTTTAGATTTTTTTGAGTTTCTAGATTGCTATTCACTCTAACACCCCCTAGTTAAACTGTGTTTCCCGCCACTCAACTTTGTTGAATACACTATAACTATAGTAAATCATTTTTGAACTGTCAATTTAAAATTATCAAAAAACTTTGTGAATTACCAAACAAGTTGAAAGCGCTCTAATTTCTACAGGTTAGAACGCCTGCATAAAAAAAGAACCGAGTCCGGTTCCATAGTTTTATTATGTATATGGATTATTAATATATACAGACAATACCGTAGCCCCTTCATTATCCACAGGTATAAAGAGATGGGGATTGGAGCCTTTGAAATAAGCACTATCACCTTTATCCATAAAATACTTCTCCCCATTATAGAATAACTCAATTGCCCCTTCAATGATAAACACAAATTCATCTTGCGAATGTGTGTATGGCTTATTCACTTTAAACTGTTCTTTAGGTGTAACTGTTACAATCAAAGGTTCAATAGCTGAAACATGCGATGGATTGGCCAGTAATTCATAGGAATAACCCAAATCAATATCTGCCATTTTAAATTTTCGATCATCCTTTTTGGTGATGATGAAATCAACTTCTTCCTGTCCATTGATAATCCAAGTGAGCGGAATATTCAAAGCCTGTGCAATTTTAGATAAAGTAGCAAGTGCAGAGGCGGACTGGCCATTTTCGATTTTGGATAACATACTTTTAGAAATACCACATTGATCAGCAATTTCCTGTTGTGTTTTCTTTAGCATTAGGCGAGTTTGTTTTATTTTTTGCCCTATAGATTGTAAATCGATGACAATCTCCTCCCATTTCTGTAACAAACACTTATTTCCTTATAAATAAAAGTGGGTGTGTTTTTGCATATTTTCCGATGTGGTTGATGAAAGAATATATCTAAATCGCCCATCAATGGTTAAAATAACATGACGACTGTTGACCTCTGTTAAAAGGCCGCTCCATTGCCTCGCTTTCTTCAATTGAACAGGTTGTAATCGGTATGGATCCTTCGGACATCATGGAAACCCACACACAAAGAGCTTAAACCATCCTTTTGATTTCCACAATATAGAACTTTTCCGTTTCTTTAACCACAATAGGACTATTATACGCCCATGGTGGTCTTAAATTTATCCCAGTGTTGATATTCATCGAAAAAAAGTGGTGTAGGAATTTGTCTCCATAAACGAAAAAACACCACAGTTTCTCAAACTATGGCACCCCAAAATTCTAAACATTCTTCTTTTGAAAAGAGAAATCAGACCCCTGTTTTCCCTTTTTCTTTGGAGAATTTAGGTCAGCGGATGGCCGTGAAGCCTTCGATTATGGCGCTTAGCCTTTGTCTGCGCAACATCAACCTTTGTGACTGCCTGTTTCATTACTGCGGACTCATCTGCCGCAAGCGGTGCCTCTTCTTTTTGAAAAAGTAAATACGAGCCGGCTGTCAATGATAGCGCCAGTATAGCTGCTGACAGAAGCAGGCCTGACGGACGCCTTTTTCTTTTGGTAACCGAGTTCGCTTTTCGAATCGCCGTTTCAAACACCTCGTCAGGCACTGGCTGCGTAGCCTTGCGTTCTTCTGCCTGAATCCGTGTTTTTATGTATTGGTCAAACTCTGAATCATTCACCCTGGCTCACTTCCCTTCCTCAAGCATTTTCCGAAGCTGGGCGCGGGCATCAAACAGTTTTGATTTCACTGTCCCTACCGGCATGTTCAGAAGTTCGGCAATCTCTTTTTGCATCAAATCTTCATAATAAAACAAAATGGCAACCGTTCTTAACTCCGGATTCAGCATGTTGATGATCTGGCGGATTTCGGTTTTATGAAAATTGGCATCGTCGCCGCCGGGCTCCATATTGGTGGACACTTGCACCGTCGGCCGCTTCCTGATTATGTCATTGCACTGATTAATCAAAATCCTGGTCAGCCAGGTTTTCAAGTGGTTGGGTTCGTTTAAATTTCTAATAGATTTAAAGGTTTTATAAATCATTTCCTGGAGCGCATCCTCTACATCCGCCTCCGTGCGGAGAAACCTCCCGATACGGGTAAAGTACTCTTTGTTTTCGAAAATGGCGCTAATCAGCATGTGCTCTGTCTCTGTCTGCAACCCCTCGCCCCCTTCATATCTATTAGACACCAAAATTAGGGAAAAGGTTGGAAGGAGTTGAGAATAATTTTTCAAAAATTGTAAGGACCCTGCCATACGACACTGTAAGTTCGGGATTTGTTTCCGCCGCTGAATGATGACAAGGAGTTTTGCAGCAGTTTTTTAATTACAGTGTCCGAATTCACTTGCAGGAAGTCCCTGGCTTGGCGGTTGGTAATGGTGTTGTTGATCAGAAGCGGATAATCATTCAACAGGGCCGGCAGATGGGCTTTTGGTGAAGTATAACCACACGGTGTGCATTTCCAGGTGCCCCTGACCCTGATCATATGGAAGTTTCCACAGTTAGGACACCAGACCCCTTTACTATAGTCATCGTTTGAGATTCGAAATTGCTTTGAGATAGTTGAAAAATAAGGCTGGTGGGAGGAGGTGATCAATTTGGAGAGGCTTTGCAGTTGGCTGGTATTCAAGATATCTACAGGATAGTTATCTTGAAGATTTGTAACGACTGTTGGAAACTTGCCGCAATGGTGGACCTTTTCATTCACTTCGGTATTCAGGGGGTTGAATTCAATGATTGTACTTGGAAAAGCAATGATGACTAGCGGGAGGATCGGAATATCGTGATAACCGCGTTTTGATAGCCATTGCCTTAGTTGATGAGATTGATAGTTGGCCTGAATAAGAGGGTTCAGATACCCTTCCTGCTTACCATTGGCTCCTGTTCTGGTAAATTGTCCATTTTCTTCGAATTTAATTTTTCCTGTAAAATTCTTAATTTCAAGGGGAATGATAAGTGAGCGTGCCAGGAGGAGTGTGTCGATCTGGAAGTGGTAGGTACTGCCCTTCAGCCTGATGCCATGGATGATGTGGAAATCATTATGAGGAAGGAAGCTTAGTGGATACTCCACTGCCAATTCCCCCTTGTATCCCGCCATTTCCTTGTTTAATTGGGTTGCAATCTCCTGTTTTTGGGGCAGATGGTCCGGAACACGGAGGTCAAGCGCTTCTAGCTGGCAGAGATATGGATTTTTGACTCTCTGTTTTATGATCAATATGCTGCCACACCTTTCTATTAATATAGGAAAATTATACTACGAACTCTTTCTATTGGGCCGCACGCATACAACTTTTACCAAAATAGTCACATTCGGAGCTCTGTGCGTTCTTTTAATCGAACGATTTTTCGGTTTATCGGTCTAGTAAAACTTTTATCGGTCTAAAAAATAATTTATCGGTCCAGGAAAAATTTTATCGGTCAAACCGCAGCCCTTGCCTCCTCCACCAATAAAAAGCACCGCCAGCAAGCAGCGGTGCCCGAAATCTAACCTTATCTGTTCCCTCCGAACGGGATTTTCATAGCTTTTGCAATCAAAACTGGGAAAGCGGTATTTTCGTGCAGTCCTGCAAACAGGTCGGAGCCTGGGCCGAATGCGTAGACCGGTACGTCAACACCGGTGTGCTGGGTGCTGGTCCAGCCGACGAGTGCGCGTTCGGAGATGACGTCATTGATTGCCATATCCGGCTTGGATGCTGTACGAATTTTTTCCGCTTCTGCATCGGTCAGATCAAGACCTGTGTATTGCTTGACGACATCTTTCACGTTGCTGCGGTTTGCGTCGAGCTTCGAGACCATGAAGTCGCCGGACGCGGTTACGTTGCGGAGGACTTCAACCTTTGCATCATAGACGCCATAGCCGCCGACACTCATGCCGCCTGTGTCATGGTCACCCGCGATGACGACAAGAGTGTGCTTGTCCTTTTTCGCGAATGCAAGTGCTTTTGCGACTGCTTCTTCAAAGGCCTTAACATCGTTCATCGCCCAGGCTGCATCGTGGTCATGGCCGGCCCAGTCGATTTGGCTGCCTTCAACCATCAGGAAGAAACCGTCTTTATCCTTTTTCAGGACCTTCAATGCCGAGTCGGTCATCTCTGCAAGGCTTGGCTGATTGGTGGCATCCCTGTCAATTTCCGGCGCAAGCGCATCATCCGCGAATAAGCCAATCAGCTTGTTGGATTTTGATGCGCCAGCAAGGCCATTCCTATCAGCAACAACCTTGTAGCCGTCCTCTCGGGCATCTGCCAGAAGTGCATCCGGGAAGTATTTCTTACCGCCGCCGAGGATGACATCGACGCCATTTTCAATTAGCTGCGGTGCAATTGCTGCTTCGTCAGCACGAGAAGGCACGTGGGAAGCAAAAACGGCCGGTGTTGCGTGAGTGATGGTCGATGTCGCGACGAGTCCAGTTGCCTTGCCTTTTTCTTCAACTGTTTCAAGGATTGTTTTTACTTCCTTGCCGTCTGGAGTAGTGCTAATCATTCCATTGTTTGTTTTAACTCCTGTCGCCATTGCGGTTCCGGCGGCAGCTGAGTCGGTGACTTCTGAATTAGCTGAGTATGTACGGTGCATTCCGACCAGAATGGAATCCATTTGGCTTTCCTTGCCCTTGAACCAGCGATAGTTGGTTGCGTACGACGCGGAGTAACCATCCGGAACCATGAAGATGACGTTTTTTACTTTACCATGATTCGATTTGTAGGTTGTACCGGCATCGGCGCTTGATCCGCTCAGGAATGTTCCGCCAAGTGTCCCGAGTGCAACAGCGGAAGCAGCCGCAATTGTTAAAACTTTCTTCTTCAACGAGTTTTTCATGCTATCCCTCCTGGGTAATGTAGTACGAATTCAGTATAGATAGTTTGTTTGAAAAGCTTGTTAATGAAGGGTAAATATTCGGTAAACAGTTAAAAACAGGAATTCAAGCCTATGCGTATAGCCTTTCTTAGTCCGTTAGACTTATTCCCGAGGGTATCGACCGATTTTTCAAAAAAAAAGTTACATACTCCCGTAAAAAGAGGGGTATAGGTGAGTGAATTCATACAAGGAGGTACAGTTATGAAGGCAGTTACGTTCCAGGGTGCGAAGGATATTCAGGTTAAGAATGTGGATGATCCGAGGATTGAGAAGCCGGATGATATTATTGTCCGGATTACGTCGACGGCAATTTGCGGGTCGGATTTGCATATTTATGTAGGTGCGCTGCCGACTCATCCGGGTTACGTGATTGGCCATGAGCCGATGGGAATTGTCGAAGAGGTCGGGTCAGAGGTCACAAAGGTAAAGAAGGGAGACAGGGTTATCATCCCGTTCAATATTTCCTGCGGGGAGTGTTTTTTCTGCCAGCATGAAATGGAGAGCCAGTGCGATAACTCGAATCCAAACCCGCTTCTCGATTCGGCGGGTTATTTCGGATTTACAGAGCGATATGGGAATTATCCAGGCGGACAAGCTGAATATTTGCGCGTGCCGTATGGGAATTTCATGCCGTTTGTGATTCCGGAGTCGTGTGAGCTTGAGGATGAAGCACTGCTGTTCATGTCGGATGTCCTGCCGACTGCATGGTGGAGTGTTGAGAATGCCGGGGTGAAGAAGGGTGATACGGTCATTGTACTTGGATGCGGCCCCATCGGCCTGATGGCGCAAAAATTCGCCTGGATGCACGGTGCAGAGCGTATCATCGCGGTTGACAATGTACCATACCGCTTAATGAAGGCAAAAACGATGAACAATGTTGAAATTTACAATTTTGATGACCATGACGGTGAAATTGAAGCTGGGAAGTTCCTGCGTGAGCTGACAAATGGCGGTGCACAGGTCGTCATTGACTGCGTTGGTATGGACGGAAAGAAATCACCGATTGAAAAAGTTCAGCAAAAACTGAAGCTCCAGGGTGGTACGCTTGGCCCAATCCAAATTGCTATGAACGCGGTCCAGAAGTTTGGAACAATCCAGGTGACCGGTGCTTATGGTGCACTGTATAACGCATTCCCGCTAGGGCATATTTGGGAAAGGAACCTTACCGTTAAAACTGGACAGGCTCCGGTTATCCACTATATGCCGATGCTGTTTGATAAAATTACGAATGGCGAATTCGACCCGACCGAAATCATCACGCACAAGGTGCCGCTTGACGATGCCGCAAAGGCGTACCAAATTTTCCATGACCATGAGGATGAGGTCGTTAAGGTTATCTTGAAGCCATAGTTTTATATGTTTAAGCAACTAGCCCTTCCACTCGTGTGGAGGGGTTATTTTTGCTGCAACAGTAATTAAGTTTATTGTAGGTAAATTACCAAATTACCCCAAAAAATATTAGGGAATTCCGCTCTTCACCTCAATGATATGGTAAAATAGTAATAGGTATTTTGATTGAAGGAAGATGGTTATGGAACCACTAAAATCAAGCTTTTGGAAACGTTCACTTCTTGGCCGGAAGGAAAGCCGGGAATTTGAGCAATACCTCGACCAAATTGCCTTTGAGAGGCTTTTTTGGGTCGCAGTTTTGGTTGTTGCCGCATATCCGCTGTTTTTTATTGCCGATATTTTCTTATTCAGAGATTTGGATGATATCGCGGTCAGGGTGAATTTTTTTGTAATCCATTCAATTGCGTTCACTGTGTCAGCCGCTTATCTTCATGTCCGGGCCAAGCTGACCAAGCTTCCAAAGAGGCGGATTAATTATTCCTATATCGCCTTTTATTTGCTGATCGGGCTTGTTTCAGCGCTTAACAGCCAGTTGCTGACCGGCGGTACAATCGATTTTTATCTAATTATTATGTTTGCGATTGCGATTATCTTTCCGATTAAGCCGCTTCATTTTTTTGGCATGCTCGCCGTGTCCCAGCTGATTTTTCTCGGCGCTGTTGCCGAGTTGAATCATAATCAAGTTTCAATTCTCACTAAACAAATCAATTCAACAGGAGCCGCCGCGATTTCCCTGCTGATTGGCTATAGTTTTTATACAAAACGGGGACAGGAGTTTCTCAGCCAGGCGAAGCTAAAAGGAAGGGAAGAAAATTTTCGGAAGCTGTTCAGCATGAATCCAACACCGCTTGTTCTTGCAAATTTTGAAGAAAATAAGGTGCTGCTAATTAACCGCCAGGCAAGGGAATTCTTTACTTTGCACGGCCTTCCCCTTCCGCAGCTGGATACAAGCTTCCTGTTTCGGGACCTGATTGAAAAGAAAGCTATTCTTGATCAGCTCCGCGGGAAGGAAAGTTTGCAAAATTATGTAATGGAATATCCAGATAGCGGATTTGGCTCGAGGTGGGCGATGCTTAATTTTGAAAAGATCAATTATATGGATGAGGGATGTGTGCTTGTCGGGGTTTCGGATATTACTCCTTTGAAAATGAAGGAGGAGGAGCTGCAGCGCCATGCTTCCTTTGACATGCTGACCGGAATTCTGAACCGGCGCCGCGGCATCGAGATTCTAAATCACCACATAAACGCCCGGGATGGCCAGGAGTTTACGCTTTGCTTTGTTGACATTAACGATTTGAAGCTGGTCAATGACCGCTTCGGCCACTTTGCCGGGGATGAGATGATTAAAACGCTTTGTTCAATCATTATTGGAAAAATTGGCCCCGAAGATACATTTTTCAGGCTTGGCGGCGACGAATTCGTAATTCTTTTTGCACGGAAGGATGCTTCAAAAGTGCGGCATCTATGGGAGTCGATTTCCGATGCCTTTGAGATCTTTAATTTAACATCCAATTCCGACTATCGCCTATCCGCAAGCATCGGGCTGTACCACTATACCCCGGGCTGCGGGGCAACCGCTGAGGAAATGCTGGAGTTGGCCGACAAGGAAATGTACAAAGAAAAATCGGCGTTTAAGCCGATGGGAAATTTATAGTATGTGCGGGGCTGTACGGATGGGGCGTACGGCTTTTTTTGTGTGAGTTGGACGGCTAAGGCGTACAGCTCTTGGTTATCAGCTGAACCGCTAAGGCGTACAGCTCTTGGTTATCAGCTGAACCGCTAAGGTGTACAGCTCTTCTTTTGAAAAAGCAAGATCGCGACACGTTCATCTGGTTACTGGCGCGCTATAAGATTAGCTTTGCCGCCAATTTTCCATCGTTGCAAAGTATGGCTGCTGGGTGTAATCGCCGGCAAGTATCAGCCCATCAATCGGCGTTTCCTGTGCTGGCCGAAGCTTCTGGTTGCCAGGCTCCAGCGAGTGAAAGTCGTAATTGTGGTTAATCTGGCGGTAATCAAGGATTTTACCCTCGAGGTCTATGCCGACCTTTTTTGCGTCTTCGATAACGATTTTCAAGGTTTCCTTTGGCTTTAGCTTCAGGAATTTTTCAGGAGGTGTGAGGATGATGGACAACCTACCCTTTGATTCCTGAAACGTCGTCCGTGATTGTTCGGCAAAGCTGCCTAGGCACGTTTCAGGGGCAAAGGTGGTCACGTCAATCGGGCTGACTGGCTCGGTCAATTCAATTTGGAAGCTGACGGCCGGCATCATCGGCAGGCTAAACATCGGCTGAAACCATTCGTGTTTTTCAAAATGCGGCTTCAGCAGGTCCTTTGCGCAATGGAGCGTAGTTGCCAGGATTGTGTGCGGAGCGTGATATTTGCTGCCGTCCTCGAGCCTGACACCTGTTACCTTCCCATCTTCGAAGAGGATGGAATCAACCTTGGCATTTGTTTTTACTACACCGCCTAGCTGTTGGATGCTATCCGCAATCGGCTGGCACATCACCTCGGTCATCCCGCCAAGATAAGCCCCAATTCTCATTTTATAAAATCTCGGGATGGCCGGGGCGAACAGCCCAAAAAAAGCATAAGCCGAATAACGCTCCGGCGGCAAGAAGAATATCCCGGCACTGAGAGGGACAATCAGGTGGTTAAAGGCCTGGTCGGTCACCTTGTGCTTGCCGGCATATTCCCAGATTGACACTTTGTCAAGCTCCCCAGGATTGGCAAGATAATCCTTGAAGCCATCGGCGAAAAAAGGGACAAGTGACAGCTTATCCTCCATCGTCAGAAACGGCGAATCGTTTGCTAGTCCCTTTGCTGTTTTTATCATGCCGAGTAGCGGTGCGAGCCCAAGCACAATCGGCTTGCCTTGATGGACGCGGATATGGATTTTTTCCTCCCACATGAAAATGTCATTAAGCCGAATTCCCGCCCTACGCAGCAGCCTTGGCAAATGCGTATAATAGCCGATGTAACGATGGAATCCGGATTCCACGTGCATTCCTTTTAGTCGATAAGAAGAGGTTCGGCCGCCGACCACCTGTTCACGCTCCAGCAAAAGCACTTTTTTACCTCTCCGGGTCAGTTCATGCCCTGCCGACAATCCTGCCAGCCCGCAGCCTACGATCAGTGCATCTATATTTTCCACATGCATCACCACTTTTTGGAATTTGTGGTTAGTGTTTTCTGAATGGGTGTGTAATATGCTTTGAATTGGGGGGGATGGGATTTTGGCATTATTACATTGCCAATGATTGAAAAAAGGAAAAAGCCCGAGTAATTTTCACTCGAACTGGAGGTTTTGGTATATTTTATTATTGTATTCCCTGCTATATTTATGGGCAGTTAGATAGAGAAGGTTATTTTTCCCTCCATATAACATTCCTACATATCGTATCTCTACCTTTCCCTTCATCCTTCCCCGTAACTGGTTAACCATTTTAGCCAGCGGCTTAATGGAATCCTCTACTAGTTCTTCAGAGATGACAAACTCACTAACCCATTTTTTCTGATCAGTAAATATAATAGATTTTTTAAAGTTTCTTTCCTTAATTAATTCCAATGCATCCATAATCGCAAGAAATTCACAGGTCTCGGATTTCTTGGTTACGATGTTTCTAACATTGCAATGTCCTGTATATACTTTTCTGTTTTCCACTGTTACAATCCCGCTGCCTGCTTTATTAGATTTGGAATAAGACCCATCGACAATAAGGATTGGTACCTCTACGGGGACATTCTCAAACCAGGTTAGTTGTTTTTTCTTCAGTACTTTTAAAATTGACTCGGTCGGTGTTCCTCTTCCAAAGTAGTTCAGGACATCCTTAATGGGATAAAAATAGCGAAAGCCAACTTCCTTAAAGGGCATTCCAGTTTTCCGGAGGCTGGGCAGTCTTTCTTTTTCAATGCCTAAAGTTTTTATTAAAATTTCATCTGTTACATATTTATTTGACTTCCCTTTTTGAGCTAAAAATTCCTTTTCAAGCTCCTTTTGCATTTCGCATGCCTCCAACCACTGCTTCACTTCACTTTCTAAAAAACGATATTGGTTGGCAATAAAATAATGGGGCATTCCTTCCCTAATATGCATGTTAAGTTCAGCCTTTGAAAGAGTAAGCTTGGTTTGTATCTCTTTCCTTTGCAATAAAACTTCCGGAGTTTCCTGGTTTGTCATCCGTGTCACCTACGTTCTTATGTATAACTTGGTAAAAAATACTACCCACCGCCAATTTGGTGTATAATGGAAGCGAATAAGTTCGAGTCTTCTCTATTATCCTCCTTTTCACCCCTCAACACTATTGTTTTTCCGTTTCTTAAAAAAATAAATAAGGATGTGGAGTATGCTTTACAAAGCCAAAACCAAATCTGAAGAACACCTAATCCTAGAATACCTTGACAGGCGCATGAGCTTGAAGGAATCTGACAAACAGCGTCTATACAGACTAAATAAGGGATACGAAGGAGAAGTTCAATTTGAAAAACTGACATCCGGATTGCAAACACCATGCATCATTTTGAATGACCTAACCTTCAAAGTTAACAACTCAACGATTCAAATCGATTCGTCACTCTTATTTGGAAGAATACTCAAATTCTATGAAGTAAAAAATCTTGAAGGTGACTATTATCTCAATGACGACAAGTTTTTTATGCGGGACGGTACAGAGAAAAACAATCCTCTGCTCCAAATGAAACGGAGTGAAAGCCTGTATCGCCAATTATTAAAAGAGTTAGGTTTCGACTTATCCATCGAAGCTTCAACCGTGTTCGTCAACCCTGCGTTCACCATGTACAACGCCCCACTCAACCAGCCAATCATTTATCCAACCCAACTTACTCGATTAACAAATCAATTAAATAAGATTCCTTCAAATTTGACCCAGTCCCATTGGTCTCTCGCTGACAAACTCATTTCTTTAAACCAGGAGAAATCGGAATACACCACACTACCTGACTATCGATTCGACAACCAAAAAAAAGGGGTCACCTGTTACAAGTGCCACTCCTTTGATATAGGTGTTATTGGATATAAAGTAGTTTGTATGCAGTGTGGCCACCATGAGGACGTAGAAGCAGCTGTAATGCGGAGTATAGATGAGCTAAAGATGCTCTTTCCAAATATAAAACTATCAACTAGTATCGTTTACGACTGGTGTTCAATTGTTAGCCAAAGCAAGATTAGGAGAGTCTTGAAGAAGAATTTTAATATAGTAGGAGTCCACCAATGGTCTTTTTATGAATAAATAATGATAGCCAACTTCAAGGTAGTGTTTCTTTACTTATCCGCTTTATGAATGACATCATGATGCATTCGTGACCATGAGTTGTCATTCATTGGCTTTATGAGTGACAACTTGGTGCCTCGGCGACCCTGAGTTGTCACTCATCGGCTTTATGAGTGACATCTTGATGCATTGGTGATCCTGAGTTGTCATTCATCGGCTTTATGAATGACATCTTGATGCATTGTTGACCATGAGTTGTCATTCATTGGCTTTATGAGTGACATCTTGATGCCTCGGCGACCCTGAGTTGTCATTCATCAGCTTTATGAGTGACATCTTGATGTATTGGTGATCCTGAGTTGTCATTCACCGGTTTTATGAATGACATTTCGGTACCTCAATCCTCTTGTTTAGTTATTAATACAGAGGAAAAATTATTCTCCTGTTGAATTATTAAAAACGAGACAAAATTATTGGGGGCTCTCACTATGAACTATGACGCAATTATTATCGGTGCTGGCCTTGCCGGGCTTGTCGCTGCAGCCGAATTGACCGATGCCGGAAAAAAAGTGCTGCTGCTTGACCAGGAACCGGAAGCGTCGCTTGGCGGACAGGCGTGGTGGTCATTCGGAGGCTTATTCCTGGTAGACTCACCCGAACAAAGACGGCTCGGCATTAAAGATTCCAGAGAACTTGCGCTGCAGGATTGGCTTGGGACAGCCGGCTTCGACCGTGAAGACGATGAAGATTACTGGGGACGCCAATGGGCTGAAGCGTACGTAAACTGGGCCGCCGGCGAAAAGCGCGAATGGCTTCACAAACTCGGTGTCCGATTTTTCCCTGTCGTCGGCTGGGCCGAGCGGGGCGGCTATCTGGCTGAAGGACACGGCAACTCGGTGCCCAGGTTTCATATTGTCTGGGGAACCGGTCCAGGCATTGTCAAACCGTTCGAAGAAAAATTGCGCAACGCTATCTCAAAAGGCCTCGCCGACTACAGGCCGCGCCACCGCGTTTCGGAACTCCTCGTACAAAACGGCTCAACCAATGGTGTCAAAGGCGAAATTCTAATACCAAGCGAGGCAAAACGCGGCGAAGTAAGCTCCCGCGAAGCAATCGGCAGCTTCGAATTTACTGCCCCAGCCGTACTCGTGACAAGCGGCGGCATTGGGGGCAACCATGAAATAATAAGAAAAAACTGGCCAACCAGACTTGGTCCCCCACCGAAAAACATGATCTCTGGTGTCCCGGCACACGTTGACGGAAGGATGCTCGAAATCACCGAACAGGCGGGCGGCCGGATCGTCAACCGCGACCGGATGTGGCATTACACTGAAGGCATTAAAAACTGGGACCCGATTTGGCCGAACCACGGAATCCGCATTCTTCCAGGGCCATCTTCCATCTGGCTCGATGCGAAAGGCAGGCGTTTCCCGGCGCCGAACTTCCCCGGCTTTGACACCCTTGGCACGCTCGAAACCATCATGAAAACCGGCTACGATTACTCCTGGTTCATCCTGACACAGAAGATTATTGAAAAAGAATTCGCGCTCTCCGGCTCGGAGCAAAATCCCGACTTGACCGGAAAAAGCATCCGCCAGGTCCTGTCGCGTATCCTGCCCGGTCCGACCGCGCCAGTCAAGGCGTTCATGGACAAAGGCGAAGACTTCATCATTGCCGACAACCTTCCAGACCTTGTCGCCGGCATCAACAAGCTCACCGGTGAGAATCTGATTGACTTCCAAGAACTCGAACGGCAGCTCACCGCCCGCGACCGCGAGATGGACAATACTTTTACAAAGGACCTGCAAATTACTGCTCTAAGAGGTGCACGAAACTATCTCGGCGACAAACTGATCCGCGTCGCCAAACCGCACAAACTTCTTGACCAGAAGAACGGTCCGCTGATTGCCGTCCGCCTGAACATTGTCAGCCGCAAAACTCTAGGCGGGCTACAGACCGACCTCAATGGCCGGGTACTCGGCACAAACGGCCAGCCGATCAAAGGCCTCTATGCCGCTGGTGAGGTTTCCGGCTTTGGCGGCGGCGGCGTCCATGGCTATCGGGCGCTCGAAGGCACCTTCCTCGGAGGCTGCCTGTTTTCCGGGAGACAGGCGGGGCAAGGGGTTATTTCCGATTTGGGTTAAAAGGGTCGACGCCCTCCTGCAAACCGCTTCATTCTAAACGCAACCAGCATAGAACTTCAAGCCCCTCTAAATGAAGCCCGCCACCTTTCACCGGCAGCGGGCTTCTCTTGATTCATCCTATTTTAATGTTGTTGTGATAACAATTCCCGCAGGTTTTCCCCCAACTGGTTCTGCCTCAGCATGTGCTTCCTTTTTCACCGGGTGGAACAGGCTGTATAGCACGGGCACGATGAATAGTGTCAGCAAGGTTGAGGTTGCCAGTCCGCCGATGACGACGACAGCCATCGAGGAGGAAACGATTCCTGCGTGTGAAGATACTGCCATCGGAATCAGAGCGCCGACTGTAGCAATAGCAGTCATTAAAATCGGCCTGATCCGGACTGCACCAGCCTCAATCAAAGCCTCACGAACTCCCATTCCGCCAGCTTGATTTTGCTTTACTTTATCAACGAGAACAATTGCATTTGTCACGACAATTCCATTTAGCATTAGCAAGCCAATCATTGCCGGCATCCCGATTGGTTGATTTACAAGGTACAATCCGAGCAGCGCGCCAATTAAAGAGAACGGAATCGAGAACAAGATGACGAATGGCGCTTTTCCTTCGCCGAAAGCGATGACCATGACCAGGTAAACCAGCAGGATGCTGACTGCAATGGCGATCGCCATGTTGACGAAGCCTTCCTGCATAACGGCTGAGGCGCCTTCTTTATAGTAATTCACTGTATCTGGCAGGTCGAGGCCGGCAATTGCGTCGTCTGCCTTTTTGGTGATTTCGCCTGTATTGCTGTCGGTAATTTGCCCGAACACCATTACATACTCTTTATGGTTCAGGTGGGTAATGACGGTCCTGTTGCTGGCCTTTTTCAATTCGCCGATATCTTTAAGCTTAACCGGCATTCCCATCATATTGGTAATCTGCTGCTCACCCAGGTCCTCAAGCGATGAAATATCGTTCATCCGCAAACCAAGCATTACATCCGTTTTTGTATCGTCCAATATCATCGATGAGACGACGTCGCCATTGATCAGCTCGCGCAAGCCTTTTCCGACCATTGCCGGCATAAGGCCATTTTCGGCTAGCTTTTCGTCATTCATTTCCATTACAATTTCCGGTTCATCCCCTTCAAGCGAGGACCGGACGTCGGCCATACCGTTAATTCCTTTAAGCGCGCTGACAATTTCCTGGCTTGCGGTTTTGATGTCTTCAAAATCTGAGCCGTTGACGACAAGGACGTATTGCGACTGGCCTCCGCCCGCAATGCCGCCAATCCCGGTCACTGTGATTTCTTTTGCCTCATCAACTAGGGCGAATTCATCGCGCAAATCTTCAATAAATCCATCTACGTCCGAAAGCGATTCTTTTACTTCAAAATTGATCGAGGCACTTTCAAATTGGCCATTGACGCTTGTGCTGACGAGTTTCACCTCGTCTTTTCCGAGGAGGATTTCCTCAACGCGGCTGGCAGCCTCGCTTGTTTTTTCAGGAGAAGATCCTTTTTCCATTGTCATGTTGATGTCAAAATTGCTTACCCGTTCCTGCGGCAGGAAGGTGGTTCCGAGCTTTGGCGCGATAAATCCGACAGTTCCGGCTAACAGGATGAGTGAGGCTGCCAGCGTCAGCAAACGGTGGCTCAGTACCCAGCCAAGCGAACGCCGGTAGGTTCTTTGGATAAAGCCATCCTTGTGTTCTACAGGAGTAAGTTTTAACAGGAACCATTTTGATAAAAGCGGAACGACCGTAATTGCAACGACAAGTGAGAAAAGCAGTGAGATGACGATTGTCCAGGCGAGCGGCGCGAACATTTTCCCAACAACACCCGGGACAAAAGCCATTGGCAAAAATACAGCAACTGTTGTAAGGGTCGAGGATGTAATCGCCGCGGCAACTTCCCTTGTCGCTGCTTCAACCAACTGCTCATTCCGTTCCTTTGCGGCGCGTACTCTTCTAAAGACGTTTTCAATGACAACAATCGAATCATCGACAACCCTTCCGACAGCGACGGCAATCCCGGCTAGCGTCATGATATTAAGTGTATAGCCAAGCATATTCAATACTGTTAACGAGGCAAAAATTGATAACGGTATTGAAATGATAGCGATAATCGTTGAACGGATATTCCTTAGGAACAGGAAGGTCACTACCACGGCCATCAGCGCACCAAGTACAGCCTCACGCAGCATTGAGTATACAGAATCCTTGATTTCGACAGATTGGTCACGTAGTATCTCTGTCTTAATTCCTGCAGGCGTACCTGCTTTCTTCATTTCTTCCTTTGCCTTTTCAACAATCGATACGACGTTGGCCCCGCCTTCAGCAATGATGCCGACGCGAACGCCTTCCTTCCCGTTAATCCGGGTAAAATCACTCTTGTTTTCATTTTCATAAGTAATGTCCGCGACTTCACTAAGCTCGATTGGTTGTTTGCCAGGAACGAATAACGAGATTTCGTTAAGATCATCAAGTGATTTCAATTCTTTGCTGACGCGGACTGGCAGTGTTTCATCCGAAAGTGACAAATCACCGGTTGGTATGGCCATGTTATTGGCGGCAATCGCTGTCTTGACAGTCTCAAGGGTGATTCCTTGCTTTTCGGCTTCACCAGGAATCAGGCGGATATTCACGGTTTTTTCAGCAAGGCCGCCTGTTTCCACTTTGCTTACACCGTCAATCGTTTCAAACCTTGGAACGAGTTCATCTTTTACAAATTTTTGGACATCTGCATTCGCTCCATCAGCATAAGCACCGACGTAGAAAACCGTCGGATCTCCATCTGGACCCTGTCGGATGAATTCAGCGTTTTCGGCTGTGTCAGGAAGGGCTATTTTATCAATAGCAGCCCTAGCCAGCTGTTCAGCGTCATCCATGTTCACGGACATATCAAATTCCATCGTTGCATACACTGCATTGGCTACACCGTCTGTATAGACATTTTTAACTCCCTCAAGATTCATTAGCTCCCGTTCGACAGGCTCACCTATTTCCTTTATCGATTGCGCAGGCGATGCTCCCGGAAACGGAATTACGACCGTCAAGTACGGAATATCGACATTGGGATATTTTTCAATATTAATTTCTTTCACAGAGAAAATTCCGCCCCCAATGATCAGTGCCATCATCAATACGAGGGCCACCCCATTCTTCATACTGAATTGAATAATCTTTTTCATGCTCATTCCCCATTCCCATTTATTCTCCAGCCGCAGCTGTTATCCACTTCTCTATCCTAACCGGATACCGCTTTTTCAATATGAAGCTGTGGAAGGATTTTCCTCTAAGACTTAAGACCGAGTGCTATTAGGCTTTCAGGTGAAAAGATTGTAAATTTGTTGGGAAAATTCTAATTAATTTTCAGATTAATGGAAAAATAGGATAGGACAAACAATCTATTTCTTGTATAATAAAAGTGAATATCTGGATATAGCTGCCTGGAAAAATTCACAAAATACCGAAATCTCTCCTGAATTATTTAATAGGAGCCTCTATACTGCTTTTTTTGAAAGGAAGGTTAGGGAATTGTTTAATACGGAGCAAGCACGAGCAGGATCAATTTACTCAAGTAAGCATTATGAGGCCGAAACGCTGCAGTTGGCCCTCGCATATGCCAAGGAATTAATTTCACGGCATACCGCTGATGGCTTCTTTACATATGTCTCCCCCTCGATTTCAACGCTGCTTGGCTTTTCCCAGGAAGAAGTAGCTGGCCAGAGTATTTTTTCACTTTGCCATCCGGATGACAAAGCTACGGTCAATCAGCTTTTCCTTTATTTGTGGAATAGCGATAGGCGCGTCCGCTTCCGGATCCGCAGAAAAGAGGGCGATTATATTTGGTTCGAAACAAGCAGCGCCAAAGCTGGTGAGTTAAATGAATTCCTATTAATCTCCCGGGATATTACCACACAAATGATTATGGAAGATGGAATCCTTGAAACACAGGAGCGTTATCGCCTGCTTGTTGAGCACTCCAGGGATTCGATCGGAATGGTGACCGATAAAGGCATCTGGACATACATTAACAGTGAAGCGAAGAAGCTGTTTGGTTTTGCAAGCGCCAAGGAAGCGATTGGCACCTCTCTATTTGAATACGTCCTCTTCTCAGATTATCCACTCCTCACAAACCACCTGAAGGAAATGCGGAACATACATTTTGACTTGACGATAAAAAGGACTGATGGTGACCTTAGGAAGGCCCATGTATCACTGATTCCGATGACGTTTAAGAACAGGAAGATTTTCCAGGTTATCATTAAGGATATTACTGTCCAGAAGGATACGGAGGAAAAGCTGCTGCAGGCTGAAAAACTTTCCTTCGTCGGCCAGATGGCGGCGGCGATTGCCCATGAGGTCCGCAATCCGATTACATCGATTAAGGGCTTCACCCAATTCCTTAACGAAAAGGATCCAAATGAGTATTGCCAGGTTATCCTCAGTGAATTGGATCGTCTCGACGGAATCGTCAATGATTTATTGGTACTAGCCAAACCTCCGTTAAATAAAACATCGGTCTGCAACATTGTCCATCTTACGCAAAACGTTCTGGCTCTCCTAAAGCCTTTTACCGAGATTGAAAATATTACATATATTGAAAACTACGAAACTGCGGAAATGCTTGTCCAGTGCGAGGAGGATAAGCTGAAGCAAGTTTTAATCAACATCCTTAAGAATGCAGTTGAGGCGATGCCTGCCGGGGGTACTATTTTTGTATCCATCAAGCAAGAGGAAAATGCTGTCTGGCTGACCGTTGAGGATGAAGGCCCTGGAATTGAAAAAGAGAACCTTGTGCGAATCGGTGAACCGTTTTATAGCACAAAGGAAAAGGGTACCGGCCTCGGGTTCATGGTATGCAAGAAAATCATCGAAGAGCATGGCGGAAGGATTCTCATCCGCAATCGTGAACGAATCGGGGCGGCAGTAAGCATCCTGCTTCCAGCAATTACGGCGTAACCATTCTGATTACATAAAGTGGTAAAAATGAATATAAATAAAATCCCAGTCCATAGGTGGGCTGGGATTTCTTTTGCCTGTCTTGGGATTCAATTTTTAAGATGTGACACATCACCTATTTTTTATATTGGGCTGAATGGCTGTCAGTGAACTTTTCCGACTGCCCTCTGGCAATGCTTAACGTTTGCCAGCTGTCGCCTTTGATCATTTTTGCGATGTAGACGATTTGGCCTACATGCCCGGATTGGTGGATGACTGCGCGCTGAATCGCATTTATGGCCGAGTAGGGTTCGCTGCGGATCGTGATTGTCCTTGCAAGGTCATCATCTGTCATGTCGTCAAGTGTTTCGAACAGGATATTCCAGCCGGCATTCCAGGTTCGAAGCAGTTCTTCCTTTGATTTGAACGCTCCAATAAATTCTTCATCCCGCCTCCGGTCCGGCTTCTCACCGTCCTCAGTCAAAAAGGAGCTGAACCTTGACTTCAGGTTCCCACTCATATGCTTGACAAGAACGGCGATACTGTTTGATTCCCCGTTTGGAGTGTAATGCAGCTCTTCAAGTGACAGCTGCTCCATCGCACTCTCTGCCTGTTTCTTCATTCCCTTGAAGCTTTCTGTTACAATCGTTAAAAAGTTGGTTTCTGTGTTCATTCCACATCTCCTTTCCTGGATGGTTAACTTTATTCCGCACGTACGGCGGACTTCCCTCCTTTTTGAAAAAGATTGTATTTCAGTAAAAACTATGGTATCGTTTGATTTTTTAAATACTCATGATAAAGAGGTGACCAAATGCAGGAACATGCATCTTTTACCGGACTTATGCTCGTGGTTTCTATCGCGTTTCTTATACCTATCTTACTGCACCGCTTCCGTCTTAAATTCATGCCTGTCGTTGTGGCTGAAATCCTCGTTGGTATCATCCTTGGACAAAGCGGTTTTGACATCATACATTCCGGCCCCTGGCTGGCAGTATTATCTACTCTGGGACTAATTTATCTGATGTTTTTGAGCGGTGTTGAAATAGATTTCAGTGCTTTTAGCAAAAAAGGAAAAGCCTCAGGCAAGCTGCCAAATCCTTTCCTTATTTCGCTGATCATCTTTGGGCTGATGCTCGGGCTATCATTTGCATTGGCTGAATTGATGAAATGGATGGGGCTTGTGAAGGACCCGTTTGTAATGGCAATCATCCTTGCAACGGTTTCGCTTGGTGTCGTCGTTCCGGTTTTAAAAGAAAAGAAACTGCTCAACACCGAACTGGGGCAGACAATCCTGCTAACGGCGGTCCTATCTGACTTTGTGACAATGCTCCTGTTTGTTTTTTATCTTGCTTCAAAAACGGAAGGCGGCTTAAGTCCGATTTGGATTTCAATCCTGTTAGTTTTCGTATTCATTGTTTATTTTGTTATTAAAAAAATGGACAATGGCAAGGTGTACGAGTCCCTGCGCCGGGGAACGACCCAATTAGGGACGCGCGGAACCTTCGCATTGATTCTTTTGTTTGTGGTACTGGCGGAAGCACTTGGTGCCGAAGCCATACTGGGTGCATTTTTAGCTGGAGTTATTGTTTCGCTCCTATCGCCATCGAAGGATTTTATTCACCAGCTTGATTCATTCGGCTACGGATTCCTGATTCCAATCTTTTTTATTATGATTGGTGTTAACCTTGACCTCGGAGCTATTTTTAATGACCCAAACGTCTGGCTGCTCATCCCAGTCATGCTACTCGCTATTTATATCGCCAGGGTCATTCCGACCCTTCTATTAAGGCGATATTATTCATGGACAGAAACAACAAGCTCCGGTATCCTGCTTGGCGCAACCCTGAGCCTGGCAATTGTTGTCGCAACTGTTTCCCTCGATTTCGGGATAATTTCGAATTCGGTTGCCAGCGCAATCATATTGGTTTCCATCCTTAGCTGCTTCATTTCTCCAATGATGTTCCAAAAGAGCATCCCGACTATTTTACCGGAGAAGCCACGCGTCTCCATGGTGGGGGCCAACACGATCACTCTTCCAGTCTCACTTGATCTTCAGGCTGAAGGATTTGAGGTTACTGTCTACAGTGCAGCACAAAACAAGCTTTATGATGAGGATCACAACTTCCCAATTGTGGAACTTGATAAACTAAACACAGAAACCCTATTTGCGGCCGGGGCCTTTTCGGGCAATGTCCTTGTACTCGGAACGGGCGATGAAGAGAAAAATCTTGAATTCGCGACTTTTGCAAAAATGAAGGGCGTTGAAAGAATCATCGTACGGGCCGAGGTTCCCGAAATGCATAGCAAGCTTACCGCGGAAGGGTATACTGTGTTTTCGACGACTATTTCTACAAGGGTACTGATGAAATCACTCGTCGATAACCCAGGAATGATCCAGATGATTTCTCAACCTGGCACCTTGCAGCAGCTGATTGTCGGCAACACCCTATACCACGGGCTGCCACTCCGCCAGCTGCCATTCCTTGGTGATGCCCTGATTGTAAAAATATATCGCGGTGACATCCCGATTATTCCGCATGGTGATACAGAACTGCTGATAGGCGACCGGCTGATTGTTAGCGGGAGCTCGGAAAGCATACAGAGGCTTACGGATGAATTGGGTTAGAGGAGTAAAGTTTATGTTTGCTAGACTCTAAATTATAGCTGCAGCAGATTCTCTTAATAGAGAGTCTGCTGTTTTGCTATAATGGGTACATCTATTAGGCTGAGGTGCTTCTATGAAAAAAACAATCGGGATGTTTGCGCATGTGGATGCCGGAAAGACGACGCTTGCCGAGCAGCTGCTTTACCAAACGGATGCAATCAGGCATAGGGGACGGGTCGACCACAAGGACACGTTTCTCGACCATCATGTTATTGAAAAACAAAGAGGCATTACTGTTTTTGCCGAGCAGGCGAGATTTACGTACCGAAACTCAGATTATTATTTGATTGATACGCCTGGACACGTCGATTTTTCGCCGGAGATGGAGCGGGCGATTGCCATGATGGATGCTGCGATTATTATTGTTAGTGCCGTTGAAGGGGTTGAAGGACATACTGAAACCGTTTGGAGCCTTCTGAAAAAACACGATATTCCTGTTTTCTTTTTTATTAATAAAATTGACCGGACAGGGGCTGAGCAGGGCCGGGTGCTCAAGGAAATTCGCAGCCAGCTGACCCGGGATGTTTGTGATATAGCCGGATTGCAAGAGGATGGCCGAATGGAAGAAGAATTGGCCGAATTCATTGCCGAACGGGATGACGAGCTCCTTGAACACTATATGGAGGACGGCTATGAGCCAGTGCTTTGGCTGGAAACAATGCAAAAGCTGGTTCACGAAGGGGGTATTTTTCCTTGCATGAACGGCTCTGCGCTTCAGGACATTGGCGTTGCCGAGTTTTTGCAAAGGCTGGATATTCTGACGATTACTCATTATCAAACGGATAAACCATTTGCCGGACGGGTATACAAACTGCGCTACGATGAAAAAGGGACAAGGATTACATTCATTAAAGTGTTGGCTGGCACATTGAAGGTCCGCGATGAAGTTCAGTATGGCGAAGAGTTTTTTGAAAAGATAACCGGGATACGGATATATAGCGGAAATAAGTTTACAACAGTCAACGAGGCCTACGCTGGGGACATTGTTGCTGTGACAGGGCTGTCAGAGGCTGCTGCCGGCGAGGGGCTTGGAACGTTAAAAGAACCTGCTAGCTATGAAATGGTATCCGCACTGAAGTCGAAAGTCCTGTTCGACAGGAGTTTGAACGCAAAGGATGTCCTCGGTTATTTTAAAAAGCTTGATGCCGAGGATCCTTCGTTGAATGTCAGCTGGGAGGAGCGCTCGCAGGACATCCATTTCCATGTGATGGGGGTCATCCAGCTAGAGGTGATAAAGCAGGTTGCTCATGACCGCTTTGGCCTTGATATCAGCTTTGCCGAACCTGAAATTTTGTATAGAGAGACAATTGACGGACCAGGGGTTGTCGGTTATGGCCATTTCGAGCCGCTCGGCCATTATGCCGAGGTTCATCTGAAGCTTGAGCCTGGTCCCCGAAACAGCGGGATTTCATTTGAGAGCATCTGCCATCCAAATGACCTTGAAATTGGCACACAGAATGTTATCCGAACCCATTTGTTCGAACGTGATCATCACGGGCTTTTGACAGGATCTCCAGTTACAGATATGAAAATAACGCTGTTGACTGGCCGGGCCCATAACAAGCATACATCGGGCGGCGATTTCCGCGAGGCTTCTTTCCGGGCGCTGCGCCAGGGACTTGAAAAAGCAAGAAATATACTGCTTGAGCCCTTCTATGAATTTAGGATAAAGATTGAAGTGAATCATATCAGAAGAATTTTAACAGATATCCAAACAGCTCACGGCAGCTTTGACACACCAGAAACACACGATAACTACACAATTATAACCGGGAAGGTCCCTGTTGCTACATTCATAAATTATGGTCCAGAGTTTGCGTCAATTACTGGTGGAAAAGGTACACTGAACCTAGTGCTTGCCGGCTATTACCCTTGCCATAATCAGGATGAAGTAATTGAGCAGATTGGCTATAAGAAGGATGCCGATCCCGACTATAGTTCATCATCAATCTTTTGCGCAAAGGGGCACGGCTATACCGTCCCATGGGATGAAGCAGAGGCAGAAATGCATTGTTTATGAAAGTTATAATGCGGAATGTCCGATTCTGAATGGTACATGACAATATCGACCTTTTAAAAAAGACAACCTCCATCCTTATATCAGGATTCAGGTTGTCTTCAGCATACTTACATGGCAGCCGGGTGGGTTAGCCTATATGATTGCAATGCCTGCTGCAGGCTGGAAAAAGTATTAATCCTGGATGTGTCTATTCCGAGAAGAACCATAGTCTGGGCAATCTCAGGCCTAATTCCGCTCAATACTGCCTGAACTCCTAAAAGCCTCAGCGCATCTATAACCTGGAAGATTTGGTTTGCGACCATCGTATCAACAATCGGAACCCCTGACAGGTCAACGATAAAATAGGTAACACCAAGCTGGGCACTCTTCCTAAGTGATTCTTCCATTAGCAGCTTGGCCCGGTATGTGTCGATGGTTCCAACCAGCGGCAGCACAGCCACTCCGTCTTCAAGGGGAACAACTGGAACCGACAATTCTTCGATTTCCCTC
This sequence comes from Bacillus sp. FJAT-18017, assembly GCF_001278805.1. GTDB lineage: Bacteria > Bacillota > Bacilli > Bacillales > Cytobacillaceae > Bacillus_D. The sequence continues at coordinate 755,263 of NZ_CP012602.1, read as the reverse complement.
TGCGCCTTTTTCATCATATCCTTATGATGTGCCACGAACGCAATGCTGAAGCTTTGGGCAGCCTTATCAATGATTCTTTGCAATTTCTTGTTCGCCTCATGATAATTACTTAGCGATATTTCATTTTTCTGGCCTAATTCATATATAATTTCGGTCATTTCTTCGCGATAATAATTCAGTTCATCCAACGCCATATCGATAGTCATTCCGAGTTCGTAACAATATGCCCCGGTCTTTTTGCCCCATTCTTCAATCTTTGCCAGAGCAGTATCGAGATCATCAACGAGCAATTCCTCGTATAATCCTATCAGATTTACTCTTTCTTTGCGGAGCTGTTCTGAAATCGGTCCAAGCTGCTCAGGATACTTCTCAACTTGTTTATCGGTTATTTCATTGGCAAGATCCACTTTTATTTCTCTAATTCTATTAATAACACCTGAAAAATCATACATATCCTAAATCTCCCTTCCAACAAGGGATATTACCCTAACTTCTTTGTGGGTAAACCATTTTTTAAAAACTTGAGATTTCCCCTGTTAAAAGCCCATTTTTGCATAAGTCCAGCAAAACATCGTCTGTAAAATCCAATTATTTAGAAAGGTGAATGCAAGGCGATTGATTCTTCCGTATTGTCAAGTTTTATGGAGGCGATTGAAACCGTCCTTCGCGGACAATTCCATATGCTATCCACCTCAAAATGTCCTTGAAACCATACTTCAAGGACAATTCCACATGCACTCCACCTCAAAATGTCCTTGTAACCGTCCTTCGGGGAAAAATCTCTCTGCCAGCTTGGCTCAATATTGAAAAATCTATTAAGAACAGCCTGGCTCCTCCCTTTTACGCAGGTGACGGACCAATGACAATTGAAGCCTTAACAGGATAAATAAAAAGGGATAGGTTAGGGCTGAGTGGTACAGCTTCCACTCTTCATGATAAAACATGCCGGTTTTGGTTGCGATCCATTCATATAGCACTGAAAAGACGGTCCAGACTCCCATATAAAGGATTTTTATAAATTTACTCCTATCATAAGGATAAAAGTTCAAAAACAAGGGATTGATGGATAAATAGAGCGGAGTTAATAGCGTAGTCGGCCACTCGGCTTTTTGATTGTCGGAAAAATACCCATACCAGTCTAACTTAATATGAAGATAAACGTCGGTCAATAATTGGAAGTAAGTTGCCATGCCGGTTGTCGCGTATAAATCCATTAGCGGAATCCTTTTTGGCATAAAAAAAACAAGCAGGGGAAAAAGAATGGCACTGATTACTAATAACCACATTTTGATGCCCTTCCCTTCGGCTGTATAATCATTCCGTTTAGTTTGTGCCATGACAGGGATATTAAACCGGGGCTATTTCTAGTAAAAAAGCACGTCCGAATACAGTCCAAAAGAAAGCGCAGTCTGCTTAATATGCTTTTCTGGCAACTGCGCACTTTACCACCACTTTTTATTTTTCTTCCGCAATTGCATTCCTTATGTCGTATTCGCTGAGATTGATATCCAGTTCCATATCGAGTGCCAGTTTTGCAAGCTGCAAGCCCAAAAATGGTCCGATTGTTAACCCGGTTGCCCCAAGTCCATTTGCCGCAATGACCCCTTTCCAGCCCGGTATGTTCCCTGCGACTGGAACACCTCCAGCAGTAAACGGGCGGAATCCAACCTTTCCTCCTAGGAATATACCATCTGCCAGGCCTGGGGCAATTTCCAGTCCATCAGTTAGATTTTTATGAACCCCTCTTGCGGTTAAGCGGGCATCATACCTGTCACTATCGTTTTCAGTCGTCGAACCAACTACAACCCTGCCTCCGTCCAAAGGAACGATGTACTGGGTGGAAGGATCTATTACGGCCGGCCACTTCTCCATCCCTTTTGCACCTGGTAACTTTAGATGGATTGTCTGTGCCTTCTCAAAGTTCACATTAAAGGTAAGGCCCATCGGCTTAAAAATTGCCTCTGCCCATGCTCCGGCACAAACAATGACCATATCTGCCATATAACAATTACTTCCCACCTTTGTACCAGTCACTTGGCTCCCGTTAAATAGAAGCTCCGCGTCGCCGCTTATCCTAACGGCACCATTCCGTTCTGCAATACGAAGCAGCGAATTACGCAGGAGGCGTCCTTCTACAATGGCCGCCCCTTGAACAAAAACAGAGTGATAACCATCTGATAACAGTGGAAAGAGCGTACTGCTTATCTGTTCAGTGAGTCGGGAAATTTCTCCGATTTCCCGGGCATAGCCTTCCCTTAACCTTGCCCGCTCTTCCAACTTCTCTATTTCCGATTCCTCGTGGTGAATAATGAGTGCACCGGCTCTTTGGTAACCAACCTCCTGCTCGCCTTCTCTGTTTAATTCTTCAATTAGAGTTGGGAAATATCCCGCCCCAGCATTTGCCATCGTATACCAGGCTTCACTTTGCCCACCAACCAGCCAAGGACAAACAATGCCAGCAGCAGCCTCAGTTGCCTGTCCTTTATCCTGTCGGTCAATTATATGGACCTCCGCACCCATCTTTGCCAAATGATATGCTGTTGATGCACCAAGAATCCCAGCCCCAATCACGATAATTTTTTTCATAAAAAAATCCTCTCATGACAAAATGCGCACTAATCTAGTATGAGAAAAGAAGCTTGAAATTATAAAGGAGACACCACAATTTACTAGGAAAATCAGTTCAATAAAATGTAAGGAAGAGGAGATTCTAACAAAGGATGGCAGGCGAAGTAATTTTTTAATACCATTCAAAAACAAAGACTTTTTAAAAGGAGCGAAGCAATTTGAAAAGGGTTGTTGTTACAGGTGCAGCAGGAAAAATTGGCCGGTGGACCGTAAGGACGTTTATGGAAGCAGGCTATGAAGTGATCGCCACTGACAGGAAATTGAGGGAAGAATCTGCCTCACCTAAATTCCTTCAGGTTGAATTGAAGGATTACGGCCAAGTTTCCCAACTATTAAAGGGTGCATACGGGGTAGTCCACCTTGGGAACATTCCTACTGACGTAAGAAATACATCTCAGGCACTGTTTGAAAACAATATGCTAGTCAACTTTAATATCCTTGAGGCCTGCAAAGACCACCAGATTCCAAAGCTTGTTTGGGCCTCGAGCGAAACCGTTCTTGGTTATCCTTTTATCGAGGAGGAACTTTACTACCTGCCAGTGGATGAGAAACACCCAACAAGAGTCAAGTCCTCCTATGCGATGGTAAAGCGGTTGACCGAAAACCTTTCGCAGATGTTTTTTGATCTTTCAGGCAATAAGACGCAAATCGCGGCCCTAAGGTTTGCCAATATCTATGAGCCTGACGAATATGAAAAATTGCCGATCATGCATTGGAATGATGAAAAGCAATGGGATTTGCAAAAGAAAAACGCTTGGGCTTACTGCGATGTTAGAGATGCTGCACAGGCTTGCCTGCTGGCCATTCAAGCAGATAATATCGGAAATAATATTTTTCATATTACCGCACCTGACACAATCATGCCAAAGCCGAGCCAGTACTTAGTTGAAAAATACTTCCCAAGCGTAGAACTGAAAAAGGATATTGAAGGATATGAGACATTGATGTCCCATGACAAAGCAAAGAAAGTCCTTGGTTATAAGCCAAAATATACCTGGCGGAATGTATTGAACAGTGATGGAACCACGAAGGCACTTCCTGAGGACCAGATGGCCCTTTCTAAAACATCCATTTAATTGAAAAAAGTTCCGGGGGCTCCCCCCGGAACCTTCTCTTTAAATGAAGCCCCTCTCCCGTATATACTTGATGATACATTGCGCGGCATCGGCAACCATGCATTCTGAAGTATCAATGGTGATCTCAGGAGCCTGCGGGGGTTCATACGGGGAATTAATCCCAGTAAATTCCTTAATTTCACCCTCCCGCGCTTTTTGATACAAACCTTTAACATCCCTTTTTTCGCATACCTCAAGCGGGCATTGCACCCATACCTCAATAAATTCACCCTGTTCAAACAGCGCCCTCACCCTATCGCGGTCTTCACGAAATGGGGAAATGAACGCAGTGAGGACAATCTGGCCGCTATCAACAAACAGTTTGGAAACCTCACCGATCCGGCGGATGTTTTCAACACGATCTTCCTTGCTGAAGCCGAGCCCCTGGTTTAAGCCGTGGCGGATATTGTCCCCATCCAGTACATAACTCCTCACCCCAAGACTGTGAAGCTTGCGGTCTACTTCATTGGCAAGTGTCGATTTACCAGAGCCGGAAAGGCCGGTAAACCAGAGCACGAAGCTGTTATGGCCGTTTAATTTCCTGCGGTCATCCTTAGTAATAGTGGCTGGATGCCAGACAATATGCTCAGTCATGTTTTGCCACCGACTCCTGAAGGCTGCCAGCCCGCTTTGTCATTCCCTCAATTAATATCTCGGCAACCTCGGGGCGGCTGTATTCCTTTGGAGGGGCCTCCCCTTTATTGAGCATCGTCCTTACTTTTGTTCCGGACAAGGATACGTGATGTTCCTTGCCGTGGGGGCATGTTTTTACAGAAGCCATATTGCCGCATGCTTTGCAAAAATAGCTGTTTTCAAAAAACAGAGTTTGAATGCCAATTTCCTCTTTTTTAAAATTACTGAATATCTTCTGGGCGTCATAGGTTCCGTAATAATTGCCTACTCCGGCATGATCGCGGCCAACGATGAAATGAGTACAGCCGTAATTTTTCCGGATAAGCGCGTGAAAAATGGCTTCACGGGGACCGGCATAACGCATTGCTGCCGGAAAGACGGAAAGCAGCACTCTTTCCTTCGGGTAATAGTTTTCAATAAGTGTTTTATAGCTTTTCATTCTGATATCACCTGGTACATCGTCGGCCTTTGTTTCTCCGACAAGTGGATGCAGGAATAAGCCATCAACAGTTTCAAGTGCACACTTTTGAAGATATTCATGGGCTCTATGAATCGGATTCCTTGTTTGAAAGCCCACAACAGTACTCCAATGATTTTTTCTGAAAAGCTCCCGGGTTTCCCTCGGGTCGCGATTTTCAGCTGGATAGGGGTTCTCTGGCCTCCTGACCATAACAATCGGGCCGCCGATATAGACCTCTTCCCGTTCAAATAGTTTTTTTACCCCTGGATGCTCCAGTTCATCCGTCTTGTACACATGCTTTGCTTCCTTTTTCTTGTCCGGAATGAACTTGTCAGTAATCAGCATTACCCCGTACACGGTGCCATCCTTCTCAAGCCTGACAGTGTCTGTAGGTCCAATTTGTTTGGCAGCTGTCTTTGAAACTGCGAGTGTAATTGGGATGCTCCAGACAGTACCATCCTCGAGGCGCATATTTTCGACAACCGACTGGTAATCTCTTTTTCCCATAAAACCGACAAGCGGGCTATAGGCGCCAATCGCAATCAATTCCAGGTCGCTGAGGGCCATCGCATCAAGTTCAATTGCCAGGGAATGTTTCGGAATCGGATACTCCTCATTCACAAGGTTTACTAAAATTCCCCCATGGGGCTGAATCATGTCACTTCCTCCTAACATAGTCGTGTTAGCTTTTATAGACTGTTAACTGCTTCCGCTGGCATTATGCAGCCCGCATTCGGTTTTCTGGCTAGTCGCCCAGCGGCCGGAGCGCATATCCCAGCCATCTGCAACCGGTTTTGTGCATGGCTCGCAGCCGATAGATGGGTAGCTTTTGTCATGCAAAGGATTATAGGGAAGTTTGTTCAGCTCGATATACATCCAAATATCCTTCCATGTCCAATGAATGAGCGGGCAAATTTTTATATTTTTAAAGTTTTCATCTTTATTAATAAATTGAACATGCTTACGGGTTTCGGACTGTTCCCTTCTCAGCCCGGATATCCAGGCATCGACTTCCTTGAGCTCACTGGCAAGCGGTTCGACCTTCCTTATTTTGCAGCAAAGATTTGGATTGCATTTCCACAGTTCCTTCCCGTGGGTCTCTTCCTGGCTGCTCAATGTCATAGCCGGCTTCACCATTTTTATTGTAAAACCCGGATATCTCTTTTTTACCGAATCTATCAGTTCGTATGTCTCCTTAAAATGCAGGTCTGTGTCCAAAAAAAGAATCGTTGCGTTCCTATTCACCTTCGAAATAAGGTCAAGCAGGACAATACCTTCCGCCCCGAAACTGCAGGCGTAGACGATTTCATCTCCATATTCCTTGAAGGCCCACTTGAGGACTTCCATTGAATCCGCATTGTTTTCAAATACTTGCCCTGCTTTCTCTTCCTCCCACATTCGATATGTTAAAGCCTTCTCCATCTCCATCCCCTCGCTATCTTCTTGTGCCGGGGCACCCAACTAGGTAAAAACCTACGTACAGGTTATTCAATTTTCATAAAAAAGGTTCTTGCTGGTAAAAGCCTATTTCAAAAAATGAAATGGATTAGGTACGCATTCTCAATCTGGGCATATACTTTTGAAGAGATTTAAGGGATAGGAGTCCACAAATGAACGTGACTATTTTTCAAGGCCACAGCCATGATCTGCCTCCCTCCAACATTACGATTGTCATTGATGTGATTCGGGCTTTCACGGTTGCCCATTACGCCTTCCATCGGGGAGCAAAGGAAATCGTGCTTGCCGGGACTGCGGATGAAGCCTTTCTTTTAAAAAAAGAAAATCCTGATTATCTTCTGGCAGGGGAAATAGGCGGCCTTGCAATTCCGGGCTTTGACTTTGACAATTCCCCGAAAAGGATGGCTGAAGCCGACGTAGAGGGAAGAACACTTGTCCAGAAAACGACCAACGGTGTAAAGGCAACATTGAATGCGCTCGGTGCGGAAGCTATGTTTGTAACCGGCTTTTCCAATGCTAAAAAAACAGCGGAAGCCGCCAGGAAGCTGTGCGGGCCAGGAGCAACAGTAACGATCATTGCCTCCCATCCTGAAGGCGATGACGATCTTGCATGTGCTGAGTATATCAAAGCAATGATTGTTGGGGATAAATCTGTGGATAACTCTGAAGTCGTTGAGCGAATCAGAGGATGCAGACAGGCGGAAAAGTTTTTCGACCCGAACCAGCCTGAATTTATTAAAGAAGACATTTCTTTTTGCACAAACATGCTGGATTGCGATTTTGTGATGTATGTGGACTGTTCAAAAAAGCTGCCACGATTAGTGAGGGTGAATGAGCATGAATTACACTGGATTGGACCTGCCCGCCCGTGAAATGAAACCGAGGGTTAAAGGTCTGACGATATTGATTGACAACGGCATTCCAGAGGCTGTTTTTAAGGACACCATTAAGTGCTCCGCCAGCTTTGTTGATTTTGTTAAGTTTGGCTGGGGCACATCGGTTGTTACATCGAGTCTTGGAGAAAAGATATCCTGTCTTAAGGAAAATGGCATAGACTATTTCTTTGGCGGAACTCTTTTTGAAAAATTCCTTAGCCAAAGCAAACTGGACGATTATTATTCCTATTGTAAAAGATACGATTGCAAATACATTGAAATCTCCAACGGAACGCTGCCGATTTCGAATAAAGAAAAAGCCCGCCATATTGCCGATTTTTCAAAGGAATTTTGTGTTTTCAGTGAGGTAGGCAGCAAAGACAGCAGTGTCACAGCCGAATCGTCCGAATGGCTGGATTTCATCCATGAGGATTTTGAAGCAGGTGCAAGCAGGGTTATCACTGAAGCAAGGGAGAGCGGCACGAGCGGCATCTGCCATGCTTCCGGGGAAATGCGCTTTGATATTATCGAAGAAATAATCGGATCAGGGCTTGCCCTTGATAGGATGATATTTGAAGCACCAAATAAAAAAATGCAAACCTCTTTTATCCGGATTGCCGGATCAAATGTTAATTTGGCCAACATCCCTTTTTCAGACGCGATTGCCCTTGAAACACTGCGGCTCGGATTGCGGTCTGACACATTTTTCATATAAAGGAGTTATCTACATGAGAGATACAAATAAAGTGTTCCACCTTGCGATTCCATGCAAGGACCTCGATGAAACAGTTGATTTTTACGAAAAGCTTGGCTGCCGCCTTGCGAGAAGATACCATGACCGGGTTACCTTTGACTTCTTCGGCGACCAGGTTGTCTGCCACCTTAATCCTGACAAAATTGACCTTGTCCCGAAAATGTATCCAAGGCATTTTGGGATTACGTTTGTCGACCGTGACGAATTCGATCAGGCGCTCAAGCACGCACAGAAAAACGAGCTCCGCTTTTTTCAGGAGCTAATGGTCCGGTTTGCCGGCAAGCGGGAGGAACATGTCACCTTCTTCCTGATCGACCCTGCCAACAATTTGCTAGAATTTAAGTATTATCACGATGATAGTATGATTTATTAATAGGGAAAAGCCGGTTCAGCTTTGGGGCTGACCGGCTTTTTTGTAGGTTTTATTGATGCTGTTGCACATTTGCCAGGCCTGGATGTTTTTTCTTACGATATTTCGGGGTAACCTGGACTGTTCGATAGGAGGATCACTAGTTATTTATGGCTAACAGCGTAGTCTGGGTCAGACCCTTCCTAGTGAGTGCCAGGCCCGGATGATATTCTTTTTTACTACCTTTAATGTTGTAACTGGCCATTATTCACTAGTCATAAACTGACAGTAACTATAAAATCTCTTTAAAAACATAGTCCGGGTCTGGCCCCGCCTAGTGAGGGCCAGGCCCGGGCTATTTATTTTTAAAAGAATTTTAGTAATGGATCACTAGTCATTGCCCCGCTCGGAAACCAATTGTAATCCCCAGCGCTAGGCATTACCGTACGGAAACAATAAAATCTCCAAACGAAGACCTTTTGATAAAAATAATCCTATCAAAATTGATAGGATTGATTTTCACACTTATTTCGCTGGCCCTTTTACAGCGGCAACTTCATACAATCCCGATTCAGAGCTGATGATATACTCAGGCTTCGGCTTGCCAAGGTTTGCTTTATGGCCGGCAATATGGGCATCGCTCTTTTCCCATCGCTTCCAGTATTGTTCGGATTCCCAGCGAATCTGGATGATTACTTCTTCCTCACCGCGGCGGACCTTTTTTACCATAACGGTCAGGTCTACAAATCCTTCCTGTTCCTCAATAATGCCGGGCTTGCTGAAACGTTCAACTACTTTGTCGGAATTTCCTTCTGCAATGGTCATTTTTCGCATTTGGACAAACATACTACCATCCCCATTTCATTTAGTGACTATCCTCATTGTAAATGATAATCATTTTCAATGAAAGAGGACTGCTCTAAAAGGTTTCATTGGTTACTATACACCTTGCCATCCAGCAAATCCTTAAGGGTTGTATGATCGAGTAACTCAGCGACTGTATCCCTTACCAGTGCCCATAGCGGCTTTAGCATACAGCCAGCTTCCAGAGGACAGCTCTCATACGATGTTATGCTGACACATCCCATTGGCGCCAGGGGACCCTCCAGATTCCGAATCACCTCACCAATGACAATATCATTCGCGCTTCTGCTAAGTTTATATCCACCGTGTACTCCACGCTTGCTTTGGACGTAGCCGTTTCGTTTCAGCTGCAGAAGCAGCTGTTCCAAATAATTGATTGGGACAAGTGTCTTCTCTGCTATTTCACTAATTGAGACTAGCCTGCCTCCGTCACTTCCGAGGCAAATAAGTGCCCGCAGCGCATATTCTCCCCTGCTCGATAGCCTCATTGCTCCCCCTCCTTATATAGGCATTCATCCAATCTTCCCCAAATAAAGAACCTTCATTTTTGTCCCGACATATTGTACGTTACAAACTTGATTAGATTAGTCAACAATCACCAATATAGAGTGCTTCTAACTAGTCTATTCAGTATTTTTGTAAAAAAGGAGAGATATCATTGAGGAGGCTTATTATTCTTGCGTTCATTGGCCTGGCAGCACAGCTGGTTGATGGTTCCCTTGGCATGGCATACGGGGTTACCTCAACGTCTTTGCTGCTCATGTTCGGAATTGCTCCTGCCGTGGCCTCTGCTTCTGTCCATATGGCAGAGGTTGTAACGACAGCGGCATCCGGTGTATCGCATATCCGGTTTGGAAATGTTGATAAACAAGTTGTATACAAATTGATCATCCCTGGGTCAATTGGTGCTTTTCTCGGGGCAATTTTTCTGGGAAGCATCCCCGGTGATATAATAAAGCCTTATGTTTCCGTGTTCCTCCTTCTGTTAGGTGTTTTCGTTATCTACCGATTTTTGTTTAAGTTTTCCACTACAAATCAACCTTCTATTAAAAAGAAAGGCAAAAAGTTCTTTATTCCGCTCGGCTTTATTGCAGGTTTTTTTGACGCAACAGGCGGCGGGGGATGGGGTCCAATTGCAACTCCTGTCTTGCTGACAAGCAGCAAGATGGAGCCGAGAAAAGTTATTGGCTCTGTTGATACAAGCGAATTCGCAATTGCGGTCTCCTCAACGATTGGCTTCCTTTTGACGCTTGGCTGGTCACAAATCAATGTTCAATGGGTTATCGCCTTAATGATTGGCGGCCTGATTGCAGCACCCATCGCGGCCTGGCTTATAAAAATCATTCCGACAAACCTTTTGGGAACTCTAGTTGGAGGAATCATCATTTTAACCAACATCCGAACTTTGTTGGGGGCGCTTGATGTATCTCAGACAATCAGTTTATTCACTTACGGAAGCCTTGCCATCCTGTGGGCAGCAGCGATAGGGTTTGTCGTTTATAAATTAAGGCAGGGAGTTGCCGGAACAGCAAGCTTGGAGTAAATAGGGGGTTTCAGGGGAAATTATCTACTCACCCCGTTTGGCTGCTTTACCCATTTTTTTCTACGGTAATTCGCCTTACACTGCTGGGGGACTGAATTGTCCCGAATATCTAAAAATGTGTCCTGAATCGTTTGAGAAATGTCCCGTATTTTTTGGGAAATGTCCTGTATATATGAAAAGTTGTCCTGAATATTGAAAAAGTTGTCCTGACCCATTTAGCTACCTCCGTGTTTAGGTCGTTAACGTACCCCTATCAACAACCTAACCAGGCTTTTTGTGGATAATTGATCTTTTTGGAGAGTTAATTAATCCACAAAATAACTTCTTGTGGATTAATTGTTTATAATTATCCCACTAAATTTATTTGAGGAAAATTTACAGATCAAAATTAAAACGGTCCAGAGGTGATAACCTTTGGACCGTTTGCTATTTTTATCTTACTGTTCTCGCTTACAGGTTTCCTTTTGGCCCAAAAAATTCGAAACGAATTCTGTCATCACTTACACCGATTTCCTTCAGAGCACTATTGATGGCCCTCATAAACGGTACCGGTCCGCAGAAATAGAAGTCTGCCTCGCTGACAGGAACATTCTCTTCCAGCCATTCACGGGTTACATAGCCTTCTACGTCGAACTTGTTTTCATTTCTGTCATCCTCGGTTGGTGAATCATAGAAAACATATGATTTAATGTTTTCCTTTTCAGATAAAGCTTCAACCTCATTTCTTAGAGCATGCAATTTGCCATTTTGAGCCGCATGGATAAAGGTAACGTTTCTTTCAGGCTGAACTTCCGAAACGGTTTTAAGCATACTAACCATTGGAGTCAGGCCAACACCGCCGCTTAGCAAAACGACTGGGTTCTCCTTTGCCGTATTTAGAACAAAGTCGCCAGCCGGAGCACTGATGGGAAGGATATCTCCCTCTTCGACTTTTTCATGAAGATAATTTGACACCATGCCATCTGGATTGGAGCTGCCTGTCTCACGCTTTACGCTGATTCGGTAATATTCTTTTCCCGGCGAGTCCGAAAGGCTGTATTGGCGCATATGGGTGAATTTTTCTCCAGCAATCTCGAGCTTGACGCTGATATATTGCCCCGCCTGGTAGGAGGCAATTTTTTTTCCATCCTGGGGTTTTAGATAGAAGGAAGTAATAACATCACTTTCTTTCACCTTGCGCTCCACAATGAAATTCCGGAAACCGGCCCAACCGCCTTTTTGGCTGGATGCCTCATCATACATTTCCGCTTCGATGCTGATGAATGCATCTGCAATTACTCCATAGGCCTCGGCCCATGCATTGATAATTTCATCGGTAGCAGCTTCACCTAAGACATCCTTGATTGCCAGTAACAGATATTTTCCTACGATAGGATAATGTTCTGGTTTAATACCAAGACTTCTATGCTTATGGCCGATTTGCTTTACAACAGGAATGATGGCCTCCAGGTTATCGATATATTTTGCCGCTGCATAAACTGTAGCTGCAAGCGCCTTTTGCTGGCGGTTTTGTTTCTGATTAGCATGGTTAAAAATATTCAGTAATTCAGGGTGATCTGTAAACATCATTTGATAAAATTTCGTGGTGATTGCTTCCCCATGGACCTCAAGAACAGGAACTGTGGATTTAATAATCTCAATCGTTTTTTGGTCTAACAAAACAAGCACTCCCCTTTATGTAATTAATACTATTCACATAGTGATAATATATAAAAATTCACTTTAAAGCAGTGATTTAGATCACAGATTGATATATTTAAATAATTTTACTCGTTTGCTTCCTTGACTTGCTTCACTATTTCAAGCTCCATAAATTAAACGTAAGTTTCTATGATTTTACTAAGGGGAGCTATTAATTCCTTGGTACAGGTGCCCTTTGCCCGTCAGGATCCTTCCTTATGTTAAGGCGCTTGTCTAGCAAAGGTATATTTCGCGTACAATTTGTTCACCCAGAATAGCGAATGTCCTTGAAAAAGAATTTCAAGTACATTTCGGTGCAGCACAACAGATGAAATGTCCTTGAAAAAGGATTTTGAGTACATTTCGGTGCAGCACGACAGATGAAATGTCCTTAAAAAAGGATTTCGAGTACATTTCGGTGCAGCACGGCAGATGAAATGTCCTTGAAATGGGGTTTCGAGTACAATTTGGTGCCGCCGGACAGGTAAAATGTCCTTGAAAAAATTGAGTACAATTCGAGCCTGCTATGTTAGTAAATTGGCTTTGAACCGCGGTGAAAATTGACTATTTTTCCTCCAGGATACCAAAGAGAGCTTAATCACTTGAAAAGCTTTGTGCAGCATGGTTAAGTAACGGTAACAGATGGTAAAGGAGTGTTTTGAAAGTGGCTCACCAAGATTTCATGCAACTGGCCATTAACCTGGCTTACGATAACACGAAGAACCAAAATGGGAAACCGTTTGGTGCTGTCATCGTTAAGGATGGAGAGGTGATTGCAACTGGGGTAAATGAAGTTCTGACAACTCACGATCCAACCGCACATGCTGAGTTGCTCGCTATTAGGGAAGCGTGCACCGCTTTGGGGACTACTGACCTTTCCGGCTGCGAGCTGTACGCAAGCGGAGAACCATGCCCCATGTGCCTAAGCGCAATTTATTGGGCTAATCTTCAACATGTTTACTATGCGTTTACGGCGGAGGAAGAGGAAGAAGTTGGCCTGGGAACACAGTATGTTTATCAGCAAATTGCCCTCCCATTAGAGGAAAGAGACATTAAATTGAAGAGATTGGACAAGAACCCACAAGACAACAATCCGTTTGCCCTTTGGAAAGAGTTAAACTCTTGATGAGCAAGAGCTTTTTTCTGAACGCAAAATGGGCTCCAATCCTGTTATGTTGCATCCTGTTTCTTCAAGGATGTGTCACGTCGAACGAAAACCAGCCGATAGAGGAGAAAAAACAAATGACAAACGACATAGATACTCAGCTGCTTCAAGCTGCTGAAAACCAGGAAACAGAAACCGTAGAGATGTTAATTGAGGCGGGCGCCAATATAAATGTGCAAAATGAGCAGGGACAAACCCCTACGATGATTGCAGCCTATCATAACGATGTTGAAACGGCAAAAGTATTAATTAAAGCAGGAGCAGACGTCAACAAACAGGATGATATGAAAAACAATCCATTTCTGTATGCAGGTGCTGAGGGCTATCTTGATATTTTAAGGTTAACCATTCAGGCTGGAGCCGATCCGGCCATTACGAACCGTTACGGAGGAACCGCCTTAATCCCTGCTTCAGAACATGGATATACCGAAGTAGTGATAGAACTTTTAACAAAGACTGACGTTGATGTGAATCATATCAACAATCTTGGCTGGACTGCCTTGCTTGAAGCTATTATTCTAAATGATGGCGGCAAAAAACAACAGCAAACCATTAAGTTGTTAATTGAACATGGGGCCGATGTGAATATTCCGGACGGCAATAATGTTACCCCTTTGCAGCATGCGCGCGAAAGAGGATTTAAGGAAATTGAACAAATTTTAATGGATGCTGGTGCAAACTAAGAAGGCATAACCTTGCTTTTAGCAGGGTTGTGCTTTTTGTTTTCCCACCTTTAAAAAGGCCATCCACTGCCTCCCTTCCATCACTTGCTTTATTTTCCACAAATTTTTTATGGAGCAATTCCGCAAAGTAAGCTTATATGTTTTGATACGGCTACTACTATATTTTATAAGCCAAACCTATCGGGGTGTTTAAGTGGACAGCAACTGGTTTGATATAACGATTCGTTCTTTTTTATTTTTAGCTGTTCTGTTTTTAATGACCAAATTACTCGGTAAAAAGCAGCTTTCCCAAATTTCTTTTTTTGAGTATGTATCCGGAATTACGATTGGGAGTATAGCAGCTGAAGTCATTATGGGCCTTGAGAGAAACTTATGGCATGGAGTAGTAGCGATTTTGATTTTTTTTGCAGTGACATATTTAGTCGACTATATCTCTCTAAAAAATAAAAAATTCCGGGATTTCACTGAAGGCAAAGCAACTGTATTTATAGAAAACGGAAATATATTAGAAGGAAACTTAAAAAAGGAACTTTACACGATTGATGATTTAAACACCTTGCTTAGGAAAAAAAATGTGTTTAACGTTTCTGAGGTGGAATTTGCCGTTCTAGAGCCGACTGGTGATTTAAGTGTTTTTTTGAAAAAAGAAAACCAGCCGTTAACCGCGAAAGATTTAAATCTTAACGTTAAAAACAAGAGAGTAACCCAGACTGTTATAATGGATGGAAAAATATTATATGATTCCCTTGCTGCCGCAAAACGGTCTCCCTTATGGCTCAAAATGGAGCTCGAGAAACAAGGTTTGTCTGTCGATAAAGTCTTTATGGCTCAAGTGGATTCTTCAGGCAAATTAACTGTTGACCTTTATGACAAGTAGACAAAGAAGCATAACCCTCTAGGAGGAGTTATGCTTCTTCTAGTTAGAACCGATTTTTCTCTTTTGCCTCGTTATATGTCTTCAGGTCATCTCTGACACTTCTATCCCAAAGCTTCACCCCGGAGTTGTAAGCAGATCGGTTAATCAAGTGCCCGGATATCGGCGAAGTCATAAAGAGGAAGACAAAGCCTAGTATCAGCCTTGAATTAAAATGATCCAGGGAGGAGTAAAAGTAAATAAATGTTCCTATTAGAATGAACATGACCCCTAAAGTCGTCGCTTTGGATGCTGCATGGTTCCGTGTATACACGTCTGGAAGCCTAATCACGCCGAACGTAGCAATAAGACATAGAAAAGCGCCTGCCAAAATGAAAAAACCGATTAAGAAATTAACGATTAGGCTCATTTTCGATAATCTCCCCTCTTTCCAAATATTTAGCAAAGGCTACCGTCCCGATAAAGGCCAAAATCCCAATCAGAAGGATAATATCCAGAAAAGCAGTCGATTTATGGACAATTGAAAATAGCGCGGTTATCGCGACAAGATTAACGCCAATTGAATCCAGGGCAATTACCCTGTCAGCGGTTGAGGGCCCTTTAATGACGCGGTAGATGAGCCCCAGCATAGAGAGTGAACAGCATAATAAAGCAATTCGTACAATTATTTCAAGCATTAGCCGCTCACCTCCAAAATAGCACGTTCAAATGTGTTTTTTATATTATTAATTTCAGTTTCAATTTCTCCTAAATCCATCGCATGGACAAACAGGATTTTATTATCATCGGATACTGAAATGACCAATGTGCCGGGTGTCAGGGTAATCAAGCTAGACAAGAGCAAAATCTGCCAGTCTTTCGTTAAATCGGTTTGAAGGGCAAAAATGCCCGGCCGCATATCCAATTTGGGCTTCAGTACAATTTTGATGATTGCAATATTGGATAACAGAAGCTCCTTGAAAAAGATTAGTGTCAGCTTCACAAACGACCAAATTCTATAAACATAGAAGCGGCTCTGGAAAAAGCGCCTAAGCACAAAGATGACAAGCAACCCAAATATATATCCTTTAATAAAATCAATAGGGCCATACGAAACCTTGATAAACATCCATAGGAAAGCCAGGACCACATTTAATAAAATTTGAAGGGACAACCTAAATCACTCCTTTAAGACAGCTTCAATATAGGCACTTGGATCCAATAACGTTTCAGCTGCCAGGTTAATATACGGCAGGAAGGACTCCGAGCCTATGCCGTAAACAGCGGACAAAACCACGAGAATGGCCGGAGAAATGAGAAGCCATTTAACAGGAGCCTTTTCCTCCCCTTCATATGCCTGCCCCTTCCCCCAAAACCCATTTATGAAAATTTTCATAACGGAAAACAGGACAAGAAGGCTAGACATTAATACGAGGCAGGCGGCAATATAACTTTCTCCCTGAACACCGCCTTGAATGATCAGAAACTTTCCAAGAAATCCGCTCAATGGAGGAATACCTGCCAGTGACAATGCTGCAATGAAAAAGGTCCAGCCAAGGCCTGGATACCGGCTGATCAGGCCGCTGATTTTTCTCAGATTACTTGTCCCAGTTATCGCAATCATAATCCCAATGAGCAGAAACAAAGCGGCTTTAATGATCATGTCATGAATCAAATAATAGACCGACCCTGTCATAGCGGCAGGATTCATAACGGAAACGCCGTATAAAATCACACCGACTGCTACGATAATGTTGTAAATGACAATATACTTTATATCCCAATAAGCAATTGCCCCTATTACACCAACAATAACAGATAAAATCGCCAAAACGGCCAGCAGCTGGAAAAGGAAGCCGTCATGGTAAAAAAGAAGGGTATAGGTTCTCGTAATCGCATATACGCCAACTTTTGTCAGCAATGCCCCAAACAGAGCAAGAACCGCTGCCGGAGGTGCATAGTAGGAGCCTGGCATCCAGAAGTAAAGCGGAAAGATTGCCCCTTTCAGCCCGAATACAATTAAAAACAAAACCGCAATGACAGTCAAAATGCCCGGCATCCCGTTTGCGCTAATCTCACTGATCCTTGTGGAGATATGAGCCATGTTCAGCGTTCCGACTACAGAATACAAATAGGCGACAGCAATAACAAATAAGGCCGAAGAAATAATATTGACGAGCAAATATTTAATCGTTTCACCTAACTGAATCTTTGTTCCGCCGAGCACGAGCAAGACATATGAAGACATGAGCATCACTTCAAAGAAGACAAAAAGGTTGAAAATATCCCCAGTTGTAAAGGCCCCGTTAATCCCAACTAATAAGAAGTTAAAAACCGCATAAAAGTAATGATTTTCTCTTTTTTCCCCTATTGAAGAAAAAGAATAAAGCAAACATGCGAATGCGATGATACTTGTTGTGAACACAAGCAGCGCGGAGAGCATATCGGAGACGATCGTTATTCCAAAAGGCGCATCCCAGCTGCTGATATTGAGTGATTGAACTCCATCAAAGCGGACTTTTTGAACAATCATAAAGGAAACAATGATTCCTGCAACTGCTGACAACGTTGCCAGCGCGCGCTGAACGGTTTTATTTTTTCTAAAAAAGATTAATAGTGCCCCCGTAAGTAGAGGGATGATGATCGGTAACAGAATTAAATTAGTCATTTAGCTTGGATCCTCTCATTTCTTCCACATTATCGGTCCCCAGCTCTTTATAGGATCGATAGGCCAAAACCAGGAAAAAGGCTGTTACCCCGAAAGAGATAACAATAGCCGTTAAAATAAGAGCCTGCGGGAGTGGATCTGTATACGTGGTTATATTGTCCCTCAGGATTGGGGCTGCTCCCCTCTTCAGCCCGCCCATTGTTAAAATAAGCAGATGGGCTCCATGGCTGAGCAGTCCTGTTCCGATGATAATGCGCAGCAAGCTTCTTGACAGCATTAGATACGTTGCAGTCATAAATAAAATCCCTATGACAAAAGCCATTAAAATCTCCATTATTCATCCCCCCCTATTGTTTGAATAATGGTCATCGTCACACCGATAACAACAAAATAGACACCCAGGTCAAACAGTGTTGCGGTATGGAGGGATAGTTCCCCAATCACCGGGAGATGAACATCTGTAAAAACGTGGGTTAAAAAAGGTACATTAAACAGCATTGCCCCTGCACTTGTAGCAATCGCAATCAATAACCCACTAGCCGTAAGAAACCGATAATTGATGGGCAGGATTTTCGCAACTGTTTCAATATCATACGTGATTAACAGGAGAACAATCGCCCCCGAAGTCATCAGGCCGCCGATAAAGCCGCCCCCAGGATAGTAGTGGCCCGCAGTGAAAATATAAACCGAATATAGGGCGATGATAAAGAGCAACACTTTAAGGGACGTTTCAAGAATAATATTATTAACTTTTCTCACCCTTGTTTCCCCCTATCCGATTTCAATCTAATCATTCCGTAAATCCCCAGCGAGGCAATCGCAAGGACCGTTATTTCAAAAAGTGTATCAAAACCGCGGAAGTCCACGAGAATGACATTGACCATGTTTTTCCCGGCTGCTTCCACATACGTATTTTCAACGTAATACTGCGAAATCGAATCAAACAGCTTATTGCTATGGGCGGAGAGTGCAATAATGGTGACGATTGCCCCAACCCCAATGGATATGAGCGCATTTGTCAGCCTGAATCTCATCCTCGTTTCAAGCTTTCGGTATTTCGGCAGGTGATAAAAACAAACCAGGAAGAGAGCGACCGAGATCGTTTCGATTACCAGCTGGGTTAACGCCAAATCCGGTGCCCTGAAAAGCACATAGAACAGTGAAACCGTATAACCAACTGAACCAAGAAGGATAATTGAAGTCATTCTTGATTTAACAAACAGAATGCTTATTGATCCAACAACGATAAACAGGACAAGGACCATTTCATATATCCCTATGGATGAAACATTGCTCGTATCAAGCTTAAATGCATTCTCCCTTATGAGAGCTGCAGATAGAATGAAGATAAAGAATGTAAAGATATAAACAAGATAAGATCTAATCGAGCCGGTCATATAGCTGTTCGTCAACCTGTTGGAGCCGGTCTGGGCCTTTTCTATTAGGCCATCATAAAAGCGGTTCAGTGATAGCTTCTGCGGAAGTTTACCGTAAATCTTTCCCCACTTTGGATATGTTTTAAAAAGGAAGAAGCCCAGCAGGATGACTCCAATGGTCATGAACAGTTCAATGTTAGGACCGTGCCAGAACGAGATATGTACATCGAACTCTTCCCCCGCTCCCAATAAATCTGGCAGGACAGCTGACATTGCCGGCGAGATCAGAGTACCTGATAGTAAGTTCGGGAAGAGGCCGAAAATGACAACAAGAGCAGCCAGAATCACGGGGGAAATCAACATCCCGACCGGAGCTTCATGCGGCTTCTGGTCTAGTTTTTCCGGCTGGTACTTCCCGGTGAATGTTTTGAAAACAAGGATCATGCTGTACACAAACGTAAAGATACTTGCCACCCAGGCAAGCACCGGGAATAGAATTCCCCATGTTTCCAGGTTGAATATGTTCATTTCCCTTACTTGGACCATGGCCGTAAAGAACATTTCTTTACTTAAAAATCCATTAAAAGGAGGCAACCCGGCCATTGAGAATGCCCCGATTGCGGAAATTGTAAATGTGATCGGCATAAACTGCATAAGCCCGCCAAGCTTTCTGATATCCCTCGTGCCTGTTTCATGATCAACGATTCCCGCAGCCATGAACAGGCTTCCTTTAAAGGTAGCATGGTTGATTAAATGAAAGATTGCCGCCGTAACGGCTACTGTGTAAATATTGTCGTCCAGTGCTTCAAAATGGAGAGCAGCTGCCCCGACGCCAAGCAAGGACATAATCAGCCCGAGCTGGCTCACTGTTGAAAATGCAAGAATCGCTTTTAAATCAGTTTGTTTTACAGCAAACATCGATCCCCAGATTAAGGTTAACAGGCCGACTCCTCCAACAAGCCAGAACCAGACACTCGATTCCCCGAATACAGGAGTGAACCGTGCTACAAGATAAATCCCCGCTTTAACCATTGTCGCCGAGTGTAAATACGCACTAACAGGCGTTGGGGCCTCCATGGCATCGGGCAGCCAGATGTAAAAAGGAAATTGAGCTGACTTTGTAAAAGCGCCAAGCAATATACAAACCAGTGCAGGGACAAATAAAGGATGATTGAAAATTTCATCTGAAGTACCGATGATTTCGGTCATGCTGAATGTTCCGGTCATCACATAAAGAAGGATGATTCCGCCGAGCATCGCCAGCCCGCCAAACACTGTTATAAGCATCGACTTTTGAGCTCCATACCGGGACCGTTCCCGTTCGTACCAATAGCCGATCAAGAGAAATGAGGAGAAGCTGGTCAGCTCCCAAAAGGCATACATGACGATTAGGTTATCGGATAACACGACCCCTAGCATTGCTCCCATAAAAAGCAACAAATAGACATAGAAAGTGTTGAGCTTTTCTTTATCTTTTGCTAAATAGTAAATGGAATAGAGGATTACGAGTGCGCCTATCCCTGTAATTAAAAGGGCAAATAATAAGCCAAGCCCATCTACTTTGGCTGTGAAATTCATCCCCAGGGATGGAATCCATTCAAAGGTTTCCATCACCCTTTTTTGGCTCATCGTTTCTGGAAGATAGGAAAGAAAATAAGCAAATAATAGGATGGGCAAAGGAAGAACGAACCATCCCGTATGTACGCGTCCGAACCACTTATGGAAAAATGGAATGAAAATAGCAAGTAGCAGCGGCGAAACAATCGCCAAGAGCAAGTAAGACAAAGGTAATACCCTCCTATCAATCATTGTTTTTAGTATGTACAATCAGCTGAAACTTTTGGTCTGCGGATAAACTCTAACCTAATAACTAACAGATCTTGGGATTTCAGCAGTTTAAAAAAGATAAAAAAACAAAAAGGAGCCTGTCACCAAAGGGCATACCTCTCCCCTTGGTGACAGACTCCTCCATAAAAACCGTATTTTTATAATAATCAGAAACCTCACATAAACCTATTCTAGCTTACCACTTTCATATTTCTTGTTCAACTAACTTGCCTGGCAGCAGCCCGCCTGACATGCAAAATACAAAAAAATACTTAGTTTATAGTACTATATAGTTAAATTACAAAAGGTGAGATGATTTTACGCTTAAGAGTGGTGTTATGACAGCTGGAGCGTGTTTCAAGAGGAGAGACTATGTTCAATAAAATTAAAGCTTGGGCGAAGCAGTTAAAAAGGAAGATCTTTATTCTTTATTTTGCATATAGAGATGAGCGAGTACCTTGGTACACAAAAGTGTTTACTGCTGTTATCGTCGCATATGCATTCAGCCCAATTGACTTAATACCCGATTTCATTCCGATTCTTGGTTACCTGGATGAAGTGATTCTGCTTCCAATAGCGATTTGGCTCGCGATGAAAATGATACCGAAAGCAGTTTTATCTGATTGTGAAGTGAAAGCAGAACAACTGATGAAAAACGGCAAACCAAAGAATTGGATTGCCGGCCTTATAATTATATTAATTTGGGTTGGATTCACGGTTTGGGCATCTATCAAAATCTTTCAGCTTTTAAACTAAACCGAACTATATCAGCTATAAAGAGCTAATCAACTTAATTGATTAGCTCCATAATTTTTTGTTTTTTAACAACATGACAGCTCATTTTTTCGGGCTAAATTGTCTTTTTTTTGGATACTAAGCTTCCTTACCCTTAGCCATCAGCTGACCAAGAGAATATAACTTGCTTCCATTCAATACGAAATACACCGTTAGGGCTAATAACACAAGATCATAAGCATAGCCATTTAGAAATCCGTCCGGCAATTTCACCATTAAGATTGCACCAATCATGATTAGGCCCAATAGTAGTGAAGCAACACGAGTCCCTAAACCAAGAATCAGCGCAATGCCACCTGCCACTTCAATCACAGCTACTGCATAAGCAAGAAAACCGGGAATCCCGATACTATCAAACCAGCCTACCGTATTCTCTATCCCACCTTGAAACTTAGAAACTCCGTGTGCTAAAAAGACAATGCCTAGTACTACACGAAGTATAAAGGTTCCAATTTCATTTTTGTTAGACATAAAGAAACTCCTCCTCTATTACTTAAGTTTTTATATTTATTTAACATATTATAGATTGATATATTTTTAATTCAAGGTTTTTTACAATAACTTTACATTCATTTTTAACTGAAATGCTTCTTCCGATAATATTTGAAAAAGCCAACCCGATCCTCCTCTTTTGTAAGGCGACACGTTTGTCTTTTGTAATACCAGCTATCCTTCAGCTCCCTTTTAAATTCTTATGCAACTAATATCCCGGAGAAAACCAATTATTGCAAGGTTCGCCCCACTGTTTAGAAACTGAAAATAGGAGGCAAACTGCATGTCACTAATAAAAAAATATTGACATTATATGAACAAAGTTCCATAATCGTATTTATTAGATTAAACAAAATATTATAAACAATTTGTTAATCTTGTTTTCATTAGTGCGAAAAGTGAATAAGCAATATTTTTCTTATCAAGAGAGGTTGAGAGAATGGCTCTATGACACCTCAGCAACCACCGTTTAGACGGAAAGGTGCTAATTCCTGCAAGTTTGGTGAAAACTTGCAAGATAAGAAGAAACCTTGTAATTTAAGGTCTTCTTCTTTTCTGAAGAGGGCCTTTTTGATTTCCAGCTGCAGTAAGTCATCTAACTGCTGTGAGTGGGAATCCTCGCTTTAAATCCCCACTATTTTTATAAGAATAATATAATTTCACCAGCATTGTAATCCAAAATTATTAAAAAGGAGAATGAAGAAAGTGACGAATCAAATTGCTAACTCACAATTGAGCTTTGGGAAGAAGGATGCACCTGTAAAGGTTGAGGTTTTTTTGAACTTAACCTGCCCCTATTGTGCTACTTTTTTTGGTATTGCCGAAGATGTTTTACAAAACTACCTGGAAAATGGCCAGGTTGAATTCATTGTTAAGCATTATGACAAGCCTAGAGAGATGTTATTAAATGGAACCTTAATCAACTTATTCCTTGATTACAGCAACCCCCTCCGTGTGAAAAACATCTTAAAGGAATTATTTGCAACACAGGGCGAATGGGATCAACTGAATAATCAAGAAATCAAAAAACTAATAGCCGAAAAATATCAGCTGAAAGAAGAACCAGAAAATACCGAAATTAGCCTGAAAGTAACGGCAGAAGCTATAGCCAGAGATGTAAAAATGGTACCGACTGTTTTTGTTAATGAAAAGGAGTATCAGTTCCCAACGGAACTAACTGCCGGTGAATTGAAAGCCTCAATTGAGGAAGAACTGGCTAAGTAAACTAATCACATTTTCACCGGGGGGAGAATGAAAATGAGTATAAATGAAATTGGAACCCAATTAACAAAGCTTCCAAGAATCCATCCAGCTTTTTTCCGAAAGTATCGTAGTTTTGCGGACGATGTTTGGCAAAAGGGAGTGATCCCACCAAGAGAAAAAGAGATTATTGCTGTTTCAGTAACAACGATAACGAAATGTTCTTATTGCACTCAATTCCATTCAAAAAAGGCGAAAAAATTAGGAGTTACTTCAGAAGAATTAATAGAAGGAGTTACAATTGCCACTTCGCTTGAGACTGGAACTGCACTCCTCCCTTCACTTCCGGATGGGGTGTTTGAAGAACTGGGAAACGTTAACCGAGAGGAACAATTACTCAAGCTTTTTCCTGACCAATCTAAACATTTGCATGACTTGCTTATCGTACCGTTCATAGAGTCTTCAGGTACGTTATCTACTAAACTTGTTATCTTGATTTCCTATGCATCGGCGCATGCTTTAAGATCAACCGAGTATATTAAAAAACTTAAAGCTCTCGCAGCCAACTATTCTATTAGTGAAATGGAGTTGGCAGAAGCTAGTTTGATAGCCGGAGCTTTGAGGGCCGGAAGTACAATAAGGCATCTGGCTGACGTTTTGGATGTTTATGATACGGAAAGGAGATAAAGCGGTGTGAGTCCAAGAATCAAACATACATTAGATACTGCTATACCTTGGGTAATCCCGACTCTTTTTTTAATACTATGGCAACTATTGGGTTCATTGGGGATTTTGCCAAAAGAAATTCTGCCTACACCCATCGAAGTTATAAAAGGAACCATTCGTCTAGCAGAAGATGGGAGCCTTTATGAATATATATGGATTAGTACAAAAAGAGCATTCATCGGCTTTTTTATTGGAGGAATTATTGGATTCGTTTTAGGACTGATAAATGGATTGATTCCACTTGCCTCCAAATTGCTTGATACATCCATACAAATGATTCGGACCATTCCACATTTAGCATTAATCCCGCTTGTTATTCTGTGGTTTGGCATTGGGGAAGACGCAAAGATCTTCCTCGTCGCTTTAGGGGTAGCTTTTCCAATATATTTAAATACATATCATGGCATTCGTAATGTTGATAAAGGATTAATTGAAATGGGAAAGGTTTACGGATTAAAAGGATTCCCTTTATTTTGGAATATCCTGCTGCCAGGGGCACTCCCTTCCATCTTAGTTGGTGTCCGCTATGCTTTAGGGATCATGTGGATGTCCTTAATTGTTGCTGAAACCATCGCATCTGATACAGGGATTGGTTATATGGCAACTTCAGCCCGCGAATTTATGCAAATGGATATTGTCATTCTAAGTATCATCCTATATGCATTATTAGGGAAATTATCAGATGTGCTAGCGTTGGGTTTAGAAAAAAAATGGCTTAAGTGGCATCCGAATTTCTACAAGAAAAGAGCATAAAGCATGGAGGGAATCAGGTGTCAGGAATAAACGTTCAAATAAACAATGTTGATAAAAGATTTGGAGATTTACAGGTACTAAAGGGCATTGATTTAAAAATAAACCCAGGTGAATTTTTGGCGATTGTCGGAAAAAGTGGCTGTGGGAAAAGTACTTTGCTCCGTTTAATAGCTGGGTTGGAGACAATATCCAATGGGGAAATCCTGTTTGACGGGACCCATTTGAAGGGCCTGCATCCCGATACAAGAATCATGTTTCAGGATTCCCGCCTGCTTCCCTGGAAAAGTGTTTTGGATAATGTCCAAATTGGTGTTACTGGCAAAAATAATAAAGCTGCTGAGAACTCTCTATCCCATGTAGGTCTATTGGAAAA
Organism: Bacillus sp. FJAT-18017; assembly: GCF_001278805.1. Classification (GTDB taxonomy): domain Bacteria; phylum Bacillota; class Bacilli; order Bacillales; family Cytobacillaceae; genus Bacillus_D. Next base: position 729,993 of record NZ_CP012602.1, on the reverse strand, counting down.
ACAAAACGAATGGCCTTCTGTTTTATCAGGAGGGCAAAAGCAGCGCGTATCGTTAGCAAGAGCGTTGGCTGGAGAACCAAAATTATTACTATTAGATGAGCCTCTTGGTGCCTTGGACGCCCTTACTCGTTTAGAGATGCAGAATTTAATAGAGCAATTATGGTCTGAGGAAAACTTTACAGCTATTCTTGTTACCCATGATGTTAGCGAGGCAGTACGGTTAGCGGACCGGGTAATCGTGATTAAGGATGGCGGGATTGAGCTGGACACAGCAATCCCATTGGCAAGGCCAAGAAATGTAGATCAAGAATTTATCCATTATCAAAATATCATCCTGAATAAATTAATGCAGGAATAGTAGGAGGAGAGAGTATGAAAGCAAAGTCAAAATGGATATTAAGCTGCCTTCTTATTTTAATCGTGGGGATTTTGGCAGCATGCGGATCAGAGGATAGCAGTTCTGGGTCAAATGGTGAAAAAGGATCAACTGTGAAAATTGGCTATCAAAAAGGCAATACGTTAAACATTTTAAAGGCAAGAGGTACATTAGATAAAAGACTTGCCGAAGAGAATATAACAGTTGAATGGTCAGAGTTTCCAATAGGAACTGCTTTATTAGAAGGATTGAATACTGGTGCGATTGATTTTGGGCATGCATCCGATGCAAATGGGGTCTTTTCACAAGCTAGCGGTAAAACGAGTGTATATGTCGCGTCTGATACACCTTATCCAAAAGGAGTAGCTTTAGTCGTTAAAGAGGACTCGCCAATTAAGACTGTACAGGATTTCAAAGGAAAGAAAATAGGGGTGACCAAGGGCGGGAATATGCATTACCTGCTGGTCAAAGCCCTGGAAAAAGAAGGACTTACGGTTGAAGATGTAAATCTTATTTATTATAAGGATTCAGCAGAAGGAAGAGTTGCCTTTCAATCTGGTGAAATTGATGTTATTGGAACCTGGGATCCATTCCTGGCTGTACTAGAATCGAGTACAGCAACAAGAACAATTGTAAACGGTGAAAATTTAACACAAAATCGGACATTCTATTTTGCCTCTGAAAATTTTGTAAATAACCATACAGACACGATTAAAATCATATTAGACGAACTGCAGAAGTCAGATCAATGGGCAAACGATAACACCAAAGAAGTAGCGAACATCTTATCCAAAGAGCTAAAGATTGATGCAAAGCCACTTGAAATTGCGAATGGCAGACGAGACTTCGGAGTTCTTCCTATTGATGAAGAAGCTGTTAAGGCACAACAAGACTTAGCGGATACATTTTTCGGCTTGAAACTATTCCCGGAAAAAGTTGATATTAAAAAAGTGACAGAGGAAAATCCCAACTGGTATCCAGAATCCGTAACCTCGAACTAATTTAACATTGCTTATGAACTACCGCTACAACAACCAGTTGGTTGTTTGTAGCGGTTTTTTGTAAAAGCCGTCGCCAATGTTTATCATTTTAATCACCTTTATATCAACGAAAGCAATCAAATTAATTTTTAATAAGCGAAGGCAGCTCCCTTAAGGTTTAGCCGGCTTCTTTTAGAACATTTTCCCTAAATCTTCTACATGTCTAGATTGTACAATACTTTTCCGTTTGTTGATCAATTACTATCCTTTCTTTAATCATGTTCTGCTCGTCCTTAAGAAACAAAAGCTGACCGGAAGCAAGTTCCGTTTAGCTTTTGTTTGGTTAACTTTAGTTTCCTTTACAATTAAACAGCTACGGCTGAAATTTTCTTTGCAGTTTCTTTAACTTTTCCAACCCTTCTGCAATGATTGCCTAGCTTGATCAGGGTATGTATAGAATAATACCGGGAGCCTGTCTAGCTGCGGCTCCTAGAACTTTTACTAGGGATTTTCATTCTACAACGCAGCCTGCAGACATACGTAAAAAAGGATTGGCTTGTATAAAAGCCAATCCTAATTTCTTTTACATTTATAACGTTACACGTGTACCCGTTTTACCTTCAAGTGCATCTTGAAGCTTGTCCATAGATGTAATGATGACGTTTTTTCCGCCTTTTTTCAAAAACAAAATGGCTGCTTCGATTTTCGGTCCCATACTTCCTTTTGGAAAATGTCCTTCTTCCATATAACGTAATGCTTCATCAACTGTCATTTCCAATAGGTTTTGTTGTTGAGGAGTACCAAAATGGATTGCTACTTGCTCAACGCCAGTTAAAATAAATAGATAATCGGCATTGATTTCAGCTGCCAAAAGCGCACTTGCAAAATCCTTATCAATGACAGCATTCGTTCCCTTTAGCATGCCGTTTTCTTCGATAACAGGGATTCCGCCACCGCCAGCTGTAATGACCGTAATTTCTTTATCAAGCAATGCTTCAATTGCGTCTCTTTCAACAATTGTCACCGGCTTTGGAGAAGCAACAACACGTCTGTATCCTCTGCCGCTGTCCTCAATGTATGAGATTTTTTCAGTTTCCAGGACTTTGTCTAGCTCTTCTTTTGTATAAAATGGTCCAATTGGTTTCGTAGGATTAGAAAAGGCTGGATCATCCTTAGAAACAACAGCCTGTGTAACAATGGTCGCAACTGTTCTCCCGATATTGCGTTCAACCATTTTATTTCTAAAAGCTTGCTGAATTAAGTAGCCTAAATTTCCTTGAGTCTCAGCATCTAAAACATCAAGTGGATAAGCTGGTACCTCTGATTCAGCCATTTGGTTTTTAATTAATGAATTGCCAACTTGCGGCCCATTCCCATGAGTAATTACAACCGTATTCCCCTGTTCAATTAGCCCTAGAACAGGCTCACAGCTTTCATCAATATTTTTTTTCTGTTCTTCAAGTGTACCCTTTTGACCCTCTTTTATAATTGCGTTTCCGCCGATGGCTAAAACAATTCTGCTCACTAATATCTCTCCTGTATGCATTGACTTCTTAGCTGCGATTCGTTTTTTACTAACAAGTATTTGACACTTTCAGTAAAGGAGGAGAGGAGTTCTGTTTAACTTTCCCTCTCCACAAATAATGTCCTTATTCTGCTTCAATTAGGCCAAGCTTCACTGCGTAAGCATCAATAGCTTTTTCAAAGCATGCTAATGGAGCACGAACGGTACCTGCACCGATTTGCCCAACACCTGCTTCTTTATGTGCAATACCAGTGTTAATAACTGGCTCAATTCCAGTTTCTACAACTTTTCTTGCATCGATTCCAAGGCAAGACCCTTTGAAATCCCAAGTTGGAATAGAGAAGTTAGGGTTATTATCAATACAAATTTCCATCATCTCATTGCTTGTTTTAAGAGCGTCATCAAAACCGCCAGCACCTACGAAACGTGTTACACCAGGAGCTGCGATCATTGCCATACCACCTACTCCGAATGTTTCAGTGATGGCACTGTCCCCCATATCAGGGCAAGCCATATCTTGATCATAGCCTGTAAAGAATAAGCCTTGTGGTGTATTAACAGGTGCAGTAAACCATTGGTCACCCATACCAGCAATGCGGATGCCGAACTCATATCCATTACGGCACATTGCTGTAACAACTGTACCATGTTGGATTTGTCTCGCTGTATCCATTACTGCCTTGGATGTTGCCATCGCAATGTTCAAGAAGAACTGGTCTGTATCTGCCAGGAATTGGATAACATCTTGTTTATCATTTTCAGAAGCATCTGTTTTCAAAATATATGGAGTGATTTCTTTTAAGAAAATTAGTGATCCAGCAATATTACGTTGGTGGAACTCATCACCCATTGTAATTGCTTTTGCCATCATCACGTTAACGTTCAATCCGTCACCTTTTACTTTAAGCGCTTTTGAAAGGACAGGACCCAAAACATCGCGGAACCATGCAAGGCGGTTTGTTACTTCCTCTGAATAAGCACCGAAACGAAGTACTTTCCCAATCCCTTCATTCAATGTGCAGTATGCCTGGTTTCCGCCATCTTGATTTTCGACAACTACAAGTGGCATATTTCCGGATGTAATTCCGCCCATTGGTCCAACGGCATTTACATGATGGCAAGGGATGAACTCAACTTCACCATTTTCAAACAGTTTAAACGCTTCATCAGCGTTCGCTGCCCAGCCTTCAAAAAGGGCTGCCCCTACACAAGAGCCTTGCATCGGGCTAGTCATATTTTCCCACTTAATAGGTGGCCCTGCATGAAGCAGGACCTTTCCGTTTAACTCTTCAATCACTGATTTTGCAGGAACGACATCCACTAAAAATGGTGCGCCTGATACAACTTTATCGATTACTGCGCGGTTTGCTTCATCAATTGTTTTAAATTGTCCGTACATTTTGCTACCTCCTGATTTTCACGTTAGTGTAATTTCCGATTGGATTAACGAAGAACACTTAGAACTTTCCGCATTCTCTCGTTTCCGCCAGCCACTGGGCGCCAGTCGAATTGTACAGCCCGGCCGCCATTGTCTGTAATGGCAGATGCAAAACTCTTCAAGCCAACGTTGATAACATTTGGTTTCTCGTTTAACAATTTATCGATGGCAGGAGAAACGCTAATTTCTGCTTTTGCAGCCGCATTATCAGAAACCAGTTCTTTATCCTTCTCTTCAATCCGGATATCAAGCATAGCAAGAGCAGTACGGATTGCCTGGTTATTACTGTCTCGAATAATGACACCAGCTTTTTCAAGTTTTGACTTTTGCTCCTGGATGTCTTGCGGGTCTTGCTCAGTGCCACATACAGTCGCAACAAAGTAAATGTTTCTGCCGTTTTCACGTGCATTGCTCTGGATCTTTTGAATAGCAGGAATCAACGCACCAGCCATGTCTTCATGTGAACCGTAGCCGAGAACCACATCAAAAAGAATAATCGCTGTGGACTCATCCTCTGCAGCCTTTTTGAAGAATTCAACTCGTGTTGCCGGGTCGATCATTGGATGCGGCTTTCCTTGAGTATACATATCGTCACCAAGGTCAGCTACTTCATTGCCGTTTGCTTTTAACAAGTAACCTTCTTCATGGGAATCACTCTTGCCAAGGCTAAGACCTCTGCTGATGAGAGTAGCCGCTTCGTATCCCAGTGTACCGCCGGAATAAAGGCCTTTAATTGTCTTTTGTTCAGGCTTCAAGTCAACAGCCGGTACATCACCAATAAGTTGATTGTAATTTGCTTTTACAGGATTTCCTTTTGCAAGATCGACTGCAATTGCTGCTGTTTCTTCAAGGGTATTTGCATAATAGATGTTGCCCTCATGATTATGCGGCTCTTCACCAAGGAAAATAGCCACAACAGGTTTTGACAAGCTTTGAAGCAATTCAACGACCTGGTCACGCACTTCTTTTGCAGGCGGCTTGGAAACAATCCCGATTACTTCCGTCTGGTTATGTGCTGCAAGACCTTTAATTGCATCCATCATGGTGATAGCGCCAATCTTATCAGATAGGTCGCGCCCGCCGGTTCCGATGGCATGAGTTACACCGCCGCCAAGTCGGTCGATTTGGACAGTTACTTCCTGGATACCTGTTCCGGAAGCTCCAACAATTCCGATATTACCCGGTTTAACCACATTTGCGAACGCAAGCGGTACGCCGGACAAAATTTCTGTTCCACAGTCAGGTCCCATTACAAGAAGGCCTTTATCATGGGCTTTCTCTTTGAGGCGGCGCTCATCTTCAATTGATACGTTGTCACTGAAGATCATGACATGCAGATCATTGTCCAGTGCTTTGTCGGCTTCTTCTGCTGCGTATTGTCCCGGTGTTGAAATTAAAGCGACATTTGCACTTGGCAAAGCCTTAACCGCTTTATCCCATGTACGCACTGATTCAAATTGTTCTTTGCTGCTGCTAATTGATTGGTTACTTAGATAATTATCAACCTCATCAAGTACTTCCTGAATCTTTTCTTCCATGTCTGTATCAACAACAATACACATATCATTGGCAGCAGCTTTTTCAAGCTCTTCTGTGTAAAGACCAGAACTTTTGAAAATATCTTTATTGGCCGGAGTTCCCATCATAATTTGAACCTTGTTAATTCCGTCCATTGTTGTAATTTTATTTGTGAGAAGCATCAAGTTAACTGAATCCTGGTAGGAATTCTCTTTTATAATGGTATAAAGCATTATTTTGTTCACCTCTTAATGTATTTTTCCTAGTTGTCTGAAAAGTGGCGAAATTGAACAGCAATCGCCATGAAGAAGGGTGGTCACTCGTGGGAGCCCACCCTTCCTGTTTCTACTTTTACTTAGCAAAAGGACTTTTGTTGTCATACGCATTGTTGTGCACAACATCTGAATTTAAATACTCATAAATATGATCGACTATTTCAATGCCGTCCTCTTCATATTTCTTTTCCCTTTCAGCACTTCTTTGCCCAGGGTAAGAAACTTTATCAAAGCCAGGAGCAGGCTTAATGTTATTAAGATCCTTCATCGTAGCTGCAATGCCTTCTTGGAATGCCTGAAGGTTTGTGAAAAATTCAGGATTAATAACAATATGAAGTTGTCCAAGATTTCGATACTCAGTCAAATCGTGATACATGGAAGATACCTTGTTTCCAAACGGAAGACCAAGCAGGATTCCAGATAAAACATCAACCATCATCATAAGCCCGTATCCCTTTGGACCAGCAATAGGTAATAATGCATTTACTTTAAATGGATCTGTTGTTGGCTCTCCGTTGCTATCAACAGCCCATGTATCAGGAATGGATTCATTTTTCGATCTAGCATGAAGAATTTTCCCCCAGGCCTGTACGGTGGTCGCCATATCAAACGTGATATGCTTCCCGTCCTTCCCTGGTGCAGCAAAAGCAATTGGATTGGTACCGTAGTAAGGCTCTGAACCGCCATAAGGAACAACCATCGGATCTGATTGACAAACAGAAATACCAATCAAATTCTCGTTAACAGCCTGTTGGACAAAATAAGAAAGCGCACCACTATGGCCGATTCTCCTAACACCTACCACAGCAACCCCATTTTCTTTAGCCATTTTTATTGCTTCATCCATCGCTACTTTTGCTCCGACATGTCCCGCTCCATTATCACCGTCAAAGACTGCCGTGCAAGGGCCCGTTTTTTCAAACTTAAATTCGGGGTTATTATTGATCCCACCCTTAGCAATTCTTTCGGCATAATATTCGACACGCATTGCACCATGAGAGTGGATACCCCTAGCATCAGCATGAGCAAGCACATCTGCTACGATGGCAGCATGCTCTTCTGTTAATCCAGCCTTCTGAAGCTTTGTTGCCATTAAATTCTTCAATTGGTCTTTAGTTAATCTCATTCCTTTTCACCCCTTACGCCTAGCTGTATTGAATCTATCAATTATTTTGCAAATGGATCCTTATGATCATATTGATTGTTATGAATGACATCCGAGGTTAAATATTCATAAATATCATCTACGATTTCAATGCCATTTTCATTGTAATCTGCTATGACGAAATCATTATTCTGTCCAGGGAAAAGAACCTTTGAAAACCCGGTTGCAGGTTTGATTTGATTCAAGTCGTCCATTGTTTGCGATATATCCTTCTTGAAGCCAGTTATTCCTGTAAAGAATTCCGGATTAATGACAATATGGAGTTGACCCAATTTCCGGTATTCAGTTAAATCTTCGTACATAGATGAAACTTTATTTCCAAACGGAAGTCCTAATAGGATTCCGGATAGTACATCAACCATCATTGCCAGGCCATAGCCTTTAGGGCCTGCAATTGGCAACAGCGCGTTCACACTGAACGGATCAGTTGTCGGTTCCCCGTTTTTATCCACTGCCCATGTATCCGGAATCGACTCATTCTTTGATCTGGCATGAAGGATTTTCCCCCAGGCCTGGACAGTTGTTGCCATATCCAAAGTAATCTTTCTGCCATCGCTGCTCGGAGCAGCAAAGGCAATAGGGTTTGTACCATAATAAGGCTCGGCTCCGCCGAATGGAACAACCATCGGGTCGGATTGGCAAACCGAAATGCCAATCAGATCCTGATCTGCTGCTTGGTGAGTAAAATAGGATATCGCTCCGCTATGGGAAATATCCCTGACCCCAACAATTGCAACGCCACTTTCTTTTGCCATTTTAATTGCTTCGTCCATAGCAAGCTTTGCAGCGGCATGGCCATTGCCGCCATCACCGTGAAAGATGCCTGTTGCTGGTCCGGTTTTCTCAAACTTAAAGTCAGGATTTGTATTTATCCCGCCCTTTGCAATTCTTTCAGCATAGTACTCCACACGCATTGCTCCGTGGGAATGAATTCCTCTTTCGTCTGCAAATACAAGGACGTCCGCGGCTATCCCGGCGTGTTCCTCATTAAGGCCTGCATTATGAAGCTTATTTTTGATTAGACTATTTAAGTCCTCTCTTTTTAATCTCATGGTGACACCTCTTCGTTGGCAATATTATAATGATGCATCCCGATTACAATCTTTTGAGTAAACATATGTCAGTGGTTCTCTTCCAACTGCATATGCAGCCTGATGGACATAAGGTCCCATAAAGATGTAATCGCCTTTTTTAACTGGAATCCATTCGTTATCCAGGTTATACATACCTTCTCCAGACAAGAGGTATGCACCATGCTCCTGGACATGTGTTTCAATAAATGGATGGCTAGCTGCAGGGTCGAATGAAAGGATGTGGAAATTCATATCGAAATCGAGATCCATCGGCAATAGATCTTTTATATGAACGTTATGCATCTCATCGTAGTCCCTATATTCGATATCATTTGCATGACCGGAAACGGCCCATGGCTTACGGCCTTCTAATGGCTTATATTTTTGTTTGTAAAGGAATAGACGAGAATCCCCGGATTCGACGTTTTCCAAGTACATTTTTACTCCTGGAGGGCAATATAGATAGCCGCTTTCTTGTAAAATATAATCCTTGCCATCGGCAGTTGCCTTTACTTTTCCGCCTAGGACGTAGACAAATGACTCAACATCTTCCTGCCCACAGAACCCTTCGCTATTCTTGCCGCCTTCATGCATTGTGATGATATAATCCACAAAGCTTGCACCCAGTTTCGGTGAACCTAAAATGGACATTGTGCAATTTTCAAATCCAGGAACAACGTTGTTCACTAAGCCTTCTGGTGCAATTAGAGCATATTTGCCATGTTTAATAATTGACCTGCTTGATAGTAAATCTTTTGGATAACCCATCTTTACATTCTCCTCTATATACGAATTTTTAATAAAGGTTTAATAAACCTAATAATAACAAGCTGGAATGACCATTCTTATTCCTTATATCCCAATTCATAAAGGGCACCAATGAGTGCCTTAACACCTTCCGCCAAATCGGCCGGCTTTGTATATTCCATCGGGTTATGACTTATTCCTTTTAGACTAGGTACAAATAGCATCGCTGTTGGTATAACCGGTGCAAAAATTTGAGAATCATGGCCAGCGCCGCTATGCATCAACTTATAATTTAGACCGTTTTCTTTACATTGTTTTTCTATAAGCCCAACAACCTCTTGATCCATTGGGACCGGATCAGCATCCATCCACATATCGATTACCGTTTCAACATCGTGCTCTTTTGAGATATCATTGATTCTTGCGGTCATTTTTTCCGTAAACGAAACAATCGCTTCTTTATCGGTATGACGGACATCAATCGTGAAAATAGCTTTTCCTGGCACGACATTTACAATGTTTGGCTGAGCTTCAATTTTACCCACTGTTGTGACAAGCGGATCCCCGGTTTCCTTTGCCATTGAGATAATTTCATATATCATTTGGCTCGCTGCAAAAACCGCGTCTTTCCTGTAACCCATTGGCGTTGTACCAGCATGATTGGCCTCACCTGTTATTTCAACCGTATATCGTCTTTGGCCTACAATACTATGAACAACTCCAACAGATTTTCCTTCAGTTTCTAAGACGCTTCCTTGCTCTACATGAACCTCAACAAAAGATTTCAAGTCATTGCGCGGCCCTATTGATTCGTCCTTGAAGCCAAACCCTGCCTTAGACATTGCTTCAATGAATGGAATACCATCAAAATCTGTAATCGTTTCAACGTCTTCACGTTTTGCTAAACCAACAATGTTTTTTGATCCCCAAAACGTATAAGGAAAACGGCTTCCTTCTTCTTCTGCCATTGAAACGACTTCAATGTTTCGAAGTGGCTGACCGAACTGTTCTTTCAAGTATTTTAATGCCAATATGCCTGCAACAATTCCATATGCTCCATCATAGCGGCCGCCGTTTTTTACAGTATCAACATGCGAACCAGTCAGAACTGTTTCATTTGTATTTTTTCCTTTTAATGTGCCAAATAGATTTCCAACCTCATCAAAATGAACTTCAAGATCCTCGTTTTCCATCCATTCCTTTAACGCATTTTGTCCCTCGACCCATTCTTTTGAATAAAGCAGACGTGATACTCCACCTTCAGGATCCATCCCGAATCCGCCTAACCACTCAAGCTTTTGAGCCGTTTCTTCAGCCAGTACATCAAGCTCTTTACCAGTTGCTTTTAGTATGTTTCCCAACTTCCATCTACCTTTCCCTCTTTATGTAAAACCTTTGGATTTAAACATTTTCATATTAACGTTCATTATTATCTCAATGGAGGCTATTCCTTATCCCAGCAGACTACTTTTTAATCCAAGTCCTATTGGCGCCTATCTATAATTGTAAGCGTATCGCATGATTAAGTCTTTATGACTTGTGGATAAAGATAGTTATCTTTCTTGTCCAAAATGGATAAAAAACGTTTCATCTGGATAACAAAGGTAATTATTCACCCTAAAAAATAGAAAAAACCGACCCTGTTCCAGAAATCTGGGGAATAGAGTCGGTTTTTTTCTTATCATCTGACAAAGGCAGAAATAAGGACCTATAGATTTTTGATATGATCATTATCTCTCCGTTCAAGATTAAGACTCTTTTTGCTCTCGTTGAAGAAATTCATGAATCTTTAGCCCAACCCTTACGGACAACATTTCTTCTGAATCCTCAAAGTTCATACCAGTAATTTCTTTTATTCTATCCAAACGGTAAATGACAGTTTTATAATGAATATATAGAAGTTTGGCTGTTTGGGCAGCGTTTTGGTTGCATTCCAAAAAGGTTTGTAATGTGTTAAGCAAATCGGCCTTATTTGCTTGTTGGTATGAGAGCAATTCCTTCAGAGATGAAGGAATAGACTGATGCAAGATTGACGGGTCTTCAATATAGCGTAAAAGTCTAAAAATCCCTAATTCTGAAAAGGCAGTTATTGATTCTATGCCATTAATTGTTTCCCCTAAATCCAGTGCATCATGTGCTTCCTTATAGCTTTTAGGCATGTCTATAACACTGGATGCTATATTTCCTATCCCCACTTGAATGACAATGTCTTTTACTTGTTTTTTTATCATTTCTAGAATGTCATGTGAAGTTTTCTTTATTTGCCCCATCCAAGAAGAATCATGATTGCTCGTTTTCTCTACTTTCCAAAGAACAATAAATATATTGCCTTTATTCGCAACAATTCCATCAGGCAAGTAATGATGAATGGCTTCGTTAACCACGAAATGGCTCCGATCCGAAATCCCTCTGTTAGTTAGTCTCTTTGAACCCGTATCAGTAAAACGATTTATTTTGAATAAGACAGCAACAAAAATACCATCCAAATCCCAGCCAATCAGTTTTGCCTTCTCGTAGATAGCTTCTATCGATTGGATATTCCCGCTTATCAGCTCTTCAATTAGGTCAATTTTATATTTCTTCTCAACCTCAGCAACAGCAAACTGTTTAACAAATTCGAGAGACAAAGATGTTGCTGCGTTTTCAACAGCGATTAAATCAAGTTCCCCTAGCGATTTATTCATTTCGCCAATTAACAAATACTTTCTATTGTGATTTAGCGTATCAATCGGAACGACAATTTGGTGGCCCATTATGTTGTCCAATTCCGGATACTTCACAATTTGCCGATAATGAGGGAATTTAATTCCCTCGGTCTGTCCGTAAACATGAACTTTTTCAACCATTTCAAATGTTGCCAGAGATGGAAGAGTTGACACAATACAACGGAAATTCCGGTCATAAAGAGCAACCGGATTACCAATTAACTTCTCAAGCGTACTGATTATTTTATCTGGTCCTTGGTCAGCAAGTGAGAGAGCGGTAAATTGATCATGAATTTCTTTGTAGTACTGCAGTTTTTTTACTTGATTATTGAAAAGTTCTCCCATTATCGGATACATGACATCAACAAAGAGGGTCTCTTTAGGCAGCTGAATGATTGGCAGCCCGAATTTTTCACCCGCTTCAATTAATTGGCCCGATATCTCAGTATCAACCTTTTTTATGACAAGGGCACTAACCCCTTTTTTTGCTAATTTATTGATGAACTCTTTTTGTTCCATTTCACCAAAGGAGCGAATTGAATATAGGCTAGTTAAAATTACTTCCCCACCTTTTATCCATTTTTCAATATCAGGTGCTTCCATAATGGTCACACCTTCAATATTATTATTTAAATAATTTCTCCCCCCTAAGACTACAGCGCCATTAAGGGATTCCATTTCCAGCATATCTCTTACTTTAAACTCCATCTGCCGCAGTCCTTTCCTCTTAGATTAATATCTCACCTATCGAAATATCCTTCTAATTATTATACAATAATAATGTTAGTCCCTTAAGAGCGGGATAAGATATACTAATTTAATCAATGAAAGAGTGTGTGACACCAGGATGAAAACTACGATTGTGTTTAAACGAGAAACCAATTTTGAGATAAAAGGGGACTTTTACCCCGTCCCTCAAAAGTCCCGCCCGATTATTGTCTATATTCACGGAGGCGGTTTATTTTGGGGATCTCGCGAGGATTTGAAAGCCGAACAAATTGAATTTTATAACCGAGCTGGCTTTAACATTTTTTCTATCGATTATCGGTTAGCTCCTGAATCCAAACTTTCCGACATCCAAACGGATATTGCCGATGCGCTTTACTGGGTTGAAAACGAAGGTGCTAAAGAGTTTGATTATGATCCAGAAAAGATAGCTGTAATTGGTGGATCGGCTGGCGGATATCTAGCCCTCCTGTCAGGAACCTTTAAGAAAAAACCAAACGCGATTGTTTCATTTTACGGTTATGGTGATATTACTGGAGATTGGGCAATAAAGCCAAGTCCTCATTATTTAAGTATGACTAGCGTTCCAAAAGAACTTGCCAACATGCTCGTTTCGGATAGCATCATTACTGTCGGCCCAATCGAAAAACGGTATGCCATCTATATGCACGCTAGACAGCAAGGAGTCTGGATTGACAAAATCAGCGGTCTTGATTCAAGCTTGGAAAAGGAAAAACTTTCAGAATTCTGCCCACTCAAACTTGTTCAACCTGAATTTCCGCCAACACTGCTTTTGCACGGAACAAATGATGAGGACGTTCCGTATCAGCAATCCGTATTGATGGCGGAAACATTGAAAGAGGCTGGTGTTAAGAGTAAATTGATAACAATTCCCGGAGGCAAGCATGTGTTTGATGAAGATTGGCAAAATCCACTTGTCCAGCAAGCGTTTGATGAGGTCGTCGCTTTTTTGAATTTACACTTGAATAAGTAAAGAGAAAAGGGCTTGAGAAGAAACTCTCAGCCCTTTTCTTTATTCATCATTTTGCTCTCAGGTTTATTTTAAAAACCTTATTTTCCTTTTTTTCTTCTTTGCTTTCATCTTCTACACCATAGCGATCCCAATCAAACAAATTTTCCATAAGGAGTGCCAAAATAATCCCCATTAGTAAACCGCTGCTAAGAAGAGGGCGAATAACACTTGGAATCGATAAAAAGTAAGATGCCGGCAGTGTCATGATAATGATACCAACAAACAGCGGAACAGCCGATCGGTAAGCATTTACCGTATTAAATTTAACTTGTTTAAAGAAACTCAAGGATGAATTCAGCAGCAGCAAATATGAGACAAATAACACGGCGCTTCCTATACTCAAAGGCAATTGAGAGAAAAAGTGCCCTACTGGAGGAATAAGTCCCATTACCATAAACATGAATCCGCCAAGGATAAATGGAATCCTTTTTATTATTCCCGTTTGGCTAAGAAAGCCGATTGACGACACATAAGGTGAATAAGGAACGAGACCAAGCACACCAGCAAGCATGGTGAAAATACCAGTAATGGTAAAGGATGCCCGATATTGGGAATTGGTTGTCTGTTCCTTGTACATTTCATCGGTCCCTTTTAGAGCTCCAAACGTATTTGCCGTATTAAGTAAACCTGCAAGAATGGTTGTGACAATGATACCTATGTCCCAAGCTGGTTTCCCTAATGGAAATAATTCAATTGCAAATGATGAAACTTGGCTAACTTGACTTTCAGTTTCAAAAATAAGCGCATAAGCAATCCAACCAACAATAATACCAAGCAGCAAACCATAGCGTCTCACGCTTGGAGAAGCCTTAACGCTTATCACAATGACAAAAATCGCAATAATGATCGATAATAGAGAAATCGACAAATCAATTTGTGCACCTTGAGTCTGGTTGCCAAATGGAATACCAAGCATTCCCTTCAGGAAAATACCAATCAATTGACATCCGAACAAAAACATAAATACACCCATCACGGCAGGGTTAAATAACTTTGCAAGGCTAGGTCCAAAACCGGTCACACCTATAATAAGCGTCAAAATTGCAGAAATAATAATACCGACTGTGAGACTACCACCCAAAACTGGTAAAGGCATACCTTGCGCAGCAGCTGTAGTACAAAGACTTAAAATAATCCCCCACCAAAGTCCTGATTGACCTTCCATAATGGCACGTTTATGTCCAAAAATCGCCTGAACGATACATGCCAAACCAGTGAGAATAAAGGATAGCTGCAGCAAACTGACAATTTTACTTGGCTCAAGTTCAAAAGCAGCTCCCACTGTGATTGGGATAACCACAATGTTTGTAAAAATAAAAAAGAGCCACTGTAAGCCCGAGATCCAATTGCTTGATTTTAATAATTCCTTAATGGCAATCCCCTTCTTTTCTAGTTTTTAAAGTTAGCCTTTCTAAATATCCAAGGCATTTATTCCTAACAAAATACCTATTATAGTATCCGCCCCAGATGTATGACCTATTTTTCTAATTTCTTCAAGGGCAGCCAAAAACTCTGGCCCACGTGGTTTATCCATAACGTGACACATCTGAATTAGATGTGAGTGAAATTTATTTTCAGTAGCATACAAAAGGTATTCCAGCGCAATATGTGTTGTCCTCTCACGGCCATATTCTACTAAATAGGACCTCAACTGCTCCTGGAAAGCTTTATTTGTTCCCTTTAATGCTGAAAAAATGGCGCAAATCCCTGTGATGACATCGTCCCCGCTTGGTGTAAGCCCAAGGCCCCTACCTATCCAATAATTAAATACGCTTTCAGCCTCCACGGTTTGATCCCCACGGGCAAGCTTTTTTAAGGTGTCCAATTTATTTAAAAACACAGTATCCTTTTGATCGAACACTGGATCCAACAAATACTTTATTAGGACGATTTTATCCTCATTCGTTTCCACCAAGCCTGTTCGCCATTCCTCTTGACGCAACCTATCCGCAACAAATAGAAAGTTATCCTTTAGGTGGGGAAGATTACACATAGACCCATTGATCGTGTGAGTTGTCAGCTCCGCCTGCTCTAACGAAAGGGAAGCTCCTTCAGAAAAAATAAGGGTGTTTGACGACGAATCCCAAACTACAGTTTGTTTCCCATTTATCCTTCGTAAGAGCTGCTGTACATCATTTTGATCCAGGCCAATACCGAATGGGGATAACCCATTTTCCGCGGCACCAACATGGACTAAATGTCCACCAAAATATAAGTTAAAACTATTGGTGAAAATACTATGGACACAACCTGTTGGATTACTTTCAAGGATTCTATAAATGTCATTACTGGCAGCGCGTGCCGTCCAGCTGCTATTATCATGATTGTTCTTACCCATTGAATAAATCAACCAATTCACCCCGGCACTAAAGTAATTCCTTGAATCAAACGCTACAGCTTTTTGATGAGGCTTTAATCGAATCCTTTATCTATATAAGATTAAATGACAGTTGGTCTGAATGTCACTGTTCAAACTAAACAAAATATCATTTGCTTTTTGTATACTTTCGACGTACAATATCAATTTGATAGTTACTATCAACAAGTAATAGCTACTAAATGAGGGAAAAAAAATGAAAACAATCAATGATTTATTTATTTTAGAAGGTATGAATGAGAGTGTTGTTCTAGCAGGCCACAGAGGACTCACTCGAACTATTCAATTTGTCAATATATCAGATACACCCGATATCATCCAATTTTTAGATAACAATCATTTACTCCTCACAACCGCCTATGCGTTTAAAGACGATGTACAGGAACTCTGCAAGTTGATAAAACAGATGCATGCGTTAAATTGTTCTGGCATCGTAATCAAAATTAATCGATTTTTAAAAGAATTGCCAACAGAGGTCAAATTACTTGCCGATGATTTGGCTTTTCCAATTATCGATTTACCTGCAAAACATACTTTAGGGGAAGTATCCCGTCACATTTTGAATTACTTAAATGATCATGAAACTGAACAACTTTATTATGCCCTGCATGTTCAAAAAGAGTTTTCCGAAATGATGATTAAGGGATACAGCCTGAATGCACTAATCGAACAATTAGGCCATTTTTTAACACGCCCGATTCTCTTATTAAATCACAGGGGAGAAAAAATTGCCTCCAGCCATGATTTTCGAATGGAAACAATGAAAAAAGTTGAACGGGAAATCATTGAATTAGTAAAAGAAGATTTAGTCTCTGCCCGGCAAGGTATGACATTAAAAATCCCTTTACGTGACCAACAATCCATTTCTACATTTCCAGTGCAAACAAAGCGGCTATTTCCCAGTATGCTGGTGATTTTTGATTCTTTAACTTTGCCTTATCCCTCTTCACAAATGGCCATTGAGCAGGCCGCAAATGTCGTTTCATTTACAATTATCAAGGAACAAGCTATCGAAGAAAATTCAAGATTATTAAAAAATAATTTCTTTGATGAATTAATTGAAATGAGAATTGGCTCTGATGAAGAGATTTTAAGCCTCGGAAGTTATTACGGCTTAAAAGATAATATGGATATTATTTGCATGATTTGCACTGTTGATCAAAAAGGGTTAAATTATGAATCATTGCAACTGTATGAGAAAAAAGTGGGGGAATTATACAATAGTATTTACGATCAGCTTGAGGATGAAATGATTCGGCATAATATGGAAGCAATTTTATTTACAAAAGAAAAATACTTTGTCCTTATTCTCCAATTCCCGAAATTTGGCGAAGCGGATTTAGATAATATAACCAAGTTAACAGAGAACTTCCAAACCAACTTACAGGGTAATTATTCCATTTCCTTTGGTGTTAGTAATCCAGTCCACTCAATTAAAGATATTCCTACTGCCTATCACGAAGCCGCCGAAGCATTACTTGCTGGATATGATATGAACAAGGAGGGATTCATAAATTTCTATAAACCAAAGGAACTTCAAGAATTACTGAGCGCCGTTCCTAAAAAGGATTTAAAAGCACTCTACGAAAATACATTAAAGTCACTTGCTTATCCTAAGACAAAGGAAGAACTGGAGTTAGTTAAAACCATACAAGTTTACCTTGATTCCCAATGTGAAATTTCCGAGACATCAAGGAAATTGTATATCCATAGAAATACTGTTAAATACCGTATTGAGAAAACGGAAGAAATGCTAAACTGTTCATTTCGTGATCCTGCAGATTCACTTAGGATCCGTGTTGCTCTTGTAATTGGAACCATCCTTAAGGAGGACCAAAACCATGATTAATAAAACCAAAACCCTTCGGGTTTTGGTTTTTTACTTAGGCTATCTTAAACGACTCTGTTGATTTCCGCTCCGTGCGCTTAAATCAACCCTGTTAAAACAACAATATCCTATAACATAGCCTTTACCTATGCTTTAACTTCTTCTTTTCCCTCAACAATGATTTTTCCGTTTTCATAGACAACTTCACCATTGACAATGGTTGTCTTGACATTCCCTTTAAATGTCTTGCCAACATAAGGTGAATGCTTGTGGCGGTAGAACAGATCTTCGTTCTTTAGTTCAAAGCTTTCATTTAGGTTCACAATCGCCAAGTCAGCATCGTAGCCTTCAGCAATTGTTCCTTTTGTTGTAAGACCAAACAATTTTGCCGGGTTTGTTGCAGTAAGTTCAACGATTTTTTCCAATGGGAGATTCCGTTTAAAATAACCTTCAGTCAACAAAATATTCAAAGTGGATTGAGCACCGGAGATTCCTCCCCAGCCTTCAAAGTAATTGTCGGTAATTGTCTTCATGGATGCTGGTGCGGGTGAATGGTCGGAACCAATTACAGTAATTTCACCATTCGCCACAGCTGCCCAAAGATCTTCCACCTCATCTTCATCTCTTAACGGAGGAGCACATTTCGCCAATGCTCCTTTTTCTTCTAAATCTTTGACTGTCAAGGACAGATAGTGCGGGCAGGTTTCAACTGTTACATCAACACCCCTTTGTTGAGCTTCCCTTATAACCTCAACGACCTTTCGGCTGCTTGCGTGGACGATATGAAGTTTACATCCAGTTGCCTCAGCATAAGAGATCACTCGGCGAACTGCCTCAATTTCAGAAATGATTGGACGGGATTCAACAAAATCCCTTGCCGACGTTTTGCCCTGGCTTTGCTTTTCCTTTGCCAGCTGATCACAAATTACTGTACTTTCTGCATGTACAGCTAAAAGAGAGCCAATTGATGCAATCTCTTTCATGCCCTTATAAAGGGTTTCATCATCAACATTATCGAAATCGGCAATTCCGCTTGGTGACATGAATGCCTTGAATCCGATTACGCCATTTTCGTGAAGTTCCTTAAGATCGGCGATGTTTTCCGGTACAAGCCCGCCCCAGAAACGCGGATTAACAATCGATTTTTCATCGGCAGCTGAGCTTTTCAGCTCCAAATTCGATTTGTTGATGGTCGGAGGTGTACTGTTCAGCGGCATATCAAAGAATGTTGTTACACCGCCTGCAGCCAGGCTTCTGCTTCCTGTCTCGAGCCCTTCCCATTCCGTTCTTCCTGGTTCGTTAAAATGGACGTGTGTATCGATTAAACCTGGTAGGATATGAAGCCCTTCAGCGTTTATCTCTTTCGCCGCTGCTGCCTCCAGGGATTTGCCAACGGAAACTTCCTTAATTTTGCCATCCTTGATAGCGATATCACCTTGGACGATTGACTCTGATGTGACAATATTTCCGTTTCTAATAATCAATTCATATGTAGCCATGTTTTATACCTCCTACCATTAGTAAACGCTTTGCCATTGTCAATCGCTGACAATGGCAAAGCGGGCATTATTTCGTTTTTGCATTTCACTGATTAGTTAGCAGAAATCAGCTTTCCTACAGGTTCTCCCACAATGCCTTTTTCCAAATCGAACACAACATTTCCGCGAACGATGGTTTTTGTCACACGGCAGTCAATTTTTCTGCCTTCATATGCACTGTGTTTATTTTTGTAGTACAGGTCTTCCCTTTTCACTGTATAAGACTGGTTCGGATCGACCAGGATGATATCCGCATCTTTTGAAACGGCAATTTCACCTTTATATGGCAGGTTGAAACGCTCAGCCGGATGTGTTGCAATTAAATCAACAAATTTTTCAACAGCTAATCCGCGTTGTTTTACAGCCAGATCAAACATAAGGTCGACGTTATTTTGAGCGCCGCTAATTCCGCCCCATGCTTCCCATAGATTTCCCTGCTTTAAATCTTCGGTGCAAGGTGAATGGTCAGAAGTAATCCAATCGATATTCCCATTTAGCAGCTCATCCCATAGTTTTGCCTGGATTTCAGCAGGCCTGATTGGCGGCTGGCATTTTGCTCTTGGGCCGATTTCATCCACTTCCTCAGCTGTGAAAGCAAAGTAATGAGGGCAGGATTCCACCGTTACATCGACACCTTCTTGCTTAGCTTTCTGAATAACCTGAATAGCCTCTGATGTACTGATATGAACCAGGTGCAATTTACAGCCGGTTTCCTTAGCGAAAAGAATCGCGCGTGAAACAGCTTCTACCTCTGTAATAACTGGACGGGACTCAGCATATTCAACTCCTGAATTTTTCCCTAGTCTGGCATATTCTTCGCCAAGCTTTTTGGCAATAGACGGATTTTCGGCATGGATGCACAGAAGTTGATCTAATTCGGCCAGTTTTTGCATGCCTTTGTATAATGTATAATCATCGACATTTGTGAAATCTCCAGGTATATCACTCGTAATGTCGGACATGAAACACTTAAAGGCTAGAACTCCCGCATCTGACAATTCTTCAAGCTTGTCCAGGTTATCCGGAACAAGACCGCCATAGAAGGCATAATCAACAAAGTTTTGAGTTTTTGCAGCTTCGAGCTTCAAGTCAAGCGCCTCTTTATTAACAGTTGCCGGAAGTGCGTTCAATGGCATTTCAACATAACTAGTTGTACCGCCGGCTGCCAATGCTTTTGATCCTGTTTCAAAACCTTCCCATTCGGTACGGCCTGGTTCGCTGATGTGAACATGTGTATCAATCATTCCAGGCATGACATACTGGCCGTCCGCATGAATGATCTCTTTTGCATCCTCTTCGATTTGCTCCGCAATGCATGAAATTTTTTCGTTTTTAATCCCGATATCTACTTTACGGACGCCATCCCGGAAGACAACATTTCCGCCTTTAATAACTAAATCAAATGCCATGTGAGAAACCCCTCTCAGATTTAGATTTTTTCAATCATAGTTTTGCCAATTCTTTATTTACCTATTGTCTTCATTTAATTTTGGCATCTTTTCAAACAGAGTTCCTTTTGAATGCTGCCATTCAAACAATGTATAAATAATAAATGCCGAAATGATTCCGACAAACCAGGACATATCGTAAAGGGGCTTTAAGATTGGAAGGAAATTACCTGCCAAACAAAGGATGCCTGCGATGACCGTGGTTATGATGGCATTTACATTAAAACCATTTTTATAGTTGTATTTGCCCTTTTTGGCATATAGTTCATGCAAGTCTATATTGGTATTTGAAATGATAAAATACTGCGCTAACATAACTCCAGTTACCGGAGCTAATATTCCACCAACAATGTTTAAGAAGGTAAAAATACTTGTTGAGTTTTCCATCAGCTTCCACGGCATAACGAGAATTCCAATAATTGCAGCAAGTATTGCTCCAGACCTGAAAGTGAGTTTTTTGGGAAATAAGGATGCTAACTGGTAACCTGCAGGAACAATATTTCCTGTAACGTTAACAGATAATGTTGTTAAGCAAAGGGTAAGAACTGATATTGCTATTGCAAAGGCACTATCAAACCGCGCAACAACATCAAGTACATTCCAAATTGGTGTCCCAAAGGCAATCTCGGAACCTACAATGATTGAAATACTTGCAACAGCGAATAATAAATACGCCACAACAAGTCCGAGTGTTTGTCCGATTGCTTGATCCTTCGTAGATTTTGCCAACCTGGTGAAATCTGAAACATTTACTATAGGTGCTGCCCAAGCAGCAATGACCGCTGTCACCGCTGCGATAAAGATAACGACTTTATTTCCGGTAACCCCAGAGCCTGTATAAGCTAATATTGGTCCAATTCCACCTGCTAAGTTAATGGCCCATATCGCCATTCCACCAAAAACGATGTAAACAAGCGGTGAAAGGATATTTGCAAATTTCCCTAAGAAACCCATTCCGCCATAAATTAAAGCAATATTAAATAACCAGAATAACAGGAACGAAATTAACCCGGGCAATGATAAACCTAAAAGGTTCCAGTCCCCGCCCAACGTTAAATACGCTGGCCAAAGCTTTCCAATTAAAATTGATAATGCCTGGCTTCCAGCGAAGGTTTGAAAACCAAACCACATAATTGCCGCGATAACTCCTCTTAATACTCCTGGAATCATTGCACCTTTTGTTCCATAGGACAAACGGAGCAGCATTGCAAATGGCAATCCATACTTTGAGCCCGCATGACCATTAAGGACTAGCATTGCAGCTATTATTATAGATCCAACCATTATGGCAGCAAAAACCTGACCAACTGACAATCCTATGGCAAATAACCCACCGATTGCAATATAGTTGGGTATGTTATGTACCGAACCCATCCAAACAGTGAAAAAATTCCCAATGTTCCAATTTCTATCTTCTTCTTTTGTCGGTAAAACGTCTTCACTAAATCCAGCAGCCTTCAATTGCTCTCTATTTAAATGACTGATATAAATACCTCCCTTGGACAACACTAATAATCATCGAAGCATTTTGTTCAAGTCATCACTTACTTGAACTTATGTTTCGCGTACGCAATAAAAAAATGCAATAAGTTTTATCGAATTATTATATCGAAAAACTTTTTACCTTCATTATTATTATACATTTTATTCGGTTCGACTTCTTTAGGTCAATTAAACAAAACAAATATAATTTATTGTATTCTATGCATAATACCATTAAATTTTATATTCACTTCGAACAATCGTTAGTGCACCTTGCACAGTAATAAATGGAGGATTGTGTCAAACATTTAAAAGTCTATATATAATAGGATTATGGGGTTGTTTAAGTTGTATATTTAAGTTATAGAACAAAAGTGCAAGCGCCTTCGTAACAGACAAAAAGTGCGTCTGTCCCTGCGATGTTAGGTCTGGAAGACTTCTTTCTGCACCAGTGCGATAGGTTCCTTAAAAATAAAAGAATGCCTTGCAGAGCATCCTCTGCAAGGCATTCTTACTTGTTCTACTATTTTATTTCTCAAAAATCGTTCCTTTTTTGAAGCTTGAGTCTTTAAAGGCGAACTTTGTTAGAATATAATAAGCTGTACCTGCTACTACTAAACCAATGATCCAAGCTAGCTCAACCAATAAGAAAGCAGCGCCTGCACCGATGAACATAGCAATCAAGCTTGCTGGATTAAACCCAGCAAAAGAACCATTCTCCTTGTATAAATCTACAATATCCACATTTTGTTTTCTTAATAAATAGTAGTCCACCAATAAAATAGCAATAACCGGTCCTAAGAATGCGGAATAGATTAGAATGAACATATTAAGACCCTTAGACGATGACTCCTGGATAAGCAACCAAGGAAATGCACCTAATGCAAGCAATCCTGTTACCGTAACAGATGCTTTATACTTCAATTTTGTCAGCAATGTAATGACATAAGCTGGCGGTACAATATTAGCAACCATATTTGTTGCAATAACCGCAACTACAATAAAGGCAGATACAAAAACTGAAATATAAGGATTATCGATTACTATTGGGAGTGCTTGTGCAGGATTCGTTACACCAGTTGCAGCAGCGAGCATTGCCCCGATTATAATAACAAAACCATATGATAAGGTAATTGGGATAAAGTATAATAATCCTCGTTTTTTATCACTCATACCCGTTTTAAGTTCTCTTGAATAGTCTGCAGCACTTACAAAAATACCTGCATAATTTCCTAAGAAGACCATAATGAGTCCGAAGAACGGCAAGCCCCATGAGCCTTTTGCCTGAACCCAGTTTTGGGCAATTTCAGTGCTATGTGATGTTAAAAGAATCCCGAAAACATAAACAAGTGCTGCCATAAAAACAACAGATGCAATCGTTTCTACCCATTTAATTGCATGGAAACCGAATAATGAAAGCACAATCTGAAATAATTGCAGAGCTACAAAGCAAATAGCAACGTTATCAAAACTTCCATTTGTAACAATCTTGGCAATTTCATTTAAGGCAGTTCCGCCAATCCAGCTTTGAATCCCGTACCAAACGATGGCGGGTACCCCACGTAGAAGAGACGATATCACAGTCCCTTTAATCCCAAAGGACATTCTAAGCTGTACAACATATGGAATTCCTTCTTTGTAGCCTGGACGATCATTCAATGCAAAAATGGTTGAAATGATCCCAATCGCGATGATAGCTGCTAAAATTGTTTGAAAAATATTTAATGTCGCAACACCCGCTACAATGACACTGGCCCCCAGCGTCATATTACCTAAATTAACGCCGTCGCCAATCCACATGAAAATATAGTCTTTCGCGCTGACAGTCCTATCCTTATCGGTTTTCGGATATAATGATTCATCCACTCCCGCCACATGTTCAATCTTTGTCTCTTTTGTATCGTAACTTTCAATGGTTGTAGACATATTTCCTACCCCTTTTCCTCGTATGCCGTATTTAAAAGCTCAATTGATTTGACCATTTTAGAAAAAGTTCAACCCAATTACTGTAAAATGATTTTTTATAGCAAAAGGTTGCATATTTCTTCCTTTAGGCCCATCGTACTCAAATGAGTTGAAAAATTTTAGTACCCTAAAGACCATTAGGCCAAACAACTTATCCCCCTTGAACACGTTTTCATTTGTTTACCATACCTAGTATACATGTCCTTTTCAATTAGGTCTTTATGTCTATTAGACAAAATGTACAAGCAACCGCTATTAATACTGCATAAATAATTTTAAAATAACACCGATATGAACAACCTTTTGTGCAACCTGAACAATATAAAATTAATTATTTTAACCTTTTCCCATAAAATCACTGGAAATTAAACACAACTATGATTACTATATGTTGAACAATTATTAAAGGAATTATTACTATCCGAAAATAATAACCCGGCACAAATAAAAAAGGAGTGCTGTTTGTACGTAAACAGTCACTCCTTTTTTATTTATTTTCTTTTTTTGGCAATCATTTCGATTTCAACTTCAGCACCTAACGGCAAAGCTAACACAGCTACACACGTCCGGGCAGGAAACGGGCTAGCGAATTGTGTTTCATATACTTCGTTCATAGCAGCAAAATTATTCATATCTGTTAAATATACATTCACTTTTACCACATCATCCGATGTAAGGCCAGCCACTTCTACTACCTCAAATAAATTTTTAAAACACTGCTTAGTTTGTTCTCTAATATCCCCTTTCAGGTTTTCCGCTGAAATCGAGTTCATTGCTGTTTGACCTGAGAAATAAACAAATTCTCCGGCATCTACCGCATGTGAATATGGGCCAGATACTGTTGCACTTTTTGCCTCATACGCCTTCCTCATTTGAATGATTCTCCTTTTTTTATATACCATCAATATAATGTCCATATTACTGAAAGGTGATCGTACATTCAATAAAGTTGCTTTAATAAAGGAAGTTATCCTCAGCATGGCATACTGAGTTACAGCGCTTGTGTTAAAAAAAGAAGACACCACTATATATTTTATGACCCTTCATAAAAAGTAGGCTGTTTTCATCGGTCCGCCCAATTGTCAGTCTGGCTGTATACGTTACCATCAGTCTCAACCGATATGGAACTATTTGTTGGTGGGTCTATAATTCATAAAAAGAACTATAATCCCCAAAGACATCAAAACTCCTACTGTTTAAACATCACTAAAAAGAATGAAGTTCTTCACTCTAAAGCATATCTCCCCTTACTTAAAGGTCGAGAGAAAAAAGCAGCGTTGCAACTGGATTCTCAGCAAATATGAGAGCGTAACACCAAGAAACGGAAAGTATAAGAAGAGCTCCTAAGTAGGAAGACCAAGTTTGAAGGCGGTTTTTTTCTCATATAAAAATGTAACTTAATCCTTAATATTGTTACAGTTTAAATCAATAAATTGTCACAACCAAAACACACTAATATCAAGGTTTCAGTAGGGCTTTGTAAATTTAATTTTTAGCACGTGTTTTTTATGCCATTCTTAATTCAAAATTTGGGTTAATTTTCGAACTACTAACATTATTTTAGTTTAAAATAGGAACTTTTTACATTAAATTAATTTATTGTCTTTTAGGGTATCCGTATACTTTATTTTCCATTAATAAACGGTATTTTTCATTTTATCTTTATTTCCTTCAGTTTAGCTTAATTAGAAATTTTCGTAATAAATAGTGACAAAAGCTTTAAACAAAAAACGTCCTCTAATTTTTAGAGGACACCAGTAAACGTTCTAAAAGCACACTAATATAAATAGAACCCGGTTTACAAGTTACTTTCCCAATTTAAGTAAGACGCTATTATGCTCTTATAACACCCTATTGTTATTAAATTTCATATTCAATATTAATGCCCGAAATCTTTTTTTTGAATACCCAGTTCATTGAAAAGTGTGCTTCGGTAGTCGTTTAGTTCTTTTTTCATCTTAAAATTTGTATATTTCTCTATCTGCTTTAAACCAGGATAGACTCCTTGGTCGTTTAGAAAACATACAGTTTTTTTAACGATTTCACATTGTTCCTGAAATACTTTTTGTCTTTTTCGATTTAATGCAAGTATATTAGCTTCATTTATAGACTCAAATATTTCAGGAAAACAATTTACAAAACGTTGTGATTTCCCTAATCCCTCTAATATCTCCTTTATATACTTCGGTTCATCTGTGATAGAACATAAAATAAATAATAATCTCTCTTTCACTTCATTTAGTTGTTTTTGTCCAAATTTCTTATAAGATTTGCTAAAGGAGTAACCTTTAGGCCGAAGTTTCATTATCTCGGTATTTTTGTTCATTATATTTAAAACCAATTGGGGAAACTTTTTCTTCAAAAAAGTGGAAGAAACCCCTAATTTACTAGAAATGTGGTTGATCGGTATTAAGTCTTTTGATTTTAATACTTCTTTTAAGTATCTTTCTATCTCTACATGATTTGCTTCGTAAGCTGCTTTTTCAACCAACTTTTTCCCATACTTTTTCCTAATGGCGTTATTTTTGGCTTGAATTTTTTTATATTCTTTCGGGAATCTTTTTCGGAGTGTCGTCAAAGTAATGTGAAGTGTATTCTCTAATGTTACTACTGGAATATATTCGGGGGATAATATAACATTTTTTAAATATTGCTCTACCCTTTTAGAATCCTTTTGATGATTGTACCTTTTTTTTCTAGGAACAAATCCGTTTTTGTTTATCCTGTATTCAATGTTGTTATTCTCCATTAGATTTAAAATATCTATTTTTAATCTCCAACTTATTTCCAAAATATTGTCCAGGGAAAACTTTCCACCGGATTTGCAATAGTTATTAAAGGTAGTATAAGGAATACCTAGAATATGCAAACAAAGTTCTTTCATTTGAAATTCATATTCTTCGCTAATTTTTTTTAAACTGGATAATAACTTATCCTTCTTAACTGGCTTATTGTAAAAATAATTCAATATAGTTTCTACTTGCCTCGACTTGTAACAAATTTCCTCCCTTATTGTTTTAGAGTCATTTTCTAAATCCGTCACTTTTTCAGATCCTAACCAACTATTACAGTATTGACAATGTCCATTTTGGCCATTATCAGGTAAAATTTCTTGCATCATACCGCAAAAATTACACGAAATAGATAATAATGCATTGTGGGTGACACATACTTCATAATTATTTATAGACCATATTAATTTTTCGTATATTGTTTTTCCGCTAATCTTCATTTCCTGAAGACATGATGGACACCATGCTCTGTAGTTTTTAGTTAAATTCTTATTACTAACAACAGAGTCGAAAAACTTAAAAGTTAGTAATGATAAATCATCACTCAGATTACTCAATCTTTGTATGGTGTCCACAGTTATTATAGAAAGTTTATTACATCCATTTATGCGAGGAGGCGGAAATCTATATGGATTCTTGCTATATTTCTCACTAAGGTTCGGGGTTAATAACTGTCCTGTGAACTTACCTATTGTCAGACAATGAGCGTGGGTCAATCGTAAAATAAAACTTGTTAAACTTTCTCTATCTTTACCATATACAATGCTGGGCTTAATAACTGGCGGAATGTTGTAAATGGGATAAATCTCCAGTCCAAAGTCATCGATAATAATATTTTCGAATTGCTGTAGATTTTTATATTCCAATTTAACTCACCACCATTTTTATAAATTGAATGTAATTCATGTTTGTTTTTCTTTTAATCCAATTTTGTCTCTAGTTGGGTTTCTAATACCAACATTATTTTTTCTTCCCTGTGTACTTTTTCCGCTTTCATTGTAAGTTTGTTTGCTATTTGTGGATAGACCAATTGTCTCCCTTAGCAAATAAATACTTTGCCCTTGTTCGTTCACTTTTGTCTCGCCTTCAATAGTTTCTTGAGCGATTGTTAAAGCTTTTGATGGTGTAGGGGCGTTCCTTTCTAATACATCAAAAGAAATAGAAGGCAAATTTTTATTGAGTGCTTCATTTACACATTCATCTAACCATTCCTTTAGAATTCCAATACAACCAATGGTCCTTTCGTATAAAAAATCTGCATAATATAAAAGATCAGTTTTCTCAATAAATGGTAGTCTATTTTGAAAGGTATAAATCACACTATGAAAATCATGTTTGTCTTTTGTTATATTCAAATTATAGCGTGGAAAGTGTATTTCTTTTGTCCTACGTCCCAACTGTCCGCTTAAATCAAAAAAATCCATAAGTTCATAAGTGCCAAACAAAATAAACAAAGCTCCAGTTAAATTGGCTATGGATTTTAGTGCATCTAATTGATCTTTGATATTCTTACCGCTAGCTATTTTCAATAAGTGTTGCGCTTCATCTAACAAAATAACCTTTGTATTTCTATAAGATATTGCATTCTCCAATGACTCTCTCAATTCGGGAGAGGTAGAAGGCCAATGATTAGGAATTTTTTTGTTTGGCACTTCTGAATTTCTGGAAATTTTGTATTCTACTAAGGGTTCATTCATTTCATTAAGCAATCTTTTATAGAAATCCCTCCAATTAAATTTCCCGTTATCTGAAGAAGGCAATTCTAACATTGCTACGGGGATAGTTCCTTTGATATTTTGGATATTTAGGCCATTGTCTAAAAACCTTTGAATTATTTCTTTTTTTACCCTCTTGCATAAAGTGGATTTCCCAACCCCTGTTGGTCCATAAACTAGTATGACTTTTCCACTTGGAGAAGTATTTATCCTATCAATCACTTCTAAGAAAGCCTCATTTAATTTAGGATGGTTTAAAGTCATCTTTAAAAAATATTCCTTTTTTTCATCATTAGATGCTTTAGCTAAGCCGAAAGGAAAGTCAGTCAATTTGTCCATTTTAAAACTCCCCATATATTTCTAAAGAATCTTGATTTAAATCTAAATCTTCACTTTTTTTGGATGGCTGAGGTTGATTAACAATTTTTTTTTCGTTTTCAATGTTTTCCTCTGCATTGTTAAAATCTAAATGTATAACTTTTTTTGTTTCCTCAGCTCTCTCTCTCAGTAGTTCGTATGAGTTATTACTCTCCATATCCTTTAAAAATTTCGCTATTTTTTGTGCATTAATAGTAAAGTTTCTTGCATGATTTTGATTAGATTTTTTTAATTCTGCAGTTATAAACTTTAACTCTTTTTGTGTAAGGCTCTTAAAAATGGAATAATACTGAGAAATACATTTCACCCATCTTCCTTTCACAAATGCATATGCTATCCCTAAATTAAATGGATCAAATCTCACTTTAACCTTTGTTTTTAATTGGTGTAGACTTTTAAATACATCATTCCAGTAATATATATAATTTATCTTGACCCCACTTTTCTGTACTGTTGCTTCACCCGAGAGAGTAGAAGGAAGTGTCATGATTTCAAAGACATTGTCATAACTTATATGGAAGTCTTTCCTGTCCCCTGAATAAAAAAGACCCGAACTAAAAGCTTCTCTTGGCGTTTGGCCTAAAGCAGGGTGTTCTATTGTTTCATACAATTCAAAGAAATATACGTCTAAAGCTGCCGAAAGGTTTGGCAAACTCCATGCAGCATGATTTTTAGGATTGACACTTTGGGTTACTTCTCTTACATTTTTCATAATCTGTGTGTTACCAGTTAGATTTTGTATAAAATTTGTGTTAGTTGTACCAAATAGTCTTTCTAATATAGAGCCGTACCTTGCCTTTGCGGGGGGGCGCCATTTTGGTTCACGTTCATACATCGCAAGTAATGCTTCAAAATAAACACTATGAAATTCTTTTCCGTTGTCAACTACAATTTGTTGGGGTAGTCTATTAAATCGTCTTACACAATCCCTGAAAACCATCATACAAGATCTATAACTTGGCGGTTCAAATGATAAGTAAAATGCGAGAACCTTTCTTGAAAACGCATCTACTAATAAAGATAGATAGGGCTTTCCAAGTTTTTTTTTCGTTTTGGAACTTACAAGCTCAATATCTAGCTGAGTATGGTCTAGGTGAGCAATATTGAAAGGAAAATCCCCATGTCTAGGTGTTGTTCTTTCTAGCTCCCAGTAAAATGTTTGGACCTGATATTCCGCTCGTTTACCTTTACGATTGTTTGTTTGCTCCTCAATAGGGCGTTTATTAATACATTCGCAAAATGTGACTAGACTAGGAGCTATATAACCCTTTTCTTCACAAGCATTTTTAAACAATCCATAAACCACAGATTTTTTCTTTTGAACTATATTTTCATATTCATCTATTATATAATCGTTCATTAGAGTGATAACTTCACTGTTAAACCTAGGCGTTCTGTTCCCTTTTCTCTTGTCTTTTGGAAGTAAACCTGGATAGCCATTACCATAGATGGTTTTAGCTGCACTATATTTCCCAGCCCAATCGCGGACCTTTCTGAGATTTGGCTCAGTATTGTTAGAATACGCTTTTGAACCATTTTTAAGATAATTCAATACATGTGTTATTCTATAGTTGGCAACTTTATAATCTTCTTCACTAGCGGATACAATTCTATCGATTAATGGATCATTATCTAGATGTTGTACCTTTTCACATACAAGTTTTTCTTCATTTATCAGTTTATAAAACAAATCAATGGATATCTCATTGTATTTTTTATCAGATAACATAGATACCGAAGTTGTGCCTATATTAATTATTTTCCACACATGGTTATCCCAAAGAACTGTACTACCAACATCCATCTTAATATACGATGGAGAAATTACTTCCTCTTGACAACTTGTTAAATTCTTATACATTAAGGCATGTTCATTATGTAAGAACACCTTTACTAATTCTGGTTCAGCTAAAGGGGCCTCATTTAGGTTAATAAATATTTCATTTTTTAAAACTGAAACAAAAATATCATCAGCTCTATAATGATTATCCAGCGAGCATTCTATTAACTTTTTCAGCGTTATACCTGGTTCTTGGAATATTACTTTTTTTATATCCTCTAAAGCTTCTTCTTTTATCATTAAATCTTTAGTTTTCCTAATATAATCATCTAAAAAAACATAGTTTCTATGAAGGTTCCAATTGATAGTTTTACTAGAACAAACTTTAAATAATAATCCCAAACTGTTTGCAAACTCTTCTCCTGGCGGACACCTCCATTGCTCATCTTGATCTTTCGTGTATCTCCATTCTTGTTCATTTGAGATTTTGCGATAATCTTTTTCACTTTTCCATTCTTCCCATCCTGCCCCGTCCTTTCTAATAACAAAAAAATCTGGGGTATAAAGAAATCCCCTCTTCTTTCCATCCTTAAGATAACTTAATCGAATTTTATTAGGTTGATCGTAATATTCCAGCACATCTTCATCATTTTCCAGCATTAATATTGCTGGGCCCTCTACTTTTCCACTTTCGAACTGAATTGTAAAACCCATCTTTTTTGAAGGATATTTACCCGTGAGATTGTCTCTCCCTCCCTGTACTAAACGTGCTGGTTGGCTATGCCGAATATTTTTATTGATATATTCTTTTATATTAAGAGGAACCTTATTTCGTTCGCACCAATTTAGAAACTCAGCTTCTGTTAACATATTAATTCTCCTTCTCTTTATTTTGATTATTAAGACTATTCAAATAATTACCCAAATATTCTCTTGCGAAACTTTCCCTTAATAGACAATTTGCATATAATATATTTTCAATTTTTTTTTGAGTAGGAACACTACCTTGAAAGATAAGCGCATTGACACTCTGCTCAATTAAAAGTTTAATTTCTTGCGTTCTTATATCACTTTTTAATAATAAATACTCTTGATATCTTTGTGATAGAGACTTACATAATTGTGGATGAATTCGATATAACGATCTTTTAGCAACTTGTATGTCTTTAGAAATTTGAACCATAGATAATGGTTCAGCAATCTCTAGATATGATTGAAGAGACTTTTCTATTTTGGCATGATCTAATTTCCTTCTGGGAATCTTGACTACTACTGGAGATTTTAAGATAGGTTGAATTATTAAATTTTCTTTAAAAAGAAAATCCTGTAAGGATAGACCTAAGGAATAACAAATTTCTAATATATTTCGTATGGTTGGAAGTGATAAGCCTTTTTGCCAACTGTAAAAGGTTGATTTGGGTATTTCTAATTCTTTTCTAATTGATATTTGATTTATATCCGTGTATTGGACTTCTAATTTATTTATTCTAGTTTTTATAATATCCCTATATAATTTGTTTGATATCGTATTTGTAATAGCAATTAAATCTGCTATATTTTTAGAATAATATTTTTCCCTATCTATATTTTCTATTTTCTCTTTAAATCCAAATGGGATATTAGTTAATTTTGCTTTACAATACGGACAGGAGTTGTTATTACTAGATCGGTGTAGAATGGGTAGCTTCTTATTGCAATTAAAACAATTGTCTACTAACGCTGTTTGATGAACGACACAGTATTTTACTGGTTTAAGATACCATTGTAGGGGCATGTAACAAATTTTATGTCGGTTTTCAAACTCCTTTAGACAGTAAGGGCACCAAGATAGGTATTCTTTTAATAACTCCCTATTTGTAAAAACGTTGCCCCACACTTGTAACGTTAAATATATTAAGTCATTTCGGTAAGTTAAATCCTCTAAAGCATTAATTAAATCGTTCGAATTTTTGTCTACTCCATTAAGTGCTTTTGCCCCATCAAAAAAACGATTCCCTCCACATTTAACACTACGATTTACATACGGTTTGTTAAGCTTTTTAGAAACAAATTTATTGAATAGAGTACCCACACTAATGCAGTGAGATTCTGATAGTCTTATAAGGTAACTTGTCAAACTTTCACTATACGCGGTTCCTAAGCCAATGGGCTTTAGATTATATAAGGTGCTTGTGTCCATTGCATGTTCATTTAGAACTTGAAAAGGAATAGAGTCGTGACCCATAGTATCATTCCATTCTTTAATAGAGTTATAAATAATAAATTGTCAACTTAGTATAAAAACCTACCAAAATAATAATTTACATCACTATTATTTCTTAAAAAATTTAATTTATTCATCTCAAGCATTAGATTTTTCGTAGAATTTCCTAAAACTTTAATAACACTTTATTTCCTTTTTTAAAGTGGCTAAGCCATCTTACTTCCGAAAAAAATCGGATTCAAAAAGTGCTTGAGTGTTCAAATGTCAAACTAGGGTCCGTCATCTCCGATGTCTTTGGAGTTTCAGGCAGAAAGCTTCTTACAAGGCTTATTGATCAGGGCTATGTTGATCCATCTGATGTGGAAGAAAGCATTCATAAAAGGATGGCTGAGAAGAAACAGGCGATTACGGATTCACTTTTTGGAACCCTTAATGAACACCAGATATTCCTTATCAGACAATCATGGCAACATATCATATACCTTGAATCACTCATCTCTGAAATCGAGGAAAGAGTGGACATTTTATTGAGGAACTATCAAAGCGAATTGGAACTTCTTCTGACCATTCCAGGAATTAAGAAGGACACCGCAGCTGTGATCATCGCTGAAATAGGAGTCGATATGGGGCAGTTTCCAACCTCACAACATCTCGCTTCGTGGGCTGGAGTATCACCGGGCAATCGTGAAAGTGCTGGCAAGAGAAAAAGCACCCGGACAACAAAGGGTAACCCCCATATAAAAACCGCGATGTGTGAAGCTGCCTGGGCTGTCTCAAAATGCAAGAATCGTTGGTTAGCAACTAAATTTTGGTCAACCGCCTCAAGACGAGGAAAAAAAAAGCACTCGTTGCGATGTCGCATCGAATGCTTCGGATCATTTACTCAATGTTAATAAACAAAGAGCCTTTTAAAGAAATGCAAGTTAGTTAGTATAGCCCAATGAAATAAGAATTATACAAGGGCACCCCTCCACAGGTAGCCCTGCTTTCTTATTGCCATTTTTAAGCTGTTTCTAGGATTACACTAAATATTAGGAAGATACTTCTTCACTTTGATTTAATTATTTTCACAGAAAAAGGTGGCTAATCCTGCTGGATCAACGCACCCCATTAGTTTAACAATAAATATTAATTTAATATTACTCCAACTGCTTTTCCGTTTTCGTCCCATTGGCAATAACGAAATCTTTGAATCTGTCCGTTTTCCTTCGTGACCTCTAATGCCAGGTTATTTTCTTCACCGTTATAATAATACTCATACGTCTTTGTCCCTACAATTATCCTCGTCCTTAGACCTTCCTCGTCGTACTCGTATTTGGCTATTTTAGTGCGGGCTAAGGTAATTACCCTCGTCTGACCACCAAGGTCGTTGTACTCGTATTTGAACTTGTCGTCCTGCTTGAGATTCCCGTCTAATTCATAAGATAAAGGCACGTTCCGATTTAAATTATCTTTATACCTTACTTGTAAGCTCTTCTTTAGAAATAATTTCTTTTTCGAATAGAAATTCAATTAACGTTTCGATTTTGACCCGGTTATCAACAGTTCTTCTCCGATTCCTGTTTCAAAGTACGAATAAAATTTTTCTATTTTTTATAATCTCTTCTAACTAAATAAAAGACTATAGAACCCGTAATTGTATATAAGAATATTAAAGATTCACTTAAATCAAAACCAGTAAATAGGGTTCCGTAACCTACACCTAAAAAAACAAATAAAATAAGTCCTGTTAAAAAGGGTTTCGATTTTATGTATTTGCGATATAATAGCTCTCCTAGCAAACAACCTGGCATAATATAATAAAACCCTCCAAAAACAATAAGGGCTGGTAACTCCTTAAAAAAATCTTTAACTACGTAGTTGAACATCTCGGAGGAACTGGTTTTATGTGGATTTAATAATATATTTTCTATAAATAATACCGCTATAACAGTTAATAGAGCTCCTAAAAACCCTTTAAAAAACTTCATATTTTTGCTCCTTTATAAATAAATACTAGATTTATTTTACTACAGAAAATTGTTTGCAGAAATAACTATCTAAAGCTAGCTATTTTCAAGAAAGAAAACAATCTATTGTTATTACTCTGTTATTCCCCAAAGATTAATGCCAGGTTACAAAACAAAAAATTAAAGGCCTTGCATAATGAAATGAAGGCCTTACACCATTGGTTTTAACGTACAAAACTATCGAGTTTATTAGTGACGTCAGTAGTTATTGAAGTCCCCATAATATAAAAGTTTTCCAAATAATCCTGGTTTGCTATCAGATAATTCTCAACATCGGTATTGAGGTTGTTGTATGGTGTTAGAAGAACCTTATAATTTTTTAATGCAGCCAAGGGACCAGCAATTACTCCAGACGAATATACGTCTCCACGAGCAATAATAAAGGAAGTCGGTTCTACAAAGAAGTAATTAGAAATATTAACGCCTAAATCATATCTGTTAAGATTATCTATCCTACTAACGTTTCCGTATTGGTCTAATTTTGATGTTACTGTGGTACCTATTTCTGTTTCGTTACCTATAACAATAAAATTCAATATGCTTGGATTTTCTTTTATAAAAGTTTCAGTAACCGTTGGTACACTAGTCGAAGTAGTCGTTAATACTGGAATTTTACTTTGTGCAGCCACTGAGGCTATATTAATTTGAGAAGGAATCGATTCTCCGTTAACAATAATAGCCGTGTCATTTTCAGGACCAACTATTTGTTTTGCAACTGCTACTGAAGTATCATACCTAGTTGCCCCTCCAACTCTTTGTACTTCAGCAATTCCTAATGCTTTTAATTTACTTTCTACTGTTGAAGTTACAACTGCAGTACTTCCTACTATTATTGCTTTTGTTGGCTTTAGACGGTATATTTCATTCTCTATTGCAATAGGAATGGCATCGCTCTGAGTAAATAAAATTGGTGCTTTATTTTCATAAGCCAAAACAGTTGCTGCAATACCATCCCAATGTTTTTCAGCATTTGTAATAATTACTGTATTAGATTTATAGTTTAAATTTGAAATTTCTTTACTTACCAAAACAGACGTATCAAAAACAGTTGTCCCACCTAGTCTCTTTAATCCCGGAGCTAAAATTTCTTTATTTATAGTATTGATATAATTTGAACTCCCGGTACTTATACTTAAAAAGTTCCTACCAAACGATATTGGTATCGTAACTTTAAAGGGATTACTTAATCCCATATTTTGGCTACCATTAATATTATAATAAGTACTAGAATAATAATTTTCTCCTGTACTTGATCCTGAAAGAGAGATCCCAAATACACCTTTGGGTAATTTGGTAAAATATGCTGCAGGATCAGTAATATTTAAAGATGGCATTGAACTAACGTTAGTCAAAAATGTCGGACCTGATAATGTATAGCTATAGTCAAGTGCTAAACTGTTATTATTAGATACTATAAAATTATAGGTTCCTGCTGGTAAAGCATCTCCGGAAATGTAATTTTCACCAGTAGTTGAATCTACTATAACAGCATAAACATCAATATTATTGGTTAACAAATTGTTTATGGTAACAATACTTGAAGTGGATGTTGTAAAAATGTATTTATGGGAACTCTGACCATTAATTTTACTCTTATAAGCAATCGATGTAGACGCAGCATTAACTGAAAATGGAGAATGTATTACAGGCAAACAAGAGATTATAGCAATCAAAACAAAATAAAAAATTTTCCTCAAAATTTTTCCCCCTTAATTAAATATTTGCAAATTTAATAATTAGTATCCTGATACCTTAAAATCTGTGGTAAACATAAGTCCAGGAACAAACTCAACGGGTGAATTGCTTTTGGAATGGTAAACTAGACCATATAAATGTCCAGGGTAGTCAGCTATAAAGATTGAAAAACTTGGTGTATTATCGTGGTATCCATTAATAATATAAGTACCAGCCGAATCAATTATAGCAGAATAATAATAGTCAATACCCGGGGCTCCCGGTACTAATGGATTTGCTACATCGTGGAAGACCTGATAGGACACCATGTCATCATATGTTAAGATATTTTTAATTTTCATACCGCTATTTGAAGCTGTATCGCTTACCCATCGGTTAAAATAAGTAAGACCATGTGTCTCTGAGACTGTTGCTCTTACTTTTTTAACATGGATATTTTGACCACCATAAAAACTAGACGTAGTTACCATTTTCGTGCGATATCTTACGCTAAATATTTTAGGATCTTTTCGTGAATCGCCCAAAAATGTCGAATAATGATAAATAGGAGCCACTACAAAGTCATACGGTATCCAAGTGTGTGTTATTAAAGCATATGTTGGTTGGAATTGAGGACCAGGGTCATCAGCAGCATAGGCAGTCTTACTGAAACCGGTCCGCTCTAAAAATTTGCTCAATGTAGAAGATTTTTTATTATTGAAATTATTATAAAAGCCCAAAATATTTTCTTTATAATTGGGTTTTAGTGTTTTAACATTCAGAATAAACTCATAATTTTTAATTTCTAATTGTTTTTCGATTTTTGGGGAAATTTTTATTTTATATTTTTTTGCCTTACTTTTAATCTCTTCTAATTCCGACGTATCTCGTTTCTTTTTTCCAATGATCTTATATGCATAACGTTTTTGTGGTTCAATTTTAGTGTCAATAAATTCTTTTTTTAGATTTTCCCCCACAAGTTCTTCATCCCTATAAACATCATAAACGAGATTGTCGTCAGGTAGCTTATCCCAAGAAAGTTCAACTCTATCAAAGTAAATAATACTCTGAACTACCGCGTTTTCCATCGATTTATTTTCTAGTTCATTACTATCAGTGTTTTTCGTAAAAGTATGTACTTTGGCAAGTTCTATAATTTTTCCTTTATTATCATAAGCTACAATAGTAAATCTATAAGCAACGTTTTTTTCTAAATTCTCACTCAAATACCTATTTTCTTTTCCACTCCATAAAACTTCATCAGCTTTTGCACCAGGCTTTAGAACAGAATAATAATCACCAACATCAGACCAAGTTAATCTTATAGAGCTTGTCTCACTCTTAACTTTGACATCCAAATTTTCCTTAGCATACAGTTTACTCCCACTAATTAAAAATAATAAGAAAAAACACGTTGTAGAAAAAATAATCTTCTTCATACAAATCCCCCTATCCAGATAATTCCTTTTACAATATACATTAATTTAATTGGGTTTTCTACAAAATTCGGAAATTTTTTTATAAATTTACATTTTTTCATAAATTTACATTCTTTATTGTGGATTAATAAGACTAAAGAAAAACCATTGATTAAAGGTTGTTACTTAAGTCATTTATTTTATTCCCCCCTTGTTTTTACTACCGCGATATTAAGGTTTAATGGACATCATTGGTTATACAAGTTGGGGGCCAATTGATATTGTTAGTGCATCCACTGGCGAAGTGAAAAAACGCTATGGGTTTATTTATGTAATTGCTTCTGATATTTAAGCAATGTGTTGTTTTAAATAATCAATCCGGTAGTTATCGTTAATTTCTCCGTTTGATTTCACTTCATCATTGGTGTACTGCCTGATATTTCACTTGTGTTTGATTTTCTCCATCTTGAAATACTAGACCACCACCAACATATGGCAGATGTAAGATCATATTGATTTCATTAAAAGGATCCAGTATTTCACTTTATCTATATAACGAGTAATTAACGTTTTTGCATACGTTTCAAAGAAACCTACTAATTTCCGGTTTTTCTAACTACCATATTTCCCCTCTAAGTGAACAGGTACATCAACGCACCCGATAGTTTAAGTAAATTTTCACAAAGTTAGTCATAAATCAGGAATGCTGTTCCGTTTGTTCAATAAGGAATAGTAATCTAATAATATAAAAGACTTGTCCCTAAGTTTTACTTGAAGAAACAATAAGCCCTGTTACAGTAAGGTTTTATACCAAAAGGTAGTATCACTTTCAAAAGTAAAGTAAGAATTTCTTGTTAGGTTACGTTTACAAAAATCAGTTAAGAAGGTATTTAGACCTGTAATAACAGCTTTATTCATACTTTAATTTTATTTCTTGTGTTTTGCGGTTTCGTTATGTGTTATTTGCCAAAAGCAGGTACAATTGGATTGGGAAAAGAATTGTAGTTCCATTACCTTGAACTGATTACGGACTAACGGGGGGAATTTTATGAGAAAAATTGTATTAGCTGGCGGAACAGGTTTTATTGGGGAGTATCTTAAAAACAGATTCATTCAATTAGGTTATGAGGTAATTATTATATCAAGGCAAAATCACACTGTTTCATGGGAAGATAGGCTTACCATTGTCGATGCTTTGGAAGGTTCGGAGCTACTTATCAACCTAGCTGGAAAATCTGTCAATTGTCGATATAATGAAAAAAACAAAACTGAAATAATGAAATCAAGGGTACTTACTACCTCAATCCTAGGAGAATGTGTACAATCATGTAAAAATCCACCTAGAGTATGGATGAATTCGAGTACCGCAACCATTTATCGCCACGCAGAAGACCTTCCTATGACAGAAGAGAATGGGGAGATTGGTACCGGTTTTTCTGTTGATGTCGCAATTAACTGGGAGAACACCTTTTTCTCTTTCAACTTACCTCATACCAGACAAATCGCCTTGCGCATTGCTATCGTTCTCGGAAAAGATGGTGGCGTGATGGTGCCTTATCGAAATTTAGTGAGATTCGGTCTTGGGGGTATTCAAGGAAATGGAAACCAAATGTTCAGTTGGATTCATATTGAAGATTTGTTTCAAATTATCCTTTTCTTAATCGAAAGGGAAGATTTGGATGGTGTATTTAATTGTTCTTCTCCAAACCCTGTTTCGAATCGTCAGTTGATGAAAGAATTAAGGCATGCCATGAATGTCCCCTTGGGTCTTCCTTCGCCCAAATGGTTACTGGAAATGGGGTCATTGCTCATAAATACGGAAACAGAATTGGTATTGAAGAGCCGATGGGTTATCCCAGAACGGTTGCAAAAGGAAGGTTACACATTCTCTTTTGAAAGTCTTGAAAGTGCCCTGAATCAAATTCTATAGTAAACTCGAACTTACTGATATCAGGTAGTAATGCTCTTATAGACATAATTTCTATTAATTCAAAGGAATTATTCCTGTTATTGAGCTGTACCCCGAATAATGGACACTTTGAAAAAGACGTCTGTCATTCGGGCTTTTTTGTGGTCCTACACCGAAACCCGTTTATAATCTTATGGAAGATATAAGCGGAGGAAATAAGTTTTAGTAATAAATTTACTAAACTACAAATGAAAAAATTAGAAGCTAAACGTAAGGAACTTGTATCCGGAACCTCCATTGCTTATTCATCTGATTTAAGATGTATCATATTGAAGCTTGTATTAGATTTTTGTATCTAGTTTTATTACCTTTAATTTCTTTATTAATTTACCGTCGACATACCAGAATAAAACCGAAACAAATACAAATAAAAAAACCAGAAAAATATTACTCATAACATACCTGGATAAAGAAAAATCAGCGTAATTTGGAGTTACAAAATACAAAATTGGAAGGAATAAAATACCTTCAAGAATATATAAAGAGAGAGGTTGAATCCTGTTTGTTTTACTAATTTTCGTTACCCATTCAATTAATAGTGAGCACGGTATGCCATAAAAGAAAATCACAATAAAAGGTAATATTGAATAAACAATCCATAACAACATTCCTTCGTTTCCGAAATCTGGATCATTCATTGAAGTGAGATAATATATACCTGCTAAAATAAAAACCAAGAGGACAGTAATACTTGAAACTATAAAAGCGGTTAATAACTTTCTAATAAACATATATGTACCCCTTTTTTAAAATGAAATAAGTACCCCTAATAAATGCTGAACCTTTATTTTATGAAAGATGCTCTACCGTTCATCTTAATAATTTGTCCGTGCTTCAAAAGGCACCATTTTCATTTAATTCCCTTTACAAACATATTTTACCGCATATTAACAGGAAAATGAGCAAACTTTATTCAACTAATCTGCCCCGTTTGCTTAATAAGGAATTGAACAAAAAGGTGCCTTAATCCTTCTGGATCAAAGCACCTATTAGATGAAGGAAAATACTTAAACTCCACCTTTTACTGGAACAAGTTTTAAAAACATTCGGTAAAAGTAAAAAGCAAAGAATGCTAGGATAATACTTAATCCTACATAGAAGCTAGCGTACTTATTCAACTCTGCGGTCGTTGTAACTTTTATAATATCGCCCATAAACTTTACATACAACCATTCACCAACTTGTGAATTAAAGTATCCGTATCCAGTTCCAAACAGGGAAATAGCCCATAAAGCAAGACAACCGGCAATTCCTAAAAATAACCATCCCTTTTTATTCATTTTCTCACCTCCATATATTGTTAAATAAGATTATTATTTATGCCAATAACAAAATCCTGCTTATTCCACTAACCTGCCCCGTTTGTTCAATAAGGAATTCAACAAAAAAGGGCGGTAATCCTCCTGGATTATCGCACCCTATAGTTTAAGTATATTTATTCACAAAGTTATTACAGGAGTGTTGCCCATTTAATTGAATAAGGAAATTTATTTACCTAATCCATTGTTTATAAGGTCAAATTCAAAATCCTCACAAACAACGTAATGTAGGATTCCATCAGAGTCATCTAAGATAATCATTAAGTCTTCGTTACCAATTTGCGATTCAACTTTATATTTGTTTCTTTCAGCATCTGTCGCAAATCTAGGTGTGCTGGATGACATAAAGGCATTCATTTGACAATTTATATGAAAAACCCCTTTAAAGGTGATTTCTAAATTATGATAATATGCCAAATTTGGACTTCCTATTAGTTTTAAATTATCTCCATCAAACTCGGTAAATCTATATTCATCAATTCCCAATTCATTTATTTTAATTTGAAGTTCGATAAGTTTATTGTCCATATACGCATTCCCCCTTTTATAGTTAGTTTTGATAAACTATCCTGCCACGTTAGTTAAAGTATTCAACCAAAAAGGGTTTAATCCTTTAATGGATCAACGCCCCGGCATCTTTAGCTAAAGAAGGAAAAAATAATGTTGACGTAGAATATACATCAAATCAACAAATACTGGTTTAAATCAACAAAACTAAAGGAGTTATTCTAATGAATACTATTTTTGAACCCTTACATACAGAAGAAATATTAAAACGCCTCGACAACTTAAGTGAAACTTCACGGCCATTATGGGGAAAAATGGATGTCGCTCAAATGTTAGCTCATTGCTCAGCCTTCCAAGAGATTCCTATGGGCTATTCTACGCCTCCAAGAGGTTGG
The DNA here is from genome assembly GCF_001278805.1 of Bacillus sp. FJAT-18017. Classification (GTDB taxonomy): domain Bacteria; phylum Bacillota; class Bacilli; order Bacillales; family Cytobacillaceae; genus Bacillus_D. The sequence goes on along the minus strand of NZ_CP012602.1, from coordinate 687,635 downwards.
TTAGGGCTAATAGTAGGTGGGTTCGCAAAACCCATTTTTTATAACGACAAGCCTTTACCACACAATATGTCTACTATACCAAGCATTTTAATAGCAGATAAAAAAGATTTCGAAATAGAAAGAGAAAAATTGAAACAACAAATTACAGCATTCCAAAAGAATGGACCAGAGGCTTGTTCAAATCACCCTCATCCTTTTTTCGGAAAACTTTCTCCTGATCAATGGGGTAGAGGGATCTACAAGCATCTTGACCATCATTTAAAACAGTTTGGGGTTTAGTTGCGGAATTTGAATTTTTTTCAATTATAGTTTGATGATTTTACTATACCTTCTTGAACTAACCTGCCCCTTTTGTTTAATAAGGAATTCAAAAAAGACGCTTAATCCTCCCTGGATCGACGAACATGTTACCTGAAATCTATAGAAAAAACTCAATAGCTAAAGCCTTTTCAATCGAGAGGGGCTTCTTAATTATATTACTGGTTTTAATGCTTTATAATGTTGAATGTGTATGCCAATATGTCCAATTCCAATAACGATAGCAGATACAATCAGCCATAGGACTTTACCATAGATGCCTAATAGTAAAAAAGCTAAAACTGGTAGACTTGCAAGAGGTACAGGAAATCCATAGAAACTGCGATAAAAATTCCATAATGTATTTTCATTCCTAAAATATCTAATCCAACAAAACTCATAAAGGACCATCAATGAAAAGGATATGATAAGCCAAATACTCCAAGGTGAAAATGATGATAAGTTATAGTCTGTAAAAATTAGTATACTGCATGAACAACTTATTTGCCCTATACGTTCTAGCAGCAATAGTACCTTGTTTTCCAAGGAAGGGTCGTAATCTAAAGGTGGATTCTTACTCCAAATAATATTAGGGATAAAAAGCATTAATAAATACGTTAGTCCCACATACGAAAAGCCCAAATGACCAAACATATTACTCCCCCTAGAGTAATTCCAGATTTATAACGGCCCCATAGACGAGACCTTATTACGGAATAAGCCCCTTACTGAATAAGGGGGGCTTATTGCACTTACTTATATAATGACGGCTGGTTAAATTCTATATCCTTTATTTCAAATTCAAACCATTGAAAGTCACTTTCTTCCTCATACCAAATAATAACTGATTTACTAGGGATCCGGATTCCTGCAAACTCTTTAAATTCCTTGTTTTCCCCACCCCAATCACTTAGGATGTATTTTCCATTAACATCTTTATACCGTTTTCCCAGAAAACGAAGGACATCTCCCTTTTCGTTAAAATAAAAAGTTCCGGAAACGGTACTCCCTTTGTATTCCATCGTAGCCTTTGCTGTGTTTTTATCAACTGCATCCCACTTGATATATGGGCTTAACGCAGCTGAAGGAAACCACATTAGCTCTGCAAGGTATCTCATCATGGTACCTGAGTTAATTTCGGGCCCCTCTGAATCCACGACAGGGAATATAGAAAGTAGCTTAATATCCATCTTACCCTTACCGTTTTTATAGGTGTCTAGACCCGACAATTTAACAAAAGGAGCCATTTTAACATCGGCAATCCATACGAACCCGGGCTTATCAACAGTAAAGTACTGATTGGCTCGTGAATGCATCCAAGGGCCGTCTTTTTTTATACGCATCCTTCCCTCTTGTTTTAAGCGGACTGTTTTAATTTGCTGTTTTCCTATGACTTTTGAATTCCTTAACCAATTTTGGACGGCAAATGGCAAACCTTTGAGGTCTTCTTCGTGAATTATTTTTATGTTCTTTACTTCAGCACTTTTAAATAATAATGCTGCAGTCTCCTGTGCATCCTTTTCAAACATAACACGGCCAATTTTTAAGATGGTTAACAATAAGAATAGAATTATTAAAATAATGATTAATGTTACCAAAATCGATTTTGGCATAAAATTTACCTCTTTCATAACTTTTAACTACATGATATCAAATATCGAAATTACCCTAAGCGACAAAAGTCATAAGATTTATAATCTTATGCATTATTTATTAAGTTTACTAAAGAAGGTAATAGATTATCCAAGGGGTTTGGCCTTATTGAGAAAACCAAGAAAAAATAAGCAAGTAAAAAAGAGCTGTATATTAGCCCTTTTTACTTTTCGTTATTGAACTATTCTGCCCCGTTTGTTCAATAAGGAATTCAAAACAAGGATGGACCGTTAATTGATTAGGCACGTTATAATTTTTCAACCGAAAATACTAAATCTGTAAAGTCAGTTTCAAAACCATAATCGTTACATTTATAGACTAAAATACCATTGTCATGTTCTTCAATTAACATTCCCGATGTATACCCTTGGGACTTGCTTCCGTTGCCCTTATCCCAGATATTATAAAGACTTAAATTTCCGTCGGTACTAAAACATTTACAAATTACTTCCTGTTGTGCAGTATCCTCCCAAAGCGTAACACTTGGAAATACTTCTTCACTTAATTCTGGGATTACAATTCCTTTGTCTGTTCTCAGCCATAGTCCTTGTCTATGAGGGGACCTTTTGCTGATAAATTTTACCCTTATTAGTTCCTCATCCTTTATCTTTAGTACATCCCAAAGGACAACATCCTTCATTCCCTTTTCTACAAATGCTTTATTAAATATTTTCTTTTGCCCTATTTCCATATTTACCTCACTATTATCTCTTTACATAAAATATTTTACTTGAACTATCCTGCCCCGTTTGTTTAATATGGAATTCAACAAAATAGGCGGTTAATCCTTCCTGGATCAACGCACCCAATAGTTTAAGTACATTTCTTCACAAAAGAATCGAAATGTGTAACAATGGCAATTTTCCGCATATAAATTTTCTTTTTGCAAAAATTAAGATTATCCATTTTAAAAAGGTGATAAAATGCTCCTTTCCATTTTTAGTTTCTTATTAGTTATCTTTGTAATTACCTTTTGTAACTATAAAAAAATACTTCACCTTTATGAAATTTTATTTATTTGGATGACCGTTTGGTTAATTACGCATTCTGTTTCATCTATTCTTATAATTAATTTGGAATTGATAAGCCTCTCAAATGATAAGAGTGATTTCTGGACTCATTTTTTCAAGAGGCTGTTGCTGTACCCGTTGATAATTATCATATTTTTCGATTTATATCTTAGGATAAAGAATAAAATTGGAAAAGTTACTATTTTAATTATTAATATTTGCTTTATGTCATCCCTTGAATTTTTATTTATTTTTTTAGGTGTACTTAAAAATAAGAATTTTAATTTAAATCATTCATTAATGGAATGGTCATTTACAATATTACTGACTTATATCTTGTGGCTATGGTACAGAAAAAAACGTTTAAAGAGGGATTAAAATGTTACTTTACTTTCCAGATAAATTTGATAAGAATGAATGGTCAATCTTAGTACTAGTTATTTTAAATATTTTGCTGTTTGTATTTTTGCCTAAAAGAATCCCTAGAGAAATTACACCATTGATTGTTTTACTAAGTATTTCATTTCCTAAGATTATAGACCATACGATGGCAGTCGCACCTTTTAATCTTTATGATTTAACAGATATGAAAAAATACGAATTGTTTGACGTAATTTTATATGGCGCTTATCCAGCCTTTGGATATCTCTTTGTATATTTATGGGATTATTACCGATTTAAAGGAGTTAAATTAGTATTATACTTACTTTCTTGGTCCATATTTGCAATAGTTTTCGAATTACTTTTAGTAAAACTCCAGGTATTTTTGTACACTGGTTGGAAAATAGCTTACTCGTTACCTGTTTATAGTGTTGTTCTATCACTTACATTTTTGTTTTATAAATTTATTACTTATTATCATAAAGAACAAAATTTAATAAACAATTAAGAATTTATACTCATTAAGGATTTTTTCTTCTTTTACTAACCTGCCCCGTTTGTTTAATAAAGATAGGTCTTTTACTGTGTTTTATTCATTCGTTCGTTAATTTCGTCCCCTTTAGAAAAATATGTAGTGAAAGAATGCAGACCTATCCCTGCATAGTGCCGCGTCTGAATACCTCTAATTGCTTACGGGATGCAGAATTCTTTCTCCAATGGAAAATGGAACATTTGCTGTTAAAAAGAAACTGTATCTTCCTGAAACTGTGGCAGAACAGATGACTGGAGCCGAAGCATTTTATAAAGATTTTCCTAAATAGGCAAAATCGACAGTTTAACGGAATGTACTTTCCCGGAAGAGAGTGATTTTGGCACAAAAAAGGGAACGATAAGTGAAAAGGTTTTTACAAAAATGAAGGAATTTTCAAAAAGAAAGAAGAATACAATTAATGGTATTGCTTCGTAAAACGATAGCTAGAAAGGAGGATCAATATGACGAATGAAACTGCAGTAAAAAAATTACCTGCAAGAAGCGAGGTTCCGGTTGAGGATACGTGGCGCCTTGAAGATCTCTTTGCGTCCGATGATGACTGGGAGAAGGAATTCCAGGAAGTGAAAGAGCTTATTCCAGGAGTAAGCGCCCATCGCGGAAAACTTGGTGAAAGCGCAGATAGCCTTTACACCGCTTTGCAGGAACACGACCAGCTCCTTGATCGGATTGGCAGTTTGTATACATATTCCCACCTGAGGTACGACCAGGATACCGGAAATTCCTTTTATCAAGGAATGGATGGCAGAATGAAGGCATTTTATTCCCAGGCGGCAAGCCGGCTTGCTTTTATCGTGCCCGAAATTCTTTCAATTGATGAGCAAAAAATCAAAGGATTTTTGGAGGGAAAACCTGAGCTTAAGCTGTACGAGCATGCCCTAGAAGAAATCAACCTCCAACGCCCGCATATTTTATCCGCTGAAAAGGAGGCGCTCCTGGCTGAAGCCGGTGAAGTAATGGCTGCGTCATCAAACACATTCGGTATGCTGAATAACGCGGACTTGGAGTTCCCACCAATTAAGGATGAAAACGGGGAAGAGGTCGAAGTGACCCATGGCCGCTACTCTAGATTCCTTGAGAGCGCGGATGCAAGGGTGCGCCATGACGCGTTCAAGGCAGTTTTTGATACGTACGGAAAATTCAGGAACACATTTGCGAGCACACTTAGCGGCCAGGTGAAGAAGCACAACTTCAATGCCCGTGTCCGCAACTATGATTCTGCCCGTCAAGCCGCGCTGGCCGCGAACAATATCCCGGAAACCGTCTATGACAATCTTGTTCATTCAATCAATAACAATTTGCATTTGCTGCACCGTTATGTAAAGCTTCGCAAAAAAGTGCTTGGCGTCAACGAGCTTCATATGTATGATTTGTATACTCCGCTTGTGAAGGATGTCAAGATGGAGATTTCGTACGATGAAGCCCGCGACCTCGTGTTGAAGGGCCTTGCACCGCTTGGCGAGGAGTATCAGAACATCCTGAAAGAGGGCTTTGATAACCGATGGGTCGACGTCCACGAAAACAGAGGGAAGCGGAGCGGGGCGTATTCTTCGGGTGCTTACCGTACGAATCCGTATATCCTGATGAACTGGCAAAACAATGTGCACAACCTGTTTACGCTTGCCCATGAATTCGGACACTCGGTCCATAGATATTATACAAATAAAACCCAGCCATATCCGTATGCCAATTTCAGCGTTTTCGTTGCCGAAGTCGCATCAACCTGCAATGAAGCGCTTTTGAATGATTACCTGCTAAAAACATTTGATGACGAGCAAAAGCGTCTGTACTTGCTCAATCACTTCCTTGAAGGATTCAGGGCGACTGTATTCCGCCAGACGATGTTCGCGGAGTTCGAGCACCAAATCCACAAGAAGTCCCAGAACAACGAAACACTTACGGCAGATTCTTTGACCAAGGATTATTATGAGCTGAACAAAAAATACTTCGGCGGCCAGGATATTACCATTGATGAAGAAATCGGCCTCGAGTGGTCAAGAATTCCGCATTTCTATCACAACTACTATGTTTACCAATATGCGACAGGCTACAGCGCAGCAACCGCATTAAGCAGGCAAATCCTTGAAGAAGGACAGCCGGCAGTCAACCGCTACATCGACTTTCTGAAAGCCGGTAGCTCCGACTACCCAATTGAGGTACTCAAAAAAGCCGGCGTCGACATGACCAGTCCGGAACCAGTCGACAATGCCTGCAAAGCCTTCGAACAAGCACTAAACGAAATCGAACAAATCCTAAGCTAATAATTAGGGGCCAGGCGCCATCTCCAATAGGAGGGTGCCTGGCCTCTTTTTAATCGTTAACGTAAATTCCTTGACCCGTATAGTATTGATATCAGGGAGTTGTTACACTATTTTCATTAACTTGTAGAACCTCTCCCTCAAATCTTCATATTTTCTCCTTTATGATTAATTGACTTATTAATTTAATTCGATAAATGTAAGTTTATTCCTTCTTTAACTAATCTGCCCCGTTTGTTCAATAAGGAATTCAACAAAAAAGTGCGGTAATCCTTCCTGGATCATCGCACCCTATAGTTTAAGTGTAATTATTCACATTCATCAATGAGTGCATTTTTTCAAAGTCTTGCTTTAACAATGCATACAAAAGTAAATCATCAAATTTTCCGCAAGTAAATTCATAATTTCTTAAAAGTCCTTCTTTTATAAATCCCTTTCTTTCTACCAACTTTTGTGATGAAATATTAGGGGGTACAATTAATGCTTGTATCCGTTGTAGATTCAATTGTTTAAACCCGTATTTAATTACTGCTTCAAAGGCCTCACTTGCAATGCCTTTTCCCCAATGTTCTTTACTTAACTCAAAACCAACTTCAGAACGACAATGCTGTGGAACTATGTTTAGAAAACCACAACTACCAATAACCCTTCCTTGCCCTTTTAGGGAAATTCCCCACCTAATTCCAGTTTTCTTTTCAAATATTGATTGATACCACGAAATTTCATCTAATGCGTCATCAGTTGATTTAAAAGGTTCTAATCCGTAGTGCTTCATTACATCTTTATCAGACAAATACTCTAAAATGCTTTCTGCATCATCTTTGGTTACTTGTCTTAAAATCAATCTTTCGGTTTCAATAACAGGAAATATATTTATATCTATCATAATTATCCACCTAATTCCATCAAATTCTATTTGTGCCCATACTCTTTGTGTTTAATAAGTTTAAAACTGAGTTCAACTAACCTGCCCGGTTTGTTTAATAAAGGTATTCAACAAAAAAGTGCCTTAATCCTCTTTGGATCAAAGCACTGTTAGCTTAATTTCCATACTTTATATGGCATCGGATAGCTGGTTGGTTTTTAATATTTCTTTATTTTCCATTTCCTCAATTCTCTTCTCTAATTGTTCGATTTGTTTAGGTAAAGTTTCTATAAGCTGATAATAAAGCATTCCACCATAATTTAGTCCTGGATAAAGAATGTTTAATGCTTCAACACCACGTTCGTTGAGAAGGTTTAAACGTTCTTTGGTTTGCTCTAAAGATGCTTTTAGATTTTCCAACAAGTAAGCCAAAGTGCTACCTCCCCATGATATTCTGTGTTAGTTGCCAACCATTTATATTCAATGTTTACTACCCTAATTACATATCGATTAAACCACATTTTTTAACCAAACTTTGTTAAGCTAACCTGCCCCGTATGTTTAAGTACCATAGTTCACAAATCACCAGACTAGATGTATACGTTCAAATCATCTATTTCAAATAAGCCGCTCTCTGATAAGAATTGGGTTACTAAATAGACGTGAGCACTACCAATGAGTAAGAGAATGCGTTCATCCGCTTTAGCCAACCTGGTTAGGTTTGAAAATATAGTTAGGTTTCGTTGGTACCACCACCTTACCCACTCTATTCCTACATAGTTTAAATCTTCACCAATACGGACCACATTCATATACATTTCCTGTTCCAGCATTAATCTCTTTTTGTCATTACATACCTTAAGTATTTCTGATATGGAAAGACCATTAAATTGTGGTGCAATCTTGGGAAGGTAAACTTCATTTATCAATTGATATAGGTCTGGCTGATTAGCCTTAGACCATTCCATTACCTCCCCAATTCCTTTCTGTCCTACATCACCCATCCAATCTATGGCGAATAATTTATTGTTTTTCAATTCTGCATTTAATCGAAAACCAATTTGATGTACCTCATTTACCTTTAATTCAAAGGTATTGTTCAAAAAATCCTGATAACTTTTGTTCAGCTCTGCTTCATTGTCTTTTACAATCTCGACAGCAATCTTATTAGGCTCGAATTTTTTTAGTTTGGCAATAACGTCAGATATTTCTGCCTGCCGCTTTGGCGATAGAAAATTTTCTAATCCAGATTGCATCATATCGGGTGTACTCCCCATATGAAATGTTCCTACGATAAGAATTTTCGGTTTTCCCATAGTTTCCTCCTGGATTAATGTTAAATGAAGACTCACTGTGTATTTAGCTAACCTGCCCCGTTTGTTCAAAAAGAGCTTCAATAAAAACACCGTTAACCCTGCTGGATAAAAGTGGTTTATTTAATGAAAGTTCTATTAAATATAGTCATCAATTCTGCTGCCACTTACAATAAAGTGAGGAGTTTCACCTCTTCGACGAATTTTTAAGACCTAATAAACGAGGAAAATGACGTGTGGTACCACACGTCATTTCTTATGTCTTTAGCAATCGAAAACAAAAACCTTAGAATCTTTTGTTATGATCCTTAGGCATATTAATGTTTTATGTTATACACTAATATATCGTATAATTTCCCATCAACATAGAGTAGTATCGCCCATTCCCCTGCCATTGGAATGTTTACACTTGAAGGTGTATGTGCATCTGCACCATTATTCTCCCCGCCAAGTTCTATCGTCCAACTTGGGTATGTTAATATTTGATGCACCGTTTCGGTTTCTCTGTGAAAACCTACCACTGTTAGATCAGTTCCACTTGGCTTTTCAATTCCCCAAAGATGCCACATCCACTTTTGGTTTCTTTTAATACTCGGCATATTAGCACCTATAACACCTGACTTATTTTTATTTCCTATAATATTGTGACCCAAGTCCACTGCTTTTCGGTTCCAATCAATTTTTTCAAAATCTCCTTCATTTACAAAGCTGGGTGCATCAATAGGTATAAATCTTTTTTCCCCTACGGCCAATACCACATCCCCATATAACTTTTTGTCCAAGAAGACTTCATATTTCCAGATTCCGCTTTCTGGTAGACTAAGTTGTGCTGTAAACCTGCCTAATGTAGAATAACCCGAGGTTGGTTCGGTAATCTTTGTTGGCGGTAACAAATTCATACGCTTACCGCTCTCTTTTTTGGTTGCATATATTTCAAGTTCTTTTCCTTCATAAACCTCAAAAGGTTCCTTAAAACTAAATATATATCCGTATGGTTTACCAGCAGTAAGGTACGGATCCGGGAAAACAACGAACAGCTTTTTTCCATTCTTGGAATACTCATTTCTTACCTTCCACTCATTCTCTAAAGCCTGTTGCGATCCTTGTTCCACCTTATTACTAGTAGATAAATTAGCTACTATGTCTGTATAAAAGAAAAGAATAAATAAGGATGCTGCTAGAACTGTTACGATATAATAATAAAAATTTGGCTTTTCCATAGTAACTACTTCATCATTCGGAAGTGCGGCCTTTATCCTTTCCTTCTGAATTGCTGTAAAGTGTATACCTTTGTGTGTGGAAGAATCCATTGCTTTTCGCAAATTTTGAAGTTCTTTCTCCATTCTACCTCCACCTTTCCATCAATACTTCTAATTTCATCCTGGCCCTTTTAAGTCTGGTTTTGATCGTATTTGAATTGATTTTTAAAATTTCACTTATCTCTTCAATCGATAACTCTTCATAATAGTAAAGAATTATTACCTCTCGATATTTTACGGGTAATGCCAGAACACAAGAAGATAAAAACCTCTCTTCGTTGCTCTTGAGCAAGGCCATTTCCGGCGATAAATCAGGAGATTTTGAAAATATAAGTAAGTTAGAATTTAAAACAACCCTTTTAAAAATGGAACTCTTTAAATAATCTTTACACTTGTTTATTGTTACCCTGAATATCCAGGCTTTAAAGAAAACTATTTTATGAATGTCTTCATATTCCTTATAACAAGTAATAAATACATCCTGAACTATATCCTCAGCAAGATTCCAATCCTTAGTGTAGTTGAAAGAAAGTTTAGTTAATCTTTCGCCATATAAATCCATAATCTTTTTAAACCATACTTCCTTATTTTCCGGATTTTCGTTTCTTGTTTCCGTTATTTCCTCCAACTTTTCACCACCCAATTTTACTTACTGCTAAGACGACTAAGTTAAGTATTGGTTTCATTATTTTTAAAAAAATAATAAATAAAAAAGTGCATTATCCTCCTTGGATAAATTGCACTTTTAAGATAAATACTTTCCTTTTAGTCCATAAAAAGAAGTCCGAAAACTTTGGTAGTCACCCGCATAACGATATACTTCCATTTTAAAGGAATTGTTAAGTGTGACTTGGAGATTTCAAATGTATTGTTACAATTTCTTGTTAAGCTAAACTGCCCCGTTTGTTCAATAAGGAATTCAATAAAAAAATGCCCCAATCCTTCTTGATCGAATGAAAACTTATTCATTTATTTGGAAAATGATATTGCCTTTAGCATCTAAAAAATCAATCACCTGAACACTTTTCTCGATATTAGAGCTACTGTCACCGTTAGGAATGATCAAGGCATTTTGATTTTGAGCAGATTTAACCGTTTCTTTGCCATCATCCCAGATAACTCTAACTTTTTCTGCTTTTTGTACAAGATTCTGATCGTTTATTTTGATTATAGCAAATGGATTTCCAGTCGTGACCCCTCCAACTGAAACCAGGTTAGATTCGGCATTATTTTTAAAGGTTGTATTTCCCGATTCTATTTTGCCGTCCCTTACATACGCTGTGTAAAATCCCATAGTGGCTTCGTTCTCGTACATTATAACAGTGAACCTTTTAGCAATTTCCTCCGTTGCCTGGACATTTAATTGTTTACTTTTTATAAATTCATCTAATTGGGAGTTGCTCAATGGCTTAGTCTTCCCATCAATTGATGAACAAGAAATCAATGATACAAAACAAAATCCAAGCAATAAAACATTTATAACCTTCCTCATCCCCAGCCTCCTTTTAGAACAAGAATGCCTTTAAATCCATAACTTCTTTAACTACCCTGCCCGTTAGTTCAAAAAGGACTTCAAAAAAGAGAGCCAACCGTTCACTGTTAACTTAAGTTTAATCTAAGAACGGGATTAGCCCAAAAAAGATGAAGTAGAGTAATATCCCCGTTATTTTCCATTTTGAATGTCTACAAATTACAATTAAACTAATACATAAAATTGTGAACAAAATAAAGCCTACGGGTCTTAAGTGGCCTTCTAAAGGACCCGTTCTATTCATAGTTAAAACTAAGATAGAAATGAGGGCTAAAGGAACAAAAAACCAATTATTTTCCTTTTTCAAGTAAGCTCTTATACTTTCCAAATCATTAAATCCTCCTGCACTTTTATCCATATTTTAACATACACAATGAGCTACATATATAGATATTTCTTCTTTCACTAACCTGCTACGTTTGTTCAATAAAGAATTCAACAAAAAAGGCGGTTAATCCTGCTGGAATCAACGCACCCGTTTGTTGAATAACAATCTTAATTTCTAATCCTATCACCATAGACAATATGCCAATGTAAATGTTTTGTATCTTGGTATGAACCTAAGTTGGTAATTATTTTACAAGCTCCATATTCTTTAGTTACCTGTGATGCGACCTGCCTTATAACCATCATTATCTCATTCATTATATTAGTATCGTCCTCAGTTACATCAAGAAACGAAGAAATATGTTTTTTAGGAATTGCAACTATATGCACTTCGTAAAAAGGGCGAGTATGATAATATGCCAGCACATTTTCCGTTTCCAGCACTCTTTTCACCAAAGTTTTCCCGCTTAATACTTCATCGCAATAGAAGTCATTTTTCATTGAGTTCCCCCCTTGAGTTATAGAGTTCTGTACCAAACTTTAAAAACCATTCTTCAGATAATCCTTCGTTAAGTAAATAACTTCAAGATAAATGGCTTAATCTTTTTGAATCAACGCCACTCGTTGCTTGAACAAGATCACCTAAATCAATTGTTTTGCAATAATTAACTTTGCCCTTTCATCAAGTTGTGAAGGTAATTCCTTTAAGGAGAAATATTTTAATCCCAAACTTTCACCATCATTCAAAGCTAACTCACCACTTGTATCCTGTGCCAAATAGACACAAATAACATTATAAACTTCATCACCGTTAGGATATTTAAAGTAAAGATTTTTCCCTGACAAAATATCAATAAACTTAAATCTCTTTGCTTTTAATCCCGTTTCCTCAAAGAGTTCACGTTCGGCGGTTTCCTCTAAACTTTCACCAATTTCCATTGCTCCACCTGGCAAACCCCATTCGTGTGTATCAGAACGATGTTGTAATAGAATCTCGTTCCTTTCATTCTTAACAAGAATAGTAGAACCGACCAAAATAAATGGTCTGGTTCCTATAAGTTCTCTAATTTCTTTTGTATAATCAGCCATATTTGTCCCCTGGTGTATAGTTATAAATAAATTCACTATACAACTGATAATTCTTTATTTAACTAAACTGCCCCGTTTGTTCAATAAGGAATTCAACAAAAAAGGAGCCTAATCCTTCCTGGATTAACGCACCCGGTAGTTTAAAGATGGAAGACGCTCATAACTTCCACTTTCGTAATTTCACTTGATTTTAGTAAGTTCGAAAGCGTATCTCTTGAATTTCACGCTAGCGTCGTGGTCAGACGATCACGAGGTAGTGAAGATGAACAACACCGCTTCGGAAGCGGCGCTCACCGAGCAGCTCGAACCGCCTGCGAAGGTTGTCCGGCAATGCTCGCTTACCTCCACCCAAAACGATCGGATTAACAAGCAGATGACACTCGTCGATAAGTCCCGCGCTCATCGCCTGCCCAGCAAATTCGGGGCCGCCAATCGTAATATCGGCTTCTGAAGACTCTTTCAGCCTCCGAATCACATCAGGATTGAATTCGCGCTCGATCCTAGTCTTGGCGCTAGAAACCTCCCGAAGCGTCCGGGAATACACGATCTTCTCAGCAACTCGCCAGATCTGCGCAAATTCCCGCAATCCCTCCGGTTGATCGCCTTTTTTGGCGCTCGCCGTCTCCCAGTACACCATCGACTCGTACATTCGACGCCCGTATAGGTAGGTGCCAATCGGCCGCTGGAAGTCAGTCCAGAACGCAAACTCTTCGTCATCGGAGATCGTCCACTCGATATTGCCGCGCTCATCCTCCATGTAACCGTCCAAAGATACGTTAATAGGATAGATCAATTTAGCCATTTCAATAACTCCCTCCAATTTTCAGTTTCCAACGTAACCAAGGTCTCCCTTCTGAGGTTGAACAATGAAACATCCATTTTTATATTAAACACATATCAGAAGTATTCTGCCCCGTTTGTTTAATAAACCTAAATCCACTTAGCGAACCAAGCTACATAGTACGCAGCTGGAATAAATATTAACTGGGCGGCGATTGTTCCCACCAATTTGGAGCTAACCATTGTCAAAGAACAAATAGATATATTGGCTTTGGTTATTAACCACCCTGTCAGCCAGAACGGAGGCTTTCGGATCTACAAATAAGGTCAGAAGAATAGTCGCAATTCCATTTATTATTCCAGAGGACATCAATGCAGCCTGGGCATAATCCCTTGGGACTAACATTGAAGCATATATTGAGGAAAGAACACCTGTGGTAAACACAGCAGAAATAATAACATTAATTATAAAAAGACGTTTAGGAATGGTCTTGAAAGTTATTCCTTCAAGGTATGACCATCTTGGAATCCTGGCACATTTAATAACCTTTTTTAAACCAGATAAATTGGATTGTTTAGCAAAAAGCGAAACTAATGAACCACGCTCTTTGGACAGCTGAACAATTGCTCTTGAGAAAATATTGATAAAAGTGGGGAACAAAACGATTCCAAGTAAAACACCTATGGTAGTGACACCGATTAAAATTCTGTATTGTTCTTCAATGAATTGGAGTTTATTTGTATCAGGAGCTTCTGCGATGAGTTTAGCTGTCAAGGGTTGCTGTATCATTGTTGAAAACCTTGAGATAATCACTAACGTACTGAATAAAGACAAGGCAGTAGCAATTAACTTCACCCTTGCCCCTGAAATTCTCGTTGAATATGCTAACGTTTCTATCGCCGTTACGACCAATAAGAATACAGATATTAATATGACTTTGTTTGTGATCAGTTCCATCTATAAGACCCCTTGTTTTAACTGGTATTATCTGTATTATAAATGAATTTTTTATGTTTGGAACTAATTTACATAAACACTCTTGTTGAACTAACCTGCCCCGTTTGTTTAATAAAGAGTTCAACAAAAAGGTGCCTTAATCCTTCTTGGATCAACGCACCCGTAACTTTAAGTCAATTGTTCACAAAGTTGCATTCTTAATTTTATAATTTTTATGATTGACTATGGTTGTAATAGGTTCATCTTTTTCCTTGTTGTATCCATACTCAACAATAACAGAATTTTCTCTTACAACCGTAACAGTTCCTTCATACCTTTCCCCATCACGCTTAAATAAAATATTGTCCCCGATTTTAGCAGTTGCCATTTTATCACCCCCGAACTTATTATTTTCAGCAAAGATAAAAAAACAGGAACAATTAAGATACAAGCTGTATTTATTGCTTAAAGGAAAGCACCCTTTACCACAACAAGAACTATTCTACTTTTTGTATTTTTAAGCCGTGAATCTCACCAATTAAATTCCTGTAATAAGCGGAACGAATTGAAAAACTTCCAAATCCTTCGTGGGTTGTACAGGAAAACCATGCAAAATCATTTTTTATAAATGTTAAATCTTCAGGTAACTTCGGAGCTACCCAACCATATAAAGTATTTGCAAATTGTTGTAATAGTTTACACGTTTCTTTATTTGACTCAATTACATAAACCGTTGCTGCTGGACCTTTTGTTATGGTATTTGCCCATTTTTTTGTTCTATAACTTTCTATGATATAGGGTTCAAACTGTACAAGAATTTCCTAATTGTATTTAAATTCTTTCCTAGTCACAAAATAGAAATTATCTGAATTACCACACAGAACTTTTATTAGTTTCCTGTAAACTTCATCCGCAGGGTTTTCAGTTAATTCCCAGTATTCCATTTCACCACCTACCTTCTTACAGTAACCTGCCCCGTTTGTTCAATAAGAATTATTCAATTTTAAGGTATTGTTTTGTAGCAAGCGTAGTTTGGTATAATAGAACAGGTTCTTTTAAGATAAGATTTTTTAAAGCCTCAATGCCTGTTATTGAAGATACATAGTGATTGATGTTTCTCACCAATTCACTAATAAATTGGTCTTTTAACACATCCTGTATATCAACAATGTCAGTGGTTTTCCCATCTATTTCGAAATCAAATCTTAGCCGCACATTTCCGTCAGTATATTTAGGGTAATGTGTATCATTTAAGATATTAATTACATATCCCAAATTAAAGTAATAGCTTGAAGAATAGCTTGATTTTTGTAAACCAAGTACAACCGTTAAATCTTCACTCTCTAAATAATAAAATTTTCTTCTTTTTACCAATCCGTTAGAGACAACGATTTTATCCACTATCTCTTTAAATTCCGTAGTGTCCATTGGAATTATCTCCTCTTTGTTCTTTAGGTACATATATTCTATGGTAAGTTTTCTTTTCCTTCTTCAACATTACTGCCCCGTTTGTTCTATAAGAAAGTAACTCTTTACTAACAACAGTGTCTTTTATCGCTGCAAACTTTAGCCTAATTGTTTATTATCTTTATAGCCCCCCTGAGGGCTATTTTTTGCCCCTCTAACGGCCTTCCCAAATACCGTTAGTAGGGGTTTTTAGATTCAAGGTTTAAACAATATTGTTTAATTCACCTGCCCCGTATGTTCTTTAATTCAACAAAAAAGTGCCTTAACCCTCTTTGGATCAAAGCACTGTTAGTTTAATTTCCATACTTTATATGGCATTGGATAGCTGGTTGGTTTTTACTTCTTTATTTTCGATTCCCTTAATTCTCTTCTCTAATTGTTCGATTTCTTTAGGTAAAGATTCTAAAAGCTGATAATAAAGCATTCCACCATAATTTAGTCCTGGATAAAGAATGTTTAATGCTTAAACACCACGTTCGTTGAGAAGATTTAAACGTTCTTTGGTTTGCTCTAAAGATGCTTTTAGATTTCCCAACAAGTAAGCCAAAGTGCTACCTCCCCATTGATGTTCAATGTTAGTGGTCAACCATTTTTATTCAATGGTTATTACCCTAATTACATATCGATTAAACCACTTTTTTAACCAAACCTTGTTAAGCTAACCTGCCCCGATTCTTGAAGTAAACCAGCTAATAGGAGTCAAGAACTTCTTATTAAAATATTTGTTCTTCCGTGTTATACTTTTGAAGGCACGCCAAATAACCCTCCAAATACCGTTTGGAAGGTTTTTCATTAGCTGTTTTTTCTTGTTGATTAAGCCATATCTAGGAACTGCTCATTCCTTTTTAGGATTGCATAAATCCAGTGTAAAAGCTTGTTTACACAGGCTATCATTGCTACTCTTGAAGGCTTTCCTTCATTTCGTTTCCGATCATAATACTCTTTTAGCTTCTTGTTCCTGGAGCTTCTTATACCGCATAAAACGGCCATATACAAAGCGTGCCGTAATCGGCTTGAACCTCGTTTAGTAATATGATTTATAGTAGCTGTGAACTTACCTGATGAATGGACACTTGGATCTACTCCCGCGTAAGCCACAAGTTTTTTAGGGTGATTAAACCGGTCAATTTCTCCGATTTCGGAAATGATCGTTGCCGCGATTTTTCCTCCTATTCCGGGAATTGATTGGATTATCTTGCATTCTTCAATTTCTTCTGCCAAGACATCTATCTCTGCCTCTATACTGGATAGGTGTTTTTGGTACTGAAGAAGCATAGAGATATACATATCCAAACTGAACAACTGACTTTGATACACACCTTGTTGGAAAGGATTTCGCTCAGCCGAAGCTATTAATTTAGCTGCCCTCTCCCTGGCCCAACCCTCAGACCGTTTTATACGCATTCCCACAATTCGCTCCAGTATCTTTGCTTCACCAGTCCTCAGAACATCTTCAGATGTAGGAAACTCCTTTAAAACCTGAAGAGAGACTTTTGAAAATAAATCTCCAAAGACTCCCCTATATTCCGGAAATACCTGGTCAAGAATTGTGTGGAATTGAAGTTTTGCCTGAATGTAAAGGTTCGTAACTGCTTCGTATTGCCTTGATAGTGTTCTTAGATTTAGTAGCCTTAGTCCTCGTTTCTTATAAGGCTCAAATTCTTCCTTGTAATACAAAACACAAAGTTGATATGCATCAACGGCATCCGTCTTTACCTTTCTAAGACTGGTTTTCTTGGCCTGATGAGAAATGATGGGGTTTACCAAGATATATAGATATTGACTCTCCTCCAGACATTGAATAATTGGTGTATGGTAATGCCCTGTAGATTCAAGAATTACTGCTGGTCTTACGCCAGTCTTTCTTTCTATCTCTTTCAAAAAAGAGATGAAAGTATCTAAATCCTCCTTGATATGTTGTATCCTGAAGCTCTTTCCATATGGCTTGTCCTTATCTAGAAATGCCTGAGCTTCACTTTCCCCTTTGGCCACATCTAGGCCAACTACTGGATTCAATAATTATCTCTCCCTTTGATGTACTCACCAGTAACCCCTATACCTTCCTGTAGTTCCATAGCTTCGCTTGTTATACGAGATCATATGTCCCAACCAGCCTCAAACATCATTCTACAAGTAGGGGGCGAACAGTTTATGTTACGAGATCTGACTCCCACGCACCCGTACGTTCTACCCTGGCTACTGAAATAATAGGTCCTATAAAAAAAAGAGCAACCAGTAAAAACTGGTTAACTCTATAATACGAAAGCACCCGTTAGTGAAAAATCAATACACTCTAATACCACTCAAGTTACCTATGGAATTAAGTATATTTTAATTCCTCGAAATATTGTTGTAATTCTTTTTTAGTTTTTATTTCTAATAATTTTTCATTCGTTAGAAATTGAACAATCGCATCAGCAGCTAAGTTTTCTAAATTTAATAGATCCAATAACTTTATCCTTGAATTACCGTGGTGTACAATTTTTGAACGTAGACTGTACAAATCATTCATTTTTTTGGCAATATCCATTCTTTCTTCCTTTGTATTCGCCAATGTGAATGCCATACGATCTCTTAAAGTAGCTGTTATTGGATCAGAATTATTTGTATTAAATAGGCACTCAATTGAAAGCATTAATTTAATAAATCTAGCGACATTATCTACTTCAACTTTAGATTCACCAAACCAAATAATAGAACGTAATATGGATTGCTCTAAGTCCAATAATTGAAATTCCAAGTAATTGTCAATAAGTTTTCCAAACATATTACTTCCAAGTCTATCCATATCCTCTAAAGTAGTTTTATCTAGTTCAAGAAATTCATTATCGCCATTTTTATTTTGCACAGACAGAGTTGCATTTCTTTTTTCACTATCTACTGTATAAACACGTAGCCCCTCTTTAATTGATCCATATCCTGGAAGCCTAACAGAGAGGTTTTCTTCATCCCAACAATTGTAATCTACCAATCTTAAAAAATTAACGACGTACTTACCAATATCAATAGATAGTTCCATAGCTTTTTCAAAATCCGCTGTAGAAATTTCCAACTCTAAAGCTGTAGGTAATAATAAATTAATATCATCATCCTGATCTAAATAGGGGAGGTATTCGTTAATATTTTGGTTATCAAGTTTTATAATTTTTACCTTTTCTGAAATCTTCAAATTATCAGGAAACAACTCTATTCCCTTTAAAGGCACATAAACTTTATAAGTTTTAATATTATCTAACAGCTTGTCAAATTCTTTTACAGTTTCAGTTAAAGGTATACTGCTGTTATTTAGCTGTTTTTTAATTAGCTTATTGAAAGTTCCTACGATCATAGTATTAGATAATAGTTTACTAAGCTCTTCATTTTTCATAAGTTTTTCAAGGGTACTTTGATAAGTAGCATTATTAAAAAATACTTTAGGGATATAAACACCATCATATTGAATTGAATGTTTAAAACTTACTTCTCCTAATTCGTTTAACTCTTTGCAAATTTTAACTATATCTTGTTTTAAAAAGCTAAGATTCATCTTCAACCTCCTTAAAGTTATAAATACACGTACAGTCAGAAATATATTCTGTTCTTTTTTAACACATATATCCAAAATTAAATTAATATAAGCGAAAAGAAGGCATTAGCTCTTTAAAGTAAAGCACCCTTTAGTTCAATGAGACAACCAAAAATTGTAAATACTCCTCGGATTAAGACTCCTGTTAGAAAAGAAGTGTTTAAAAATTCTCATGTTTGTATTCATAGAAAATATGTTCAAAGTATGTACCGTTCACAGACTTAAAAGTAATAGAAAAAATAGGAAAATCACTTTTATCTATGTCTATTACATGATGAAAAAATTTTTCCCCCTCATCGCTTTTATAAGTATCACCCTCTATTTTATTGCCATATAAATCAGTTTGGGCTTTTACTAAGTAATATGATAGCTCTCTATTGGTTAATTCTATATTTTCTGGAATATCTATTCCATTTTCTATCTTATAAACCTTATTGATTTTTTCAAATACATTATTATTAATTAATATCCCTGTGTTAATATATACAAGTTTGCTCTCTCCCTTTTTAAGAATAAAGGGTAGGTCTTGACTAGTACCATTTTCATCACTAAATCCTTGATCCATTCCGGAATAAAAAGTTGGGTATTTAAAATCTATATCGAGATTAGTTTCACCAATTTGTTCCAATTTATAATTAGTTAATGTTACTGTTTTTTCATTAGTATTAGTTAGTAAGATACCAACTCTCATTGTTACTATATATGGACTTTTTGGTAATTCAATTTTATTAAGAGACACGTTATTATCCAATGTAGAGGTAAATGAGTTAATAACTATTTCCTCTTGATTATTTTTATAATCTTGGTATATAGTCCAAGAAAACGTTAGCAGTGAAATAATTAATGCAAACAAAGAAAATTTTATCTCCATTTTTCTCCATACTAACTCTTTTTTTTGTGTACCTTCATTAGCGATAATATTTTCTCTTCTGTTTTTTCTACGTTTACTTAAAAAATTACTTCTTATTAAACGCCTATTATGTAACTTTTTCATATTGACCCACCTACTTTTATACGGATAAATTTACCTACCTTACAAATTGTAAATCTAATCCTATTAGGCATCAAGATGCACTCTCTTTTTAAACTATCCTGCCCCGTTTGTTCAATAAGGAATTCAACAAAAAAGGCGGTTAATCCTTCCTGGATCAACGCACCTGTTATACCCTTTCACAGCATTTGAATTTGGATTTTTTACTGTACTCATTCCAGGTATGGCCTCAATAACCCCAACTATATTGTTGCTTATTAATAATTACCACAAAACCTTTTTATAATTCTGATACCCTAGATAAAATAATAATTATTTTGATAGAGATTACTTGAGACTGGGTTACTGTCTAAATTACTTACTAATAGATGAAATTCTTAGTAAGAAAGACTTTATAGATGATTTAACTTTATAAAATGTATAATGGTATGAGACGAAAACTCGTACAAATCCTGAAGGAGGAAGCCTTATGCTGAAAGTAGTATATTTTGATGAAGGTTCAGCCTTAGACTATATAGATCAATACTATGAGGGTAGAATAGAAGAAACTGAATCTGAAATTATTAAAGAAGAAGCCAATACATCCGCTAGTGCTCAAGCAACTGTTCAAATAGGCCTACCCAAATGGATGGAGATACTAGATTTAGTTGCCGGCAAATTTAAAGGCAGAGCAGAAGGGAAAACTGACGATTCAAATCAATACCTTCATCAGAAAATGATTTCAGGCACCATTCTCACAACCTTCAAGAAGATTACTGCATCAATTGATTCACCTTCCAATTTATTAGAGTTAAAAGATTTCAAATTAAACATCCCGCCAGAATCCTTAACATCTCTAAAAACGTTTACTCCCTTTTTGAGATTGTTTGCTTCCCAGATACAAACGATTCAGGTTATTAATGGTGAAAGTCGAAGTAAAAACTCAGCCTCCGATATTGGGGATGTGGATGTATCGACACTTGATGTATCTAATTTAGACAACATATTGGAGAATGCAAAAGGCTACTATGAGATGATAGCTTCAAATGGTAAAGAGAAAAAGATTGTGAGATTTAACCTTAAAGGATTACGAAATAATTACCAGTTAATTGACTTTCAAAGGATGCAGCTTACTTTATACGGCATTCCAGTTGGAAAGTGCGCTCTAGAAGAACTAAAAGATTTACAGGAGTTTAATGTTATACAACCTGAACAGCAAAAGATTCGCTTAGCTGGGGATGCCTTAAACTCCGAGCTGAAAACACCAAATGAGGTAGAAATTATCGATATTTTGTTGGCCGGAGTGGATGCAAGTGAGTGAAATCATTCATATAGTTAAAGGACCAGAAAAGTTTCTTGAACGAATTACAAGAGAACATACAAATGAAAGACCTGTTACGTTAGGAGAATTATTGGATGTACTAAAGGAAAATGGTGAAGGGCATAGAGACTTCGATAGCAGAAAGGTGCTGATATGCAGGGCTGAAGAATTCGCCTTATTAAATGACGGATATGTTGATGCATTACCGGCTCTTATCAAGGTTTGGATTCTTGCAGATAAGTTTTCAAACGTTGTTTTCCATAACCCACCTAATAATATTGAAAAACTTACTAAGCAGCTCTTTAAGAAGGAACAAATTAAAGTATCCCAATTTAAATATACTTCGTTCAAATATAAGCATTTGGAGATGATTAAAGAAAAGTACAATGATGTTATCATTGGACAGCCTGATGTATTAAAAAGACTATTGGTTTATCTCTACCCTTTAACCAAACCAAAATACAAAAAACCAGTTGTACTTCTGTTATATGGACCGGCTGGTGTAGGTAAAACAGAAACAGCTAAGTTTGTTAAAAGCATTATATCAAGAAATAACGGTCTATTTAGAACACAATTATCTATGCATCAAACCAGCGATTTTGCATCCTATTTATTTGGAGATAATATTCACAAAAGTTCTCTTGCTTTGGATCTCCTGAAACGAGAATCTAATGTCGTGTTACTTGATGAATTCGATAAATGCCCTCCCCTTCTTTATAGTGCTTTCTATCAAATGTTTGATGAGGGTATTTTTGTTGATAAAAATTATAGGGTGAATTTAGAAAAGGCCATTATTATATGTACAACGAACTTTCAAACTGAAAGAGAAATCTTTGTTCATTTAGGAGAGGCCATTTATTCTCGATTTGATGGATTTATTCAGTATACAGACCTAGACGAAGGTGCCAAAACTAGAATTGTTGAAAGAGAATATATTGGGATTTATCAAACGCTTCTTGATAACCAGGAGAAAAGAATTTTGGATGAAAATCAAACTCTATTTGCCTTAAAACAAGAAGTGTCTGAAATGACAAATGTAAGAAACATAAAAAATTATGTAAAAAGCAGAATTTCTTCTAAAATTGTTTCACACAAAATGAATCTTTGAGCCTTGCTACCTTATTTGTTATCTTTAACGATGCAATTAAATACCTTTATTCCTTCGTAGATAATACCGGTCTACTTGTGGGGTATAAAGTATAAATTACAGCCCCTAATCACACGGCAAATGTCATAAAACTTCACAACAAATCAGCATATATTTTCATAGTCAAGAAGGCTAGAGTTTTCAACTCTAAGCCTTCTTTGTATAATCTTATTTTAGGAAAGCACCCGTTTGTTTAAGATCACTTTTTCACATACTTGATTTATTACAGGAATGCTGCCCCCACAAAGATAAAAACGCCGCATAACGGCGTTTTTAAATCTTTTCTTCTATACTCTTTTTTTCTTTGTTATAAAAAGTTCTACATATACACTTTATGCGTTGCATGATTTAAAATGATGTTACCCACTCGTTCCATCTGGGCTTGATCAAACATTTCATCAAATTCAAGTCTTCTTTTTCCATATTGGATTTTAAGGCCCCTTTCCAATAATCCGTCCTTAAACCAATTCACATTGATAACCGTTTGATAGCGAAACTTATCCATGAATGTTAAGTCCCTTGTTAGAAACAGGACACGTTTATTAGTTGGGATAAGATATCCTTTTATTTCCTTTTTGCTTGATTTGTCATATTCACAATAGATAAACGCTAAGGCCTTTTCATTCGACTCGAATACCCGTTGTGTTAAAGCGGAAAAAAACTGCTTATTCCGTGAAATTTCATTGTATTCATATTGGGAATATCCTTGCTGCATAACTCTAGATAAGAGTGCTTCAATTTCTCTCCGTTCCTTTTCTTCCAACTCTCTTCGCCGTTTTACCTCTGCTTCCCTCTTTTGCTGTTGGATTTGCCTTTCCTCAGCGAGCTGCTTATCTTTTTCTGCTTTTCGTTCCTGATCTTTCAATTCTTTTTGGTTTCGGTAAGTGGCTACTTTTGTTTGAATGATGGCTTGATCCTTATTCCGAGCCAAGAACTTAACGAAAACATCTTCTACTTTATAACAAACCGTCCTGTACACTCCCATTCTAATACCCCCTAAGAGATCATTTTTCTTGCTACATAAAACCTACGGGCAAGCCAGCCAAAGAAAATCATTCCCAGCCCTCCGGCCATCTGTTGGTTTGTCTCCCTATTCTGTTCTTCAAATTCCTTTAAACCTTTTTTATAGTAGTGCTTATAAATCACTTCGGCATTTTTGTGTTTTTTTTGAATGCTATATCCTTCTCCGGCCAGTCCGGATTCATATCCTGCTTTTTCTATTTTCTTAATTTCTTTATTTGCTTGAAACCCTTCTTTATACCAGCCTTTATATTTTTCTTGATTAAGCTCAGGGTCTTTATAGGACAACATAGTAAAAGCAGCATCATAACCTTGTTGCCAGAATTCCTTTTTTAATTCTTCCTGGCCATTTTTATATCCAGTCTTGTACGCCGCAAGATAGCTTTCCTTTACGTTCTTTGGTTCATTCAGGGCATCTTTCTTACCATCATCAAAGCCAATCTTTTCATATTCCTTCTGTTTTGCTGCGTCTCGTTCGGCGACAGCCTTTTTGAACCCTTCTTCGAATGCCTTTTTTAAACCTGCAATCGCTGTGTATGTTTTAGGGATGACCAGCTTATCCTGTTTCTGTCCAAGAGCAATCCCTGCTTTCGTTGCTGCTTCTTCTTTTGTCTTGTATTTTACCTGACCAGCACTGTACCCTTTTTCATAGCCCGTTTTATATCCCTCTTTATACGCATCGGACCCTTTTGAAATTGCTGGGTTAGAGGCTACGTCCTTTTGCCCGTCATCCATGCCTATAGGGTAACCAGCGTTTTCGCCTTTTTGCCTGTCATTGTTAGCGGTTATCATGGCCACCTGTTCTGGGCTGTTGTTTATTTTCGTATAATCATACCCGCCAGGTGGCTCACAGGGGATTCCGTCATCAACGTTCCCGTTCCCCCATCCATCTAAATTTTCCGGATCATATGTAGCTGAATAGCCTTTCTTATTCCAGTATGCAACTACCTCATCGTATGAAGCAAAATCTCCACAGTCCTTATCACTGGAAGATGTAGTCGATGAAGACGGTCCGCTTGATGTACTGCCTGAGCTATCTCCTCCGCCGTTATGATAGTGATACCCGCTGCAAAGTCCTTTTGACTTTGATTTATCGCTGCAATTATGTCCCCCACTAGAATCGGTCCTTCCTGAATGTGCCTGAACAGTTAAATTCATTGAGGTAAAGACCAGCCACGAACAAATAAATACTAAAAAGTACTTCTTCATAATCCTCCCCCTTATAACATCTTCATATATTTTGTTTTCAAAACCATTATAACAGCATATTTTCTAAGAAAACCCATTTTTTAAAAGGATTTGGAAATTTTTATTGAATAAAAAATATTGGAAAGGGATGGTGTAATAAGGGAAAATTTTATTCTAATAATTTTTATACTAGTTGACTAGTAACGTAGAATTGTAGTAATCCTGACAAGGCCGTGGAAATGTCCGTAATTCCTTCAAAGCAATAATGTTTATATATGTCTTACAAAAAGAAAGGACCAAATCGCCGGCATAGCAATTTGGTCCACAAAACCAATACCAAGGAGGAAAACGTTCTTTCGTTTATTTGTTTTGCCTCAAAGCTCTACGGGCTTACTCACCTACCAAACCGTCATTATCACGATCGTCCATATATGGGTATAACCAATGATCACTCGTTATTGGCATCTTAAAACCCGCTGCCTTTGCTTCTTTGATCGTCACTTGTCCATTGCCGTTTGTATCAACGCTAGAAATCTCACCGTTTGCCTTTGATCCTATTGATTCGACAGGTTCAGTTGATTCAACTGGTTCAGTGTCTGTTAAACCGAGTGATTCGTTTACTTCGTCAGGGTTCACGTTGTCAAATGTATGAACGATCTTGTTGCCCATTATCGTATAAGTATATTGATAGCTCGATGGGATCTGTGTTTTTGTATTTGGATACGTGATAATTGCTTCAAAGTCAGTAGCACCACCTGCTCTCCTGATTGAATCTTCCATATAAGCTTGATCGCCGTGTCGATTGAGTATGCTATCCTGTGGAGTAATATTATAAGCATTTGATACCCCTCCGAGAGAATCAGCAATGATATGTCCTTCATCTAAAGCGTCACTTTCAACACCCGGAACCTTTGCCTCATCAGAATAGTATCTGCCAGACGATAATACAGGTTCGTTACTGTCATCCTGAAGGATGATTTCTTCAGCAATGACACGTACTAGTTGCCCGTATTCATTAGTAAATGCCCAATATTTACGGTCCCCATAACCAATGTCAACGACGATGTTTGGTTCACGATGCCCAGACAAATCACCGCCATCAACTTCAATATGTTTGTAGCCTGAGAACAGTTCATTAATTGGTTGGGTTGGCGTTTCCTCCGAAACCGTAGTATCTGTTTCTTCTTTTGCATTATTTTTATTTCTTTCGGCTGCGATTACTTCTTGGGAACCTGTTTCTACATCTGTATTGGATATATCTTCTATGTTTGTACAACCAACCATAAAGGTGATCGTTAAAAGTAAGAATAAATTGTTCATTTTCTTTTTCATTTTTGTAGTCTCCTCATCTCAATTAACCGCCTCGTTTGTTCAATAAGGAATTCAACAAAAAAGGCGGTTAATCCTTCCTGGATTAAACCAGCTAATAGGAGTCAAGAACTTCTTATTAAAATATTTGTTCTTCCGTGTTATACTTTTGAAGGCACGCCAAATAACCCTCCAAATACCGTTTGGAAGGTTTTTCATTAGCTGTTTTTTCTTGTTGATTAAGCCATATCTAGGAACTGCTCATTCCTTTTTAGGATTGCATAAATCCAGTGTAAAAGCTTGTTTACACAGGCTATCATTGCTACTCTTGAAGGCTTTCCTTCATTTCGTTTCCGATCATAATACTCTTTTAGCTTCTTGTTCCTGGAGCTTCTTATACCGCATAAAACGGCCATATACAAAGCGTGCCGTAATCGGCTTGAACCTCGTTTAGTAATATGATTTATAGTAGCTGTGAACTTACCTGATGAATGGACACTTGGATCTACTCCCGCGTAAGCCACAAGTTTTTTAGGGTGATTAAACCGGTCAATTTCTCCGATTTCGGAAATGATCGTTGCCGCGATTTTTCCTCCTATTCCGGGAATTGATTGGATTATCTTACATTCTTCAATTTCTTCTGCCAAGACATCTATCTCTGCCTCTATACTGGATAGGTGTTCTTGGTACTGAAGAAGCATAGAGATATACATATCCAAACTGAACAACTGACTTTGATACACACCTTGTTGGAAAGGATTTCGCTCAGCCGAAGCTATTAATTTAGCTGCCCTCTCCCTGGCCCAACCCTCAGACCGTTTTATACGCATTCCCACAATTCGCTCCAGTATCTTTGCTTCACCAGTCCTCAGAACATCTTCAGATGTAGGAAACTCCTTTAAAACCTGAAGAGAGACTTTTGAAAATAAATCTCCAAAGACTCCCCTATATTCCGGAAATACCTGGTCAAGAATTGTGTGGAATTGAAGTTTTGCCTGAATGTAAAGGTTCGTAACTGCTTCGTATTGCCTTGATAGTGTTCTTAGATTTAGTAGCCTTAGTCCTCGTTTCTTATAAGGCTCAAATTCTTCCTTGTAATACAAAACACAAAGTTGATATGCATCAACGGCATCCGTCTTTACCTTTCTAAGACTGGTTTTCTTGGCCTGATGAGAAATGATGGGGTTTACCAAGATATATAGATATTGACTCTCCTCCAGACATTGAATAATTGGTGTATGGTAATGCCCTGTAGATTCAAGAATTACTGCTGGTCTTACGCCAGTCTTTCTTTCTATCTCTTTCAAAAAAGAGATGAAAGTATCTAAATCCTCCTTGATATGTTGTATCCTGAAGCTCTTTCCATATGGCTTGTCCTTATCAAGAAATGCTTGAGCTTCACTTTCCCCTTTGGCCACATCTAGGCCAACTACTGGATTCAATAATTATCTCTCCCTTTGATGTACTCACCAGTAACCCCTATACCTTCCTGTAGTTCCATAGCTTCGCTTGTTATACGAGATCATATGTCCCAACCAGCCTCAAACATCATTCTACAAGTAGGGGGCGAACAGTTTATGTTACGAGATCTGACTCCCACGCACCCGTACGTTCTACCCTGGCTACTGAAATAATAGGTCCTATAAAAAAAAGAGCAACCAGTAAAAACTGGTTAACTCTATAATACGAACGCACCCGTTTGTTGAAGAACTGTTTTTTTTCCTTAAAGTTCTTTTCCAGTAATTATTACATAAAATTTCCGAGTCCTTTATCGGTAGTTTTATAAATTTGACTGACCCTCAGCAATTATCTCCAATCTATCTCTATTTGGAGTCACCCATATAGCATAGTTAAACGAACCCAAGCTAAAACGATATTCAGGAGGAAATGCCATTTCCACCTTACATTTTGGCATATTCATGAATTCGGTGAAGCGAAAAGATTTCCCAAATTGAAATCTTTATAGAACTTATAAAAAATCATATTCTAAAAAGAAGCTAACCTTTAATTCAAACTCATTACTACCAATGCCGTGCTTAAATCCTGTACTTATATCAAGAGAATGAAGCAAAATTTCCTTAAATTTTTTCATTTTTACTTTTTGTAGTTCTGAAAGTTCATTTAATCTTTGACTTAAATTTTGTATATTAACTGACTCCAAAAAAGCCATCCAATAACGCAAAACACCTACAATCAAATCAGACACTTGCACTAAGCGTTCATCTTTTGAATCTACAAATTTATAGTTTATAACCTTATGTCCTGATAACTCTATTGGAGTAGCATTCAAAAGTTCTTCAACAGACAACTCGTGATCAAAAATATGGTCTGCCTTAGGATAAGTGACTATTAAGTTAGCATAAAAAGATGAATAATCACTTATTGCAACCTTGTCTTCGTTATCTTCTAGAAATACCAGCTGCCGGTTTCTATAGTTTTTTAGTGATTGCCGTAAATATTCAACATAAAAATTATCACCAATGTTTACAGACCATATCCAATCAACAATTTCCTCAACAAACTTTTTATGATTTTTGATGTTGGGATAATCTACTTCAATTAGCAAACTTATAAACCAATCTTGATATTCCTTAATCAATGAATAAAAGTGATCTTTTAGTTCTCTATTTAAACCTGGCCCACCGTACCACGACTCCTCCATTGAATCCACTATATCAACGATTGTGTAATAAAAATTATCAATATAAGAATAATGGATTAAGTATTGTTTTTCGTATAGCCACTCAATAAGAGTAGTTACTCTTGGTTTTGATAACAAAGATAAAAAGTCTTGTGCATTTTCACGAATGTGCTTAAATTTAACTTCAGTTGCATTTCCCTGTAATAGAAATTTAGAAAATAGCTCATCAATATCATCGTCAGAAGCCGACTTATCAGATTCAAAACCAATTCCACCTAGAATAAAGAATTCGTGTTCATTAACGTTAAACCCATTATCTGTCAATCTAAAAGTACGAGGATTATTAGTTTCGTCATAATACAATATGTACTTTTTATCTATGTTGGTTACGCCTCCTTCAGAGGCAATAAAATCATATAGGTGAGAATAATCCATTTCGGCTTCCCCATTCATTTTTAGTACAAGAAATATATTATCAGCAACATATTCATCTTAATTATCTTCATTCGTCCGTTCGACTTCGTTTAATTCAATACCTAAGTTTGCTTTTACCTCCTGTGACGAAATATTTTTATGTCTATTATACTAACCCCTTTTTTGTAAATCATTAGAAATAACGAACCATCCAAATCTTTTAACAATATCCCTTCCACCTTTCTTCTGCACTCTCCTTTTCTTGTAACTACTATATTGCCCAGTATAAGTTCAGTTCCCACCCAACTCCCCCTCAAACCATATGGTTCAAAGACTCTTCTTTATTCTTTCTTCTGCTATAGAGTTCTTCCCCCAAAGCACCCGATTTCGTCCTTCTTTCCCCATTTTGGCTTGTATCAAATATTCTTCCAATGTTAAATAGATGTTCCATAACGAAGAAAAGAATCATAAGAAAAGACGAGAAACATATCAAGTTTGCGATTATAGTTAGGAAACACACTGAATAGAGATTGGAAATCCTGTGAATTTATGGATTGCAAAGACAGTTGAAACCCTTATCGGGCAAGGGATTGAACTGATAATGAGCAAAAGAAAAAGACTGAATCACTATTGGACCCAGCCTAAATTTGTATTGATTTTACGATTGAATCAGGAATGAAAATATAGTGGACCTGCTCTTTTTCTTTACACTCCTTTTAAGTTAAGGCGACTACGATTTATTTATTTTTTACTTTCCATAAAAATTTTCCTTTAGCAAAAACAAGACAATCCTGTGCCTTACCAACATATTCATTTCCTAATGTATCAAGCAAGTATAATTTAAAATTCAAATCTAAATCAGAATGACCGTATTCATCCATTTCTAAACGAAGACAATCACTCGATTCAAAGCCAAATCTAAAATCCATAGTTATTTCAGCCTTTGGGGGAATCTCCAACCGATAGTCTGCACCTGGTATATGGCGTGCATGTCCAAAGAGACGGTGTTGAGTACGCAACTGATGTGAGTCCCACACTTCTAAAAACCCCTTATAAATGGTAATTGGGAAATCAGTACAGTTTCTAAAAGAACATTCTAGGGATGCACATCCACTCTCTGCATCAACAGCTCGCAAATAACCATCCAGAATATGAATTTCAAATTGCCCTTGCTTATAGAAATAATCGAAATCAGATCTCGTAGCAAAATCATTTTTACTTCCTCGTCGAATATAACAAAAGCCTTTATGTAATTTATTATAATCTTTTTTAAGTAAGTATGGTTGGCATTTTGGGTCTCTAATTTCAAGTATAGCTAATAAATGATTTTTATATGTAAGGTAATGTAACTGACAGTCTAGCTGAGGCTCAATGTTTTCGAAAATTAACTCTTGGTAGGTAGCTGCATCAATTGGCTCTGTAATATTAAAAAGCTCTTTTTCTTGTTGAGCTGATTCTTTCACACCAAATATAATGTAGCGAGATCCAATAATCTTAGCATTCGCCATAGCAATTACATCTTTTAATAAACTATCGTAATTTGCTCTTACATATAACCCTTTTTTAAAATCTAAATGTTCACTCTCAGTTTGATCAAGTAATTGTCCGAGTAACGTTTTATCCATATTCTACCTCCTCTATTATTTTCATTTTACCACTTTAAATAAAATACTTGACCAAAAGGGTCATACCCCTTTCAAACACCTTCTATTTACCGTTATAAATACACTGTTTTTTTGTAAAGAACTGAATTCCGATTAACAAATTGAACTACTTTTAATCCAAATGGTTAGAGCCGCCACAGAAAAAGCAAAGCCTTCCGAGTCACTACAATAAAAAAGAACTGGAAAAGATTCAAGGCAATCAGAAACCTTATTGAACAAGGGATTGAACAAAACAAAAAGACTGGATCACTATTGGACCCAGCCTAAATTTTTAATCAAAGGTTTAATTAACAGTGGAATGAGTTGATTAACCGGATTTTTCAAACTTTCCAATTCAATCCTGTACAGCAAAATCCCCTGAATCACCACTTGGTCAACTTTATTTATTAAATTTGGACATAAACCCGTTCCATGCTGTCAATTAAAAATAAGCCGGTTGGTTCAAATCCATACTCATCACGCAAATAGTCTCCAATTTTTTCATGAATCATCCGGCACAGTACACCGTACTTTTCCCTGTTTTCATCGAAATCATGGTCCTTAATAACATACAGCCATTTTCGCCCAAGGCTTTTATTTATAAATCGTCTTGGTTTTTTTACATTTAAGTTAATCAAGTCAATACAAATCAGTTTATGTAGATACACGTTGTCGAGATACTCAATTTCAAAGCGTTTCTCTAAGGTGTTAGGTTTCATCAAAGTTTCATCATGTTCCCGTATTTGGACTCCATTAACTGTGTGAAACATACTTACCCCCCTAACTTATGTGCAGTCAGGAGTATTATAGCATGGTCACATGTTCAACTTCGTTATAAATTAGTACATCTGTGTGTCCAACATTTCGACGGTATTTAAGTGATCAAGCAAGCGAAGAAGTCCTTGATACAGAGAAGCCGGATATGGTAAGCTGACTCGGTCGATAGCCCCCAAGTGACCAAAGAATTTGAGGCAAAACTGAATTCACAATATTTGGCTATCATGCTATAATACTGATTAGAAAAAAGGCGACGTGCGGGAACACATCGTCAGGCAACAATCGCTCCGAGCGAAGGGTTGCATTGAAAACAATTAGTGTTTACTAGAACCACCCCTGCTTTTTGCGAGAGCGATTTCGGGTGGTTTTTCGTTTGGATTTTTCCTTTTCCCGCTCACAAAAATAAAAGACACCCATTTTAGCTTAAAAAGGCTAGTCATATTGTTTTTGCTTTTCTTTAAGGAGTGCCCAGGTTTTATCCATAAACATCTTTATCTTACCCATATGTGGTACCCCAGGAGGCTGGACCAGATAATCGTATTTCTTCATATTATCTTTTTCAAGCAATTCAACTAGGTGAAAGAAATTGATAAACTTTTACCTTCGACTAAGACTACGCATATATCATCGATAAATGGGCCAAAGCAATAGGTTCTAATTAAAAACAATAAGCCACATTGGTATTTTGCATACGAAAAATATAATAGAATACTTAATCATAAGTAGAAAGGGATTAATAATTCGATTTACCAGCCAACCCAATATTCAATCCTTCTAGAGGCTCAGCTTTTTTTGAAACTGGTTTTTCTGGGTTTATTTTTGTATGCCCTTTTTCAGTTTTTATTTTCATGGGAGTTCCAATAAGGAATCCAACAAAAGATACCTTCATCCTTCTGGACTTTCCCAATATCTGTTTAACAAATTATTGCAAAATTTGATATTATATGACTTTTAAATTTATGCTAATGGTATAATTTAGGGGAGGAGGGGTTCAAATGGTTGATTTTAAAAAACGGCTGACCAAAAAAAAGAGCGAAAAAAAGATTTTTCCAAAGGAGATTTACTCCACCCTGGACAGATCAAGCGACAAGGGACCTTTGAGGCCCGTACAGGAAAAAATTCTTGAAAGATGGTTTAATGAGTTTCAAGAAAAAAAAGATGTAATTTTAAAATTACATACTGGGCAGGGGAAAACCTTAACAGGCTTGCTAATACTACAATCAAAATTAAATCAAGACAAAGGCCCTGCTCTTTATCTTTGTCATAATAATTACTTGATAGAACAAACATGTAAACAAGCAGAAAGTTTTGGCATAAATTATTGTGTTATTGATAACGAACTTCCGGACGAATTTATTGATGGAAAAAGTATTCTAATTACTTCAATTCAAAAGTTATTCAATGGAGAAAGTAAATTTGGTCTTGGGCCCAGATCACTCCCTGTTTCTACAATATTGATGGATGATGCGCATGCGTGTATCGAAGTCATTAAAAATGCTTTTAAAATAGAACTGAAACAAGAAACTAATGCATATCAAGAAATTTTTGCTCTCTTCTCTCAAGAATTACAAAACCAGGGTGCAGGAACTTATTCAGACATTACACGAAAAAGTTATGACGCACTAGCTTGTGTACCATATTGGGCTTGGAATGACTTACATAAAGAGGTTTCTGATATTTTATCGAAATACAGCGACAAAAAAGAAATTCGATTTACATGGCCTATAATCAAAGATATGATAAAAGATTGCCAATGTTTTATATCAGGTAAAAGCCTTGAAATTGTACCTTATATAAATCCATTATATATGTTTGGGACATACCATAAAGCTACACATAGAGTTTTTATGTCCGCTACCATCACTGACGACTCTTTTTTTATTAAAGGATTAGGATTGTCTCCTGATGCTATACTTAAGCCTCTTTACTTAGAAGATGAGGGTTGGTCTGGTGAGAAAATGATTTTAATACCTTCATTAATTGACCCATCTCTAGATAGAAGTGAAGTAGTTAGTATATTCGCAAGACCCAATAAAACAGGAGATAGAAACTTTGGTACGGTCGCATTAGTACCAAGCTTTAATTCAACCAAAGATTGGGAGAAGTATGGTGCTACAATTGCAAAAAAAGATACGATTGTAGAGGAAATAGAAAAGCTAAAAGACAAGGATTATTTAAAATCCCTGGTTATCGTAAACAGGTATGATGGTATTGATCTCCCAGATAATTCTTGTCGAGTTTTGGTATTTGATTCAAATCCCTATTTTGAATCTTTGCAAGACAGATATATGGAAGAATGTCGAGGAGATAGTGAAGTTATTTCAGTCAGACTTGCACAGACTATTGAACAAGGTCTTGGACGAGCTGTCAGGGGCGAAAAAGACTATTGTGCAATAATTATAACTGGAACCGAGTTGGTTCGAGCTCTACGAAGCAAAAAATCAAGGGAACATTTTTCAGCGCAAACTCGAACACAGATAGAAATTGGACTTGAAATAGCAGAATTCGCAAAAGAAGAAATAAAAGGTGGTATCAAACCACGGAAGGCTTTTTTGGGATTGCTAGCACAGTCTTTACGACGAGATGAAGGCTGGAAAGAATTTTATAATGAAAATATGGATGAATTGA
The DNA here is from genome assembly GCF_001278805.1 of Bacillus sp. FJAT-18017. GTDB lineage: Bacteria > Bacillota > Bacilli > Bacillales > Cytobacillaceae > Bacillus_D. The sequence continues at coordinate 653,296 of NZ_CP012602.1, read as the reverse complement.
ATGCTGAGAAAAGTTCGTCAAAAATGTTAGATATTTTAACTTTAGAAAAAGAAGCAGGAGAAAAGTATTTAACAGGAGATTTTCCAGGAGCTGTTCAAATAATCCAAAAGCTAATTGATAAGCATGCTAAAACTGATGAGGAAAGAGGCTGGTATTTACAAGAAATGGCCAGGTTAATATACCCTTCATCAAAAGTAGAGTCGAACAAATATCAAATAATTGCTCATAGAAAAAATAGATATCTTTTTAAACCTAAAGAAGGAATGGAAATCCAAAAAGTTACGGCTCTTAGTTTGAAAAGAATAGAAAATATAATGAACTGGATTCATTCTTTTGATAATTTTGATGATATGTATCTAGAATTGGACGATATTTTAAGTAAATTAAAATTTGGTGTTAATGCAGATCGTTTTGAGCAAGCTTTTGATGAATTAGCAAAAATTTTAGGATTCCCTAGTCAAAGACCAGATAAGGAATGGAAAGAGGGGCCTGATAACTTATGGAAGATTGGAGACAATAATTATCTCCTAGTTGAATGTAAAAACAATGTGGATGTTTCAAGAAAAGAAATTAATAAAGACGAAACAGGACAAATGAATAATGCATGCGCTTGGTTTGAAAAAGTATATGGCGACTTGCCAGTAAAAAATATTATGATTATTTCTACCAAGAATATTTCACGGGCAGCAGGTTTTAACAAATCTGTACAAATAATGAGAGAAAATAAACTAGCTACTTTAACTTCTAATGTGAGGAAGTTTTATAAGGAGTTTAAAGGGCTTGATTTAAATGATCTATCCGAAAAAAGGGTTCAAGAATTACTAACACTTTATAAAATAACAACTAAAGATTTAACTTCAGACCTTTACTCTGAAGAACCGCGAATACACTAGAATACTTTGTGAATTTTGGAAACCAAAAAGCTGGTTAGTGTATAACTAACCAGCTCATTTAATTTAGAGCCTATACTTAATTTCATATAAACCTTTTTGAATACGTGTCCGTTTTAAGCATTATGATTAAGTTGTCAAATCATGACTGAGTTGTCTATGTCATGACTAATTTGTAATTAGACAATTTTGTAATACACTGTGTTTCTCAAAAAGCAGTTATATTCATAGCAAGTCTCAATTGTTAGTGTTATTAAGCTCAATTGTTTTTCCTAATCACAATGTAGAGTGATAAAAAAGTCGGGTACTGAAATGTTAATATTTTTTACACTATAAGTCGTCTCTTTAAAGTGAACAGGGTTCGGGCGGCTCCCCTGCACCCCACAGGGAGCGTCGCCCCTCACAAATCTTTTGTGTTTACAAAGCCGCTTATACCCTGTCTGCGATCCATTCGCCGCACTCCCTGCATGTAGCCGCTTTTCCAGTTGTCTTCTTCTTGCAATACGGGCATTTGACAAGGTACAATTCGCCCGTCGCTTTGAAGGTTCTTCTCGCACAGTTCGAACAATAGACAGTATCACCTTCGTCGTGCAACAGGTCATTTCTATTGCAATACGCACATTCCAGCATTGAATCTCTCCTTTTGTAAAATTTTGTACTTTCTTTATCGTATCATGTAGCAGGAAGCCTGCAAAACGAAAACGTGCTGCCTGGTGTGGACAATGAAAAAGGGAAGATGAGCATTGTCCACACCCTTCCTCTTTTCGCCAAAACGCCTTCAGGATTCCCCATTTCGGGTATGAAAGCTTCCCAAAATTTTCAGAGGATGATGGGAACCCGCCAGCCCAAGGAGGTGAAAAGTGACAAATATGTCGGAATCCAGTACCCCACTTTTTATCTCTCCACATTATTTGTAAGGTGACAAATAAGTCGGTCACTAATTCGCATCAAACCCCCATTCTTACGCTACAATAATATGGAAATAAATTTAATGTCGGTCACTGACCCTTTTTCATGTATGACAAATGGTCGGTCACTTAATATAGATGATTACTGTTGTTGTTTTTATATAATAAAGGCCGCACAACTTTAGGATGATAAGAAGTCGGGAACTAAATAAGGGAAAGGTTAGCGTCCTTACGTTTTGTAACAACATTCACCATAAAATTAACTTGGATACCATACATTTTAGGAAGTGATAAAAAGTTGGCTACTTAAAGTTTTTGTTTTTCTCTTTACCACTATTACACATAGAAAATTTGGACAGTATGTTAATGTCGGCTTGTCGCTATTTAAACTTTAACAAAAACAAGCGTCATTAAGATCCAGTAATATAATAAAAAGAAAAAGACGTGAAATAACCACGTCTATAAAAGAAAAAAGTTTACATTAAAATATTATTTAATTCATCTTTAGTTAGCAATCTTACACTCGTACAACACTGACGAAGATGATGTCCTTTCCCAAACTCAGGGATAGCTAATTCAACTTTTTTACCAAGACCAATTAATCTTTGGACAGTTCCAACATAATCAGAATCCTCAGTTACTAATATCGCAGTATCATACGAGGAGACTTCTAAAGCCATGTCAAGTGTTATTGCATTGTCAACACCTTTTTCTTGATAACCTTCGCCATCTCTTCGTTTTTGCATCTCAAACGCTTTTACTATCAGCCCAGGTACCTTACGTTGAATTGCTTTAAAAAATTTCTCCTGCCTTGCAATATCATCTTTGTTTAATTTAAATTTATTTATGTAATAAAAAATCTTGGTTGATTCTCTTCCATTAAGTAAAAGTTTAACGAGCTTAACTACATCTACTGCACATTTTCCATACTCTTCATTCATTTTCTGTCTAAAGTTATTTGCATCAATAAATATAGCTATACGTTCCTTTGTCTCCATCTTTTCCCCCAAAATAAAAACCCTGCGTTTGCAGAGCTTTTTTTGATCTAATCTTCAATGACATGGTTCTAGTGTCTGGTCCTTTGCAGAACCAGGAGTTCTAGTGTCTGGTCCTTTGCAGAACCAGGGGTTCTAGTGTCTGGTCCTTTGCAGAACCAGGGGTTCTAGTGTCTGGTCCTTTGCAGAACCAGGGGGTTCTAGTGTCTGGCCCTTTGCAGAACCAGGGGTTCTAGTGTCTGGCCCTTTGCAGAACCAGGGGTTCTAGTGTCTGGCCCTTTTGCAGAACCAGGGGTTCTAGTGTCTGGTCCTTTGCAGAACCAGGAGTTCTAGTGTCTGGTCCTTTGCAGAACCAGGAGTTCTAGTGTCTGGTCCTTTGCAGAACCAGGAGTTCTAGTGTCTGGTCCTTTGCAGAACCAGGAGTTCTAGTGTCTGGTCCTTTGCAGAACCAGGAGTTCTAGTGTCTGGTCCTTTGCAGAACCAGGAGTTCTAGTGTTTGATCCTTTACAGAACCAAATACCCTGATTTCAATTAAATTATACATTTAAATCCTTAGATTTACAATTATTTTTATTTACATTTTTACCTATTTACTTTAAGATATTCAGTTATATCGCAAATGTATACTCATAAGTTGCCCAAATTTCAAAAGAAGTTGCAATGATTTTGAGACGAATAAAATCTACAAATTCAATCCAAAATAACTTAGAACGGATATTGGTTAGATTTTTAACTGTTGTCCCAAACTCGAGATGAGTAGCTCCACCAATGCCTTTTCCTCGAGCCTCCCCGCTCGGCCGTTTTGCTTCCGCAGCTTGTTCTGGTTCCCAACTTTTTTATCAACCTACACACAAACAACAACATCTTATAAACTAACTCCACTGTAACTGACTTAGCCAGATTTCGTGGAAAACCATTTATCGTATACAATCATAGTTAGTACTTCGGATAAGTTATAATTCATAAGTCACTTCACCGGAAAGGTTATACATTTAGTCATAGACATTACATTATAACTCCCGGGTTAATCTAAAGCATAATATTGTCACTTTTCATTTAAAGCATAAAGCTGTCATTCTTACATTTTTATGGTTTAAGTAATAAAAAAGAAAAAAACCACCAATTATGTATTGGTGGAGACGGTGGGACGTGCTCTTCCATGCTTTCGACATGGCACTGACTATATCTTCGACCTTCACCGGGAAGGCCGTCTGGCGTATTATGCGGAATGTAGTTTTACCCGGACTCCCCGGTAGATCCCGCACCCTATTACTGTAGCATGGGCAGTCTATAAGTCGATAGACAGCTGTTGAATTGCCCACAACATAATGCTCGGGATTGCCTTATCACTAGTGAGACCTAAAATCACTGATTTAATCAAATTTTCTGCCCGATAAAAGAAAAAATCCACCAAACATATGTATGGTGGAGACGGTGGGAATCGAACCCACGTCCAAGAATATCGGCACTTAGGCTTCTACGAGTGTAGTCGACATATTCGCGTTTCGCTGATCCATCTGCCTATCGACAGGCGTCCGGTCAGCTATCCTGGTTGTTCTCTTCCTTCTTCCTCAGGAGGTGGAATCCGGCGTAGCCCACTAAGAGTGAGTCCGCTACCCTACCACATGGGCGATGGAGGGGCGAACAGCTATGCAGTTATTAAGCTGCGAAAGCTAGGTTTTGTTTAGAGTTGCCAGTTATAGGCGTTGACGTTTTTACGAGGCCGATCCCCTCGACTCGCCACCCAAGCTCGAACTACCCCTGTCGAATCCGTAGCGTCCCCATTATAAAATGTGCGGCAGTTACCTGCCAGACGTCGGAAATCTCAAGCAGTGAGCTTGATGGTTTCGCCACAGTATCCCTGTGACACTATTTATTATACCACATTATGCTGTTTTTTCAATTGGTAAGACTTGTTTTGGGTGGCTATAACCTAGTATTTCTGCTTTTCCCTCAATGCGCGCTGGATATCGCGATTAGCATCCTTCTGTTTCAGGTCTTCACGCTTATCGTACTTCTTCTTACCTTTTGCAAGACCTATCAGTACTTTGGCAAAGCCATTTTTGAGGTACATTTTTAACGGAACAATAGCATAACCCGATTCCTTGGATTCACCAATCAGCTTGTTGATTTCCCTTCTGTGTAAAAGAAGCTTCCTGGTTCTGAGCGGATCATGGTTATGAATATTGCCCTGCTCATATGGTGAAATATGCATACTGTATAGGTACATTTCACCGTTATGAATTCGTGCATATGAATCCTTCAACTGGACCTTGCCGGCACGGATTGACTTGATCTCTGTTCCCTGCAGAACGATTCCGGCTTCATAGGTTTCTTCTATAGAATAATCATGATAGGCTTTTTTATTTTGCGCGACTGTTTTACCCACACCTTTAGGCATACTAACTCCCCCCTATCTTTCTCTGTATAATCGAGTTCCTTTATTTTAACAAAATTCCCGGTCTCCTACAATGAATGGCCAATGTTGATTTGAGTTTGTAGGTTATCCCAGCCAAAGTAAGCCGGCTACGGAACAGGATTTACATAATTATCCCAAATCGGACCGGTAAAATCGGGATTAGACCGACAAAAATTTTCCTAGACCGATATAAATTTTTTTAGACCGATAAATCCTGGATTTGACCGATAAACTCAATTTCCGTTCTCCTTAGTGAACGAAAAGCCACTCAACTAAATGATAAAGGCCCCGCCCAGCGAGGCCCTCCTACCCAACGTTATCCTGAAGGCCCACAAGACAAGCTCCAGAAATTAACGTTTTTTGTTCTTTCGCTTTGTACTCTTATTTTTTGGTACGTTTTCGTAAAATTTACGTTTTCTTTTGTTCTTTGGCTTATCGCCGTTACTGTCTTCTCGGCCAATGCTTTTTGAGACACCGCGGCTGGTGCGTCCATCACCTGTTCCGCCGCCTTCTTTACCCCGGCGAGGTTTCTTCTCGGTACTTCCGGTATTGAAGATACGCTTTTCGCCGCTCGGACGTTCACGTCTCGTTCCCTTCATACCGACAATTTCAAAGTCTATCGAACGCTCGTCTTTATTGACATTGATAACCCGCACAGTGATTTCATCACCGATACGGAATACATTACCTGTCCGCTCCCCGATCATCGCAAAATGGCGGTCATCGAAGCGATAGTAGTCATCGGTCATATAGCTGACGTGGACAAGTCCCTCAATCGTATTCTCCAGCTCGACGAACATCCCGAAATTCGTAACGGACGAAATCATGCCGTCGTACTCCTCGCCAATTTTGTCCATCATATACTCGGCTTTCTTCAGCTCATCCGTTTCACGCTCGGCGTCAACGGCACGACGCTCCATTTTCGAGGTATGCTCGGCAATATCCGGCAGCCTCGCATCCCACTTTTCGCGGGTTGACTGGTCCAGCTTGCCCTGAATCAAGTACGTCCGAATCATGCGATGGACTATCAAATCAGGATAACGGCGGATTGGTGAGGTGAAGTGTGTATAAAATTCAGCTGAAAGCCCAAAGTGGCCAAGGCTGTCCGGCGAATATTTCGCCTGCTGCATCGAGCGCAGCATAACAGTCGAGACAACCATTTCCTCAGGCTTGCCTTGTACCGCTTCAATAATTTCCTGCAGCGCACGCGGGTGGATATCATTGGCAGTCCCTTTTACGATATAGCCGAAGTTTGTAATAAATTCAAAGAACCGGCGGAGCTTGTCTTCTTTCGGATCTTCGTGGATACGATAAATGAACGGCACTTCCATCCAATGGAAATGCTCAGCAACTGTTTCATTGGCAGCAAGCATGAACTCTTCGATTAACTTCTCAGCAACAGAGCGCTCACGCAATACAACATCAATAGGCTTGCCATCTTCTTCAACAAGGACTTTCGATTCTTTAAAATCAAAATCAATCGCGCCTCGGTCCATCCTTTTTTTACGAAGAACAGCTGCCAGCTCCTCCATCAGCTCGAACATTGGCACAATCGCCTCATAGCGCTGCCTAGTTTCCTCGTCCTTATCAACGAGAATCTTATTTACATCAGAATAGGTCATCCGCTCGGTCGTCTTAATGACACTTTCAAAAATCTCATGCGCGACAACCTTCCCAGTTGAATCCAACTCCATCTCACAGGAAAGTGTGAACCGGTTTACCTTAGGATTCAGCGAGCAAATCCCGTTTGATAATCGGTGGGGAATCATCGGGATAACACGGTCCACTAAATACACACTCGTACCGCGCTCCTCCGCTTCCCGGTCAATTGGTGAATTCTCGGTCACATAATGAGTGACATCCGCGATATGAACGCCAAGCTTGTAATTCCCATTCTCAAGCTTCGTTACCGTAACAGCGTCGTCAAGGTCCTTCGCATCAGCACCGTCGATTGTAACAATTACCTGGTCGCGTAAATCACGGCGGTTACCGATATCATTCTCGTCAATTTCTCCAGGTACAGCATTTGCCTGGTCAAGTACTTCTTCAGGAAATGCCAGAGGAAGTCCATGCTTGTGGATAACGGACAGGATATCGACACCAGGGTCGTTCTTGTGGCCGAGAATTTGAATAACCTCACCCTCGGCACTCGTCCGCCCTTCCGGATAGGCAACAATTTTCACAACAACCTTATGGCCTTCAACTGCACCGCCATTTGCGGATTTTGGTATAAAAATGTCACCGGCGAACTTTTTCTCATCTGGAATCACAAATCCAAAACTCTTGCTTTCCACATACGTACCGACCATTTGGGTAATGCCGCGCTCAAGAATGCGGACAATCGTACCCTCACGGCGATCACCTGATGATTCCGCGGAAACACGCACTAGCACGGTATCACCATGCATCGCATTATTCGTTTCATTCGGAGGGATGAAAATATCATCCATACCCTGCTCCTCAGGCATTACGAATGCAAATCCCTTTGCATGCCCAGCTACTTTGCCGCGAATCAGGTTCATTTTTTGCGGCAGGCCATAGCGGTTCGAACGAGTCCGCACCACCAGCCCTTTTTCTTCCATTTGGACAAGAGCCTTCACAAATTCCTTGAAATCACCTGAGTCCTGAATTCCAAAAGCCTCTTCCAGCTCTTGGACTGTTAAAGGCTTATACGCCTCATCCCTCATATATTGCAAAAGCTTGTCTATATGCGCTTGAATATTATCTTCCAAGCTGATCCCTCCCTTACAGGGTGTTTCCTTTTATTCTTTCCAATCTAAGCCTTCCAAAAACGCAAAAACATCCTCATGGAGCTGGTCTTTTTCCGGGCCGAATGTAATCGTATGCCCTGACTCCTCATACCACTTCAGTTTCTTGTCGACTGACTCAGCCTGGCTGTAAATAATATTGGCACTGTCCGTGTTTATCATCCCATCATGGCGCGCCTGGACAACGAAAAGCGGTGCATAAATTAAATCAACGTGGTCCCTTACATCGTGAATCATGCCATTCAGTTCCTTCAAGAGCGGCTTCGGATCAAATGCAGCCAGTTCAGTCTCGATTTCATATTCCGTCTTTTTTTCACGCTGCTTGAACTCCCGGGCATAGTAAAGCACCCCATTATGTATAATTTCCCCGCTCTTAAAATCCATAGGGGCACACATCGGAACAATACCCTTTACAGGAACAGTGTAACCAAGCTTCAGCGAAAATACCCCACCGAGGGAAAGGCCGGCGACTGCAATCTCCTCATAGCCCTTATTTTTTAAAAACTGGTAAGCATCCTGCACATCCTGCCACCAGTCCTCTGGCCCGTACTCGATCAGTTCTTCGGCAGAACCTCCATGTCCTCTATAAATCGGAGCATGGCAAGTATAGCCCTTATCATGCAAGTAACGGCCAAGCATCCGCACATCGGCCGAATTGCCTGTGAAACCGTGCAGCAGCAGCACAGCACGCGGCCCCGCTTCGAATGTAAATGGTTTTGGCGATTGAATCTTCATTTATATATTCTCCTTATTCTCGTCGTTTCCTTTAGTTTAAGCAAAGCAAGCATCGACATTCCAGAAAAACGCCTTTTACGGGAAGAGGTCTTGTTCCTTGTAACCGACTTCGACTACCTTATTCACTGGAGTGCAATCAGTTAAACCATTTTGAGGATTAATCGCAGGTTTGCAATGAGAGATTAATCCACTAAACCTCTTTTGCTGGATTAATCGTGGCTCCGCACTAGAAGATTAATCCACTAACCCAATTAGGCGGTTCCGCGAACAGATTCAATATAAAAAAATAAAGCCCGGCACGAGGCCGGGCTCATTTTACGGTATTAAAGCTTTACATAAGTTACGGCGATAGTCAGGATAAAGAACAGCACGGACAGGACGACAGTAATCCGATGAAGGACTAAATCGATGCCACGGGCTTTTTGCTTGCCAAAAAGTTGTTCTGCTCCGCCTGATATCGCGCCGGAAAGTCCTGCGCTACGGCCTGATTGTAATAATACGACGACGATAAGTCCGATTGATACGATCACTAAGAGCGTTACTAGTAATGCATGCATGAAGGCCACCTCCTGTTAGACGTTCGTTCACAGTATTATTAATGTACCATAAAAACCCTGTTTCGACAATAGCGGGATTTGCGTCACCCGCTATAATTGTATACGTGCCGCTTTCTAGGGCGATGGAACACCATCCGCATTTTATGTAATACTTTTCTTGATTTACGCAACACTTTTAGGTTTTATATAACACTTTTTTAGTTTTATGTAACACTCTACAAGATTTATGTACCCCTACTCCCATCCTAAAGTTCCGCACTACTATTCTCGCCTTAATATGCCTTGAATAACAAAAATGCCCGACGAAACCGTCATCGGGCACCCACATTTTACTTAGAGTTTTTTAAGTTCATCTGCCAGGAACTGAACATCGGTACCAACTACCACCTGAACATCCTTTGAACTTACCTTCACCACACCCTTGGCACCGAGAAGCTTTAGCCTCTTTTCGTCTAATGCGTCCATATCTTTCACCGTTAAGCGGAGCCTGGTTACACAGTTATCAATATGAACGAGATTGTCCTTACCACCAAGTGCATTGACATACTGAACTGCTGCAGCGTGGTAATCACCGCCAGCATTAAAGCTGTCATCAAATTCACCTTCAACTTCTTCTTCTCGGCCAGGTGTTTTCAGATCAAGTTTTTTAATCAAGAAAGAGAATACAAGGAAGTAGACGACGGCATAGATTAAGCCTATTCCCGCGAGGAGCAGCGGTTTTGTTGCGATCCCATAGTTCAGGAAATAATCGAACGCACCAGCGGAGAATCCAAAGCCGTGCTTAATTTCAAGCAGGTAGGTAACAGACATAGCCACACCTGTTAAAAGCGCATGAGTGAAGTAGAGGAGCGGGGACAAGAACATGAACAGGAATTCGATTGGTTCGGTGATGCCAGTCAAGAATGAAGTGAGCGCGAGACCAAACATAACACCGGCAACTGCTTTGCGTCGTTCTTTTTTAGCAGTCGCAACCATCGCAGCAGCTGCAGCCGGAAGTCCAAACATCATGACTGGGAAGAAGCCTGTCATGAAGCTGCCTGCAGAAGGATCTTTTGCAAAGAAGCGAGTCAAGTCCCCTTTGACTATCTTTCCTGCAGCATCCGTGAATGAGCCAAATTCAAACCATGCAAGCGAGTTGAGAACATGATGAAGTCCCAACGGAATCAGCAGCCGGTTCAGGAAGCCAAAAATCCCGACTCCTACGGCACCTGCGTCAACAATCCATTGGCCAAAATTATTGAGTACATTTTGAATTGGCGGCCACACATATCCGAATACTCCTGCAAGGATAAGCATAACCAAACCAGTAATAATCGGGACAAATCGCCTTCCGCCAAAGAAGCCCAGCCAATCAGGAAGTTTTATTGCATGATAGCGGTTGTACAAATGGCCGGCAATTGCACCCGACAGAATGCCCCCAAGTACACCCATATTGATGTCCTCATTAATGGTAGCGCTTCCTTTTGTTAAAACAAAATATCCAATCGCCCCAGCAAGCGCAGCAGCACCATTACCATCCTTGCTAATCCCGATTGCCACGCCAATAGCAAACAACAGTGCCAGGTTTGCAAATACAGCGTCACCGGAAGCTGCCATGAACTCGATATCCAACAAATCCGGCTGTCCAAGACGCAGGAGTAATGCAGCAACAGGCATAACAGCGATCGGCAGCATGAGCGCCCGGCCGATTCTTTGCAAATAGCCCAACATGGAACCCACCTCTTTCATATTATTTTTTTATAAAAATAAGTGCATAAAGGTGTTGCACTACAACTATATGAGCTAATCCTAGCACCTATTCACACTCGAGTAGAATGTCCAGAAGTAAATCTTTTTCCCGCCGGTTACCGCTGAATAGTAGTTGTCGCTAATCAGGACAACTTTTTATATATACGGGACAGATTTTTCGATATTCATGACATTTCCCGAAAAATACAGGACATTTCCCAAACTTTACAGGACAGTTTTTCAATTTTTCAGGACAAACCAGTCCGCCGAAGATTTTTAAACAAAAATAAAGGGTACGCATTCGTCAATGCGCACCCTTCAATTTCTATTATTTTTTCAAGTTGTAGAAGCTCTTTAGGCCGTTGTACTGGGCAGTTTCGCCAAGCTGGTCTTCGATACGAAGAAGCTGGTTGTATTTTGCCACACGGTCTGTACGGGATGGAGCACCGGTTTTGATTTGGCCAGCGTTTGTTGCAACTGCGATGTCAGCGATGGTTGCATCTTCTGTTTCACCTGAACGGTGGGAGATGACAGCTGTATAGCCAGCGCGTTTCGCCATTTCGATTGCATCAAGAGTTTCAGTCAATGTACCGATTTGGTTAACTTTGATAAGGATTGAGTTTGCAATACCCTTTTCAATACCTTCAGCAAGCTTTTTAGTGTTTGTTACGAACAAGTCGTCACCAACTAGCTGTACTTTGCCGCCAAGGCGCTCAGTTAGAAGTTTGTGGCCTTCCCAGTCGTTTTCATCAAGGCCATCTTCAATTGAGATGATTGGGTATTTTGAAGACATTTCTTCATACCAGTCAACCATTTCAGCAGATGTTTTTACAACGCCTTCGCCAGCAAGATGGTACTTGCCGTCTTCTTTGTTGTAAAACTCGGAAGATGCAGCATCCATTGCAAGCATAACTTCTTCACCTGGCTTGTACCCAGCCTTTTCAATTGCTTCAACAATTGTTTGCAATGCTTCTTCGTTTGAGCCAAGGTTTGGAGCGAATCCACCTTCGTCACCTACAGCAGTGTTCAGGCCTCGTTCTTTCAAAACGCCTTTCAGGCTGTGGAAAATTTCAGCGCCCATGCGAAGGGCTTCCTTGAAGTTTGGCGCGCCAACAGGCATAACCATAAACTCCTGGATATCAACGTTGTTGTCAGCATGCTCACCGCCGTTGACGATATTCATCATTGGAACTGGAAGTTGTTTGGAGTTTACACCGCCAAGGTATTGGTATAGCGGCATGCCCAGGTAATCAGCTGCAGCATGAGCTACTGCAAGGGATATACCAAGGATTGCGTTTGCGCCAAGCTTGCCTTTGTTTTCAGTCCCATCAAGAGCAATCAAAGCCTGGTCAATGCTGACTTGGTCAAGTACGCTGTATTCACCGATTAGCTCAGGAGCAATCAGGTCGTTTACGTTATCAACAGCTTTTTGAACACCTTTTCCAAGGTAGCGGCCTTTGTCGCCGTCACGAAGTTCAACTGCTTCGTATTCACCAGTTGAAGCACCGCTTGGAACAAGAGCGCGGCCGAATGCGCCGGATTCAGTAAGTACTTCTACCTCGATAGTTGGGTTGCCGCGGGAATCAAGAACTTCGCGCGCGTATACATCAGTAATAATTGGCATGCAAATCTCTCCTTAAAAAAGTAGTTTTGGTTTGCCAGCAGAGCTGGCGTTTATCGGTAAAAATTATTTTATCAGTGTTGTCCCAGTCATTTCAGCAGGCTTTTGAACACCTAGCAGGCCGAGAATAGTTGGCGCGAGATCGCCAAGGATTCCGCCTTCCCTTAGTTCGACGCCTTCCTTGGTTACAATGACCGGTACCGGGTTGGTTGTATGGGCAGTCATCGGGTTACCTTCAATCGTAACAACTTCATCAGCGTTACCGTGGTCTGCCGTGATGATTGCCGTGCCGCCTTTTTCAATAAGAAGGTCGACAATTTTACCCAGGCATTCGTCAACTGTCTCAACAGCTTTGACAGTAGGCTCGAGCATCCCGGAGTGGCCGACCATGTCCGGGTTGGCAAAGTTGAGAAGGATGCAGTCAAACTTGTCTGCTTCAATTTCTTTTAAAAGTGCATCGGTTACTTCATAAGCGCTCATTTCAGGCTTCAGGTCATAGGTTGCAACCTTCGGCGAGTTAATGAGAATCCGCTCTTCGCCAGGGAATTTTTCCTCGCGTCCGCCGCTCATAAAGAATGTAACGTGCGGATATTTTTCGGTTTCAGCGATACGAAGCTGCTTCAGGTTGTTTTGCGCTAACACTTCACCGAGTGTATTGTCAAGGTTGCTTGGCTTAAAAGCCACATAGCCATCGACCGATTCGCTGAAGTGAGTCATGCAAACAAAGTGAAGGTTATTCGGATGTCCTTCACCGCGGTCGAACGCCCGGAAGTCTTTATTTGTAAACGTGTTTGAAATCTGGATGGCGCGGTCTGGACGGAAGTTGTAAAAAATTACAGCATCATTATCCTTAATCGTCGCAACCGGCTCACCTTCCGCGTCAGTTATAACGGATGGAAGCACGAATTCGTCAAAAATACCGTGCTGGTACGAGTCTTCGATGACTTGCATCGGCTCGGAATAAGACGGTCCGTCGCCGTATACCATTGCCCGATACGATTTTTCGACACGCTCCCAGCGCTTGTCGCGGTCCATTGAGTAATAACGTCCGGAAATCGTAGCAATTTGGCCAACGCCATACTCATTGATTTTTTCCAGTGTTTCTTCGATATATGCGCCTGCTGTTTGCGGGCCAACGTCACGGCCATCCAGGAATGCATGAATGTACACCTTGTCCAGGCCTTCCTCTGCGGCAAGCTTCAAAAGTGCATACATATGATGGATATGACTGTGGACGCCGCCATCGGACAATAGCCCGAACAAATGAAGGGCTGTGCCATTTTCCTTTGCATGGCGAACCGCACCAATCAGCGTTTCGTTTTTTGCAAACTCACCTTCGCGAATGGCAATATTCACGCGGGTAAGGCTTTGATAAACAATCCGGCCAGCACCGATGTTCAGATGTCCTACCTCGGAATTCCCCATCTGGCCTTCCGGAAGACCGACTGCCTCACCGCTTGCCGTCAGGGTGTTATGAGGAAACTGGTTCCAGTATCGTTCAAAATTCGGTTTCTTTGCTTGTGCAACTGCATTCCCGAAACGTTCGCCACGGAATCCGAAGCCGTCGAGAATAATCAGTGCTACAGGGGATTTACTCATTCTTGCCTGCCTCCAAAAGCTGAAGGAACGAATTTGCTTCCAGACTGGCTCCGCCGACAAGAGCGCCGTCGATATCCGGCTGGTCCATGTATTCACGGATATTTTCAGGCTTTACGCTGCCGCCGTACTGAATGCGGATCGCATCTGCGGCTTCTTGTGAAAATTGCTCTGCGACGGTTTTGCGGATATGGGCGCATACTTCGTTTGCATCTTCAGCTGTCGATGATTTTCCTGTTCCGATTGCCCAAATTGGTTCATAGGCAATAACTGTTTGTTTAACCTGGTCTTCAGTCAGGCTATTAAGTGCCTTTTCGATTTGGCCAGCAACGAAATCATTCGTTTCTCCGTTCTCGCGCTGTTCAAGAGTTTCTCCGCAGCATACAATCGGTGTTAGCCCATGCTTGAATGCGGTAAGAGTTTTTTTATTAACAGATTCATCTGTTTCATTGAACATTTCACGACGTTCGGAATGACCGATAATAACATATTTTACGCCGAGATCAGCAAGTGCAGCAGGGCTGATTTCACCTGTAAACGCACCTTTGTCTTCAAAATGCATATTTTGGGCGCCAATTTCAACTGCGTATCCTTCGGTTTCAGTTACCAGCGTTGATAAAAACAGTGCTGGAGCACAGACAACCGAGTCAATCTTCGAATTATCGGGAACAAGGCCTTTCACTTCTTCTACAAAGCTTTTGGCTTCTGATAAGGTTTTGTGCATTTTCCAGTTGCCCGCTATGATCGGTCTTCGCATACTGGCACATCCTTTCTGTATTAAGCGGACAGGCCCCGGGGCAGATGCTACTGCTGACCGGAAGCTTGTCCGTTGCAGTTTGTTTCGAATGTTTCGTGTAGGGATGATGGGCCATTCTTACGCATAAGGCCCATTTTTCCAAAAATTTATTTATCGTTAAGGGCAACGACACCTGGAAGCTGTTTGCCTTCTATGAATTCAAGTGATGCGCCGCCACCTGTTGAGATGTGGCTCATTTTGTCTGCAAGGTCGAATTTTTCAACTGCTGCAGCACTGTCGCCCCCGCCGATGACCGAGTATGTACCTTCGGATTCAGCAAGTGCTTCGGCTACAGCCTTTGTTCCGCCTGCAAACTTATCGAATTCGAAAACTCCCATTGGGCCGTTCCAGATAACAAGCTTCGATCCTTTGATTACGTCACGATACGTTTCGGCTGTCTTCGGTCCGATATCGAGCGCTTCCCAGTCGGATGGAATTTTATCAATATCGACTACCTGTGTATTTGCATCTGGCGAAAAGCCGTCAGCGATGACTACGTCAACTGGCATATGGAAGGAAACACCTTTTTCTTTTGCCTTTTCGATAAAAGATTTTGCCAGATCAATTTTATCTTCTTCAAGAAGCGATTTTCCAACTTCGTGGCCCTGTGCTTTTACAAAAGTGTAAGCAAGCCCGCCGCCAATAATCAGATGGTCTACTTTATCAAGCAGGTTTTCGATGACGCCAATCTTGTCCTTTACCTTTGCGCCGCCGATGATTGCTGTGAATGGGCGCTCCGGATTGGACATTGCTTTGCCGAGAACCTCAAGTTCTTTTTCCATAAGGAAGCCAGCGACTGCTGGAAGATGGTGTGCAACGCCTTCTGTTGATGCATGGGCACGGTGCGCTGCACCGAATGCGTCGTTAACATAGATATCTGCTAGTGCAGCGAATTCTTTAGCTAGTTCAGGGTCGTTCTTCTCTTCACCAGGATAGAAGCGGACGTTTTCCAAAAGGACGACGTCGCCTTCGTTCAGGCTGTCAATTTGCGTTTTGACTGCGTCGCCATAGGCTTCGTTAGCAGTCTGAACATTCTTGCCCAATAGTTCGCCAAGTCTTGCGCCAACAGGTGCGAGGCGCATTTCTTCAACGACTTTGCCTTTCGGGCGCCCGAAGTGGCTTGCCAGGATGACCTTGGCACCCTGTTCGATTAAGTGCTGAATTGTCGGAAGCGCGGCACGGATCCTTGTTTCATCAGTGATTTTGCCATCTTGCATCGGGACGTTGAAGTCCACACGGCAAAATACGCGTTTCCCTTTTACATCGACATCTTTAAGCGTCTTCTTGTTCATGGATACCCTCCTGGACAATCGTATTTGGAAGCGGGGAACTATCCCTCGCTCCTCCCACAAAAAAGGCGGTGGAACCAAAGCTTAGCGTTGCTCCGCCCCTTTACATAAATAAAGGGAGGGGGATTCTTCCCCGCTCCCCTTGAAAAGCTATTTTCCCCGGCATTAACGGGATAAGTTCGGCTATCGTTCAGCAGGGCTGAACGAAGCTTCACTAGTCATTATATAGGTTCTGATAGTAGATATCCAATGATACCCAATCTCAGTTAAGGCTTTATTACAGGCCTTTTTCTGCGATGTATTCGCAAAGGTCTACAACGCGGTTAGAGTAGCCGTACTCGTTATCGTACCAAGAAAGGACTTTAACCATGTTTCCTTCTAGAACCATAGTGGACAGGCCATCGATTGTAGAAGAAACAGTGCTGCCGTTGTAGTCAGAAGATACTAGCGGAAGGTCAGTGTATGCCATGATGCCTTTAAGAGGGCCTTCAGCAGCTTCTTTAAGTGCCTGGTTAACTTCTTCAGCTGTTACGTCTTTTTCAAACTCAGCTACTAGGTCAACTACAGATACGTTTGGAGTTGGCACACGCATAGCCATACCGTTCAGTTTGCCTTTAAGTTTAGGAAGAACTAGGGCAACCGCTTTTGCAGCACCAGTTGTGGTTGGGATCATGTTTTCTGCAGCTGCACGTGCACGGCGGTAGTCCTTATGTGGCAAGTCAAGGATCTGCTGGTCGTTTGTGTATGAGTGAATAGTTGTCATCATACCGCGCTTTAGACCGAACTTGTCGTTAAGTACCTTAGCAAATGGTGCAAGGCAGTTTGTTGTACAAGAAGCATTGGAGATAACATGATGGTTCGCAGCATCATATTTGTCTTCGTTTACGCCCATAACGATTGTGATATCTTCGTTGGAAGCTGGTGCAGAAATGATAACTTTCTTCGCGCCGCCTTCAAGGTGTTTCGCAGCGTCATCGCGCTTTGTGAAACGTCCAGTGGATTCTACTACTACTTCAACGCCAAGGTCGCCCCATGGAAGTTGAGCAGGGTCGCGCTCAGCAAGTACCTTTACAGTTTTGCCGCCAACGACAAGGTTGGAGCCGTCAACAGTGACGTCTGCTTTTAATGTCCCATGGACAGTGTCATATTTCAAAAGGTGCGCAAGCATGTTTGCATCTGTCAAGTCGTTTACAGCAACAATTTCAATGTTTGGGTTATCTAGGGCTGCACGGAAAACGTTACGTCCGATACGTCCAAATCCATTAATACCAACTTTTAATGCCATGTTTATTTCCTCCTTTGATTCGATGAAGCTTTATTTTTTATATCAAAGGGTATTTACCCTTTAACTAACAGTAACACACTTAATTTTGCAGTATCAGCTTTGCCGCTCCTTCGTCAGTGACGAGGATGGTCTGGCGAGGCGCCCGTTTCATGTAAGAACGGATTGCTTTTGCCTTCGAGCTTCCGCCAGCAACTGCCAGCACGTCCGGTACATTAATCAAGTCATCCAGCTGAAGACCGATGGTAAGTACTTTGTGGACGATTTCACCCTGTTCGTTAAAATAGTAGCCGAATGCTTCGGCCACAGCCTTGTTTGAGAGGATCTTCTCCATATCGGCCGCCTGGGTTTTACGGCGCTCAGCCATTGTCTTAGCGTCCCCAATCCCGTGCAAAACCATGCGTGCAGACTTGATTAAGCCAAGCACTTCGTGAACAATTGGTTCTTTAATGAATGACTCGTAAATATCAAGGCTCACTTGGTCTGGAACATAAAAAACTCTGTGCCGGCCATTTGTTTTTGCAGCCATGATGGCGGTGATAGTATTGGCCTGATTTTGGACATCTTCACCGATACCGCCTCTTGCCGGGACAAACATGATTTCTTCACTTGACAGGTCAGGGCCAAGTTCTTCTGCAACGGCCGACATTGTCGAACCGCCTGTTACAGCGATGATATTCTTTCCATTGAGCAGTTTTTTCATGCAAAGGGCTGTTGCGCGCCCGATTTCGGTTTTTACCAATGGGGATGTATCACTATCCCCAGGGACGATGATGGCATTTCGGATGCCAAGGCGATGCTTCAGCTCCATTTCCATTACATCTATACCCTTTAGTTCACGCATTAAGCCTTCTAGGTCTTCAAGAAGGTTCCTTCCTTCCTGGGTTAGGTACATGCCGGCAACCCCTGCTGTAATAAGGTTTTGGTCCTTGAGGAACTCCACCTGAGCGCGCAGGACACGTTCCGTATAACCGAGGCTTACTGCAAGGCTCCGCCTTCCGACTGGCTGCATATAACCTATGTATCTCAGAATGACGTATCTCTCTTGCATAACCTCAAGAAGATCGGGTAATAATCTTTTTTGAATATCGAGGAACGATTGCATGTCAGCAGCTCCTTTTTTAAAAAAGTGACATTGTCCGCTTTCGGGAAGTTATTTCCCAAAAGTATTACTGGACTTTTTTTGTCCCAGCTAGACATATTATGTCCCACTTACTCGAAAAAAAATCACCCCTGTACAACGTCATTGTAGCAGGAGTGAAAGTCACTTTCAACTAATATGATTACGTTGTTTTTCCTGCAAGCGGTTACGTAAATATAATTCATTCACAATTCCGTAACCAACTTCTTCGCCATCTATGTAAATAACCGGAATCATCAGTCCGAACTCCTCCGTCAGCTCATCACTAGTACTGATATCAATTTCTTCAATCTCGAATTCAATATCCTGTTTAATCTCGAGTATATCAGCCTTGGCTTTTTCACAAAGCGGGCAGTTGGCGCGGGTATAAAAGGTTAGCTTTGTCATATGAAACCCTCCTTCTCGTCCATAGTAAACCTGATAGTATGCTTTTTGCAAAAAAGTGCCATTGATATTCGGTTCGCCTTTTTTCCGATCCATTGACTATAAATAGTAAAACCGTACTTAGTGTTACATATTAGAGTCACGATGTTTAGTGGATTAATCGCAGGTCTGCCCCATGAGATTAATCCTGTAAAACTCATTTGGTGGATTAATCGGGGGTCTGCCCTTAGAGATTAATCCAGTAAAGTACGTTTCGTGGATTAATCGTAGGTCAGCCCTATGAGATTAATCCTGTAAAGCTCATTTGGCCGATTAATCGTAGGTCTGCTTTAAGCGATGAATCGAAAAATCACATTTATTGAATTATCATTGCTTATCCGATCGAGCCCCCAATATGTACAAACGGCCGACCCGAGTAGGGTCAGCCAGTTTCACGTTATCTAAAATCGTTTTCGCTTTGAGGATGAGGCGATGCCGAGCTGTTCACGGTATTTTGCGACGGTCCGCCTTGAGATGACAAGGCCTTCGGAGTCCATTAACTTGTTGGCAATATCCTGATCGGAAACTGGGCGTTTCTTGTCTTCCTGGCTAATGCACTCTTTTATAAGCGCTTTCACTTCGACCGAAGAGGCGTTGCTGTCTGCAATAGTTTGAATTCCTGACGGGAAAAAGGATTTCAGTTCGAATGTCCCAAATGGAGTGCCTAAATATTTTTCCCGGACAGTCCGGCTAACCGTAGATTCATGAACACCGATTTCATCGGCGATTTCTTTCATGGTAAGCGGACGAAGCTGGCCTTTTCTGTTTTCAAAAAAGGCGGGTTGCTTTTCAATGATTTTTGCAGCGACTTTCAGTATTGTTTCATTTCGCTGCTTGATACTTCTTGCAAGCCATTGATAATCATTGAATTTGTCATTTAGGAACTTGATCGCCTGCCTGTCCCCGACCGCAGTCAAGCTTCGGTAAAGGCTATCATTAAAGCCGATATTCGGTACGGTCCCTTCCAATAATTCGACTGTCCACTGGCCCTCTATATTTTTAACAACCACATCCGGAACAATATAGGCAGCTTTTTCTGGAGAAAAAGGAGCCCCCGGACGTGGATTTAACGTTTGAATTAAATCCTGGACCTGCTGAATTTCAGGAAGGCTGATTTTCAGTTCCTTCGAGAGCTGTTTCCATTTTTTATCGGCGAAATCCGAAAAATGCCCTGAGATAATCCTTCTAGCATTCTCCGCGCTGTCCCCCTGCCGCTCAAGCTGCAAAAGCAGGCATTCCTGCAGGTTCCTGGCTCCAATGCCAGCTGGATCCAATCTTTGAATTTCAGCAAGGCAGTCCTCAACCATATCGCTGCTTGTCTTTGCACTCGTTGCAATTTGATCGACATCCCCGCGGAAATAGCCGTTTTCATCCATATTCAGAATCAATAGCTTATATATTAATCTCGTAAATTTATTAATTTTTCCAGGAGGTATCTGGGAAAATAAATATTCCTCAAGAGTCGGGTGCGCTTCGGTCGGAACACCGTTTATATCGTGATCCTTCCGTTCGCTGCTTGCTACCCGCTTCTTTACCCGGTACCTGTCTGTTGGACCGACTTCAAGCAGCGGGTTCTCTAAGGACTTTGCTTCAAGGAAGCTCGCTAGCTCTTGAGTATTATATTGGAGCAAGGCAATCGCCTGGGTTAATTCCTGGGTCAGGGACAATTTGATTTGCTGCTGCTGCCATATACCAGTTCGCATTTCCATACAAGTCTCCCCCTCATACCCTTATTTTACATGAAAATAAAGCGCTTGCGTACAAGAAGAAAAAATGGCGAAGAGAATATGGCGAAAGTGTGTCGTATTTTTTCAAAATACAGCCTAAAAGTCCTCCAAAAGTGATTCCATTAAACCTTCGCTAGTACTATCGGCCTGTATTTTAAAATATATCATGATATCAATTGGCTAAGGAGTTGCCCATCCTGTAAAATTGAAAATAATTCATAATTTTTCCATAAATCTAGACCGAAGCTTGAATTCACATGCCAGGGAGTCGACTGTATTGAAAAAAATAATATTGCTCGTGTTGTGTACTTTTTTATTAGTAGGAGTGAGTGGATGTATGAAAGTGTCAGCGGAAGAGGAAATGCTGAGGTATATGGAAGAAAAGTACGGTGAAGAATTTGAAATTATCAGCAAGGAAACCCAGACCTGGTCTGCAGGCTATTCAGAAATGAAGGTACGGTCAGAAAAATTTCCTGATGCTTCCATCATTGTCCGAAAAACAAAGGAAACCGGGAACATTTCTGATAACTATGTTGACTTCTTAATGAAAGAGCCAATTGAGCAGGAGTTCCAGAGCATCGTTTCGCAGGTATATGACAATTTCAAGGCGATTTACAGCCCCGGCGGCACGACTTTACCCGAAAAAGCCAAGCCTGGAATGACTGTTTCTGAATACTCAAAGGTTAAAAATACCCCCATGACCATTCAAATCGCTGTCGAACAGGATTCGTCAAATAAAGATGAGCTCGTCGAGAAACTGCGTGCTCTTCTTGAAGAGAAACAATATAGAAGTGAATTGTATATATTCTATATGCTTAATGGCAAGCTTGCGGAATTGGATGATTCGAATGCCAATGAACTGTTTAACGGTGCGACCGGGAAGAATTGGGCGAGTCTTAGAGGCGACTTCTCCATGGATCGGGACTATCAATTCCGGACAGCAAGGTGGAGGGAACTACAGTGAATAGTCTCGACCCCAACTTACAGGACCAAGCCAATGAAGCCGCGCTGTTAAATGTTTTAATGTATTTGAATGTTGAAGATGTTGGTGTCAAAGACGGCGATTATATGTCTGATATTATTGTAAAGTTAGGGGATATTTACGATGCTCCCGGCGGTTTTGAAGCCTATATGGCCAACCACCCTTCCGGAAACGAGACTGATTATCTCGACCGGCAAAGGCAGTATCAGGTGCTGGCCAATGCGAGCAGCCAAAACGAGCACTTCAGCAATTTAATGATTGATAATCAAAGCCTTTTAATGGATAACCCGCCTTATGAAAACGGAGGGCTAAATGCGACGACATTTATTGATCAGGACGGCAACGTAACGTTCGTTTATAGGGGAACTGGCGGCGGAGAGTGGCTTGATAATGGGACTGGGCTTGGCGGTACGGTTGTCGCGACTGAGCAGCAAAGAGAAGCTCAGGAGTATTTTGACCGAGTGATTGAGGAAAACGGCTGGGACGAGAGCACCCCGATCATCGACATAACCGGGCACTCAAAAGGTGGAAACAAGATTCAGTTTGTCACGATGACATCCGAATACTCACATTTAATCAGGAATGGCTATTCGTTTGATGGCCAAGGCATGTCACCCGAAGCGATTGCCTGGATGAGGTCGACTTTAGGTGAGGAAGAGTTTAACGCGCGCCGGAACAAACTGTATTCGATTGCCGCAGATAATGACTATGTGAATATATTGGGCACCCGTATCGTCCCCGAGGACCAGATTATATTTATGGAATCACTTTTAACTGGGAAGGCATGGCATTATGCTGATAGTTACCTGACTGTCGATGGCCACTTTACCGAGTTCGCTGCACAAGGGGAAGTATCCACATACCTCCAGGGCCTTTCCACTCTAATTATGAATTTGCCTTCGCCAATCCGCAATGTTATTACGGAAGGCGGAATGGGGATTGCCCATATGGTGATGGGCGATACGGCGCTGGTGAATGGCGGGAATATATCCTGGGCAGAGATATTGGGCACCGTGCCACTATTTTTGCAGTTACTCCCAGGGGCAGGCCTTCAAATGCTCGGTGCTCAATTTGGATTGGATCTTGAAGTGGTTTCATCGATTGTGACAGCCGTATTGATGCTGGCCTTTGCCCCATTCACGATAAAGGCATTTGCTACTGGTGTTGTACTTGATTATATCGTTAAAACGATTGACACTCTAAGAGTGCTTTATTACAGGGGAAGGAACTTTATTGTCCTATCGGTAACTGCTTTTCTTGAAACCGCTGTCAGTCACCTGCAATCCTGGATTAACAGCTTTTTGAATCCGGGACTCAGAGCAGCTGCAGCCGGTCCAATAATCCGGGTTAATACCGCTAAACTCCGCTCCTACTCGCAGCGGCTGAAAAGCATCAACAACCGGATCAGCAATCTAGACCGGCGAATGGATTCGCTTTATTTCAGAGTTGGGCTTCTCGATATGCTGAGCCTCATGCAGGCTGATTTATTAACCAGCGAAAACAAGAGGCTTGCCAGATGCATTGAATACCTTGAGGATACGGCTGACTCGTTTGAACGGGCCGAACGCAATATTCTTGCCAGTATTTAATTTGGGGGATGATTATGAGTTCACAAGCTCAACAGGAACTTTATTTAGTCAAACAAGAGCTGCAGACAATCATCAACGAGTTGGAGCAGATTGCAGCTGAAATCGGCCATGAATTTGAAGGAATCGGCAGCGAACAATGTGCCTCGGCCATCAAAAGAGCCGCTGACCAATACAGGTATGTCAAAAGGAAATTAAGCAGTGTGGATGTGGCAAACATTAAAGAATGAAGGAAGCAGGGTAATTTTCCCTGCTTCTTTTTTAAAAGCACTAGGCTTACCACTCTATCTTTTAGCGATAAAAAAAGCCCCCATATTTGTGGAATTTCCAACAAACATGGGGGCTTTGGTACGCCCTCGTCAGGACTCGAACCCGAATTTCAAGAACCGGAATCTTGCGTGCTATCCGTTGCACTACGAGGGCATTGTTTTGGTGAAGACCTATCTAATAATAGCGAAATCGTCTAAACTTGTCAATGGCAAACCTGAAAATGACTATTAAATTCAACTGGAAGCAATGGAATAGAATGCAAAAAACTTGTAGCCTCCGCCATTTGCCGTCATTATAAAAGAAGTATATTTCTGCTATGAGGGGGAAATGGGAATGAGCAGATCAGAGCGAAAGCATGGCAAAAAGAAAAAGATACTGATAGCCGTTTCCGCAGCACTAATGGTTCTAATTGGCGCGGCCTTGCTTGCTTCAGACTTCCTCATCCCTAAATCAAAAGTCAAATTAAACACTGGCGAAGCGGTATCCTCTAACAAGGCCAACGCACCAGAGGGCGGCTCCGGGTTTTTGATAGCCGATGACATATCAAAAGTTCAACTCGAAAACGAACTACCCTTGACAATGAAGGAACTGACCATGCAAAATACGATCCACTTCATGAGCCACCAAAAGGTAAAAGCAGAGGAAAAATGGGGATCAGTTCCGCTGACAGAACAGCGTATTGACAGGCTTTTAGCCATCCTTGAAGCTAAGAAGTTCAAACATGAACGGATTTACAGGGATATTTTGATGAGATGGAAAAAGGGAGACTTCAGTCAGGTGGACAGGGACCATAATGCCATCTGGGATTTGCAGAATGGAACCGTCGGAAAAGCAACAGGGATTCTCTCTCTTGAAGAGGAAAGAGCCTATATTGAAGAGAACTATGATATAGGGAAATGATATCTGTCCGGTACTGGGTCCTGAAAAGACAAGTTAGCTTAAATTTGTTTAAATTTGCCTAGTTTGGGTAAGATGGATGACATGGAAATTGTCGAACAAAACACTGCTTGACTATCAAGCGATTCGTTTGACCTTTATTGACCATTATTGTATGATACATACATAACGTATACAAAAGGGAGGCTTTCTAAATGAACTTGATTCCTACAGTTATTGAACAAACGAACCGTGGCGAAAGAGCATACGATATTTATTCCCGCCTTTTAAAAGACCGGATTATCATGCTGGGAAGCGGAATTGATGATAACGTTTCAAATTCAATTGTCGCACAGCTTTTGTTCCTTGAAGCTGAAAATCCTGAAAAGGATATCACTCTTTACATTAACAGCCCTGGTGGCAGCATTACTTCTGGTATGGCGATTTACGATACGATGCAGTATATCAGGCCGAGCGTTTCCACTGTCTGTATCGGAATGGCAGCTTCAATGGGCGCGTTCCTCCTGGCTGCTGGTGAAAAAGGCAAGCGCTACACCCTCCCAAATGCTGAGGTTATGATCCATCAGCCACTTGGCGGTGCACAAGGCCAGGCAACGGAAATCGAGATTGCCGCCAAGCGCATCCTCTTCCTTCGCGACAAGCTGAACACTATCCTTTCAGAACGCACTGGTCAGCCGCTTGAAGTCATCTCAAGGGACACAGACCGCGACAACTTCATGACAGCGGAGCGTGCGAAAGAATATGGCCTTGTTGACCATATCATCACCCGCAACGTTATCGAAGAAAAGAAAAAAGAAGATAAATAAACTTAACTATGAGGACCGCTTCCGGATGGGAGCGGTCTTTTTACTGGGGTCAGACCCTTACCCCCAGGGGTAAGGGTCTGACCCCTAAAGCAAAAGCGGATTCTCCCTCGGGCCGAATCCGCTTACAGTTTTTCACAAAGTGCTATTCTTTTGCAACGAATGCAGAGAGCGCTTCAACAGCATCGTCTGCGTCATGGCCATCCGCCTGAATGTTGATGACAGCGCCGGTGCTTACTGCCAGACTCATTAGCCCCATGATACTTTTTGCATTAACCCTTTTACCATCCTTCAGCAGAAATACGTCTGATGAAAAACGGTTTGCCTCCTGGACGAATTGGGCTGCCGGCCGTGCTTGGAGACCGTTCTTCAATTTGACTTCGACTTGTTTCTCTACCATCATTCTTCCTCCTCTGTACGTCTTATGGCAGTTTACTGCCTATAAATGGTGCCTGTCCTGCTTTTAGGTCTCACCCTCGGCTGGAGCGGCGTCTAAATACCTTACTAACTCTTGCTTCACCAGCGGAACATCTGAATTAACTTACCCAGTTTGGTGAACTAAGATTTTTTTCTTTCTGCTACAGCCCTTCAAAAAAAACAATCAGGCTGGCGCGGCTAACCATCAGTGGGGCTGAATCCCCCACCAATGGAAAGTTCACTTTATTTTAAGGGCGGTGTCACCAGCGCGAAGCTTCTCGGCTATTTCATCTATTTTACGAAGGCGGTGATTGATGCCCGAT
Source organism: Bacillus sp. FJAT-18017 (assembly GCF_001278805.1). Taxonomy (GTDB): domain Bacteria; phylum Bacillota; class Bacilli; order Bacillales; family Cytobacillaceae; genus Bacillus_D. Next base: position 627,143 of record NZ_CP012602.1, on the reverse strand, counting down.
TTGCTGATTGCCCCTCCGGACACCATTTCGCCAAGATCCTTTAATGTAACATCCTGGTAGGCAACCCTGAGTTCCGCAATCTCCCTCAGTTTTCCTGGGAGAATTTCCAGGCCGACTGTCCTGTCGATAAACCGAATATTCTCCACTTGCCTTAGTGAAGCACCAATTGTTTTATTGAGGTTAGCCGTCTCACAATTGACAAGGCGATTGACCGAATTGCGCATATCCCGGACGATGCGCACATCCTCAAATCGCAGCAATGCATTGTGGGCACCGATAATATTCAGGAATTCAGTGATTTTCTCAGCTTCCTTCAAATAAGTGATATAGCCCTTTTTACGCTCTAGTGTTTTACTGTTCAAGCCGAATGTATTCATCAATTCACACAACGAATCGTTATGCTCCTTATACATTGAATAAATTTCAAAGTGATAAGATGAAGTTTCAGGGTTATTTACCGAGCCCCCAGCGAGAAAAGCCCCACGCAGGTATGCCCTTTTGCAGCATTTCTTCTTCACAAGCTCAGCTGATATTTCATGATTGATTGTGAACCCTTCGCCTATAATCATTAAATCTTCAAGTATTTCCTTCGTGTACCGGGCAAGGCGGACAATGTACACATTGTTTTTCTTTAGCCTCATCTTTTTCCTGACTAATAGCTCAACCTCGGTCTGATAATTTTTCTTTATCAGAGTATAGATCCTTCTGGCAATCGCAGCGTTTTCTGTCTGGATATCAACCACAAGCTTCCGACTTGAATAAGACAGGGATCCGTTCATCCGAATCAAGGCGGACAGCTCCGCTTTTTGGCAGCAAGGCTTCGCTTCAATATTCGTCAGTTCCTTTTTTGTTTCTGACGCAAAAGACATTTCCTCACCTCCAGGCCAGACAAACGTTTGCATGGCAATAATTAATAGTACGTATAAGATAGATTTTAGTTTCGGTGAATTTTCTTTTACGCCCCATTTTTTTAAAAAATGGCCTTGTTGAAAAAGCTGTGCTTCTTAAACAGAGTTGATTTTAAAGCGGAAGGCGCGAAGTCTATATCTAAAATCCAGCCACACTTTTTCCTAAGCAATTATTCTTGCCCTTAAACTCAACATTCTTGTTTAACAAAGCCAAAAGTATCATGAGAGAAAGCCCTATTTTTTATGGAAAGCGCTCCTGCTACTATACTTATATTAACTTTAATCTATTGGCATTGTTTGAAAAATATGTGCTATGTTTAAATTTACCTATTCTTCGAGCATTGAATAAAGAATTGATGCGACCTTTTTCGTATCATGCCTCAATGCTGTTCCATCCTGAACGGCAATTTCAGCGAAAACAACCTCAATCCCCAGCTGTTCGAGCGTTTCTGTATCATATTTGACCGGATGAGCCTGCTCTTCTTTATAGAGAAGCTGTATGTGTTCATCAATTTTTTCATTGTTTACCAGGATGGTATCAATAAACGCACAGTTCATATGTTCATAAATAGCCTTTACATGGTCACTTGCCGTGTAGCCAAAGGTCTCGCCGGCCTGTGTCATTAAATTACAAATATACACCTTACGTGCCTTTGCCTTGCATACTGCCTCTCCCAGCTCTTTGACAAGCAGGTTGGGAAGGATGCTCGTGTACAAGCTGCCAGGGCCAATGATGATCATATCGGCCTGCCGGATTGCCTGGAGCGTTTCCGGAAGCGGCTTTATCTTCGAGGGTGTCAAATACACACGCTTAATTTTTTTCCCGGAATACGGAATTTTCGATTCTCCCGATACGACGGTGCCATCTTCCATTTCTGCATGAAGAACAACACTTTGGGCCGCGGCAGGAAGGACCTTCCCACGTACATTCAGGACCTTGCTCATTTCCTGGATAGCATGGGTGAAGTTGCCTGTTATCGAGGCCATCGCTGCCAGGATCAAGTTGCCTAGCGAATGGCCCGAAAGTTCATTAGATGTAGCAAAGCGGTGCTGGAACATCTCCTCCACAAGCGGTTCAACATCCGATAAGGCAACCAGGACGTTCCTTACGTCACCAGGAGGCGGGATGTTTAGGTCCTCGCGCAGCCTGCCTGAGCTGCCGCCGTCATCCGCGACAGTTACAATTGCCGTGATATCGACTGGATATTTCTTCAACCCTCTCAGGAGGACAGGCAAGCCTGTTCCGCCGCCTATGATGACGACTCTAGGGTGTCCTGTCTTGGTCATGTCGTTTTTTCCTTCCTCTTTTCAATGTCTCGGTGTGAGACGACTGTCTTGTATTCTGCTTCATAAAAACGGGCAATATATTCGGCCAGGGTGACCGAGCGGTGCTGTCCACCGGTACAGCCAATGGCAACAACAAGCTGCGACTTTCCCTCCCGCTTGTAGTGGGGAAGCATGAATGTCAACAGGTCAGTCAATTTTTGAATGAACATCTGCGTTTCTTTCATTTTCAGCACATAATCGGATACTTCCTTTTCCAATCCAGTTTTTGGCCTCATATGCTCAATATAGTGCGGATTCGGCAGGAACCGTACATCAAAAACAAGATCTGCGTCAATAGGGATTCCATGCTTGAAACCGAACGAAACAACATTTACGGTGAAGGTCGTCTGATTATTTTTTGAAAATTCACAGAGAATTTTCTCCCGCAATTCCCTTGGCTTCATATCAGAAGTGTTATAAATGATTTGGGCCCTGCCCTTCAGTTCTTCAAGAAGCTCTCGTTCCAGCTTGATTCCTTCAAGCGGGAGGCCCTCTGTTGCAAGCGGATGCGAACGGCGCGTTTCTTTATAGCGGCGCACCAGTGCGGCATCGTCTGCATTCAGGAATAAAATTTTAGGCGTCACCCAGGACGTTTCAGCCAGTTCATCAAGCGCCTTGAATAGGTGATCGAAAAATTCCCGGCCGCGCAAATCCATGACGAGGGCAACTTTATTCATCTTATTCCCGGACTCTTTCATAAGTTCGAGGAATTTTGGCAGGAGAGTCGGCGGCAGGTTATCGACGCAGAAGAATCCCAGATCCTCGAAGCTCTGGATGGCAACCGTTTTACCGGCACCCGACATCCCCGTTATGATTACCATTTGTGTATCATGGACTGAACCAGTGCTCATCCATATTCCCCCTAAAAAAATTTTCTATTGTCAATTTCGTTTTGGCTATTGCGGATCAAGCCTATAGCTGATTAGTTCAAAATCAGGCGTATAGGTAAAAGTACCATAGATGAGGTCATGGCCATGTATGACATAGTCCAGGATATGGTAGTCTCCAGGAGCCATGGGCAATTCCGCAATTTTTTCGGCGGAATGCCAGCTAAGGATGCCTTCCTCGCACGTTTCATTCGGCATTCCTTCTGAGTCGGTTGCAAGGAAGGTAAACATCATCCATTCGTTTACCGTTTGGCCATTTTCCTGGATAATAATCGTAAACACGCTTTTTAATCTTGGATTCTTTAAATACATCCCGGTTTCTTCACGGTATTCGCGTATCACCGCATCGCGGATCGATTCGCCGGGCTCCATCTTCCCGCCAGGTGCCGACCACCAGCCCCGGCGCGGTTTTTGCAAAAGAAAGATTTTGTCTTCCTTCATCAACACACAATTGGCAACCCTCTGCATGTTCATTCCACCTCAATTATGCAACCACTAAATCCTAAAGAAGAATAGGTATCCCTATCCCGAAGTTTTAGAGTTGTTTCACTTTATCCCGCATTAACGGGTAGTAAGTCCCCCACCTCAAAAATTCCGGGTTTTCAAAGAAGGAAGTGGGGATCAAAGCCCGAATGGCTTAGTTCACAATCAGTGGGAAAAAAAATTCCGCCCCGATTGAAGCTTTGCTTTATTATACTATTTTTAGTAATGCCCTACAATGAAGGGAATCAGATATGTTTCTATATAACTTTGCTGAAGCGGACAAAAAAAGGGCACGGGCAGTCGCCCGTGCGATAAGGGTATATAAAAGGGGGTCAATTTCTATTTTTATCATACCCTACCATTATTTCACTCTTGTTACAAACAGGTTAAAAAGTAGTTAATTTTATTGGATAGACTTCCCAAATTTTTTTATGCAACTCGATTAACAATCAGTAAAAATAAAAAGCCAGCCACCCCTATTTGGATAGCTGGCCAGCCGTGCTTGCGCACCGCTAACCATCAGCGTAAAACCGCCACTGATGGAAGTTTTACTTTACGCTTGCCTTGCTTTGATTTCTTCTTTAATTTCCTCAACATAGTGCTGGGCTGCCTGGGCCGCGATACTGCCGTCACCAGTTGCAGTAACAATCTGGCGGAGCGTTTTTTCACGAATATCGCCAGCCGCAAAAATGCCTTTCACTCTTGTTTCCATTTTCTCGTTCGTTTCAATGTAGCCATTGGCATTAGTAATACCAAGGTTTTCAAATGGTTTCGAGAGAGGAACCATGCCGATGTAAATGAAGACGCCATCTGCCGGGAATTCGGTTTCCGTGCCGTCAACAGTTGAAACGAGCGTTACGCTGCCAACTTTGCCGTCTTTGCCGTTGATTTCCTTGACAGTATGATTCCAGATGAAATCAACTTTTTCATTGGCAAACGCACGGTCTTGCAGAATTTTCTGGGCACGAAGCTCATCGCGGCGATGGACAATGGTTACCTTTGTTGCAAAGCGGGTCAGGTAAACACCCTCCTCAACCGCGGAATCGCCGCCGCCAATGACAACAAGCTCCCTATTTTTGAAAAAGGCACCATCGCAAACCGCGCAATACGAAACACCGCGTCCGCCAAGTTCCTTTTCACCAGGGACGCCAATCTTTTTGTATTCGGCACCAGCGGAAATGATAACAGAGTATGCCTTATATTCCTTAGAACCGGCAATGACGGTTTTTGTATCACCATTGTCGATGACTTCTTTAATATCGCCATATGCATACTCAGCGCCGAATTTCTTGGCGTGCTCGAACATCTTCGTGGACAGATCCGGCCCGAGAATATGCTCATAGCCCGGATAGTTCTCAACTTCCTCCGTATTGGCCATCTGGCCGCCCGGAATGCCGCGTTCAATCATCAAAGTAGAAAGGTTCGCCCTTGATGTATAAACAGCCGCTGTCATCCCTGCAGGACCGGCGCCTACAATAATGACGTCATAAATTTTTTCTTCTGACATCCCTGTCACTCCTATCTATATATGAACGATCGCATTTCTATTATTGCTAAAGTGAGTGAACCTAAACAAAGATATTTCGGACACGTTTTGTATAGAGTTCCCTTGTCATCCTTATCCTATAAAACACGGGTTCAAGAGTCCAACAGAATGCTCAGAATCGTTATACAAAAAGCTGACCGCCTATGTAGAGAGCGATCAGCTTATCGTTAATTGAACATTTTTCTTTGCAAGGAATATATTCAATTTTTTACATTTCCGCTCCAGGCGCTTCGCTTTCCACGGGCGGCCTGGGAGCCTCCTCGGCGCTAGCGCCTGTGGGGTCTCCCACTGACCTTTTATCCCGTAGGACGTTGAATAATCGGCCCTGAAAAAGCCACCGCAGGAGAAAATGCGTTTTTTGCATTTTCGAACGAGTCTTCGCGCCTTCCGCTCCAATCCACAGTGCTAATAAACCAACAATATCCATTAACACAGCTTTTTAAAAAAATATTTTATAACAAAGCCTTTTATAAAAGAAGGCAAGAATCAACGAGCTTAACATATTTCCCGACTGTTCCAGCAGAAAGGCCATAGCGCCCGCCAAGCTCAGCCATAGTCATATGCTCGTTCTTGTATTTAAACCAGACATATTCGGTTGCTGCTGCCCACGCTTTTTTGTTTTTTAGGTCGAGACCCTGGGATTTGGCCTCAGCGGCTACAGCGAACCACATTAAATACAGGCCGGCTTCGAGCGCTCCAATTGGCTGGTGCGCATCGTAGAACATTTCTGCCGTCTCATGGGCTGCCGCCATAAATGTAGGCTTTCCGCACTTTAAAAAGGCCAAATATTCTTTTTCCGGCACGGTGAATTTCCCGTTTTGGCAGGCTTCCCTTGAAGAAAGCAGTTCATCCCTTTTGGTTGAAAGAGATGCTAGGAAGAGTGCAAACAGCCTTTCCTCCAAGTATTCACTGTCCATCTTTTGCAAAATCGAGCGGGGAAGATCCTCCATTCCAGCCGAGACTGTTTCGTTCCACGGCTCGGAACCTTCTTTATCCGGATTGATTTCAATTACTTTTTTCCAGATTGACCGGGCAAGCTCTTCCCTGCCAGTAAAATAAGCGGAGTGAGCAAACCAGTAATAAAACGGGCCATCTCCTTCAAAGCCATACTTGTAGAGCCGCTTCAGCCATTCGAAAGCCAGCTCATACTCGCCTGCCAGCGCAAATGTCGCGCCCAGCTTGAATTGATGCTCAGACATCATCGGCTTGACTTTCCTTAGAACTGCAATTAGCCTGTTCTTTTCCTCAGTTTCCCGTTTGTAATGCGCGAAGACAAGCAAGTTGCAAAGCGCATGCAGATTGCCTGGATTGCGCTCTAGCACGTCAGCAAGGACGGACTCTGCCACTTCCGCTTCCCCCATGTAAAAGTGGGCAAGTGCGAGATTGTTATAAGCAGACCAGTATGTTGGATATTCCTCGACAATTCCCTTCAGCATTTCAATCGCCTTGGGAAAATAACCAGTTTCAAGGAGATTTCGTGCCTCCTCCTGGCGAATCATCAGGTCGTCCTCCTGGTACCAATCATCCTCGTCCTCGTCATCACCACTTTCCATGACTAACAGCTCGAGCAGATCCTCGGAGTCATCATAGAACTCGCCATCCGGCTCAAGCTCCAAATAAAGCTTGGAATGGCGTGTAGCATCTTTAAAGAATCCCAAATGGGCGTAATTATTTGCTAAAAAATAATGGCACTCGTTCATATGAGGATCCAATTCATCCAAAATCATATGCAGCAGCCGATTAGAATTTGTATATTCACCGATTTCGGTCCATACCAAAGCAAGCTGGCACGCTATCATCGGTTCTCCCGGCTCAAGCTGCAACGCCCGCTGCAGATATCGTTTTGCTTTTTCAAAATCCCGGCGGTGGTAAGCCTTCAGCCCTTTTGTGAAATAGTACTCACCCGTCGGGAAAAAGGAGAGAAGTTTCCCCTTGGATTTAATAGCTTTCGAGTCTTTCCCCATGAAGTCCTCCACAAATGTAATAACTAGAGTAGTATACCACAAAACTCTTCATCCGTGGAGGTGGGGCTGGGGGTTAGGATAGGATTGGCAGTTTTTCAGCTTGGAAGGATGTGAGATTCGGCGGGGTGTGATTTTTAAAAAAAGTTAAAATCGCGCGCCATTAATTGGGGGGCCGGGAATATGAATTCATTCATTAGAGCGCTTCTAATGGATTGATTGATAATCCGGGAAGATGGATTAATCCATTAGGACGCTTCTATTGGATTAATTGACGGGCTGGGAAGATGGATTAATCCATTACGGCTCTTCTGATACCAGCCCGACTTGTTTCTATTGCTTATCATGGCTTGTATGACGCTCCTCAAGAACAGACAACACGTCCTTCAATGGCAGATTTTGTTCGCGGAGGAGGACCAGCAAGTGGTACAGGAGGTCAGCGGTTTCCCATTTGAGTTCTTCCGGATCGCGGTTCTTGGCGGCGATGATAACTTCGGATGCCTCTTCACCTACCTTCTTCAGGATTTTGTCGACCCCTTTTTCGAAGAGATATGTCGTGTACGCACCTTCAGGACGTTCCTGTTCGCGGTCCTTGATGAGTGACTCAAGTTTCCTTAGGATACTAAATTCATCCTCGACAAGTTTTTTCACAAGCGTATAGTCAGCGAGACTAACGTCATCGGTCTCATCTGGAATAGGGTAAGACGGCAGCGCCTGTTCTGGCGAATTCCTAGAATAGAGCGTTTCGCTGAAGCATGATGTTGTGCCGTTATGGCAGGCAGGACCGGCCGGCTCAACGAGGACAACAAGGGCATCACTGTCACAATCATATTTGATTTCTGTGACGCTCTGGATATTTCCGCTCGTTTCACCCTTATGCCACAACTCCCGGCGCGAGCGGCTGTAGAACCATGTTTCTCCTGTCTCCACCGTGCGGACCAAAGATTCCTCATTCATATAGGCGACAGTCAACACTTCCTTCGTTCTGCTGTCCTGGACGATGGCCGGAATCAGGCCTTTTTCATCAAATGTAAGTTCAGCAATGTTCACCTGACCTCAACCCCTTCTTTTTTTAAAAATTGCTTTACTTCCGCAACGGATGTTTCTTTATAATGGAAAATGGATGCTGCCAGTGCAGCATCTGCCTTCCCTTCCCTGAACACCTCAGCAAAGTGTGCGGCATTGCCAGCTCCTCCTGAAGCAATCACAGGGACCGAAACAGCCTCGCTAACCGCCTTTGTAAGCGCGATATCAAAACCGCTTTTTTCACCGTCACAATTCATGCTAGTCAGGAGAAACTCTCCGGCTCCTAGCGCCTCTGCTTGTTTTACCCAGTCCAGCGCCTTTATGCCTGTCGGTTTTCTGCCTCCATGGGTATAAACCTGCCATGTTCCCCACTCCGGTTCATATTTCGCATCAACGGCAACAACGATACATTGCGACCCGAAATAATCAGCCCCTTGCTTGATTAATTCTGGATTCTGAACTGCGGCAGTATTCAGAGAAACCTTGTCGGCACCTCCGCGGAGGATGGTTTTCATATCTTCAAGAGAGTTGATCCCGCCGCCGACCGTGAATGGAATCGCAAGCTCTGAAGCTGTCTGCCTGACGACTTCGACCATCGTCTTCCGGCCCTCATGCGAGGCGGATATGTCGAGGAACACAAGTTCATCCGCACCCTGCTCATCGTAAAACTTGGCCATCTCGACGGGGTCCCCGGCATCGCGGAGCTGGACAAACTGGATACCCTTCACAACCCGCCCGTCTTTCACATCCAAACAGGGAATGATTCGTTTTGTAAGCATTGGGCCACCTCCTTCTCTTCTATCTAATGTATTTCGGACAGACTTTTTGTTAGGATATTTTTTAGATTCTGCGGATTAATTGGGATATATTTCTGACAGCTCCCCAATTGTTTAGGACAATTCGTAAATTGATTACGTAGCCGCCGCTACTTGCAGTGCCTCTTTTAAGGTAAATCGCTGCTCGTACAGCGCCTTACCGACGATAGCACCACTGATTCCCTTTTCAGCAGCCAGTGTCCGTAAGTCATCAAGCGAACTCACGCCGCCTGAGGCGATGACTGTTTTTTCAGTAGCACTGGCGAGATCCGCGGTCGCCGCTACATTTGGCCCGGCAAGTGTCCCATCTGTAGCAATATCAGTAAAAATAAAGGTCTCTGCTCCCGCCTCTCCAAAGCGGCGCCCAAGGTCAACAGCCTTAACATTGGATGTTTCCAGCCAGCCATGCGTTGCTATGTATCCACCCTTCGCATCAAGGCCAATCGCAATTTGGCTGCCGTACTTTTTGATCATTTTCTCTGCAAAATCAGGGTTGGTAATAGCGACACTTCCGATAATCACACGGGCTACACCTTGGCCAAGATAGTGGGCAATATCCGCTTCCGTCCGGATGCCGCCGCCAATCTGAATTCGTACATGCGGGAGCTCCCGGGCTGCCTGAATCACAAACCGGTCGTTCACCCGTTTGCCATCCTTCGCCCCATCAAGATCAACCATGTGAATCCACGACGCTCCATCCTCCGCAAACCTCCTGGCCATCTCAAACGGCGAATCCCCATACACCGTCTCCTTCCCATAATCCCCCTGCAACAAGCGAACACACCGCCCACCCCGCATATCAACCGCCGGATAAATCGTAAAACTCATTCCTGCACCTCCTGGGGTCAGACCCCTCTTATGGACTTTCTACATGTTTTGTCCATCTCAAGCGGACACTTCCAAACGATAACTATCGCTGTCACTCTTCACCGCACTTTCTTCCCTGTTATTTTTTTACTTCCTGGGCTTGGGCGAGCTTGAGGAAGTTTTGGAGAAGCTGGATGCCGAGCGGGCCGCTTTTTTCGGGATGGAATTGCATGCCGTACACGTTTCCTTTGCCGACTACAGCGGAAACCTCCTCGTTGTAGTTTGCTTGAGCAATAAGGTATTCCGGATTGTCGGCTTTAACGAAATAGGAATGGACGAAATATACATGACCTTCTTCAAGACCAGAAAGAATCGGCGATTCCTTTTTAAAGCTAAGCCTGTTCCAGCCCATGTGCGGTACCTTATAAGGAGTGCCATCAGCTGCCAAACCAGTAAATCGCTCAACCCGTCCAGGCAGAATTCCCAGCCCTTCCGAAGGGCCGTTCTCCGCGCTCTCTTCAAATAGAAGCTGCATACCAAGGCAAATACCGAGCAGTGGCTTTCCTGAAGCTGCATAACCATGGAGCATATCCGCTAGTCCTTCCGATTTTAATAGAAACATTGCATCGCGGAAGGAGCCGACCCCGGGCAGGATAAGAGCATCCGCTTCCGCCAGCTCTGCCCGGTCCCCGGAAAGGAAGTAACGGGCACCCAGCCGTTCGAGTGCCTTTGAGACACTGAATAAATTACCCATTCCATAATCAATAATGCCAATCATTTGGTTCAATCCTTTCTAAGGTAGCCAACATCCACGTCCCCTCACCCACATTGCATTCAGATCAGGAAGCAATGAAGACCGCTTTAAAGCATTCCCTTTGTTGAAGGAAGCCGGCCTTGAAGGTTTGGGTCAATCGATGATGCTTCATTTAGCGCCCGTGCCAGAGCCTTAAAAATCGCTTCAATAATATGGTGAGTGTTTTTTCCATAATGGACGATAATATGCAAATTCATCCGGGCCTCAAGGGCAAGTTTCCATAGGAATTCCTGGACAAGCTCAGTGTCAAATGTACCAACTTTCGCTGAAGGAAGCTCTGCCCGCATTTCAAGATGCGGCCGGTTGCTTAGGTCAATCACCACTTGCGCCAATGCTTCATCCATCGGGACAAACGCATTTCCATAACGGCGGATGCCTCGTTTTTCCCCAAGCGCCTCACGGATTGCCTGGCCAAGGCAAATCCCAATGTCTTCTGTTGTGTGATGGTCATCAACCTCAATGTCTCCTTTTGCATCAACCATCAAATTGAATTGACCATGCTTGGCGAATAACTCGAGCATATGGGTGAGGAAAGGGACGCCTGTTTCTAGTTCCGAGCGGCCCTCCCCGTCAAGCTCAAGTGAAAGTTTAATATTTGTTTCATTTGTTTTCCGTTCAATTTCTGCAATCCGCTCCATTGTTGGCTCCTCCAATAACGAGTCTCTGGTTACAAGGGTGAACCACGATCCAGAGTCCGACATTTTTATAGAAAAGTTTTAACGCATACACTTTTATCAAGAGAAATCTTAAACTTATCAAGAGAGTTTACTGTTTTATTAAGGAATCCTTGACTTATCAAGAGAGTTTACCGTTTTATTAAGAGAAATTCTTAACTTATCAAGAGAGTTTACCGTTTTACCAAGAGAATCTCAAACTTATCAAGAGCGTACACTGTTTGATAAACCCAGTTTTTTTCGATAAAACTCCCAGCGCCGAAAACCGGTAATCCCGCTATTTATTCTTAAGCCTTGCTTCAACTGCCCGGGCATGCGCCTCGAGGCCTTCCATGCGCGCAAACGAAGCAATTTTTTCGGCATTCACCTTTAAGGCTGCTCCACTATAAGAAATAATGCTGGATTTCTTTTGAAAATCATCCACGTTGAGCGGGCTTGAGAACCGGGCTGTGCCATTTGTCGGCAGCACATGATTCGGTCCGGCAAAGTAATCACCGACAGGCTCCGAACTATACCTTCCTAGAAAAATAGCTCCGGCATGCTTGATTTTGCCCAGAAGCTCCATTGGATTTTCCGTCATAATCTCAAGATGCTCAGGCGCCAGCTCGTTGATCAGGCGGACTGCTTCATCCATGTCCCGTGCGACATAAATTGCGCCATAGTCCTCAATAGCCCGCATAGCAATATCCCGCCTTGGCAGTAATTCAAGCTGCCTACCAATTTCATGCGCAACCTCTTCGGCCATTCGCCTTGATGTTGTCACCAGTACACTGCAGGCTCGCGGGTCATGCTCAGCTTGTGACAGCAGGTCGGCGGCCACTTCGTCCGCAAAGGCCGTTTCATCAGCCAGCACCGCAATTTCACTCGGCCCGGCAATCATGTCTATAGCCACATCTCCGTATACTTCTTTTTTTGCAAGAGCGACGTATATGTTGCCAGGTCCGGTTATTTTATCAACAGGAGCAATTGATTCCGTCCCATAAGCGAGGGCTGCAATTGCCTGGGCACCACCAACCTTGTAAATCTCGGTTACTCCAGCTTCCTTTGCCGCAACGAGCACTGACGCTGGTATCCGTCCGCTTCCATCGGGAGGCGAGACCATCGCAATTCTTCCTACACCTGCGACTTGAGCCGGAATGACGTTCATCAGCACCGATGATGGGTAGGCGGCTGTCCCGCCCGGAACATAAACGCCCGCACTATCAAGCGGTGTGATTTTTTGGCCAAGGATTGTGCCGTTTTCCTCGGTGGTGAGCCACGAGGTCCGAAGCTGCTTTTCGTGAAAAGCACGTATGTTTGACGAAGCCTCCCTGATGATCTCTATAAAATTATCATCAACTTCCCGATACGCTGCCTCCAGTTCACTCTCCGTTACTTTAAAAGAAGCAAGCCGCACCCCGTCAAACTTCTCGGTATATTCCCGGATTGCCTCGTCTCCCCGAATCCTTACATCGGCCAAAATCCGCTGGACCGCATCAAGCTGCTCGTTTGTTCCAGATTCAATCGACCGCTTAATCGATACAGCCTCTTTTGCAAAAACAATTTTCATAGTCGTTCACCTCCAACAACCTTGCTCAATCTGCTGACCATGTCGTTGATCAACTCATCCTTCATCCGGTAGCTGACCGGATTCACGATTAGCCTGGAGGTGATGGAAGTTATTTTTTCAAACTTAACCAGTCCGTTTTCCTTAAGGGTACGGCCCGATGAGACGATGTCGACTATCCGGTCTGCCAGCCCGATAATTGGTGCCAGCTCAATTGAACCATTTAGCTTAATGATCTCAACCTGTTCGCCCTGCTCCCTAAAATAGGCGGCTGCTACATGAGGATATTTTGTAGCAATTTTCGGGGCAATCTCACTCATTTTCGTACCCGGCAGCCCGGCAACCGCCAAATAACACGAGGAAATCTTCAAATCCAGCAGTTCGTACACATCCCGTTCTTCCTCAAGCATGACATCTTTCCCGGCAATCCCAAGGTCTGCGACGCCATGCTCAACATACGTAGGAACATCCATCGGCTTGGCCAATATAAATCGCAGCTGTTCCTCCTCCGCCTCGACAATCAGCTTCCGTGACTCATCGAACTCAGGCGGAAGCTGGTAACCAGCCTCCCGCAGAAGCTCGGCCGCTTCCTCAAAAATCCTTCCCTTCGGCATTGCAATCGTTAACCATCTATCCATGCTGAATCCCTCCAAGGAGGTAAGTAATCTCGCTAAAGTTCCTTGCGAACGCATCGACATTCCTGACGCCGCCAATATCCTGAAGCACAGCACGCTTGCCTTCTTTTCGTAAAATTGAAGCTGCTTCGAACGCCTCTTTCCTCCGTTCCGGCGAAAATAAGATAGCATGGATTTCCCCATCGGCTTCGACATCCCCAAGCGCTTCCAGCAGGCGGTCAAGCCTAATTGCAAACCCGGTTGCACCCGCCGTCCTGCCGAACTTTTCTAGAAGGCCGTTGTACCTGCCGCCGTTCCCGAGCGGAAAGCCAACCCCGTCCGCATACACCTCAAACAGGATACCCGTGTAATAACTCATATGGCTGACTAGCGTAAGGTCAAACTTGACGCGGCTGCCAACACCATAGTCCTCAAGGATTTCCCATAACTCCGTCAGCTGGCGGATTGCGTCCTGGCCTTTCTCATTCTCGGTCAAATCAAGCGCCTGCCCAATTACATCTGCTCCACCGCGAAGATCAAGAAATTGCAGAAGACGCTGGCGATCAATTGAAGACAGACCCAGGTTTTTAACATGCTCCCGGTAACCTACATAATTTTTTTCATAAAGAAATTTGCGCAGCTGATCGGCGCGTTCGCTCGTTCCAAGGATTTGCTGAAACAGTTCATCAACAAAACTAATGTGGCCGATCGAAATCTGGAACTCTTTCAATCCCGCGGCCTCCAGCGATTCTGTTAAAAGCGCGATCGCTTCTCCGTCACATGAAACTGTCTCATCATTCAGGCACTCTACGCCAATTTGTTCAAACTCTGCGGGCCGGCCTCCCTCGCGCTGCTGCGCCCTGAATACATTTGCCGAGTATGCTAGTTTTAGAGGTGTATCGTCTTTCATCAGCCTCGATGCAGCCACCCGTGCGATTGGTGCCGTCATATCCGGCCTGAGCACAAGCGTGTGGCCCTGCTGGTCAAGCAGCTTGAACAGCTGCTGGTCTAGGATTGCCGACGCCTCGCCGACTGTTTCGTAATACTCCAATGCCGGTGTCTCTATAAACCGATAGCCCCAGCGGCCAATCATCTCTTCAACAAAGGCGCGCACCCTTTTCTTTTTTTCAAAAAGCTCAGGCAGCGTATCGCGCATGCCCAGCGGTTTCTCAAACATAAACAAACGGCCCACTCTGCTCATCCTTTACATTTTGGGATATCTATAATTGTTTTGCTTTAGTTCGCTAATGTGCTAATAAGATAAAGATTTATAGTTAGTTTACCTCTCCATCGAACCAGCGTCAATTGAAATACGTCATTAATCAGAATATTTTTCGGGAACATCCTGGAGATTATTGAATACCCAATTTGATGAAAAGAATCTCAAAGCTTGTTGATAAACCTTCACACTCACGGATACTATTAAGAATTTGTGGATAGAAACCGGAAGTTTGTGGATAACAACGCTAAAAGACAAATCGAAAAAATCGTTTATTAAAGAAAAAACCTTCCGGACATCGCCGGAAGGCTCCTATTCTTTATCTTTCCCATAAATCGGGTCATTCTCATTTCGTTTCGCTAATTCCTCAGCCGTATAAATAACCCGCATCGGATTGCCGCCGACAAACGAGCCGGCAGGAACATCCTTATGCACAAGCGTTCCGGCAGAAACAATAGCCCCGTCGCCGATCACAACACCCGGCAGGATTGTCGAATTGGCCCCAATCATAACCTCGCTGCCAATCCTAACCTTACCGAGCCGGTATTCCTTAATAAGATACTCATGAGCGAGAATCGTTGTATTGTAACCAATCACCGTGTTATGCCCGACCGATATCTTCTCGGGGAACATGATATCGAGCATCACCATCAGCGCAAACGAGGTGTGCTCGCCGACTTTCATATCAAGGAAATTCCGATATAGCCAGTTCTTCATCCCAAGGACCGGCGTATAGCGGGCAAGCTGGATGACAATGAAGTTCTTGACCACTTTTAAAAATGGGACGGTTTTATATACGTGCCAGAGCGAATTGGCGCCTTCGACAGGAAACCGTTCGGTCCGCCTCATTCCGTCTCAACGCCTACGATGCCGAGAATATCGGTCATACTCTCAAGCATGAAATCGGGCTCGAATTTTTCCAAATACTCTCGGCCCTTGGCTGACCAGGCAACCCCGGCAGTCAGAGTCCCGGCATTTTTCCCAGCCAAAATATCGTGATAGTTATCACCGACCATGATTGCAGTTTCCGGCTTTGAGCCAAGCTTCTCCAACGCAAGCAGGATTGGTTCCGGATCCGGCTTTTCCTTTGTCACATGGTCCAGCGCGACAATCACATCAAAGTACTTGTCCAATTTTGCCAGCTTCAGGCCCTTCATGACGACATCGTGCATCTTCGTCGTCACAATGCCAATCTTGTACCCGCCTTCCTTCAGTGCTTGGACAGCCTCGAGTACATTGGGGAATTCCTTAACCAGCTCATCATGATTTTCAACATTAAACTTGCGGTAGGTCACAATCATTTCCTCAACATTCTCTGAATCCATCGCACCGAACGTCTCACGGAGCGATGGCCCCATGAATGGCAGAACATCATCACGCTGATATTTATTAGGATAATAGTGGCCCAGCGTATGAAGGAACGAGTTGATAATTAGGTCATTTGTATCAATCAGCGTCCCATCGAGGTCAAATAGGATTGTATCAATTTTCATAGGCATAGCAGCTTCCTTTCTATGATAAAAAGCGGTCTCAAATATTGACTTCCTTCCTGCGAATCAGGCCGGCGCGTTTCCAAATCGTACCGACAATCAGCGTCAGCAGCACAGCGACACCAACCCTGATTAACAGCAGCGGCCAAACAGGAATCCCTAGCGGAATGAAAATGAGCGTGTCCTCGATGACCGCATGGCAGGAAACGAGAAAAATAAACGCCAGCGTTGCATCCTTCTTGCTGACCCCGTCTTCCTCAACCGCCTGAATCATGACACCAGCCCCGTACGCAAGCCCGAACAATAACCCCGCCGCCATTGTCGTCGACGTATTCTCCTGCATACCTAGAGTTCGGGTCATTGGAGCCATTGTTTTTGAAAATTTTCCAAGCCACTGCAAATCCTTCAGCACCTGGATCATTATCATAAGCGGAATAACAATTGCCGCAAGCTGAACAATCCCAATTCCGGCCTTGCTAATTGCTTCAAGTAAAATTGCTGCTGTACCAACCGCAGGCTCATCTGCAGCCTGGATGAAGCCGTACACCGCCTGGCTGCTGCCTCCTTGCCAGACAAGATTGATGACCGCGGCAGACAGAAACGCGAGCCCAAGCCTAACAGTGAGGACAATCCAAAGTTTCACTCCCGCCTTTAGGGCAACCGTGCTTTCAATTATCAAGTTATGCGAAAAACCAAGCATCACCGCGAGAATAAACACTTCTTTTACGGTAAAATCAAGCGTCAAAATTGCCCCGATTGCCGCATACAGGTTAAGGAAGTTCCCAAGCACAAGCGGAATTGCCGCCTCGCCGGGCAGCCCAATCAGCATCATCAGCGGCTCTATCGCCTTCATTAACCACGGCAAAACTGGTGTATATTGCAAAATGGACACGATCAGCGTGACTGGAAAAATCACTTTCCCCAGCGACCATGTTGTTTTCACGCCGACCAGGAGTCCTTTTTTTAAAGAATTAACCAACATCCGTATTAAACCCCTTTGTCCATACATTAAAATCGCCGAATTAATTTTAAAATCACCGATATATTTTTAAAATCGCCAAATTAATCCCAAAATCGCCGAATTACTATTACTTCGCGACAGCTGGCTTCCCGGCACCATCCTCATCCAAATACCGCGCCTCAGCCAGTCCCTTTTTCCGGCGATACACAATCAATGCCACCGCAGCCACAATCAGTACAAGTGAAATGACCTGCGCAATCCGGAGCGGACCAAGCATCAGACTGTCCGTCCGCAAGCCTTCAATAAAGAAGCGCCCAATCGAATACCAAATCACATACGCAAGGAAGCTTTCCCCGCGGCGCAAATTCACACGCCGCAGCAACAACAGCAGCGCAAACCCCGCAAAATTCCACAGCGACTCATATAAGAACGTCGGATGATAGTAAACTCCATTGATCTCCATCTGATTAACAATCCAGTCCGGCAACATCAGCCCCTCTAGAAACTCTCGCGACACCTCGCCGCCATGCGCCTCCTGGTTCATGAAATTCCCCCAGCGGCCTATCGCCTGCCCAAGGATAATGCTTGGCGCCGCAATATCAGCCAGCTTCCAGAACGAAATCCCGCGTGCCCTTGTAAAGAAATACGCCGTCAGAACCGACCCAATCAGCGCACCGTGAATCGCAATCCCGCCATTCCAAATCTTAATAATATCACCTGGGTTGTCCGCATAATACTCCCACTGAAAAATCACATAATAAATCCGCGCCGACAAAATCGCAATCGGAATCGCCCAAATCATCAAATCCGGGAACGTCTCCTTCGGCAAACCCCTCCGGTCACTCTCCCGCATCGCAAGAAACAGCGCGAGTGCAAGCCCAGTCCCAATAATCAGCCCATACCAATGCACCGTAAACGGCCCCAGCGAAAACGCAATCGGGTCAAGCGCAGCATACTTATCTTCCATCCTCATTCTCCTTCAATCTCTCTTTTTTTGAAAAAAGGCTTCGCCTCGGCCGAAACGACAAGCAAGGCTTCAGGACAGTGTCTCCCTATTCGCCCCGTTCACCTTTCTAGAAAGCATCTTCATGGTCGCCATCTTCAATCGCGTGATTCAATTTATCCGTAAACTGCTGAGCAGCATTGACACCCATATTCTTCAGCCTGAAATTCATTGATGCAACTTCAATGATAACGGCAAGGTTCCGCCCCGGGCGAACCGGTACAGTCAGCTTTGTGATTTCGGAGTCCATAATTTTCATCTTCTCCTCATCAAGCCCAAGCCGATCATACTGTTTATGCTGATCCCAAATTTCAAGATCGATATTCAGATTGATTCGCTTGTTGCTGCGGACCGCGCCCGCCCCGAACAACGTCATCACGTTAATGATGCCCAGCCCGCGAATTTCAAGTAAATGTTCAATCAGTTCAGGAGACGTACCAATCAATGAATCCTGGTCTTCCTGGCGAATTTCAACACAGTCGTCCGCAATTAAACGGTGGCCTCGCTTGACGAGTTCAAGGGCAGTCTCACTTTTACCGACGCCGCTTTTTCCGGTAATCAGGACGCCAACACCGTAGACATCGACCAAAACGCCATGGACAGCAGTTGTCGGTGCTAGCTTCGCCTCAAGGAAATTCGTCAGGTTTCCGGAGAAACGGGTTGTTTTCTGACCGGTCCTGAGGACAGGAACAGAATCGCGCTCGGCTGCTTCAATCAGCTCCGGCGGAACCTCCTGACCGCGGGTAATAATGATGGCTGGAGTAATGTCGGTACAAAGTTCCTCCATTCTCTCCACCCGGTCTTTTTTGGCGAGCCTGTCAAAAAACGTTAGCTCAGTCATGCCGAGCAGCTGAATCCGGTCTGCCGGGTAGTAATTGAAGTAACCCGCAAGCTCCAGCCCTGGTCTGGACAAATCACTGGTCGTAATCGGCCTGTCTATACCCTCCTCACCGCAAACCAACTCAAGTCCGAATTTTTCATATATATCTCTGGTGCGTACCTTCAGCAAATTATGTTCCTCCTATTCGGATCGAAATCATCAATGTAAACCCTTTGTATCATTCTCATATTTTAGCATTAATTGCCCTGGAACCAAAGGACGGAATTCCGGGCTTAGACAGCAAGTCTGCAAATCCATATACTTAAGGATAAGAAAGCAATTGCTGCATTGGTTGTTCCGGGGTTTATTCCACGTTCTACAGTGTGACTAAGGTCGAAAGCGATTATGATTAACTCTAAAAATAACAACCCAGGTTAAAATTACCTGAAGAATATCATGCAATTAGCAAGGAGGAAAACTATGTTTACTGCGATTCTATTGTTTATACTAGCCGGCCTTGCTGAGATCGGCGGAGGATATTTGGTTTGGCTATGGCTGAGGGAAAGCCGGCCGCTTTGGTATGGAATTGCCGGCAGTCTGATTCTGGTTGCATACGGTATTATTCCGACATTGCAAAAATTCCCGACGTTCGGCCGCGTGTATGCAGCATATGGGGGAGTGTTCGTCATCCTCGCGGTATTATGGGGCTGGGGTGTCGATAAAAAGACTCCAGACCTATATGAATGGATTGGAGCGGCAATTTGTCTTGTCGGGGTCTCAATAATACTTTGGGCGCCGAGGAATTAAAATTATTTTTGGCCTGTCCATGTCCTTTATAAAGCTTTTTCCATATGTTAAAGGTGAGATTATTATGGAAAGGAGCGGACAGAATGAAAATTATGCTTGATGCCGGCCATGGTTATTCAACGGCTGGAAAAAGGAGCCCATCCGGGATGCGGGAGTATGAGTTTAACCGGGCTGTCGCTGCCTATGCCCGAGAAGAGCTTGAAAATTATCAGAATGTGACCGTCTATTTTGCGCATTCCGATAGCCGGGATGTGCCGCTCCAAGAAAGGACAGACAAGGCAAATAGGCTGAAAGTTGACGCCTATATTTCAATCCACGCTAACGCCTATCAAAATTCTTGGAACAGTGCCAATGGAATCGAAACGTATGTGTATGTTACAAAACCGAAGGAAGCGTACGAGCTGGCTCTTAAAGTGCAAAAGTACTTGGTAAACTTGACAGGCCGGCGAAACAGGGGAGTAAAGACGGCAAATTTTCATGTTCTCCGGGAAAATGAAACTGCTATCCTCTGCGAGTCAGGGTTCTATACCAACAGGGAGGAAGAGGCTCTCCTCAGGTCAGACTCCTACAGGAGAACAGTCGCCAGGGCTATAGTGGCAGGCATTGCCGATCAATATAACTTGAAGAAGAAGCCTGCACCAGAACCAGCAGCAGGAACGACATTGTACAAGGTACAAGCCGGTGCATTTAAGAATGAGGAGAACGCTGACGACCTTGTTAAAAGATTAAAAACAAAAGGCTATGACAGCTTTGTTTTTAAGGATACGGATGGCCTTTTTAAGGTTCAGGCTGGTGCTTTTAAAGAAAAGGAAAACGCCGATGCACTAGTAAAAGAGCTTCTGGCTGACGGGTTCGACGCTTTTACCTATAAAGACTAATACCCGCAGGAACTTCTGCGGGTATTTTTTTATCCAAGTGAATCAATGACAAATACACCGTTGGAGCACCAAGATGTTATTCATAGACTTGATGAACGACATCTCAACCCGTTCCAGCACCCTAAATGTCATTCATAGAACCGATGAATGACAACTCAACCCGTTCCAGTACCCAAGATGTCATTCATTGACCGATGAATGACAACTCAACCCGTTCCAGCATTCAAAATGTCATTCATAGACCAGATGAATGACAACTCAATTCGTTCCAGTACCCAAGATGTCATTCATAGAACCGATGAACGACAACTCAACCCGTTCGAGTACCCAAGATGTCATTCAGAATTTATTAATGCATATCAATACTCTTCAAAGCTGAAAATCCACTTATAAGACTCCAAGTCACTTTTAGCCAATAAAAAAACCGCCCGGCTTCGGCAGCCGGACGGGAGCTAACTTCAATTCTTCCGTTTATCAAAAACCATTTTCTGAACAACCAGGTTGACGAGTGACATGATGATGGCTACAAAGAGCGCCATCCCAAAACCTGAAATTTCGAAGGCGGAGCCCATCAGCTTGTCGGTCATCAGCAAAGTTAATGCATTGATGACAAAAAGAAAGAAACCAAGTGTTAGGACAGTAACAGGAAGGGTGAGCAAAATCAGGATTGGCCTGACGATGATGTTCAGAATTGACAGGAGGAAGCTTGCGCCTATGGCCGCTCCGAGTCCAGAAAGCCTGAATTCCTCATTGAAGTAACCAGCTATCGCCATGAATAGAACTGCATTGATGGCGATTCCGATAAACCACTTCATTTGCCTCACCCTTCCTAAAACGTTTGATTCATATCACTAGTGTATTCGAGTTTGCCGGAGAAAATGTACCCTTACTCCTGGCTATCCTTTTTATAAACACTTGCCTTACGGACAGAAATACCGCCAGTCTTCGTTTCAGCAACAATCCTCGAAACCTGTTCTTCTTCCTGAATTGTTTTGAAGCGGAGGAGCTTTTGGACCATTTCACTCTTCTCTTCAAGGAGCTGAATTCTATCTAAATCAACTTGGAAACCTCCAAGGTTTGACCTCAGCTCCCCGTCAACAGCCAGCTCTGCTGGCACGTAAATCTCAATTCCACCTGTAACTGCTTTGGTGGAAAGGAAATCGCAGTCGCCCTGAACCTCGCACTCAATCCCGCCGTTAAAAGTCCTCAGGTCGGCTTTTTTGAATGAGCCGGCAAGCTTGATACCGCCGTTGATTGTTTCAGCATCGACTCTCTCGACTGCGCACCGCTTCAATTTAATATGGCCATTTGCTGTTTCGGCCTCCAGCTTTTCTCCGGAAACACCTTTTAAGGATATTTTCCCGTTGCCGGTTTTGGTCTTTAAATCCTTGACCTGCAGATTCTCTCCGGTTACAGGACCATTGAACAGCTTTGCACGGATCTTTTCATAGGAGGCATTTGGAACATAAAGGACTGCATCCAGCTTCATCCACTTCTGGGTGGCAAGAAACTTCAGTTTGCTGTCTTCAACCACGAAGATGACAGAGTCTAGCAGAGCCTTTCTTGCCTCCTCCTGGGTGTCCGCCCTGTAAACCTTTGCCTGGCATTCAATACGGACATCTTCTTGATCGGCCGGCACGATTTTGACCGAGCCGTTTGCAATGCTAACGTCGATATCTGAGAGATTAACGGCGTTGTGCTGGAAAATATGCGAAATTTCAACAGACTGGCCGAAATTCAAATCCAAATCAAGCTCTTTGACTTTTTTAATAACAGTATCCACCAAATCAAAAAGTTTATCTTTTGCTGAGTTATTTTTATAAGATCCATGGGATGAATATTTTTTCTCGGAGCTTTGGTCGACAACGACAGAAAGTTCATTCATGATCTCCTGCTCTTTTTGGTCAGCTGACTTTGACGACTTTTCGAGCTCTTCCAGAAGCGTGATGGCCTCTGTAGCAGACAGGCTCCCCCTCTCCACCAATTCCAATATTCGTTTCCGTTCTTCCTTCATTAAAAAACTCCCCTTTCCGTTCTACAATTAGCATTATGTCTACAAATGATACGTATGAGCCGGTTCTTGAAGTGCTTTGATTCCCATGATAACATTCCAAATTGTGATTCCCAGTACAAGAATGCCATAAACAATAAAACCGAGAATGGCGAACACAAACCCAGCCCCAGGTTCCGCTGCAGCCACGAATAGGGCAAGCATGATGATGAACGGAACTCCAGCTATCGGAATAAGATGGGACAGGAATGCCTTTTTGGCATGGCTTTTCGTCACTTCGCTATCAGCGACGAAATAGACAACGCACGGCAGCAGGAATGCTGCAAAAAAGACGCTGAAATAACAAAGTGCCGATAAAACTCTTTGTGTATCCATATGGATCACTCCTCCAAACATAATGTACGTGACAAATGCCTAAAAGTTTCAACTGAGAGGTTATAAATCGTTTCTGACAAGCCTGTGCTTATTTTCAAAATAGCGCTGCAGCCCGCCCGCAAACAGGTTCAAAAACAGAATCGTCAAACCGATGGCCGCTATTGCTGAAAACGGGATCCATCTGTAAATTCTCACATCATCAAGAATGGTCATGAACAACGTAGGCCAGGCATGTGACGTATTGACGACATCATACAAAAAGCGGCTTTCCTGACTGATGAATGTGTGGTTGATAAAAATGTGAATGATGCCCAGCTGTGAAATCAGGAACAGGATACGGCCGATGTCATTGATAACCAGCACAATAATATTTGGTATGACAACCGGCAGATAATAATTCCTGAACATTTTATACGGCGTACATCCTGCGACAATTCCAGCTTCAATATATGGGCGTTTCTCGGTCTGCTTCATATGCTCATGGATGATTTCCGCAACCCGCCCGCCTTCAAGCAAGGCTAGGACAAGCACAAACCAGACCGGTCTGATTTCCGAAAAAAAGATGAAGGGCAGCGCGGCAAAAAACGATACAAAAAAAATCGGCGGCATGAATGAAAATAGCTGCTGCCAGGCATGCATGGCCACTTCCATGAACTTTGAATAAAAGGCGGCAACTGCGAGCGGCACCGCAAACACATACCTCACAACAACAATCGCCAACACGATGAGCAATGTCTCTCCCGCCCCCATAATAATTAGGCTCAGTATATCCACCCCTTTATGGTTGCTGCCAAGCGGATAGCCTTCCATCGGCGGGAATGGAGGCAGAACAAATTTACCTTCCTCTGTTTTAAGAGCTCCAAGTTCCTTCAACTCCGTGTCAACGAATGGAAAATAGGACCCAAAAGCAGCCACTATAGCTACAATCACTAGAAAAAACGCACCAATCCATAGTCTCCAATTCCATTTCATACAATTAGCTCCTTTCCAGCGGGGAGACCATATTCTTCCCAATTCCTGCCGCCAGTTTTGCTAGAAAAATAACTCCGGTAAAAAGAATAATATAGCCAGCCGCACCAAATAGGTTTATCGGGTTTTGCTGGCCAATCCCAATCATTGCTGGCGAGGCCACGGTTTCATAGAAAAACAAGGCGGCACCCCGGTAATTTGTCAAATACTCAACAATGAACAAGTTTGAGAGAGTATAAAGCGTAATTGTATTTGTATGGCTAAGAATTTTTGGATAACAATTTTTCAGGACATGGCTATACAATACCTTTAGCGATGGTGTTCCTTTTGAAAAAGCAGTGACGATGTAATCCCTGCCCTGTTCATCGCGAATGCTTGAATAGGTGATATTGGCAATATAAAAGATAGGGTAGATTGATAGAAAGACGATGTTTAAGACTAGCACACTCATAGAGTCGCTGCCATACACCTTCATGTACGGCATAATTCCCCATTCGTATGCTGTCATAATGGCAATTTGAATCATAATGATTAGGAATAAATCTGGGACCGATAAGAAAACACGTGTTGTTGGCTCGCCAAGGAAGCGAGTTTTTTTGTTACGGAACCGGTAATCAAATACCCCTTTAGCGATTCCCGCGAACAGGCCAATCGCTAGTGCAGGCAGCGCGATTTTCATGCTCTTGGTAAAAGTCCGAACGACATGCACAGTAGCCGAGTGGCCATCCATGACCTCGCCCAGTCCTTTGTTTACTTTGATATATGTATAAAAGTCTTTGAACTGTTGGACGTGATTCTTTAGAGAATATTCATACCGCGCACTTTCAAAGGACCCTCCCCGCCCTTCCGTATACACTGTTGTCCTCGGCAAAAATAGCAGAGTCAAAAAAAGGATTGTCGCTACAATCCACAATATACCCTGGCGAACTACAAGATTTACAATATTCAAATTTCCTGCCCCCTTTTATCTACGCAACTCTTTATTTGCTTTTCTCCTTTGTTAGTCGAGGTTTCCTTTATTTGTGTTACATTAATTTTACATTTTTGTCAGAATGTTTTCAATTTATTGTAATTTAATGTGTGCTTGGTGATGTCACTGGTTTTATAAGGTTTTATAGATTAGCAGCTTACTTATGGGCAGGAGTTGGTGGAGGAGATATCCTTTTGTGGAAAATTGGGTAGGTATGGGCTAACGTAAAACGTGACCAAGAAACCCTATTGGTGACATTTCAGTGAGTGATTATTCGTAAAACGTGACCAAGAAACCCTATTGGTGACATTTTAGCGGATAATTTATTATGAAATGTAACCAAGAAGCTTTATTGGTTACATTTCACTACATAATTTTTGGCAAAATGTTATCAATAAGCCCCGCTGAGGAGATTGGACGGACTTGCAAAATGCCTACTAGTTGTTTGAGTACTTTTTGATGCTTAGAGAGAGAGGCGAAATGTCTTTGAAACTGGGTTTTGGAAATTTTTTACACTACCGGTGTTGAGTACAATTTGATACTTACGGAAGACGAAATGTCCTTGAAAAAGGCTTTCGAGTACATTTTGAAGCCTCCGGTAAGCTGAAATGTCCTTGGTATGAAATGTGGATTCCTGGTCAATTGAATGTAACTGGAAAAAAGCTTTCCTAAGAATAAAAAACAGGACCGCGCCTATTCAGCACGGTCCTGTTTTAAGCTAATCTTATTTCATTTGAGCAGCCTGTTTTTCCGTTTCTTCGATTTGCTTTCGCATCCGGCCACGATCACGCTCAAGAATTGGCTTCAAGTAGCGGCCTGTATACGACTCCGGAACTTCCGCAACTTGCTCTGGCGTTCCAGTCGCGACAATTGTGCCGCCCCTGTCGCCGCCTTCAGGGCCGAGATCGATGAGATAATCTGAAGCCTTAATAACATCGAGGTTATGCTCGATCACCAGAACAGTATCTCCGTTATCAACGAGCCGCTGCAGGACATCGAGCAAGCGCGAAATGTCATCAGCGTGAAGCCCGGTTGTCGGCTCATCGAGGATATACATCGTTTTACCGTTCGAGCGCCTATGCAATTCGGATGCAAGCTTCACCCTTTGTGCTTCACCGCCGGACAAGGTGGTTGCCGGCTGGCCAAGAGTGACGTAACCAAGCCCGACATCGGCAATTGTCTGCAGTTTGCGGCTGATTTTCGGATGGTTCGCGAAAAATTCAACGCCATCGGCAACTGTCATTTCAAGGATATCAGAAATGCTTTTGCCTTTATATTTCACTTCAAGTGTTTCGCGGTTGTAGCGCTTCCCGTGGCAAACTTCGCAAGGGACGTAGACATCCGGCAGGAAATGCATCTCAATTTTGATAATCCCGTCACCCTTGCACGCCTCACAGCGGCCGCCCTTGATATTAAAAGAGAAACGTCCTTTCTGATAACCGCGAACCTTGGCTTCATTGGTAGATGCAAACAAACCACGAATATCATCAAAGACTCCTGTATAGGTAGCCGGATTCGACCGTGGTGTACGGCCGATCGGAGACTGGTCAATATCGATAACCTTGTCAAGATGGTCGATTCCCTTGATGCTCTTGAATGCCCCTGGCTTTGTTTTTGCACGATGAAGCTTCTGGGAAAGCGACTTTTGAAGAATTTCATTCACTAGTGTACTCTTCCCGGATCCGGAAACACCTGTAACGGCCATGAAAACACCGAGCGGAAACTTGACATTTATGTTTTTTAAGTTGTTTTCCGAAGCGCCCTTGATTTCCAGATAGCGCCCATCCGGCTTGCGCCTTTCGACCGGCAGCGGGATGAATTTTTTACCGGAAAGATACTGGCCGGTCAAGGATGCAGGGTTGTTCATGACTTCTTCAGGCGTGCCCATGGCGACAACCTCACCGCCGTGCGCGCCAGCTCCTGGGCCGATATCAATTAGGTAATCGGCAGCAAACATTGTGTCTTCATCGTGTTCAACGACAATCAGCGTATTGCCAATGTCGCGCATATTTTGAAGAGTACTGATCAACAGGTCGTTGTCGCGCTGATGGAGGCCAATCGACGGCTCGTCCAGGATGTAGAGTACTCCGGTGAGCCGCGAGCCAATTTGGGTCGCAAGCCTGATCCGCTGCGCTTCACCGCCTGATAAGGTTCCGGCTGCACGGCTAAGCGTCAGGTAATCGAGGCCGACATTTTTCAAAAAACCAAGCCGTTCGCCGATTTCCCTTAACAGCAATCTGGCAATTTGCATTTCCTTCTCTGTCAGGTTAAGTGAGGAAAAGAAATCCAGTGCTTCTACAACGGAATAATCCGTGATTTCACTGATATGCTGGCCTGAAACTTTAACAGCCAACGCTTCCCTCTTAAGTCTGTAGCCGTCGCAGGTTGGACAAGGCTGCTGTCCCATATATTTTTCCATCTGCTCGCGGACCCAGTCAGAGCTTGAATCCTTGTAGCGGCGCTCGACATTTCGAAGGACACCCTCAAAAACGATATAACCTTCCTTTACCTGGCCCCAATCATTTTTATATTTAAAATAAATCTTATCACTTTTTGAACCCTTCAGGATCTTGTCCAGCTGGCTCTTGGGAAGATCCTTGACTGGAACATCCATGTTGATCCCATAATGGTCACAGACGGCCTTAAGGAGTGATGGATAGTATTGAGACGAAACAGATTCCCAAGGGGCAATTGCATTCTGGTTCAAGGTCAGGTCCTTGTTTGGTATAACAAGGTCTGGATCGACTTCCGTTTTGGCACCGAGGCCGTCACATTCAGGGCAAGCACCAAATGGACTGTTGAACGAGAACATCCGCGGCTCAAGCTCGCCAACTGAGAAGCCGCAGATCGGACAGGCATGATGTTCGCTGAACAACAGCTCTTCTTGGCCCATGACGTCAATGACGGCTTTCCCGCTTCCGAGCCGGAGTGCAGTTTCCAAGGAATCGGCAAGCCTGGCCTCGATTCCTTCCTTGACAACGACTCGGTCGACGACAACATCAATTGAGTGTTTTTTATTTTTTTCAAGTGAAATTTCTTCACTTAAGTCAACCATTTCACCGTTGATTCGGACGCGGACAAAACCCTGTTTCTTGATGTCCTCAAGAACCTGGACTTGCATCCCTTTCCTGCCGGCGACTACCGGGGCCAGGATTTGCATTTTGGTCCGTTCCGGATATTCCATGACACGGTCGACCATTTGTTCAATCGTCTGCGAGGAAATTTCGATTCCATGTTCCGGGCAAACCGGCCGGCCGACCCTTGCAAAAAGCAGCCTTAAATAATCATAAACTTCAGTGACCGTCCCGACTGTTGACCGCGGGTTACGGCTTGTAGTCTTCTGGTCGATCGAGATTGCAGGCGAAAGGCCTTCAATTGAATCAACATCTGGTTTGTCCATCTGGCCGAGGAACATTCTTGCATATGCGGACAGCGATTCGACATACCTGCGCTGCCCTTCGGCATAAATGGTATCGAATGCAAGAGAGGACTTTCCGGAACCGGAAAGCCCAGTCACTACGACAAGCTTGTCTCTCGGAATGGTGACATCGATATTTTTCAAATTATGGGCCCTGGCGCCTTTTACGACAAGTTTATCCAATGCCATTTTGTTGTCATCCTTCCGCTTTTAACTCTAGTATCAAATCACGAAGCTCGGCTGCACGCTCAAAGTTAAGCGCCTTTGCAGCTTCCTTCATTTCTTTTTCCATTTGAGCAATTACGCGCTCACGGTCTTTCTTAGCAAGCTTGGCAAGCGGGGCTGTTGCTGAGTAGTCTTCGCTTTCCTCTGCTGCCTGGGTAGCACGGATTGCTGCACGGATATCCTTCTGAATCGTCGTCGGTGTGATTCCGTGTTTTTTGTTGTATTCCTCCTGGACCGTACGGCGACGCTTTGTTTCCTCAATCGCTATCTGCATCGAGTTAGTGATTTTATCAGCGTACATAATAACATGTCCGTTCGAGTTCCTCGCTGCGCGTCCAATCGTCTGGATAAGCGAGCGTTCGGAACGGAGGAAGCCTTCCTTGTCCGCATCTAGAATTGCAATCAGCGATACTTCAGGAATATCAAGACCTTCCCTTAGAAGGTTGATCCCGACCAGGACATCGTATTTCCCAAGCCGGAGCTCGCGGATGATTTCAATTCGCTCAAGCGTCTTGATTTCGGAATGCAGGTAATTAACCTTAATGCCGATTTCCTTTAGATAATCAGTCAGGTCTTCGGACATTTTCTTTGTCAGTGTCGTTATAAGGACACGTTCATTCCGCGCCACACGCTCATTGATTTCCCCAATCAGGTCGTCAATCTGGCCTTCGATCGGACGGACCTCAATTGTTGGATCCAGCAGGCCAGTTGGACGGATAATCTGCTCGACCATCTCCGGTGTATGCTCGATTTCATAAGGTCCCGGCGTTGCCGAGACGTTGATCATCTGCGAAATATGCTTCTCGAACTCCTCAAACATGAGCGGACGGTTATCGAGCGCGGACGGCAGCCTGAAGCCGTGATCGACAAGCACTTGTTTCCTTGCTTTGTCTCCATTAAACATACCCCTGATTTGCGGAAGGGTAACATGGGACTCATCGATGACGAGCAGGAAGTCTTCAGGAAAATAATCGAGCAGTGTATATGGCGTCGAGCCTGGAGGCCGGAGTGTCAGGTGGCGCGAATAGTTCTCGATCCCGGAACAGAAGCCCATTTCCCTCATCATTTCGAGGTCATATCTTGTCCGCTGTTCAAGCCTTTGTGCTTCCAGCAATTTTTCCTCGGAACGAAGCTCTTCCAGCCGTTCTTCAAGCTCGGCCTCAATGTTTTGAATTGCTATACGGAGCTTTTCTTCGCGGGTTACGAAGTGGGAAGCTGGGAAGATTGCGATATGGTTGCGTTCACCGAGGATTTCTCCAGTCAGTGCGTCAACTTCACGGATACGATCAATTTCATCGCCGAAAAATTCAACCCTTACACAGTGCTCATCACGCGACACAGGGAAAATTTCGACGACGTCGCCGCGAACCCTGAACGTTCCGCGCTTAAAATCAATATCATTTCTCGCATACTGGATATCGACCAGTCTGCGAAGAAGTTTGTTCCGTTCAATTTCCATCCCGGTCCTGAGGCTTAGAACCATCTCACTATATTCCTCAGGAGAACCGAGGCCGTAGATGCAGGAGACGGACGCTATGATGATGACATCCTTACGTTCAAACAATGCGGAAGTCGCCGAGTGGCGAAGCTTGTCAATCTCATCATTGATGCTTGCATCTTTTTCTATAAATGTATCGGTCGAGGGCACATAGGCCTCTGGCTGATAATAATCGTAGTAACTAACAAAGTATTCAACAGCATTGTTCGGAAAAAATTCCTTGAACTCGCTGTAGAGCTGTCCGGCAAGCGTCTTGTTGTGTGCGATAACAAGTGTCGGCTTGTTCACTTCTTTAATAACGTTTGATACAGTGAATGTCTTCCCGGTTCCAGTCGCCCCGAGCAGTGTCTGGATACGCTTGCCTTTATAAATTCCGTCTACCAGCTTCTCAATGGCTTTCGGTTGGTCTCCCTGTGGCGAATACTTGGACACTAGCTCAAATTGGTTTTTCAAATTAAATGCCCTCCAGTAGTCAAAGTGTAACCCGGTCCGCTCCTTATTTGAATGGACGGGCACAAACGAACATGTCCCCTTCCCCTCATAAATGAGAGAAGGCAACTGAAAGGATGCCCGAATTCAATAATCCCGGCATTGTCCCCAAATCTCATACTAACCATTCTACCACAAACTGTATGAAACTAACCAATAATATGCGAACAAATATTCGATTAGTTTCGAGTTTTTCCCAATTTTTTTGAAATAAACCGCGATAGGGAAGAATTTCATCCTATGGAGCCTGAATCCTTTGTTGCCCACAAATACATAAACCTTGTAGGCAGGCAGGAACAAGCGCTATTTTATAAAATAAAAACTCCCGTTAATGGCTCGGGAGTTCAGTTCAGTTCACTTCATCCAACTCTTAAGGGACAGTATGCCCTAAAGGGCAACTGTCCCTTAAGGTCCGATTGGTTCGACTAACCATCAGCAAAGAACGCTGATGGAAGGCTCACTTTATGTTTGTTTTCCAGGGAATTTCGGTTTGAGGTAGGAGGCTGCCCAAAAACCGGCTGTGAGCGAGAATGCGTCGATGACGATTAGCGCCCAGCTGTCAGTGTAGCCTTTGTAGACGGAGGCAGCAATTAAGGCAACTGTCAGGACGAGACCGATAACCCGGTTATACGTTACCCGTGAAAACAAAAGGACTGTCAGCCCGGGCAGGAAGAATGCCGCCAAGTATTTCATCACCTTTCTACCTCCCTTTCCTTGTTGGGATTACCACTCAAACTTCGACAGGGCAGCGCCGAGATTAGGCTCGATTTGTGTATTGCTGAAGTTGATTCCCTGTTCAACGGCGGCCTGGGCTACTTCCGGGCGCATTCCTGAAAGGATGGCCTGCACACCGAGCAGGTTTAGCCCTTTTATAACCTTGGAAAGCTCGCATGATGCTACTGCATCCATTTCTGGAACTCCGGACAGGTCAATATACAGCCTTGTAATTCGCATTTGCGAACTTTGATTCAGTACCGATTCCATGATTGCCTGGGCGCGCTCGATGTCAATTTTACCGATTAACGGCAGGACGCCGATGCTGCTTGCTATTGGGATAACCGGGGCGCTTAGTTCAAGGATAATCTTTTCCTTCTCAGTTAGCAGCTTGTTGTTTACTTCATTATAGTGCTCTGAGAATAAGTCCACTACTTTATCAAATGCTATATTGATTTTTTTGGACCAGCGAAAAATATCACCGTGCTTTATGGCCAGATTATCGTTTTGAGTAACAAAACTTTCAATAAAGTCCAGGAAGACAGCCCTGAAAACACCGAATTGCTTAATGACAAGGTGAAGAGGGACGTTGGAATTTACACGGTCCTCCGCAACCATCTTTGTCCATGGAATCAGACCTTCCTTGTAGGGCTCTTCTTCCTCTATGAAAACCTTGGAGATATTCGTATTAAATAGTTTGTTTTGCTCGCGGAGCTTTTTAACTAACTCCGGGGCTGCATCTTTGGAATAAAGCGAGCCTGATTCTTTATTCCTGCGGCTTAGCCATTCGTCGGTCATATCCGATGAATGGGACAATAGGTATTCGTATAGGGCTTGATCTAATTCGTTCATGATAGCCTCCGCAACACAAAAATAGACGAAAATAGCAGGCAATTCCGTTCCCTCCTGTCCTCAAGCTCTCTGAGGAGGGCTGCTTGCTTCAACGATTGCTTTTACCTTCATATAATACAGGAAATTCTCTCAATTTGCATTCTTTGCAGGTTTCACTCCATTAAAGGAGGAGAAAATGTAGGGTATGATGCTGATTGGAGGTAATAATTGTGGATGATGTACTGAAGGTGACTTCACACCGCCCCTTTCCTCTGCCGGATTTGCCATGGATGATGACCCAGACATGGGAAAACTTGCTGTTCATGCATTGGCCGGTTGATACATCAGCGATAAGGGCGCTGGTTCCCGCCGAACTTGAATTGGATACGTGGGAGGGGCAGGCATGGCTGACTATTTCGCCGTTTCAGGTAAAGCACCAGCGATTCAGAATAATGCCAGAGATTCCGCTTTTGAATGAGTACCTTGAATTGAATGTGCGGACTTACGTGAAACGCGGCGGGAAGCATGGGGTTTATTTCTTTTCTCTTGATGCAAATTTGGCGCCGGCTGTGCTGGCGGCAAATGGGCTGCTTGCTCTTCCTTATAAGCATGCTGAAATGGAGTTCAAGAGGGCTGGAGAGGATGCCGAAGGAGAAACTGGTTTTCTTTTTACAAATAAAAGAATTTCGGCCGAGAACGGTTTCGGTAAATATCAGGCTGCCTACAGGCCGGAATCCGCTCCTTTTGTATGTAAGCCTGGTTCGCTTGAACACTGGCTGGTTGAACGGTATTGTTTGTTCACGACACGGGATGGAAAAGTGCTGCGCGGCGATATCCACCACTTGCCGTGGGATGTGGGTGAAGCGTGGGCTGCAGTGAGTGTGAATACAATGAGCCCGGTTTCGCTTTACGGCGATCCGATTCTTCAATACTGCGAATCGAAAAAAGTGCTGATGTTTCCGTTTGTGGAGGACTAAAGTTATCAGGGATTAGGTGACTTCGTTTCTGTTAAACTCTTGGCTAGACTATCGCATCCTTGTGACGGGATAGGAATGTAACGGATTAATCACGCGTAAATGTAAGTCTTGATAAATCTTGTTTTGTCTCACATAAGTTTTTGGAAGTATGACATAAAACCTGAAAAGTGCGGCATAAAACCGAAAAAGTGTTCCATAAAACAAAAAAGTCCGCTTAAAACCGATAGGTAATCCCAAGCACCGCATATCTGTTTTTTATTAAAAATAAACTAACAGTATCCTGAGCTGGCAGAGCTCAAAAATAGGAGCACAGCCAGTTTTTTACGCGTTCCTTACAAAGGAACGCTCTTTTTAACGATTTTCACATTAAAGATATGAAACTATTTCTTAGAAATTACGACAAACACATTGGAAGTGATAGAAACCTAAAGGAAGTGGCTTTTTTCAATGTTTTACCGAAGAAAATCTTATCTTGTAAAAAATGAATTTGTGGATTCCCTGAATGATCTTTTTAATGAGCACAATTTTGCGAATCGCCTTAGGTATGGTGCGCGGCTTACCGGCCGCTGGATGGTTCCTGTCGATGCTGATACAACTGAAATCTTCGCAATCTGGGAATATGATAATTTTGAATCATTCCTGGAGATTGAGGCAAATATCCGCGAGGACGAGGCCCATGCCCAGCAGGTTCAATCCTGGTATGAGGCATACGGAGGCAAGGATTATGTGTTCAAACAATATATCATTGACGTCCGGGACGAACAGATTAAGCCGACGTTTTACGCGCATGTCCATTAGTTGCATCGAACAGCTTACGAGCCTCCGGTGAAGACGAGTATTGAAAAGGAAGAGGCAGCATGAATGCCACCCCTTCCCCCTGGCTGGCAAAGCAAGGTTGCCAATAGAAAGTATATATCTGTTCAATCGCAATTATGACTACCTAAACAAAACCCTGCTTGAGCGTCTTGGCAATGAACAATTCCCTAACTCCGATTAACCGGTAAACCGGTAAGCGTGGATACAAAGTGGCGGAAAACCTCTCCAATAAAACCATTCTTATCTGTCCGGATCCTTAGGATCCAGGACCCCCGGCCGCTTGGATTTAAACGGGATCGGCGACCTGATCAGAATTTCCTTGAACGACTTGAGATTAAAAGGAATGAACGGCCACATATACGGTATTCCAAAGCTTTTCATCCTTGAAAGATAGATTACAACGAGTGTGAAGCCGACAACCAGTCCCACAGTGTGGAATAGTGCCGTGGAAATGAGCAAAAACAAACGGACAAGCCGGTTGGCAAGGCTAAGCTCATAGCTTGGGGTCGAAAATGTTCCGATTGCTGCTAGCGCCAAATAGAGGATAACCTCATTGGTGAGCAATCCCACCTCGACTGCAACCTGCCCGATCATCAACGCAGCAATAAGGCCCAGTGCGGTTGCCAGCGATGTAGGCGTATGAATGGCCGCCATACGCAGCATATCGACCCCGACCTCTACAATCAAAAATTGCAGGAATAGCGGGATTTTTCCAGGATCATTCGGGCCAATAAACTCCATACTTTTTGGTACTAGGCTCGGATCAATTGCTAGCAAATACCAGATCGGCAGCAGGAACAAGGACGCCCAGACTGCCAAAAATCGAACCAGCCTTAAGTAAGCACCGACGAGCGGCTTATTTCGGTACTCCTCTGCGTGCTGAAGATGATGCCAGTATGTCGTCGGCGTGATCATTGCACTCGGAGATCCATCGACAAGCACACAAATATGCCCTTGGTACAAATGAGTCGCCATTGTATCTGGCCGCTCCGTATACCGAACCGCCGGGAATGGATTCCATTTACTGCCGGTAATGAATTCCTCAACTGTCTTCTCCGCCATCGGCAGCCCGTCCGTATCGATCTTCGAGAGCTTATCCTCAATTTTCTTTACCAAGTCCTGGTCGGCAATGTCCTCAATATAGCAGATAACCATATCTGTTTTTGAACGCCGCCCGACCTGCATATACTTCATTCGCAGCGTCCGGTCGCGAACCCTCCTCCTGACAAGTGCCGTATTAAACACAATCGTCTCAACAAATCCGTCACGCGAGCCGCGAACGACCCGCTCAGTATCGGGCTCCTGCGGCCCTCTGACCGGATAGGTACGGGCATCAATCAGGATGATTTCCTTCTCGCCATCAATGACAAGCGCAGTCGGCCCGGCAAGCACCATATCAGCTGCCTTGTCCAGGTCATCCGTTGAGTCCAATTCAATATAGGGGACATATGTCTTCAACATTTCCTTGATCGTTGCACCCTGGAGCTGTTCCTTTTTCAAGTTGGCCATGAACTTCAGCAGAAGATGCAGCATGTCATCCTTTACAAGCCCATCAATCATGAATAGGCTCATTTTCCGCCCCGAGTACTCGACCTCGAGATGGATAACGTCAAAGCTTTTTCCAACCCCTAGCTCACTTTTCAAAAAAGCAACATTCGTTTCAAGGCTCTTGCTTACTTTATTTTTCACTTCCGTTTCCATATATTCCACCTCGGCATACCGCATGCGAAAGACATGCTGGTTTTTCCATCAACTACCATCATAGCCATTCCAAAGGGTGGATATACTTGCGCGGGAAGGGGGGAAAGAGTGACGGGGTTTCATTTTAATTTTAAAAAGGGCAGTGCTTTACACCTAGGTAAAATGGATTGTAAAGTATGTGCAATTTGTGAAAAAGTAAGCATAAGAAAAAACTTAGTTTATAATGGGAATTAATATTAAATAAGGAGTGAATTTGGTGAAGCTTAAGGTTTTTACAGTTGCTTTGTTTCTTGGCATCATCCTGGCCGGCTGCGGTGAAGACAGCACCAAAGTTGAGAACTCAGCTAACGAAACAGCTGCCAATCAGAGTGAAACCCCTACTGTTCAGGAATTATTAGCCGATATCAGTTCAGGTAAAACAGAAGTCGAAGCTGCTTCAGTTACATCTGACCAGCTTATCGTTAAGGGAACGGATGGAACTGAAACTGTTCATGAGTTACCAGCAGACCAATTCTTTGTATCAATTGCCCCTTATGTCAGCCAAACCCATGAATGAGGTACACATAGCCTGGCAGGTTGTCAGGGAGAGCTCATGAATGAGGAATTTGATGTTGTCATCAAAGATAATGAAGGCAATATTGTAGTAGACAAAACGTTGAAATCCGGATCAAACGGGTTCATTGATTTATGGCTGCCCCGGAATAAAACATACAATGTAAAGATTGAGCACGACGGAAAAGTAACAGAATCCCAGCTGTCTACTTCCCAGGGAGATATCACCTGTATTACAACCATGCAATTACTATAGCAGCACAATAAATAGAGGGCCCAGCTGATGTACTGGGCCCTTTCTTGTCGCAAAACGAAACAGGTAAGCTGTTTCAAAAGGTCGATAAAATCAATCCTGTCGGGCCGACTGCTTCAAATTATTGGTGGTCTAGTAAATCCTTCTCTCGACGATTCTCACCCTCCAGGCCCCAATTCCGTTTAGTAAATCCTTTTGTAAACACTTATCACTCGTTTTTACATGGGGGCTTAAGAAAAAGAGGGTGTCCCAAGTATACTTTTGGGACACCCTCCCTACACAACCTATCCTTCTCAAATCAGGATCAGTTTTTCTTTCTCTGCACTTCGCTCTCCAGATTCTCACGGAAGGCTTTCTCGGCGTTCTTATCAAAACTGCCCATGTAAATATTTTTCCCATAAAAAATTTCATCCATCTCCCATTTGATGCTGCCTTCAATTTCCTCGCGCTGCTCCTCGCTTAACTTGTCCTTCGTATAGCCGAACAGATAATTGTTCAAGTCGAAATCACGCAGCTTGCACTTTGTATGGAAGATGTTTTCCTGATACACATTCACATCGATCATATGAAACTTATCAGCCACCTCATCCGGAATGTAATTCTGGATTGACGAAATCTCATGGTCAATAAACAGCTTGTAGCCTTCCTTGTCACGTGTGAAACCACGCACCCTGTAATCAAGCGTCATCACATCTGTCTCGAACGAATGAATCAGGTAATTGAGCGCCTTCAGCGGCGAAATCTCTCCGCAAGTCGACACATCAATATCGGCGCGGAACGTCGAAATCCCCTCATCCGGATGATACTCCGGATATGTATGAACCGTAATATGACTTTTATCAAGAGAGAGCGTCACATTTGATGGCAGCGGCCCAGGCGATTCCTCAAAATGCTCAGTCGGCACCTCGACAACCGGGCCCTCGGACACTAGCATCGTCACGCTCGCACCCTGCGGCACATAATCCTGCTTCGCCACATTCAACACATGCGCCCCGATAATATCCGCGACATGCTTCAGGATTTTTGTCAGGCGATCCGCATTGTACTGCTCATCAATATACTCAAGATACGCCTCACGCTCCTCCTTCGTCCCCGTATAGCAAATATCGTACATATTAAAACTTAAACTTTTCGTCAAATTATTGAAGCCATGCAGCTCCACCCGCTGCTGCGGTGTCAAATCCATGATAGCAAACCCCCTCCGGATCTCGTAAATACTTATATCATACCCATTCCAACTTCAAAAAAAACGACGATCACTTTTGTGAAAACCAACAGCCACCGAGGCTTATTCATAGCTGATCCATACCCCAGACTTGTATCAGTACCCATTCCACCATACACGCCATTCTCCGTCACAAAACGTTTGAAAAGCAACAGGTTTCCACCATGGTTTCCTTGTTAAAATAAGGGTGTAAATAAATGAAAGGAAGAAGGCCATGAAATTATCTAGATACTTGCTGCTGATGTTTTCAATCCTGGCCATCGGCATCATTTCTGCCTGCAGTTCGCAATCATCAACTGAAGAGCTGACATTGGATCCGAAGCATACTGCCTTGCCAGATTATGTTCTCCAGACACCTGATAAAGTGCAAGAAACATATGTTATGGCCGCACAGCATCCCGATGCACTTGCATCTGTTCCATGCTATTGCAGCTGTGGCACCGGATCCGGCCATGAAAGTAATTTGGACTGCTTCATTAAGGGAATGGATTCCGACCTCGCTGTAACTGAATGGGATCCGCATGGCACCGCTTGAGACATTTGTGTCAATATCGCCCGGGAGGCGGTAGAAATGAAACAAGACGGTAAAAGCCTGAAGGAAATCCACGAAGCTATTGTTGAAGAATATTCATCCTATGGTGAAGGAACTCCGACACCTGTCCCAGCAAACTAACATAGCCTTATTTCAGAGCTCTTCCGTTAGTGGAAGGGCCTTTGTTTTAACATCTCGTATAACTGTTCATTATTTTTTAACCGTTTCTCGATAGTTTCTGCACATTTTTCAAGCATTCTAGCAGTAAGGACAACAGAGAAAATAAATAAGGAGGATAGCATAATGAAATTATCCAGATATTTGTTACTGATGTTTTCAATCCTGGCAATTGGCATCATCTCTGCCTGCAGCTCTTTGGATACAGAAAACCTTGAGCTCGATGCAAAGCACACTCCCCTTCCGGATTATGTTTTACAGAGCCCGGATAAGGTTCAGGAAACCTACCTTTTGGCTGCCAAATACCCTGAGGCTTTAGCCGCATCTCCCTGCTATTGCGGCTGCGGAATGGACGATGGCCACGAAAGCAACCTTGATTGCTTTGTTAAAGGAATGGGTGACGGCAATACCGTAACTGAATGGGATCCTCATGGCACCGCTTGAGACACGTGCGTAAACATCGCCCGGGAGGCGAGCATGATGCGTCAAGAAGGTAAAGGCCTAAAGGAAATTAACGAAACGATTGTAGACCACTATTCGAATTTGGGTGAAGGGACACCGACACCAGTACCTGCAAATTAGTATATTAAGAACTTGAAATAGCATCTCCCCAGTAAAGCCCTCCTGTTCGGAGGGTTTTTTAGTTTAAATTGTCTACGCCTTTAGGGGATCTTATCGGCAATTTGTGATTTTTTTATTAACATCTAATTTACCTTGTATATTGTCATAAATAGTTTGGAGATTCTCGATAATTTCTGCACACTTTCCCTTCATTCTTAGGTATATCAACTTAATGGAGGAAATCATCATGAAGAAAGCACACAAATGACTCTCAAAGAATGCAAAGGCATGATGCCAAGCGGACTAGTATCAGAAGCTGATGCAAAGATCCTGGCCAACTGGCTCGCGGAAAAGAAATAAAAATAAGAGAAGGCGTCCACGAAATCGCGGATGCCTTCCCTCCAGTTAAATTTGTTAATGAAAATAATTAAGCAGCCATTTTCCGGCAGGCCTCGGCACAGCGGAAGCAAGCTTCGGCGCATTGCCTGCAATGTTCGTGATGATCGGCATGCTTTTCACATTCCCGTCCGCACGCTTCACAGATTTCCGCACAGAGATCACAAATTTCTTTTACAAAAGGTGAGTTCGACTGCATAGCTTTAATGGCAAATGCACAGATGTCTGCACATTCCCGGTCGGTGCGGATGCATTCTGCCATCATCTTGACATCCATTTCTCGAAGGCATGCATCATAACAATGATTGCAGGCTTCCATGCATTCGAAACATGCTTCGATGCAATCTGAAAATTGTTGGTTTTCCATCCGTTTCACCTCCTCTACTTTTTCCTGATACCACTTAGAGGATGAAGTAAACGGTTAATTCAATAAAGGAGGTTAGCATGAATAAAAAACTATCTATAATCATCGGTATGGTAAGCATTTTGTTTATTGTTTATGTAGTTGTAGGAGTTAATAAGGCCATTTCGTCAAATGGGAGCCACGAAGGCATGCCTGGTATGGGGGACGCCGGGGAAGTAGGAGTCCATCCAATAAATTCTTCAGACCTCGAAAAAAGTATTAACCATCCGGATACGGTGATAATCGATTTACGGGAGTTTGAATTATATCAAAATGGACATATTCCAGGTGCAATCAACGTCCCCTTTTATGAGTTACAGAATCGGCTTGCCGAATTGGATCCCAATAAGCACATTATCTTAGTGTCGGACGAAGACGGTAAGGGTGATTCGAGCAGTGAATTCCTTATCCAGGAAGGTTATCAGCATGTCTCAAATCTCTTGGGAGGAATGGAGAATTGGGCCGGTGAACTTGAAAAATAAAAATCAAAAGCCGGGTCAGCAAGCCGGCTTTTTCGCTTCTTCCAATGATATAGGCGTTCAGATTTCAAATGCCATGTCGCAGATACTTAATCCAAGCAAAAATAAAAGCTGGCCCGGATTCTGAATTCACAGTCCTTGGGCCAGCTTTATTCATAAGCTAGATTTAATGATTTGTTTGTTCATGTTGTACAGGTGCATCTTCAGGCCCTTCAATTGCCGAATATACTCCATAACCGGCCATTACCAATACGAGATATGCAACAGCCGCTATTGTCCATTTTTTTATCATCTGTTTCCCTCCCTACAGTTTCACCTTTTGGAGGCGGAGTGCATTCAGAACGACTGATACGGAACTGAACGCCATCGCAGCACCCGCGAGCCATGGAGCGAGGAAGCCAAGGGCCGCAATTGGGATGCCCAGTGTATTGTAGCCAAATGCCCAGAACAGGTTCTGTTTAATGTTGCGGATAGTCAGCTTACTCATAAAGATAGCATCGGCAATACTGTTCAAGTCGCCCCGAATCAAGGTAATGTCAGCAGCCTCCATGGCAACGTCCGTACCTGTTCCAATCGCCATTCCGATGTCAGCGACTGCTAGGGCAGGGGCATCATTGATGCCATCACCGACCATCGCAACTTTTTTACCGGCAGCTTGGAGCTTTTTCACTTCCTCTGCCTTACCTTCAGGAAGAACTTCAGCAATAACGTTGTCAATTCCCGCCTGGGAAGCGATTGCCTTCGCAGTCTGAGTGTTATCGCCTGTAATCATGATTACGTCAAGGCCCATATCTTTCAGGCGTTTGATCGCCGCCTTCGAAGTGTCCTTGATTGTATCAGCAACTGCAACGATTCCAGCATACTGGCCATCAATTGCAACAAGCATTGCCGTTTTTCCTTCGCGCTCTAGTGCATCCATTTTTTCAAAAGCACCTTCGCTGTTCACACCATGCTTTGCCATTAGTTTACGGGTCCCAATTAGCAACTCGCGGCCACTAACAGAGGCTTTTATGCCAAAACCCGGAATGTTTTCAAAAGAACTACCCGAAGATAAATTCAAGCCTTTTTCTTTGATGCCCTGTACAATCGCCTGGGCAAGCGGATGCTCGGATTGCTTTTCGGCAGAACCAACAAGCGCAAGAAATTCATTTTCAGCTATAGTCCCTGAAAGGATGACATCTGTCAAAACAGGCTTTCCATTTGTAACGGTACCGGTTTTATCTAGGATGACTGTATCGATTTTATGTGTCATTTCAAGATGTTCCCCGCCCTTGAACAGGATGCCATATTCCGCAGCACGGCCTGAACCTGCCATAATCGAGGTCGGAGTTGCCAGGCCAAGTGCGCATGGGCATGCAATTACAAGCACAGCAATCATTTTTTCAAGCGCTTCTGCAAAATTGCCAGGCTCTGCCCAGAAGTACCAGACAAGGAATGTAACAACTGCGATTCCGACAACGATTGGAACGAAAATACCAGAAATCTGGTCAGCCAACCGTTGGATTGGGGCCTTTGAGCCCTGCGCTTCCTCAACGACCTTAATGATCTGCGCCAGGGCTGTGTCACGCCCAACTTTGGTTGCTTCAATTTTAATAAAACCGTTCTTATTGATTGTCGCGCCAATGACTTCATCTCCTGCTGCTTTATCAACCGGAACGCTTTCCCCGGTCAGCATCGATTCATCAATGGCAGACTGCCCCTCGACAATCCGTCCATCAACAGGAATCTTGTCGCCTGGTTTGACGTGGATGATGTCGCCAACAAGTACTTCTTCAAGAGCAATCTCAACCTCTGCCCCGTCACGTTCGACGATTGCAGTCTTAGCCTGGAGCCCCATCAATTTCTTGATTGCTTCGGATGACCGGCCCTTTGCTTTTGCTTCAAACAGCTTTCCGAGAATAATCAACGTCAGCAATACAGCACTTGTTTCATAGTACAGCTCAACTGAATGTGCATTGCCCCCGAGCGATACAAATGACAGGTAAAGGCTGTAGAAATAGGCTGCCGACGTACCGAGTGCAACAAGCACATCCATGTTGGCACTGCCGTTTTTCAATGCTTTGTAGGCACCGACATAGAACTGGCGGCCAATTATGAATTGGACAGGTGTCGCGAGCGCAAGCTGTACCCACGGATTCATGAACATATTCGGTACATATATGAACGAGGTAAACGAAAAGTGACCAACCATTGACCATAGGAGCGGCAAGGACAGGATGAGCGAGAAAATAAATTTCCCTGTCTGGTTTTCAATCTCCCGCTGGCGATAGTCCGCTGTTGCCTGCTCGTTTGCCTCTTCCTTCAAAGCTGCACCGTAGCCAAGCGCCTCAACCTTTTTAATAATATCGCGTTCCGAAAGAACGGAAGGATTGTATTCAACTGATGCTTTTTCAAGAGCAAGATTGACATTCGCCTTGGTAATGCCGTCCATCTTGTTGAGGCCTTTCTCAATTCTGGTCGAACAAGCGGCACACGTCATTCCTGTGATATCGAACTCCTTTTTCTCGGCTACGACATCATAGCCAAGATTCCGGACCTTGTTTTCAAGGCTGGCAAGGTTAGTGACAGCCGGGTCAAATTTGACCGAAGCCCTCTCGAGTGCAAGGTTAACGTTCGCTTCATGTACGCCCTCAAGCTTGTTTAAGCCTTTTTCAATCCGGACTGCACAGGCGGCACACGTCATTCCGGTAATTTGCATCGTCGTTTCTTTTGCTAGTTTTTCTAATGCTGTACCCGTACTCATATTCTCAACTCCCCCATACCCCAATAGGGTATATTTTATTGAAAAAAGAACGTGCCAAGAGATTTAGGCACGCGCCGTTTGAATCCAACTCCAGCAACGCCGCTAAACGGGTGCCTTCGCTTTTTTAGACTACATCGTAGCCCTGGTCTTCAATTGTTTCCTTAATTTCGTCCAACGAAACGCTATCGTTATTGTACTCGACTGCAACTGTTTTGGCGCTAAGGTCAACAAGGACACGCTCCACACCATCCAGCTTGCCTACGCTGCCTTCAACTGCCTTAACGCAATGTCCGCAAGACATACCTTCTACATTCAATAATGTTTTTTCCATAAATAAACTTCCCCTCTCAAACCTATTTTATTTTTTCATGAGCCTTTGAATGGTAACTAGCAGCTCATCAACAACCTCGTGATCGCCTTCCTGGATGCGTTCAACAACACAGCTTTTCATATGTCCTTCAAGCAGGATTTTTGCGACGGAATTCAGAGCGGCCTGTGTTGCCGAAATTTGTGTAATGACATCATCACAATACGTATCCTTGTCAATAAGGCCT
Organism: Bacillus sp. FJAT-18017; assembly: GCF_001278805.1. GTDB lineage: Bacteria > Bacillota > Bacilli > Bacillales > Cytobacillaceae > Bacillus_D. The sequence continues at coordinate 583,689 of NZ_CP012602.1, read as the reverse complement.
TTAATGCCTCGGATCTGCCCCTCAATACGATTTAACCTTGTAATAAGATTTGATTTCGTCTTCTCGGAATGATGGCTTTTTCGGGCAGAGTTTTCAGTATTGCAATGGTCTTCACACACAGGTGCTGTTTCTTCAGGGTTAATTATTTCCATTCCATCGCCTCCTCACACTTATATTACTATACCCCCCCACCCTATGCAACAATTATTTCTTATATTTTTTTATAATTTACTAATCCCGTACATAGTGTCCCGATTTTGTCACAATTTATGATTTTAAAGGATTTTTTTAAAAAAATAGCATTTTTACATTCCAAATGGTTTCAACTTTTCTGCAAAGGGTAATGGAAAGGGATATACTTATAATAGAGAGAGACTAGTGTTTAAGGAAGGCAAAGGGGTCTTGAGATGGCAATTCTGATTGTTGACGATAACCAGGTGAATTTATTTTTAATAGAAAAGATTTTAAAACGGGCGGGCTACACCAATTACCTGTCCTTTTTGACGGCCCGCGAGATGTTCGATTATTTGCAGATTGACAACCCTCATCCTATCGAACGCCCTGCAGACGTTATCTTAATGGATATCATGATGCCGGAGATGGATGGAATTGAGGCTTGCCGGCGTCTGCAGGAGCATCCGCAAACCCGGGACATTCCGGTCATTTTCGTAACGGCGCTTGAGGATTCAAATAAAGTATCCGAAGCACTCGATGCCGGCGGAAGTGACTATGTAATGAAGCCAATAAACAAAACTGAGCTGTTGGCACGAATTCGTGTCGCACTCAGGCTTAAATATGAAAAAGACTGGCATAAAGAGCAGGATGAAAAAATCCAGAATGAGCTTCACTTGTCGATGCAGGTTCAAAAAAGCCTGCTTAGCGAGCCGGTCGTTGAGGACAAGTTGTTAATTAAGGCTTCATACTTACCGGCCAATACATTAGCCGGAGATATGTACTATTGGCATAAAATTGACGATAACCGCTATGCAGTCATCTTGCTTGATATGATGGGGCATGGTATATCCGCATCACTCGTCTGCATGTTCATTTCCTCTGTGCTCCGTGACTTGATCAGGGCTAATCCTGACCCCGAACATGTGATTCGGGAGCTGAATCGCTGGATGAGTTCCCTGAACAGCCGGAACCAGCAAATTCCGTATTATTTTACAGCAATTTATACTGTTGTAGATACAGGGACGAAAACACTTCAATATATCAATGCTGGCCATCCGTCCGGGTACGCCCTTATTGATGGAGAGCTTGTAGAACTGAAATCTGGTACAGTCGCTGTAGGATTTTTCGATAAAATCAATGTTGAAAATAAAGTCCTTTCATATGAGAATTCGGCACAGCTTCTTTTGTTTACCGATGGAGTTCCGGAAACCGCTGAAAAGCATGGACTGCCTGGAATGGAATATATGAAGCAAGCCGCTGCCCGGCACTTGGAGGTTGAGGGGCAGGAACCCGTGGATTTCCTGCTTTCGAAGGACTTGCAAGCCGTTGCTGACGATGATATTTGCGTGATCGTGATACAGGCCAGATAGAAAGTTCTAATGCATGACATTGCTCTCTTGGCAACCTTGAGTTGTCATTCATCGCCGTTATGAATGACACTTTGTTCTCTTGGCAACCTTGAGTTGTCATTCATCGGCTTTATGAATGACACTTTGCTCTCTTGGCAATCTTGAGTTGTCATTCATCGGCTTTATGAATGACATTTCGCTCTCTTGGCAACCTTGAGTTGTCATTCATCGGCTTTATGAATGACATTTCACTCTCTTGGCAACCTGAAGATGTCATTCATCGGCTTTATGAATGACATCTCACTCTCTTGGCAACCTGGAGTTGTCATTCATTTAAAATGTATAAACCGATTAAAAAGAAAGCTGTGCATTTTTTATGAAGGCAGGAGCTATATCCAGGTCCCTCTCTAGGCGGCCTGAGCGTATCTCCTTTACCACTAACGACACAAAAAAACGAGCACCGTATAGGGGCTCGTTTTAATTTACTTTTACTGAAGTCTTCCTATATAGCTTTTCTAACGGGTCAAATTCTTCAAAATTCGGATGTACATCAGTCCGAATAGCCTCTTTGCTGCCAAGACCAAGGAACCCTCCTACGCTTAGACTGCCGTCAATCAGCTTCAGTACATGCCGTTGCAAATCCTGATTGAAATATATGAGTACATTCCGGCAAATAATGACATGAAATTCATTAAAAGACCCATCCGTGACCAGGTTATGCTGGGCGAATACGATCTTATCACGCAATGATGGAATGATTGTTGCAAAATGGCTGTCGGCTGAATAGTACTCCGAGAAAGCCCGCTTCCCACCTGCTTGCAAATAATTTTTCGTATACGCCTGCATCTTTGACAGTGGAATAATCCCATTCTCTGCTACTGTCAGTACCTTCTCACTCATATCAGTCGCATAAATCTTTGCCCGCTCCCCAAGTCCTTCCTCTTCCAGCAAGATAGCCATGGAGTATACCTCCTCGCCAGTTGAACAGCCTGCGTGCCAGATGCGGATTTGTTCAAGCTCCTTCAGGCGCGGGATAACATTGCGCCTAAAGGATGCAAAAAAACTTGGATCACGGAACATTTCTGTTACATTAATTGAAAAGTCATCAAGCAGCTTTTTGAGAACTGTTTCATCCTCAATAATCTTTTCCGTCAAACGAGAAATTCCCGGAAGTTGTTCAAGACGAAGCCGATTCTGCACCCGGCGCATAATCGATGAATTCATATACTGCCGAAAATCAAAACCCGACAGCCTATACACCGCTAAAAGCAGCAACTCTAATTCTAAGTCTTCCCTTTGCAACAAAATACCTCCCAGGGTAGGGGTCTGACCCTTACCCCCTACCCGTATACCTTCCTAGTTCTGTGCGAGCCAGACTCTCATGGCGGAGAGGAGCTGGTCGATTTTGAGTGGTTTGGAGATGTAGTCTGATGCGCCTGCTTCAAGGCACTTTTCTTTGTCGCCTTTCATGGCCTTGGCGGTCAAGGCGATGATAGGGAGTTCATCAAACCGCTCCATTCCCCGGATTTGCTTCATGGTTTCATAGCCATCCATTACAGGCATCATAATATCCATAAGGACAATATCAACCTTGTCAGTTGTTCTAAGGACCTCAAGGCATTCCATTCCGTTTTCCGCGGTAATGATTTTCATGCCTTCCTTCTGGAGAGCCTTTTCGAGGGCATAAATATTGCGGTGGTCATCATCGGTAATGATTACTGTTTTACCGCTTAGACCATTGGATGGCTCCTGAATATCGCTGTTGCCGGAATTGAGTGCTATTGCAGTAGCACTCTCATTGGCATTGGCAGTAGCCTTATCATTATTTTCATGATTTCCCATAACAAATGTCCCCGTTGCAATACCATGTTCAACGCCGATTGCCACTTCTTTGCTTGCTTCATGAATCGGATTGATTTCCTGGACCCCATGCGGCAGGCTTGGCAGAAGAAGTGTGAAGGTACTGCCTTTTCCTTCCTCGCTCTCCACCTTGACCGTCCCGCCCAGCAGCCTTGCAAATTCACTTGAAATTGACAGTCCAAGTCCGGTGCCGCCGTATTTCCGCATCGTTGCCCCGTCGACCTGCTGGAATGCTTCAAAAATTTGCTGATGCTTATCCTTTGGTACCCCGATACCGGTGTCACTGACCGAAATCTTCAGCCAAGTATCTGACACAGGGAAATCTGGTTTTTCCCCTGCAGAAGCCTGTTCAACCTGGACCACTACCGCTCCCTGTTCAGTAAACTTGAATGCATTTGAAAGAAGGTTTTTGACAATTTGCTGAAGGCGCTGTTCGTCCGTGTAGAACAGCTCAGGCAAGTCGTCACCTAGCTCAACCATAAAGCCAAGTCCTTTTCGTACCGCATGATGCGAGAATACGTGCTCGATCCTTCCCCCGAAGTCGGAAATATTTACAGCATCAAAAACAACTTCGAGCTTGCCAACCTCAACCTTTGACAAATCCAAAATATCATTAATTAGATTGAGCAAATCCTCCCCGGAAGTATGAATGACTTTAGCAAAATCTTTCTGTTCTTCTGTCAGATTTGACTCCTCATCCTCACCTAGCATTTCAGAGAGCAGCAAAATGCTGTTAAGAGGTGTCCGCAATTCATGCGACATATTCGCAAGGAACTCTGATTTGTATTTTGAGCTTAGCTGCAGCTCTTTTGCCTTAATCTCAAGGTCTTCCTTGGCCACCTGTAATTCAGCCGATTTTTGTTCAGCATCTCGTGTGCGTTCCTCAAGCTGCTCGTTGATCATCCGCAGTTCCTCTGCCTGTGTTTGCAGTTCCTCCGATTGGGCCTGAAGCTCTTCCGATTGCGACTGCAGCTCTTCAGCCTGGGCTTGTGATTCAAGCAGCAGGCGCTCAACTTCCATCCTGCCGAGAATATTCATAACAGCAATTCCAAGCGTCTCAAATACCTTTTCGGCAAGCCGCTGCTGCGCATTAGTAAATGGCTTTAAGGAAGCAAGCTCAACGACTGCCACCGTTTCATCCTTGACCATGACCGGTGCAATCAAAATACTCTTCGGCCTCATTGAACCCAGCCCAGTCGAAATGGCAGTATAATCGTCCGGAACATCTTCCATATAAATCATTTCTTTTAATGCAGCACTCTGGCCAACTAATCCTTCGCGCAAGGCGATTTCTTCCCGGCCTGCAGTTCCGCCGCCATCAGCATAAGATGCAATTTTCTTTAAAGAGTTATTCTCCATTAAATAAAATGCGCCAAGGCTTGCTCCGACGGCAGGGGACAATCTTTCCATCAGCTGCCTTGCAAGCGATTCGACCTCCGTACTTCTTGTATAGAGGTTGACAAGTTCAGCTGATTCGGTCTGAACCCAATTCTGTTCGGAAATTTCTTCTGTAAATTCTCTTTCCTTCTTATAAAATGTCTCCAGTGAGGCAGCCATTGAATTAAAGGAGGCTGCAATTTTACCTATCTCATCGTGTGATTCCACATTCAGCCTTGGAATTTCCTCCAGGTTGTTGTAATCTACATTCTGGATACCCTCCGTTACAGCCTCCAGGCTTCGGCTCGTGCTCCGGATGACCCATAATGTAACAAGCGCAATCAAAATCGTTGCCGAGACAACTGAGGCAATAAGTGACAGAATTAACTGGTCATATGCTGAATTCGCAGTCTCAAGAGACTCGTTCATCAAGCCTTCCTGATATGTCTTGAATTCATTAACCTTTTGTAAAAGTAGGTTTTTATCGTTTGCCGCACTATAATAAATTTGCTGCAATTCATTTTCTGTAGCTCCTGATTCCAAGGCGGCCAACAACCGTTGCTCCATATTCAAATAATTTGTAAAGGCTGTATCAATTTCTCCAAGAAGCACTTTGGACTTTTCCTTATTTAATCTACCTTCTAGCTCAAGGATTGAGGTCCGTATAAATTCCTGATTTTCCCTAAGCAATGGAATGACTGTGGCACTATCTGTATCCGAGCCGTCGTAAATAATATTGACAAGCTCACGGTCTGTCAAAAGGACGGACTGTCTGATCGCCAAGGCAGCATTCACTTTGGCATACTGATCCTCAACGATTTCCAGCATGTTCTCTTTCATTTTTCCTGTATTCAATAAAATGACAAATAATAATACAACTAAAAATAAGACTGTTAATCCCAGCCCTAACAATTGTTTTTTTCTAAATGTCACAGCTATACCCACTTTCTATCGGAATCTACCATTCTCCCTTGTAGTTACTACTATAACAATAGTACTATGTTTTATCGAGGATTAAGGAGCTGTTTTTGTAGTTTTTTTACTGGAAAAAGGCCGTCTGGGTCACCCACAGACAGCCTTTAACATTATATTATTCATGTTAGATATTCAACCTAATCCATTAGCCATGCCCAAGCTGCCTCTTCTTCCCCTTTGTCAAAATGCCTCGCTTCAAGGCCGGGCAAAAATTTCCCCAGCTCTGTCACAGCTTCAAGCCACTTCAAGTCTGTTACGACGGCAAATTTACGGAACTGGCTCCAGCGCTTGGCATCGAATTTCATACCGTAAGCCATACCCATCAGCGTCGTCCCGTCCACATCGTGCATTTTGGCAAATATATTAAACTCCTGGTTTTCACCGAACCGTTCCTTCACATACTGCTCAAGCTTCTCCGCATCTTCTTTTGTCGTCGTACCACTGAATTCAACAGCAATTGTTGATTCATCCCTGCTTGGAATAAAAGTTAGCATGCCAACAACCTCCTTTTCTAGACTTTGGGAGTTTCCACCCAAAAATGGTATATTTCTTCGATTCCCCGGCGAAGTCTATATGAAACTTCAGTACAGTCATGATACAGTAGTGGTAAAGAATGGGAGAAAGGGAGGTAGTGATGACTACATTTATTGCGTTATTGCGTGGCATTAATGCCAGTGGCCACAACATCATCAGAATGGCCGAGCTGAAGGCTTTGTTTGAGGAACTGGGGTTTGAAAGTGTTAAAACGTACATACAGAGCGGCAATGTTTTATTTTTGGCTAACGGCGGAGCCAAGGAACTTGCGGTTAAAATTGAAAAGGCAATTGCGGAAAGGTTTGGCCTGGCAGTCCCGGTTGTCATCCGGACAGCCGAGGAATTTGATTCAGTGATTGCCAACAGCCCCTACCCGCCCGAAAGTCTTGCCGAAGGGGAACTAATTCATGTTGCCTTCCTATCGGATATTCCGTCTTCCGAGGCGATAAAACGCCTGGAAAAATACTGTTCAGAAACCGAGGAATTTACGCTTATCGGCAAGAACATATACTTATTGCTGCGGAAAAATTTCCATACGTCGAAGCTGCCACCAAACGTTATGAAGCTCGGCGTCCATGCCACACTCCGAAACTGGCGGACAACTGTCAAGCTCGCCGAACTGGCAAGGACACTATAACAATGAATTGAGCAGGACAAGGGGAAATCCGCTCTTTTTCAGGCAATTCTCTTTTAAAAACAAGTAGAAATGGCCATAGATCAAAAAAACACATCCTACCAGCATCCCAGCAACGGCCCAATTAGATTTTTAGAAAACTGAAAAGCGGTCTCTCATCAAAGAGACCGCAAAGCATTATCGTCCCGCTTTACTTTTTCAAGTGATATGGGACGGTTGTAATAATAATGTCGCGCCGGTAAAGCAAGTAGGCACGGATTAACAGGCTGGATTGATTGTGGAGGATGTTGTGCCAGCCCTTCTTTGGAATAAATTGCGGGATGATCACCGTTACCTTATAGTTTGATTCGGCAGCCTTGTGCTCGACAATGTCTACAAATTTAGTCAGTGGATGAATGATGCTCCGATACTGGGAGTATAGCGTAACAAGGCGGACATCCGGCTGCCATTTTCCCCACTTTTCCTCGAAACGCTTCTGCTCCTCCTTATCAAAGGAAACATAAACCGCAATCAATTTATCGGCATTTAGCGACTTTGCATAATTCAGCGAGTTCTCGACCACGTGGGTGATTCCAGCCACCGGAATGATGATGACATTACCGGCTACTTCCATTGCAGGCTCACTTGCCGCAACCCTAAGTTGTTCGGCAACTTCTAAATAGTGTTTATGAATCCTGTGAAATATATAGATAATCAGCGGCAGGAACACTAGCACTGACCAAACCTGGGCAAACTTGGTTAAAAAGAACATGACCGTTACGATGAAGGAAATAACTGCTCCAGTCGCGTTAATTGCAAGCTTCATCTTCCAGCCAGCCGGTTTTTCACGGAGCCACTTTAGGATCATTCCCGTCTGCGAAAGCGTGAACGGTATAAACACGCCAACCGCATAAAGCGGAATCAGGTTTTCCGTATGTCCCCTAAACACAACAATTAACAGGATGGATGCCACTCCAAGGAAGATGATGCCGTTTGAATAGCCAAGCCTGTCACCGCGGATTGTGAACATCCTTGGAATGAATTTATCCTTTGCAAGATTCACCGCGAGCAGCGGGAATGCAGAATAACCAGTGTTTGCAGCCAATATCAATATCAGTGCAGTTGTGAACTGGATAAAGAAATACATCCAATTACGGCCAAATACAGATGATGCTATTTGCGAAACAACCGTCTCTTCTACTTTAGGGGTAATACCGTAAAAATAGCCGAGCAGGACAATTCCTGTAAATAGAATAGCCAGCAAGCCCCCCATTGCCGCCAGTGTTTTGGCTGCGTTTCTTGGAGCCGGGTCCTTGAAGTTCGGAATTGCATTCGAGATTGCCTCTACCCCGGTTAAAGCTGAACTTCCGGAAGCAAACGCCCGCAACAGCAGGAACAGCGAAATGCCAGCAACCGGTGTTCCAATCGGTGCACTCAGCTCTGGTGGAACCTGACCGGTCGCAACCTTAAAAAGTCCGGTCCCAATCAGGACGAATAGTGCAAGCACAAACAAATATACCGGATACGCGAGCACCGAAGCAGACTCGGTCACGCCGCGGAGATTCAGGGTTGTAATAAAAATCACAAACAATATTGCAATTCCCACATTATGGTCATGCAGGGCCGGAAAAGCTGATGTAATTGCATCCGTACCCGCAGACACGCTAACCGCGACAGTTAGAATATAATCTACCAGCAGCGACCCGCCGGCAATCAAACCGTAGTTAGTCCCAAGGTTTTCCTTCGAAACAACATACGCTCCCCCACCCTGGGGATAGGCATAAATGATTTGCCGATAAGAAAGGATAAGTGCGAGAAGCAGCACCAGGACGCCGAGCGCACTGGGCAGCGAGTACCAGAATGCAGCGGCACCAATCGTCACAAGGACGAGCAGGATTTGTTCAGGGCCGTACGCTACAGAAGACAGCGCGTCCGAGGACAAAATCGCCAATGCCTTCGTCTTACTCAGCCTCTGCTCCCCAAGCTCATTCGATTTCAAAGGCCGCCCAATCAAAAACCGCTTAATAGGTGATTTCACCGTTGGTCATCTCCAATAATATAATTGTTCCAAGAAGAGATTTGCCTTTCCAGCCCAAAATGTGGTTATTTTTCCAAAAGACCACAAAAAAATGCCCGCAAGCCATCACAAACAGGCTTGCGGACATTAGGGTTTAAGTCCGGCAAGCTTCATCTTCCTTCCCAATAACGCTTACGAGGTTAGCTGCCGGATTCGGGCGCATGAGTTGCCCTACCTTTAAAAAGGATTCACCCCATATTCGAGTGGGTCCCCCGCACCAATTGGTTTCAGCGATTTAGGAATTTGAAACTGAACTTACTATACTCCCGTGAACTCCTTCTGTAAAGAAGATAAATTGTGAAATTTTTATAAAAAAACTAGCCTGTATCTCTACTTCTTGGGGCACTTTCCCGCGAATCCCTCACCCTGCATTCACAGGGACAATCTGGTATCATAAACATACGTTCAGCTATTTGAAAGGGGACCAACAAATGAGTGAACCCATTGAGTTAACGCGGATTAAAATTAACCAGGTTAGTGTCGAGGATAAAATCAAGGAAGCGTATATCGGTGATTTCCCCGAACCTATCAGGTTTGGAGTCCATAGCGGCGTGAAGAAGTTTTACGGTGCAACACCCCAAGTAGAATATCCATCAACATTGGATCACATCGTTGCGGCAGCAGGCGGCTGACTGGTCGGAACCTTATCAGGCGCGCTGGAGGCGCGTAAAATACCCGCAGCACCCGACAAAGTAAGTGCCGACGTCGTTGGATCGATTGAAAATGTCGATGGCATACTCAAAATCACCAAAATCAGTGTTCATTACAGCCTGAAGATACCCGCTGGCAAGCGTGAGGCTGCCGAGCGAGCGCTCTCCGTTTTTGATCGGGGCTGCCCAGTATCACAGACTCTTAAGAACGCAATAGAGTTTGAACACACACATACAATTGAAGAATATTAAACTAAAAAAGGATACCAGCGCTTTCTGCACAAGCTGGTATCCCTTTCTATCTCTAAAGTTTAATTTTTGACAACGGAAGCACAACAGGCAATTCTAAGAATAGTAAGCGTACGCAATACTTCAATGAGCATTTCTTTAAATGAATACCAATAAATCCGATTGCAAACCGAACAGGTTTTGTGAGTATGAACTCTTTGTCAATAAAGCTCCAATTTACTCTTTACCTGCTAAACTCCTGCTTTCCTTTACGTACAAAACTTCACAATCTGCCTCAAATTTCAACCTATATATAAGTGTTGTTCAGCCCGCCATTAATTCCGTAGACCATTAAATAGGATGTTTTAACTCTTTTTGGTGTCTTGGGCCAGAATATTTAAAAGCGCGGTAAAAGAATACTCTTTTTGAGTTCTTAGCGCCCTTTCTGCCTGTTCAGCATTTCTTTGCCTTAGGGCATCAACAATTAATTGATGTTCCTTATTCGAATGATCTTTCCGGTCAGGAAGGTAAGAAAATACCGCTCGGGAAAATTGTGATTTTTCCATTAGTGAAAAAATCATTTCACAAAGAGTGACATTTTTTGATAATTTATAAAGCTTTTGATGAAATTCAGTATTCAGACGGCTAATATCTTTTATATCGCCCTTTGGGATGGTATTTTCGATTTCGTCGACTATTTTCTGAAGCTCATCTATACCTTCATCAGTCGCATTCTTGGCTGCCAGGCGTGTAGCAAATGATTCTAATTCCAGGCGGATGGAGAAGACCTCCTCAGCCGTTTGTATGTTTATTGTACTTACCCTAGAACCAACATGAGGAATGTTTTCAACTAAGCCTTCTGATTCCAGTTTCTTTAATGCTTCCCTCACTGGAATGTCACTTACTCCAAACTGTTTAGCTATCTCTCTTGCAACAATTCGTTCGCCTTGCTCCAGGATACCGGTATTGATATCTTCTTTTAATCTTTGATAGACCATTTCTGTTTTTGTACTATAAATCTTAAAATTATTTATGAAAACTCAACTCCGATCTAGCTTCAAGGTAAAGTCATATACTATATAATATAGATTCTTTCGGATTGTTAAAGAAACCTTTAACAAATAATGGTTACTTAGCCATTTTAATAATAACGTATAATATAAAAAAGTTCCAAGAGGAAGTGAGTGTGAAAACTATCATAAAAAAACATAATTGGCTCATTTTTAATCTAAAATGAGCCAATTGGTGTATATCGTATCAGGCCTCTGCCAAGAATGTAGTATTCTCGACAGTGATTTTTCTAATTTCCGAATCCGTGAAGCCATTTTCAGAAAGGTTTTTAACCGCTTCAATAAGTCCTTCATCCGGGAATGGATTATTCATCTGTCCCAAATCTGATGATAGGATGAACTTGTCAACTCCTATATAACGAATTTCTTCATAAATATCCTCCCACGTCGCACCATATGCAGGCGTGATACAGCCTACACATATCTCAAGGAATGCGCCAGAATCGGCTAATTCCTTCTGTTCCTCTTTAGAGAGGGCAATCGAAGAGAAGGTTGGATGAGTAATGACAATTTTTCTAATATCTTGACCTTTTGCAGCTGAAACTATAGCGAAGATTTCTTTTTTGCTCAAGTGCCCTGTTGCAAGGATAAGGTCATTTTCTTTTACAATTTTAAGGACTTCATGAACTTCAGCTTTTAGTTTCCCTTCCTCTAGAACTGTAATCCCGCTTTGGGTTTTCCCTTCTTTTCTACGGTCGAATTGTACTTGTGCCCAAGGTGGCAGTTCCTCATAACCCGTTTGGTTAAACATATATTGAATCTCATTTTCAGCATCAAATGTTGGCATCCAGACGAGCTTCGCACCATCTTTTGCTGCCATTTCCACGGCGGTAGGGTTTATTCCTCCAACAGAATTGTTTAAAGCAATTGCCCCCATTGGATTAAAATCGGGATGGATTTTTTTTACTAGCCTGGCTCTTTCTGCAGTATTAAAATAGTGGGATTTTATTACAAACCCTTTCATTCCGATCTTTTTTAACCGCTCTGTATAATCAAAATCATCTAATTTTCGCGAACTGATATCAGGACCAGTGTGAACATGCAAATCATAAGCGCCTTCAAGTAATTTTTCATACATAGAATCTTCCTCCTCAGATTAACTATTTTCCCTATCAACGTTCGGCATTGGATATTCATCAGAGTTTAGAACCCAACCCGGTTTTTCCGAAAAGTCAATCCGCGGCGGACTGAAAATATCAATTAACAGGTTTGAGCCCGCACCAGTCGACTGTGAAGTATGAATAACCCCTGGAGGAATGATCGCTACAGATGGACTTGCACAGTGTTCATGCTCATCCGGGCGCCACTCTCCCATATCTGTCGTCCACGGCCAACGAAGATGGTGTGTAAATTCCCCCTGAATTGCAAGCGAACATTGCTCAAAATCATCATGTGTATGCGGAGACATTTTAGAAGGATCACGAGGTCCCTCGAATGGTTCGAGGAAATTGACCATGAATGTTGTACATCTGTAAATGCGGCCAAATCTTCCTGTCTCCTTAGGCACATCCAAGCTGTAAACCCTTACCTTGTAACCACCCTCCGGTTCTGGCCATGGGTCGATTGGCGCAACATGCGGATTCGGGTTTCGGTAGGACTCTTTATTATATGGAAGATTTTCGATGTCTTTATTTTCTGAGCTGAACAGCCGGATGACCTTTCCGCCTTTGTTTACCTTTATCTCACTTTTACCGCCAGGAATGAAGGCGATGCTAAAACCATCTACCTTTGTTGTGTGATTTTCCCAAATAATCTCCGCCTCACTGTCCTTATCCGGTAGCAGCAAAACATATTCGTCTACTTGGTCTTCACGCTTGAAATTTGTTCCATCAGCTGCGTCAGAATAGGCAAGAAAGAAATTCTGGCCCCGTATCCACCAAGTCTTTGTGAAAGCATCAGACTCAATAGGCTCCTGTTCATAGAATTTCCCGTAATCCGCAGGGGCAATTTGCCTAAGTTCTTTCTGATTCTCTTTTGTCTGCCCTAAAGTTGAGCGTGGATCAGTTTTGTCAAACATACCTACACCTCCAATAATTTTCCGTTCATTCTTGCTATTTTTATAGTCTGCTAGTGCAGGAAAAGTCCTTAAGATAAGGCATATCTCAAGGACTTCCATACGCTATACAATCCTAGATTCCTTGATGTATTTCTTATTTTGTACTACTATTACATTGGTGTTTTTTTATTTTTCCTAAGCAAACTTTAGTTCAATAGTTTTGCTTAGGCTTTTTTTATTCTAATTCTTTACCTTTTGTTTCCGGTAAAAGTGCTACTGCAAAAATAGCTAAAATATATAAGCCTACTGAAGAATATACGAGGGCGGTACCAAGGCCAGTGGTTACTGCAATAGCTCCAGCTCCGGTAATTGCAAATGCTGAGACTCCGCGCCCCACATTATAGGCAAATCCTTGACCCGATCCGCGTAATCTGGTTGGAAACATTTCAGCCAGAACGGTACCAAACCCGCCATAATATCCACAAAAAGCTGCTCCCACAATGAACATGAGTATAAAGAAAATGACCATATTGCTGGCACCTGTGAAAATAAATGTAGGAATGAAAATAGCTGCAACTGCAAAGAACAACGCAAAGCTCTTTTTTCTTCCTATCTTATCGCTAAGGAATCCGTACACGATGTATCCGCAAATACTCCCTAAATAGAACGGAACCATAAATATTGATGCATTTACAACATTGAAACCGGCCCCACCCTCAGAGACAGGTGTTCCTAAGTAAGCAGGAAGCCAAGTGGCGATAGGATAACTGGCACCCAGGCCTACAATACAAAATATTGTTCCGATAATTGTCGGCTTTAGTAACTCCCCTCGGAACAGGTCGAACCATGATGTCTTTTCTTCTTTATCTTCTTTTACCTCAATTTCTTCTTTAACTTCGTTTTCTACCCAAATTTTCGGTTCCTCTACATTTTTACGAATCCAAAAAACGAGAAGTGCTGGCAGGACTCCGATAAAGAATACTGTCCGCCAACCAAACGCCTCAATAAGGGGTCCTGCAACCAGTGCAGCAGTTAAACCACCGACAGCATATCCAGATTGCATGATGGACATGGCCTTACCGCGATGTTCTTTAGGCCAGGTTTCAGAAATCAAGGCTGCTCCAGCGGACCATTCCCCTCCCATTCCTAAACCGACAAAGATACGGAAAATCATTAGAAACCAGATATTTGGAGACAAACCACAAAGCATAGTGGCAACAGAATAAATGAGAACCGTCAATGATAGAGCCTTTGTTCGGCCAATTTTGTCAGCGACTCGTCCAAAAACTATTCCCCCGAGTGCCGAAGCAACCACCGTAACGGAAGCCACCAATCCTGTGCTAGCTGTCGTTAAGCCCCATTCTTTAATCAAAGTAACGATTACAAAGTTATATAGCAAAAAATCAAATGCATCGAGTGCCCATCCCAGAAAAGCACCGATAAGCGCTTTCCACTGTTGATCATTTATCTCCTTGTACCAAGGACCATTCGATTTAGGTTGTGCTTCAACTTCTACAGCCTGCATGTTGAACCTCCGTTCCATTTATCCGATTGAAGTATTTAAATCATCTAAAACAGCTTTCGCACCCCTGGCAAAAAACGCTACGTCGTTATCATATACAAGGTACCGCACTCCATCACCAATCGCCCTTAAAGCTTGTTCATGATTGGAAACGAAAGTTCCTGCCACTTTCCCATTTTCTAAAGCCACCCTGGTTAGCTTTTTCAAGGCTTCCTGTACAAGCGGATGATCGACTTGTCCCGGAATACCGTATGAATTGCTTAAATCTCCAGGTCCCAAAAATAGTACATCGATCCCTTTAATCTCAGCGATTGCTTCTAAATTCTCGACTGCTTCCTTGCTCTCTATTTGAACGACAACCAATTGCTTTTTTAAAGAATCCGACAAGTGTTGCTCTTTGTTCTTAAGAGTATATCCAGCGGCCCGAGTTGAGAATGAAAGGCCTCGTTTCCCTATTGGCCGATATCTTGATGCTTCCACAACTTTTTTTGCCATTTCGGCCGTGTCCACTCCAGGTGCCTGTACACCTTGAACACCTGAATCTAAAACACGCAATAGTGGATTTTCTTCTATTCCTGGAACCCGAATAACCGTTGAGATTCCGGCTGCCTCACCAGCCCTTATTAAGTCTTCTGCCTGACTATAATCAAGAGCTGAATGCTCCATATCCAAAATAACAAAATCAAATCCAATATATCCGAGCATCTCGGTAGCAACTGGGCTTGAGAATTTACTAAATGTACCTATTACAATATTCTTTTCTTCTAGTTTTTCTTTAACAGTGATCATTCACTTACCTCCTTTTCTCCAAAGCTTTCACCAAATATTGTTTAAACGAAAGCCAGTGGCCTATATTTCCAAGCTACTAGTTTCACTTTTTCTTACATCACCTCCGCTGTTCCTCCATTCAAGATGTTAATTTTCCTTCCTAAAATAAAGGAAACGTTTACATTTTGCTTTTCATTTGGAGGCTAGCAACTTTCTGGCATAGTGCTGTATTTTTCCTATGAAGTTATTAAATTATGTATTTAGCATCTATAGCCAAATAGGATGCTGCTACCCCTTTGTTATATATAATATATTATATATAATATATTTGTAAACGGATTCATGCAAAATATTCAGTAAAATTATTTAACTTCACTTCCTTTCTCCCAAAAAAATCACCCCAATTATTAGAATAGCCCTAATAATTGGGGTGATTTTCAAAATAAAATAAACGGTATTATTTATCCGAGTTATCGACAGAAATAATACCCCCTGTAGATACACTAAAAGTTTCATCTGAAATCTTAATCTCCAGGTCCTCGCCCGACACAAGCTCAACTTCTGTCCCGGTACCATTAACAGTTATGCGGAGCTTCCTCTCTCGATAGCGAAGCGGGAATGAATAACTTTTCCATTGTTCCGGAAATACAGGGTTCAGGGAGAGTCCATCCTCCTTGATTCTTAACCCGGCAAAACCAAAAATGATTGCCATCCATGTTCCGCCCATATTGGCCATGTGAAGCCCGTCCTTTGTATTTCCATGGGTATTGTCCAAGTCAAGGCGCGCCGTCTCAATAAAGTAATCGTAGGCTTTTTCCGTATACCCATGCTTGGAAGCCATAATACTGAATACACAGGATGAAAGCGAAGAATCATGAGTTGTGATCGTTTCATAATAATCATAGGAACTTTTCATTGTTTCGCTGTCTTGTTCATCCTCGAGTAAAAAATGGGCCAACACAGTATCAGCCTGCTTACATACTTGATAACGGTATAAGGTTAAAGGATGGTAATGAAGCAAGAGCGGAAATTTCTCTTCAGGTGTAGCCTCCAAGTCCCACTTCTTTTTATTCAAAAAAGCATCATCCTGCGGATTAATGTTCAGTTCCGAATCATAGGGAAGATACATCTGATCCGCCGCCTTCTCCCAGGCCTTCACTTCTTCGTCCTCCAGCTGGAGATTCTTTTTCCACACATCAACAAGCCCTGGCTCATTTAATCCAAACAAGTTATACACCTTAGCTGCCCATCTTAGATTGTGCTTGGCCATGACATTTGTGTAGTAATTGTTATTTACAACACACGTATATTCATCTGGACCAGTAACCGCGTCAATTCTGAATTGTCCATCCTTGAAATGGCCTGCTTCTATCCAAATTCTTGCGGTCTCAAACAAAACCTCTGCCCCATACTCTTTTAAAAATTCGATGTCGCCGGTGACCAAATAATATTGAATAAAGCTATAGGCTATATCCGCGCTAATATGGTACTGTGCCGAGCCTGAAGGAAAATAGGACGAACATTCCGATCCGGAGATTGTCCGCCATGGATATAGCGCGCCTTTTGAGTGGCCCATTATTTTCGCATGGTTCCGTGCCCCATCCAGTATCGAATAGCGGTATAACAGAAGTTGTTTTGCTCTGTCCGGATTAGACATCAAAAATACTGGTACCATATAAATTTCCGTATCCCAGAAATAGTGGCCCTCGTAGCCTTCACCGGAAAGCCCTTTAGCGGCGATATTGGAAACCCGGTCCTGTCCAGCCGATTGGAGGAGGTGGAATAAATTAAAACGAATTCCTTCCTGAAGAGCAGCATCCCCTTGAATTTGAACATCCGTATCTGACCAGAACGCTTCTAGAAAAGCCTCCTGTTCCAATAATGCTTCATCGAAATCCAAATTCGAAATTTGCGACTGGACTTCTTCTGCGCGAGCCAATAAATCATCGCCATGGCGAAGAGTATCGACGTAGACACTTTTTTTCTCAAATACTAGCGGTTCAGTTAACAAACCATTAAATCTGATTTCTATTTTCCCGCCATTTACCTGTGCCGCGCCCGCTGTCTTTTGACTGGTAGAATGAACAGTGCCACAGGCTGCTTTTAGTTGGGACTCCAGTGCTTCTACTTCAACAAATGAAGTTTTATTTTCCTGGAAGGCCTGATTGAGTTTCAGGCGTTTCGCGTGGCCGGAAGAAACCCTTGGATCATTTTTATCGGTAAAATTGGAAACATCTCCATTGACCATTGATACGATGGTGATTTCCCCTAAATAATTTACAGGTTCAATAACAACTTTTTGCATAAAAAGTTCCTTATGTTTAAATGATGCAAGCCGGAGGAACTTAATTTTTACTTCTTTTCCGTCCGGCGACTGCCAATGAACACTTCTTTCAGCATAGCCTTTATCAAGATGGAGGGTTCGCCTATATGAAATGACCTTTCCTTCAAACAAAGAGAATCGTTCAGCGCCCAATTCGATGATAATAGTCTGTATATCAATCACGTTTAGCAATTTTTGCTGTGTATCCGGGAAGCCATATAGCTTTTCTCCATACTCAACCGGTACAATATCGTGAAATGCATTGATATAGGCGCCGCGGATAGATGAAAATGAATCCGGAAATGCTTCTTCAAAATTCCCGCGTACCCCAAGGTAACCATTTCCCGTAAAAAACAGGCTTTCTTCATTTAGCAGCTGGCTCGGTTGCAATGAATACGAGTTGATTTTCCAGGACATTTAAACACACCTCTATTCTTTCACTCCGCCACTTGTCAGTCCTGATACGATTTGCTTCTGGAAGAAAAGGACAATGATAAGTGTCGGAATCGTAACGATCACTGTTGCAGCAGATACCTCTCCCCAGAGAATTTCAAATTGCGTCCGGAGGAATGAAATAGCGACTGGAACCGTATGATATTTCTCTTCGCCATTCAATGCAATAGACAGCAAAAATTCATTCCAGGCAGCGATAAATGTGATAATCGCAACCGTAAATACTCCAGGGGCAGCCAAAGGAAAGATAATTTTATAAAGCGTCTGGAAGGTAGTTGCGCCATCAATTTTTGCCGATTCCTCCAGGGCTAACGGAATTTGGTTAAAATGGGTTACCAAAATCCAGACAGCCATCGGAAGCGTAATTGTCGAGTATGGAAGGACAATCGCAAACGAGTTAAGCAGGCCCAAGTCCAAAAACAGATTGTAAATCGGTCCGGTCAAAATCATTTGTGGAAACATCGACACAGCGAGTATAAGTCCAAGCAAAATATTTTTCCCCTTAAAGTGGAAACGCGAAATTGCATAGGCTGAAAGCGTAGCAACAATAACCACATAAAGGGTTGTTACCGTGGCGACGATAAAACTATTTTTAATCGAGTTTACTATTCCCTTTTCAAAAAGGATTTGAACATAGTTTTTCAGGGTTGGATTTTCTGGGATGACATTAAAGGCACCTGTCCCAAAGATTTCCCCTGATGTTTTAAAGGAGGTAATGAATACCCAGAAGAACGGGAATACCATCGCAAATAAATAGAATGCGACAAATACTCCAACCGTAATCCACAATTTCCGTTTAGAAGTTTGCATTCCTTTCCCCCCTTAATTTTTCTCCATGAGATTGGTACCGAGGAACCGTACAAACAGGATTGCAATAATAGCCACACAAATAAACATAAGCATGACAAGGATTGACCCATATCCGAAATTGGTTTGGCCGAACATGACTTTATAGGCATAGATTGATAGTGTTTCCGTATCCCCGCCAGGACCTCCTCCAGTAAGGACAAAAATCAGGTCAAAGACACGGAAGGCATCCAACGTTCTAAATAGCAAGGCAACCAGGATGGATGGTTTTAACAGTGGCAAGGTGATCCGGAAAAACGATTGAATTTTCCCTGCGCCGTCAATTGCCCCGGCCTCATATAGCGATTTTGGAATGTTCTGCAAACCTGCCAGCAACAGCAGTGCCATATAAGGCGTCGTTTTCCAAACATCCGCGAAAATGCTTGATGCCATTGCGCCAGGACCGCTCAGGAGCAAATCTTGGGATTGCTCGATTAGCCCGATATTTTCAAAAACATAGGCAACAATCCCACTGCTGCCATTATATAAGTAACTCCACATCATGGCTGCAACTGCAGTCGGTATCGCCCACGGAATCAGTGAAGTGGTCCTGACCAGCCCCTGGCCGAACATTGCTTTATTTAAAATAAGCGCCAGCCCGATTCCTAGCACAAGCTCAATAAACACAGAAACAACCGTAAAGATCGTCGTATTCCAAAGCGCCTTTCCGACACGGTCATCGGTCAATAGCTTCGCATACCCTTTTAAGCCAATAAAATTGGAAGGGATAATACTGTTTTGGATATCGTCAACAAGGGCGGGGAGATCATCTTTATGAATAACGGTATACTTCCCATTCAAGCTATCCACAAGTTCCTCTGCATCCTTATGGAGTGCAGAGACCTCATCGCGCTGATCCCGGCTAATCTTGATGACACCTTTTTCAGTTTCATACTGCTTGCCAGTTGCGGCAAGCCGCTCTTTAATTCCTTGAATTTTCTCTTGATCTTCGGAATCCGTAACTTTAGGCAGATCCTCATCAAGAAACATCGATACATACAGGGAGGTTTCCTTGTACAAGTCGACATTGAACCGTTCATTTAAGTAAAGCCCAGCCTTTTGCTGGTCATTCAAACGATAATCAAAAAACGTATAGGTTAGTGATTGGAACACCGGCCATAACGAGAAAATGCCGATTAAAATGAGCGTGGGCACAATAAACAGCCATTCTTTAAAACCCATTTTCCACAATAGAATCACCCTTTCCAGGCTGTAAAAAAAGCGAAAGTGCCTTTGTGTTGCATTTTTTTCTAAGCTGTTTTCTAAAGGATTGTTATTTTTTCCTGTAACTGATTTCTGCTCCACAAACGGAAGTTCCTGAGAATAACCATCGCAGGGACAGGCGCTTTTTGCCTGTCACGAGGATGCTCGCTTTCCGCGTGGCGGGCGGTGAGCCTCCTCGTCGCTAAAGCGACTGTGGGGTCTCACCTGTCCCGCTGCTCCCGGCGTATCCGGCGATGTAGCACAAGGTCTTATAGAACTTGAATCGGACCTAGCTCAGTGGCTTATTGGTTACATTTTGGCTTGCCGGAGAGTTCAAAACGTCACTAATACAGCTTCGATTACAAATGGTAAATTACTATTCTTATAGAAAAAGGCTCTAATAGGAATTAGAGCCTCCTCCTGTATTGTTTACTCGGCTTTACCGGCTGCTTCAATTGCTGCAGCGGCCTCGTCAAGCCCTGCTCCGGAACTCAAGTATTTATGTGCTTGAACCTGAATGGTATCCGATACTTTGGAGTACTCAGGAGAAACAGGGCGTGCAATTGTTGTTGTCAATGCTTTTTGGAAACCAGCATAGGAAAGCATAACGTTCTTTGCTTTTACATCCGCATTTTCAAGCAGAGCGTTAAATCCAGGCAGGTACCCGCCTTCTGTGCTCATGATTTTTTGGCCTTCTTCTCCAGCTGCAAACTTAACAAATTCCCATGCGCCATCAAGGTTCTTGGAGTTTTTGTTCAAGCTCAGCAGCCATCCGCCTACAGATCCTCCATTTGGCAGTGGAGCGATGCCTACCTGGTCAACCTTGATTTTTACTCCATCTTCCTGTCCATTGATACGTCCAAAAGCATATGGCCAGTTACGGGAGAATACAGCATTTCCTTGCTCAAAGTTTGTATGGGTTTCGCCTTCCATGAAATTCAGGATATCCTTTGGTGAGAAAGGCGCTTTTGTGAATTTGTACATCGCTTCAAGTCCGCCTTTTACATCGGTGTAGGACTTGGAAAACTCGGTTACGTTAACCGTCAGGCCTTCGTACTGCTTGGACTGGTAGACAAATCCAAACTTAGTGCCTTTTTGGCCGGAATATTTCTCCGACATAGCATAAAGGTCATCATACGTATAGCTGCCGCCTTCAAGTTTAGCAGCATCTTCAGCGCTTACGATATCTTTACGGAAGTATAGGAGTCCTAGGTCAGGGAAGAAAGGAAGTGTGTATTGCTTCCCTTTGTAATTTCCAGAAGCCATCGACCCGGCATTAAAGTTATCCTTTGAGTACCCAGCTTCATTCATTTTCACATCGATTGGTTCAAGATATCCAGCACCGGCAAATTCACCTGCCCAGACTACATCGAGGGACAATACATCATATTCACTTGATCCGCTAGATAACGAGTTTAACAGCTGGTCATGCATTTGTGCGGAATCGTTTGTCATTTGGGTCCATTCAACCTTGTACTTTTCCTGGCTGGCGTTAAAAGCATCTAACAATTTCTGTGTGGCTGGTGTATTATCATTTTGAGCCGCAAATTTTAGAACAACTGGCTCATTCTTTGCATCTCCACCAGCCGGTTTTGAAGGTTCCTTGCCAGTATCATCACTGCTGCATCCTGCCAAGGCAATGCTGGCCGCGAAAGAAAGCGCTAACATTTTTGAGAAAAAACTTTTCTTCATTTAACACAGACCCCCTTAAGGTTTATACTTAAATTGTATATACAAGAAAATGACAGTTATACTAAAATTTTATAGTTTTTATTAAATTTTTAGGGTGAAAACATGCCATGATTAGTAATCAGTCTATGAAATCTGCTATCATTCAGCAATATTTTGAAACCCGTCTTAAAAACAAACAAAATTATTTTGTCCATCCATCCTATGGACTTGAACAACAGCTCATGGATTGCATAGGAAGAGGTGCCGAGGAGGATGCAAAATCCGTTCTCGATCAAATTAACTCATCTGAACGCGCAAAACTGGCGGACGACCCGATCCGGTCATTAAAGAATTCCTTGATTTGTTCCTGTACTCTGTTTACCAGGTCAATTATCAAAGCAGGAGTCCTGCCGGAGGATGCCTTTGATTTAAGCGACGTGTATATTCGTCAAATTGAACGATTAAGCTCTCCCGCCGAAATCAAGACGCTCGAATATGAAATGATTTCTTCTTTCATCGACACATTAAAATCGGCGAATCGCCCGATTTACAACAATGTAATCAACAAGGCAATCAACTATATTAATCAGGGGATTTTTCATGATTTATCTCTGGAAATTATCGCGGACCATGTCGGAGTGACTCCAAGTTATCTTTCCAAAGTATTTAAAGAATCCGTAGGGGTGACGATTTCTGAATTCATTAATCGCAGGAGGGTAGAGGAATCAAAATACTTTTTACTGCATTCCAAACTTTCATTAAGCGATATTGCCCACTTATTCCAATACTGCAACCAGAGCTATTACACCCTTCTTTTTAAAAAATACATAGGGGTTACTCCCAAACACTTCCGGAACATACAAACTCCAGATGTAATGATTAATTACTCCACAAAATAAAGTCCTTTAAGGGTGACCTTAAAGGACTTTGTTTATATTTGGGTAGTCATTTGACTATTGCTATTCTTGTATGCAGGTAACCTTTTCCCTAAAAAATTTTATTAATCTACACAATTATGAGAAAAGCTACAAAATTTTCAAAAAAACGATTGTCATCCTTTTGTTCTATCACTTAATATAGTAGTATATTTCATTTCAATCATTTTTTACCAAATACGATTAGGTGGTATTTTTATTGGTATATGACGGAATTATTATTTCCTTTATTGTCGGCTTGCTTCGAAAAGGCAATTTAAAAGGTTTGGCTGAATTAAAGCTAAAGTATGGCTGGATTTTTCCACTCTTATTACTGGTACAAATCATCGTATTTGTTTTTCAAAATAAGATTCCTTTTCTTGGGCAGGCAAGCCCCTACATTTATATGCTTGTGTATGTACTGGGATTGCTGTTTTTGTTCCTGAATCGCCATCATACGGGCTTTATCGCTATTTTCATCGGGGTATTCCTGAACTTCCTTGTAATGGCTGTAAATGGAGGAAGAATGCCTGTCTCAATGGAAGCTACAGCTGCTGTCCTCGATCCAGCATTTGTTGATGTTATGAAAAACAGCCTATACGCAAAGCATATGATATTGGATGAATCTACAAGATTGGCATTTCTGGGTGATATCATACCATTGACAAACCCCTATCCACGCGATCAGGTAATTAGTATCGGCGATGTGATTATGAATGTGGGGATTTTCCTTTTTATTCAGCATCTTATGGTAAACAACTCCAGGGATGAAGAGGTTATTGATAGCTCCTTTTCTATAAAAGGAGGTGAAATTAAATGAACAAGGCAAAATTAAAAAATCTTTTGTTTAACGCAATCATTGTTGGTTCTGTTATCGTTGCTTTAACTTCCGGCTATAAGCTTGGATAATAACTGAGTTTTAAAAGGAGAAGTTAATCATGGATAACTTCTCCTTTATTCTATAAATGAGAGTGATATAAATGCATTTCATCGAGAGTCGCGCCAACCTATACCTCGGCCTTGTTTCTGCAGCAGGAATTGTTGTTTTTATTTTGCTGAGCAAACATGGACATTTTGATACAACCCTTTGGCCGATGATTTTTACACTTGCCGGAGCCACACTTCTGCTTAATCACATTATCTTTGAACTTCCCCCAGAGGGAAATCGGCTATCCATGGATTCCTCAATATATTTGGCAAGTCTTTTTTTGTATGGACTTGAATTAACCCTAACTGTATTGATCATCTTTTCGATTGTTTTTATGTTCTCTAATCGAAAAACGGAATGGTGGAAGCACGTTTTTAATTTTGCTCTTTATACCTTTATGATTACAAATGCCTTTTATGTGTTTGATCTAACAGGTGGGCTAGTTGGCAGTACAGAATTTACAAACTTATTCCCATACATCGGTGCTTTAAGTGTCTACTTTATAACAAATGTGGCCCTTATCGCAATCTACTTCCTTCTGGGTGATTCTATTGACAGCATTGAAAAAGTATTAAAAGGGATGATTAAAGGAACACTCGCCACATATATAACCACCTTGTTGTTATCCTTCGTATTGGTTATAATAATCGATTCACAAAAGATATTTGGACTTTTCCTTTTTGTCAGTATGTCAGCGTTGTTATCTGTAGCGTTTAAACAGCATATTGAACTATATAAGGTAATGTCGGATAAAGCCAACAAAGATCATTTAACCGGGTTAAACAACCACGGCTATTTCAAGGAACTGCTTGAGAAACACGTTTTTACGGCAAAGGAGACAGAGCGGCCCTTAAGCATTGCACTTCTTGACCTTGATGATTTCAAAAAATACAACGATTTATATGGCCATATTCTAGGTGATCATTTACTTAAAGATTTTGGTACATTGCTAGAATTAGAATCGAAAACAAACGACTTTATCGTTGCCCGCTATGGCGGCGAAGAGTTTTCAATTATAATGCCCGATACATCCAGAGATAGAGCATACGCTTTTATGAACGAGCTGAGAAAAAAGACGAATGACACCTTTTTCAAAGGGGTTGAAGCATTGCCTTATGGCTGTTTATCCTTTTCAGCGGGGATAGCGGAATGGGAAAATCAGACATACAGTGTCTCAGAGTTTTTAAATAACGCCGATCAAGCAATGTATGCCGCAAAGGATCAGGGCAAAAATCTGGTTCAAGTTTTTAAAGAGCATTCGGACTACTCTGTCCAGCGGTCTTTGAATCTTGAAAAAGATCTTGAGGAAGCTGAGCAGCAGTTAAAAATATTCCTTTCAAAGGATGTCTACACATATCGCCATAGTAAACGGGTCTATCAATATGCAGTCGATTTTTCAAAAAAGCTGAATTTAAGCGATTATGACAGGAAAACCCTCATCCTCGGTGCCATCATCCATGACATCGGAAAACTTGAGATTCCGAGAGATATTTTAAATAAAAAAGGAAAACTTGAGCCTCATGAATGGGAAATGATGAAAAAACATGTAACTTGGGGCAAAGAAATTATCTCTACGAACAAAAAGTTGGAGGACCTTATCCCTTTGGTCGAACTCCACCACGAGAGATATGAAGGCAATGGATATCCGTACGGGCTTAAAGGGAAAACGATTCCAAAGCTTGCCCGGATTCTCTGCATCATTGACTCGTTTGATGCGATGACAACAGAACGGCCATACCAGAAGACAAAAACCTTTGAGGAAGCTATTGTAGAGCTAAGAGCGTGCGCCGGGAAGCAATTCGATCCCCAATACGTGGAACCTTTTATTGAGATGATAAAACAAGAAGCAGGATTGGATAGAGAAAAAGTTGTTTAACTGCAGTTAAAACATATGATGTCTCCAGTTAAAACCTGGCCGTACTTGGCGATTAAAACAAAAAGGTTAGTAATCCCACTGAGGGTTACTAACCTTTTTATAAATAAACGTTTACCAAAAGGATACCGACGGCAACGAATATGCATACTGCGGCTCCGAATATACCGAAACCAAGCCTATCCGCTCTTTTTTGCAGTCTCACATACTCATCATACGTTATGTCCCCTCTGGTATACGTTATCCCAGGAATGCCAGGCTTTATTAAATGGGATATTCCTGCCTT
The DNA here is from genome assembly GCF_001278805.1 of Bacillus sp. FJAT-18017. Classification (GTDB taxonomy): domain Bacteria; phylum Bacillota; class Bacilli; order Bacillales; family Cytobacillaceae; genus Bacillus_D. Next base: position 557,999 of record NZ_CP012602.1, on the reverse strand, counting down.
ATCTACAAGGAGCACGCCTGATATCATATCGCTTGGTTTTATTAGAGCGGTTGACGAATCCTCAACTAGTTTACCATTGATTTCAAACCCTGTGATTTTGTAGGCGGTCCCACGAATCATTTGGTCCACAATGGACTGGGATCCTTGTTCAAAGCTGTCATTGGCTACACACATCGTACCTATCACCTCACAGCATTATATGAACATACAGATTTAGTTGCCCCTGACCCTCATATTCTTAACAAAATATCTAAATCTATTTAATTTGGAAACAGTTATAATAGTAGTCATAAGGCAGCCAACTGGGGTGATTCATACTTGAAAAAAGTAATTTTAATCGATGACGAAGAAAGGATGCTTGATTTAATCTCCTTGTATTTAATGCCGAAGGGCTACAGGTGTATTAAGTTCACTTCCCCCTTAGCCGCATTGGACTACTTGGAAACGGAAGGGGCTGACTTGGTCCTTCTCGATGTTATGATGCCTGAGATGGACGGATGGGAAACATGCCGGGAAATAAGGCGTCATTGGGACATTCCAATCATCATGTTGACAGCAAGAACCGAGAAATCGGATATTGTTAAAGGCCTTAAGCTTGGGGCTGACGACTATGTCCAGAAGCCGTTCGATGAAGAGGAACTTATTGCAAGGCTTGAAGCTGTACTAAGAAGGAAAGGCCCTTCAAACAATACTCTGTCATTCAAGGGATTGGTGCTAAATCAGGATTCTTTCGAACTATCTTTTGAAGGCAAGCCAGTCTCCTTAACCCCGAAGGAATTCGCCATGCTGAGTTTGTTTATGCAGAATAAAAACAAAGTCTTCTCGCGGGAGCACCTGTTAACAACAATTTGGGGCCATTCAGTTGTAACGGAAGATAGGACAATCGATTCCCATGTTAGAAACCTGCGTGATAAGTTGAGAAAAGCCGGATTTCCCGTTAACGAATATTTGTCAACCGTGTGGGGCGTCGGATACAAATGGTCAGAATAAACCGGATTTTAAGGAATTCCATTGACTAAGTTGTGTTTCAACACTATGAAAGAGGTTGTCCCAAAAGGTCGTTGAATGACGACTGTTTTGGGGCAGCCTTTTATGTTTTTTGCTTTATTTTTTGATATTTAATGAATATCAACCAATTTCTGGGTGTTCATCCTACGTTCTTACCCTATTTTCTTGTTGCTTTTCAGTGTAAGCGCCCACTTTTTCAAATTATGGGCACAGAAAAGCAGACCCAGGTCCAAGGTGTTTTTGGACAGGCCTCTTAAGGACAGACGATTATCAGACCCCTGATTGCAATATAAAAATAGAAAAGCCGAGCCAAAATCAGAATGTTACACCTGAAATCTGCTCGGCTAAAACTTACTTTTTTACAAATGACCTGCGAGTTCGCTAAGAATTTGCGCTTGCCCCTCTGTTAATTTCTTACCGCTTTGAGCTTCTGTCTGGTTGATAAACGCTTGAATCATTCCAGCCTTTGCGTTTGCATCTCCACGTTCCTCTGCCTCTTGCGCATTTTCAAGCTTACTTGATAATGCATTAGCAAGCCCGGTATCCTCACCTGCAAACTGACGGGCAAGCTCAGCCAGCCCCACGTACGTGACAGTGACCTGGAAAGTAAAGGTCGAGTTTGCTTTATTGCCGGCTCTGTCTTCAGCAGTAACGGTAATGTCATGGCTTCCCGGCCCAAACTCGTATGCTGGGCGCTCTATTAACGATCCTGTGCACGGTTCGTCTGCCAAACCAGACAAGTTGTCTGATGCCGTACAGCTGATTTTGATAGTTTCTGAAACGGAATACTCCGGCTGACCGGTAAATTCAATAACTGGAGCTGTCTTGTCAATGTTCACTTCAAGCGTCTTTGGCGCTTCTTGAACACCTGAATAGTTCGTAGCATAATACGTGAGCGTCGTTTTGCCTTCCTTATTTATAGGGACTTTAACTTCATTTTCCTTTGCCGTTACCTGGTCAGCAGCTTGTGCGCCCTCGGCTGAATACGTGATCGAATAGGCCTTGTCTGCTGCGAGCGAAATAACGGTGTCGCTGTTAATCCAGCCGTTTTCGTTCGGAGCTGGATCGAAGCTTGCGTGCGATACAGGAACAACCTTATCCTTGTATTTCACAGTGAAATCGTCATAATACGCTTCCGAAATATTATAACGCGATGTAACAGCTATCAATTTTGCATATGCCGCATTAGCAGGCGCCTTGCCTCTAAGAATCACGTGCTGCCATTGTGATAACCGGGATTCATCTAAATGCGTTTCCAATGTCGAGATTGTAGCGTTGTTCTTGTCAAAGAAGCGGAACATAAAACCTGGCTGACCCGATTTAATGTACAAATTGACTCCTGCTTCATATTCTTCTCCGGGAATTACGGGAACCTTGTCACTAATGACGGCCACAGAAGCATCCCGCCGAGTATCTGTAGTCTTTAAGCTATAGCTACCCGTGAAGCTCTTCTCGCTGCTAAGCTCATACGAGTAGCCGGTACCGGTAGCAAAGAGCGGACTCCATCCTGGTATAGCATTCGTACTTCCGCCCTCTTCAAAACCGGCGTTTTTCACAGGAACCGAAACGTCCGGGAACGGCTCTTTAATTTCCCCGTCCACTTCCATTCGGTAAAGAATCGTATTCGTCTGTGCATCTGTAAAATATATGTGACCGTCCAGACCTAAATCAAAGCGCGTTGCATCGGTCAGTGTACGTGACTCCAACGTTTCCGGATCAATCACGGTCAACTTGTTATTGAAGAGGACATAAAGCAGTCCGTCCTCAGACCATCGGAGAGGATGGTGAGCCCAATGACTGAAATTCAGCTTCTGGTGAATTTTCTTGCTTTTAACAACTTCGTACGTATTCGGGTCAATCGCGAAGATAAACTCATAAGAAGCTCCCCAGATCAATCCGTCAGGCCCTACTGAGAGATCTCCGATAAAGATCGGCTTATCTAAGCCTGGAATGCGAAGCGGAAATTCAGCGATTTTTTGTTCTGTTTCCGTGTCCCAAACAAAAATTTTCGCTTCCGCTTCAGTCGGCTCTGAGCCAAGACCGCCGCGAATAGTCGTAGAGCCAAATAGCTTGCCATCATGGAACGTCGTGCTTAGCACGCTTTGGTTCTCGACAACGTTACGTTGTACACGGGTTTCCCCAGTTGAAGGATCATATACCGTTAGAGAACCTCCCAAGGTTCCATAACCAGAAATCGTCGAAATATAGATTTTGTCATTGCCACCCGTAATGTTTACAAGCCGTTCTTGCTGGTTGCCTAGAACCGCTAGATTTTTCGGATTCGTACTGCTAGGTTCCGCGGATAAATCGTATTCGTATAACGTGCCCTCCGGATAAACTCCCAAATACACTTTGTTCCCTACTGTATATACACTGTCCGCCTGGCCAATATTGAACGGCTGAGTCGTCTTACTTTCCAGATCAACAAGAGAAGATCTCGCCTGCGAGCCTGTTGCTATCAACTGAGTTTCTGAGACCGCACTGAGTTGGTTAACGACTCCCGGCAATCCAGGAACAATAGGGGGCAAGGTGTGAACCTTTTTTGTCTCAATATTCATGATGGTTACGCCACCATCATAACGAACGGTTACTAAATTTTTACCGGGCAGCTCAGGCTTGTTCGGAAACTCAACCCAATCCACTCCCCGGAACCCGCTTCCATATGTCATGCCGGTCGATTCTATCTGGTGGCTGGTCAAATCGAATGTTTTCAATTGCTTGTCGGCTAGGAAATACAATTTTCCATCCAATGAATCCGTTGCATGGAGCCCAACTAGATTTTCTAATACAACGTCGAGCCAAGTTTCCGTCTGAGTATCGTAGATAAAACCTTCACCCGGAACCCCGCTGCCGTCCGTATAACGAGCTAACAAGTAACGGTCATCAATGGTGCTTAAGTCATATACCGTGTCTTGTTTTACATTAAGAGCACCCGCAATATTTGTTTTTTCGCCGGTTTCGAGATTGACTTTGACAATTTGCTTATGAGCTGTACCTGCATAAACATGTCCACCCTGGTAAGCAATTGAACGAACATATTCCTGGTCTAAGGTACCGATCATCCGGCCGTAATCTCTCGTTTGCTTGGTGGCAGGATCGTATTGATACACTTTTCCCCCTGGATAAGTACCTACGTAAACACGTCCCTGCTCATCCGTTGTAATGCTGTTCGGTACAGATTGCCCAGCAAATTCGGCCACCATCACTGGGGTTTTTGTTACCGGTGAGTAGTTCCATAACTTCGCTCCGCCTCCGTCGGCAGCAAGGTATAACGATCCGTCTGGGGCTATCGTGTGTGCCCAAGAGCTTTCTGATGGAGCGATCGGTATGCTTCGGAGCAGCTGGTAATTATCCAGGTCGATGACATTCAAATAACCCGGCTTTCCTTTCGCCGTAGTATAAAGCACATTACGCCCGTCTTCCTTGCCGACCGTGCCGTTAAACACAGCGACCGTATAATTATTGGGATAAAGAAGCTCCTCTGGGCTCCCGTATATTTTCTGTGAAAGCTTACTTTCTGCTGCCGAAGATGACACTCCACCAAAACCAGCTATAGTGAGAAGCAAGCACATCATGGTTATAAGGGCGCGATGCATACGTATTTTCATTAAACAGCCTCCTCGATAAAAATATTTGCCTTGTATATAGGTCGTGTTTGGATTGAGAACGCTTACAAAAGTAGTTTGTTAATCTTCCTACTTTTGATTAATGGGAAAGTAACACACATTGAATTTGGCATATTAGGATACTGTTCTTTATTATTATTCGGACAGATGAATAACTTTTTTATTTCAATTAATTAAACATTGGTTGAAAAAAATGTAGTTGCTTCTTGTTTATTGGAAGACCGTATGTTTTATCTTTCCATTTGCCTGCAATTAAAGCAGTTTCAACAAAATCAGTAATAACAAAAGACTTAATCTTTTTATTAGTTAAGCCCCTCTCATATTTAATAAAGTTGCTAAAAAACCAATATAAAACTTCACCTCCTTCCTAAGTAATGCTAGATTCAAAGACAATTTGTAACACTATATATTTTTGATATACATAAAAAATCCAAATTCAGAATTTATCGAAGTTTCAATAATTTAATGTTATGCCTCTTCTATATAATAGGCAAGTCGATAAGTTGTCTTTAATTCGCCTGGTTTTAACTGGGAAAATACCTTTATGAGGACCTTGTAGGAATGTTTCTGAAGAAAATATCGGGGTTGTATGAATAAAATTATTTTCTATAAAAAAAACAGTACAATAATGTACTGCTTTTTTTGCTTGTCTATCAAGTAAGATAGAACCAGCTAATTATGAAATTCATTCTAGTGAACTATAAACAGATTCCGATTAATTATGAAAAATTACACCGATACCGCTTTATCTCCCCATTTTTTCTCGTCATGGACGAAAAGGATGCCAAGCTCGTGATGGTCGCCTTCGTAAAGGGCACGCTGCACGAATCGGATTTGGTTGTTGGTGTCAAACACTTCAAGCCGGCACTGGGCACGGTTATGCTGCAGAGCTTCATAGAATTCCTGTTCATCATGGACAGGGGTCCCGTTCACCTTACTGATCAGTTCACCGACCTTAAGGCCCATTTTTTCAGCTGGAGAGTTGGGAATGATACCGAGGATCATCAAACCATTATTTTTTCGGGAAAAATAAAAAGGCATTCCGTCTTCCTTTAGCTTTTGGAAAAGAGCAAGCGCTTCGCGTCCTAGGATGGCAAGGGCTGTAGCTACGACTGCAGCCATAGGATACCAATACCCCGCAGCAGCTATAATCAGAACAACAATCCCTAGTTTAATAACCTTTCTCCCCTGGGATTTGATTGCATCTTTCGGGTGCATGCCAGATACTTGCTGGTGCATGCCAATTGCAAATGGCACTAAAAATAGCGAGTATGTTTCCCCGCCAAGCGTGAACACCGGCCACCATTCGAAAGGCAGGCTCAGTGTGCTTCCCGGGATTAGCAGGAATACGGGCAGCAGCCAGAGCCTTCTTGCCTCATGGACGCCAACTATCTGGCCGCGTTTGCTTGTTCGTAACTTTGGCGACGTTGCATAGCTTCCTCTTTTTAAAATCAAAAACCCTTCAACAATCACTAGCAGGGAAAGCAGGATGGCTACGGAAGGATAAATTTTATCATCGGCTTCCTCAAATGCTCCCTGGATAAACGGGAAGTTGACGCTGACTCCGCCAAGAATGGCAAGCGCAAAGAATGCCGCCCCAATTGTATACGCAGGCCCAACTAGCCTCATATTACCTGTCAGGCTGAACAGCAGTGTGAATGCCGCAATCAGGAAAAGCGATGCAACTGGAACCGCAAGACCCAACCCAATTGCCGCAACTGAAAGCACCAGTCCCGCGGCAAGGCCGGCAGGGACCAATTGGCGCAGCTCGAAGTAAGCATCCTTGGCGCGGATGTGGAAGTTCTTCCGCTCGCGTTTCACTCGGCTTACTCCAAGAACCGCAGCCAGGAAAAACACGTAGTAGAAGACAGGATGCAGAAACATCCTACCTATCCCCTTTAGCACCTCAATACCCCATTGCTCAATCATTTTTCTGCACCGCCCTGTATGTAAAATCATTTTCAATCGTATTCAGCTTATTCCTATTCTATCAAAAAGCACCGCTAAAACATATTGCTAGATTCTTGAAGCTGGGAAATGTTTTATTTCTGGCTATCTTCGTCCATGTTTGGGAGTTTGTAATTCAGCAAACTTAGCTAGTATCTTTTCACTAGTTAACAAAATAGTAAACCTAAGCCAATACCTAAATTTTCAATCCCTTTTAATACAAAAACCGCCCAATTGGACGGAAATTTTTAAAGGAACTATTTACTTCGCCTTGCGAAGTCAACAAACTGGAATTTATCCAGGCGATGCCTAGATTCGGTATATTCTATCAGGATGGCATTATCAAGGAAAACATGATTGCGAACTACGACCACATGATCGGTGCCGTTCAGATCAAGATACTTCCGGTCCTCATCCGTGCATTCCTCGACTGTGATTTCCTTCCTGGCAAACGAAATCTTCAGCTTCAAGACATTTTCAATATATTCATAAATGCTGTTCTCACAGATTTCCTTTGTCAGGCCAGGGACGTGCTTTTTTATAAAAAAATCCTTATCAAGGATGATTCGCTCCCCGCCGGTCTCCCGGGTCCTTGTGACCTTCCAGACTTCTTCACGGGAAGGGATTTTCAGTTCATTTTGCAAAAACTGATCGGGTTTCATTATATAAAGTTCATGTACCTCTGTCGAAAATGGCTGCCCAACCTTTTCGGCCACTTCCTTAAAACTTGTTAGCCCGGAAACAGGGAATTCAAATCGGCCAATATCGAGGACAATTGAACCCCTTGCCTTAATTTTCTGGATGTAGCCGTGCTGGGAAAGAAGATTGAGTGCCTTGCGAATGGTTTCCCGGCTTGTCCCATATTGTTCTGCCAATACATTTTCAGATGGAAGCTTCGTGTTCTTTTTCAGTTTCCCTGACTCGATCTGATCGGCAAGTTCCTGATAAATATTGTCATACTTGTTATGGACCATGTCCCTCACCCGGTTCATGTAATAATGTAGGAGGCAGCTGGTTCACTGCCTCCTTTATTGTATCATTTATAAGCTGTTAGAAGCACGATTACCGAATATGAAATACTAGAGATTCATATGGCCGCAAATTAAAGCTGCGGTAATCCATCGGGGTATCCTTGTAATTAGAAATCAACACATGTGCATCCTGGCCAGCAAAGCTAATACCTTTAGGCAGCTCAAACCTTCCTTCCTTGCCGTAAAAATTATTTACGACAAGCAGGGCCTCATCTCCCATCCGGCGAACGTATGCAAAGAGTTGCGGGTCGTCTTCGAGAAGCAGCTCGTAATCTCCATGAGTGATGATGTCGTATCCTTTGCGCAGAGCAATAAGTGACTGGTAGTGGTAAAACACGGAGTCACAATCGGCCAGCGCCTGCTCGACGTTAATTTCCTTATAGTTGCTGGCCACATCAATCCAGGGAATGCCAGTCGTAAATCCTGCATTTTCCGACGCATCCCACTGGACCGGGGTGCGCGAGTTGTCACGTGACTTACTTTTCAAAATCTTGATGACTTCCTCTTTCGTTTTTCCTTCTGATAAAAGAATGTTGTACATGTTAAGCGACTCAACATCACGATAATCGTCTATGCTATCGAATTTCGGGTTGGTCATCCCTATTTCTTCGCCCTGGTAAATATAAGGGGTTCCCTGCATCATATGGATTGTTGTCGCAAGCATTTTCGCGGACTCGACGCGGTATTCGCCATCGTCCCCATAACGGGAAACAATGCGCGGCTGGTCATGGTTGCACCAAAACAGCGCGTTCCAGCCTCCACCTTTATTCATTTCAACCTGCCAGGTGGACAGGATTTGTTTCAGGGCAATAAAGTCAAAGTCGGCAAGTGTCCACTTGTCCCCGCCCTCGTAATCAACCTTCAGGTGGTGGAAGTTGAAAGTCATGCTGAGCTCGAGGGTTTCCGGATTGCTGTATTGGATACAGTGGTCTATCGATGTTGAAGACATTTCGCCGACGGTCATGCTATCGTACTTCGAGAACGCCTCACGGTTCATTTCCTTCATAAACTCATGGACGCGAGGACCGTCTGTGTAAAAGCGGCGTCCGTCACCTCTATCGTCGTTCGGGTAGCTTTGGTCTTTGGAAATCAAGTTAATGACATCAAGGCGGTATCCATCTACGCCTTTTTCAAACCAGAATGTCATCATTTCATACACTTCCTGGCGCACCTTTTCGTTTTCCCAATTCAAATCGGCCTGGGTGACGTCAAACAGATGCAAGTAGTACTGGCCTGTATTCTCATCATACTCCCAGGCATTTCCCCCAAATTTCGATTCCCAATTTGTTGGCGGGCCGCCGTCGACAGGATCCTTCCATATGTAGAAGTCCCGATACGGGTTGTCCTTCGACTTGCGCGCTTCCTGGAACCACGGATGCTCAGTCGATGTGTGGTTCACAACAATATCCATGATGATTTTTAAGCCGCGAGAATGGGCTTCTTCCAGGAGCCGATTAAAGTCATCCATTGTGCCATATTCTTCGTGAATTGAAAAATAATCACTGATGTCGTAGCCATTGTCCCTTTGTGGCGATTTGTAAATCGGGGTTAGCCAGATGACATCAACCCCAAGCTGTTTCAAATAGTCAAGCTTGTCAATGATTCCAACAATGTCACCGACACCTTTTCCAGAAGAGTCTTTAAAGCTTTTCGGATAGATTTGGTATACGACTGATCGTTTCCACCAAGGTTCGTTCATGTTTTGCACCTCATTTTCTGGGGTGTGCCATATCACTCCCCGTTTTTTTAGAATGGAACTCGGCACCACCCGGATTAGAAAAGATACCACTAGCCAGGATGGCCAATGGTATCCAATTTTTTGATTCAATTAAAGATTAAAGCTGTGTTTCCTGTACCTTTACTTCGCGGCGTGCGCGGCCTTTGCCCCAGAAGTAGGTAAGGACGAAAGGCACGACTAAAGCAATGGCCATTCCAATAAAGAACGGAGCCCATTTTTGCGGCACGATCGACAGGAAGCCTGGCAGACCACCTACACCGATTGATGGAGCAAGAGTTTTGTTGACTGTGATGAAAGCACCAGCAATCGCAGAACCGATCATCGCTGAAATAAATGCGAAGCGGAAGCGGAGGTTTACCCCGAACATAGCCGGTTCAGTAATACCAAGATAAGCGGAAATTGCTGATGTACCGGATAGGCTTTTCAGCTTTTTATCGTCAACTAGCAGCATCATTGCGAGTGCCGCAGAACCCTGGGCAATATTGGACATAACCAGGATTGGCCACAGGAATGTTGTGCCTGTACTGCCAATCAGCTGCAGGTCAACAGCCAGGAACGTATGGTGCATACCTGTTATAACAAGTGGGCCATATAGCGCTCCATAAACAAACCCGCCTATCGCTGGGGCGAAATCAAAAATTCCAGTGAACAGGTCTGTAATCCATGAAGCAACTGTAAATGTAACCGGCCCAATAACAATGAAAGATAAGAAACCAGTAACTAATAGTGCGATTGGTGCTACGAGCAGAAGATGGAACGCATCCGGAATTTTCTTGCGGAGCCAAATTTCAAGTTTAGCCAAGACATATGATGCCACCAGGACTGGCAATACTTGGCCTTGATAACCGACTTTCTGGATTTCCAGGCCAAAGAGATTCCAAGTAGGAATTTCGCCTGTTTGCTGTGCGGCGCCCCATCCCCATGCATTCAGGAGATCCGGGTGTACAAGCGAAAGGCCAAGGACAATACCAAGCAGCGGACTGCCGCCGAACTTGGTGACCGCGGCCCAGCCAACCAGTGCTGGAAGGAAGGCGAACGCTGTTCCGGCAATCAGGTTGATGATTGACGCAAAGTCAGCCCACTCAGGATGAACTTGTACTAAAGATTTGCCTTCGTAGAAAATATCAGCGCCGGTAAGGATATTGTTGATACCTAGCAAAAGACCCGCAGTAACGATTGCTGGCAAAATCGGAATGAAGATGTCCGCAAGCGTTTTAATCGCGCGCTGGAGTGGATTCAAATTAGACTCTGCCGCATCTTTTATGTCTTGCTTGCTTCCTTGGGCAATGCCCGTTTGGCCTGTCATTTCATTGTATACTTTATCGACGGTCCCCTGGCCGATTACAACCTGGAACTGGCCATTTGCAGAGAACGACCCTTTGACAACGTCGATGTTTTCTAATTGTTCTTTGTTTACTTTGCCTTCGTCCTTCAAAGCGAAACGCAGGCGTGTGACACAGTGGGTTGCGGCTGCAATATTGTCTTGGCCGCCGACTGCGTCAACAATCTCAGATGCTGACTTTTTCAGATCCATGGTGTCTCCTCCTAAAATGATAGATGATAGCGTTTGCGATTTGGGCTGGATTGGTCCATCCTTACTTTTCTCCAAAAAGGAAAAAGTAAACATAAATTTCCAAGCCCTTTATCCCCCTTGCAGTGTACAGTCGTTTAATAATTTAGCGCTTTCATTCTTTTTTGAAAAAAGAGTTAGGCGTATGTCGTTGTCCTGTATATACAAGTTACATTGACAACTATATCCTGTATATACAGGTTAGTCAAGATATTAAGATTAGGAAATAATTTCATGTCAGTAGAGGGTGAAACGTAAGGAAGTAGATAGTTCCTTTGTTTGTGCCAATCGTGACTAAATCCAAAGCAGACAACATTTTAGTGGCCGCTTTCCTAGATTCCAGGCCAGCAAACTTGCGGAAATCCTCATTCGTTATGAATGGTTTGTATAGGATGAGATAATCATTTACTGCTTTTATGTAGGCATCTTTTGAAATGTTTCTACAAGAAGGGCAAAACCAATGTGCGGACCTATACAGCATTTTGTACCTTTTGCAAAATGGGCATTGAACTCCACCGAAGAGATCAACGATGGAAATATTGTATTTTTCAAGTGTGTTGTTGGACATTTGTCGAGTGTGTTTTTTGAGCAGAGTATGGTAAACATCATCAGGCTGGGGTTCTGTTATCCGGGGTATTGAGCAGGCCACTTCCAGACTGTCAATTTTTCTTAGAAGTTGGTCGGCATAAATCAGTCTGTTAAAAATGGTTTCATAACCTGGTGGAACATAGATGATTGTTGAAGAATAGGACATTACTGCGAGGGAAATGATGGGGAGTACAGGAAGATGTTCTTTTTGCAGCACATGTTGGAACTGGATGGCGTGCCGGTCTGCCTGGCTAATGGGATTCGGATATGCCTTTTCAGGGTCACCATGCTGAATGAATTGATCTGTCTGAGGGTTATAGCTAAGAGGACCTGCATAATTTTTGACTTCAAGATTCAAATAAAAACTTTGACATAAAGCTACGTTATCCATTTGAAAAAAATGCTTATCTTCCAACCTTAATCCAGGTATTAGACGGAACTTCCGGTCATCCAAAAAACTCAAGTGATAGTCAACGTTTTTCTCACCATTGTAGCCCGCCATCAATATTCTATGCTTTTCCTTTATCCTCTCCCAAGCAGGATGGCCCCTTCGCAGCCTATCCAATATGACTTCCAGTTCAAGCAATTCTTTTGGCTTTGATCGTTTCATGCTACATCTCCTTTTTTCCTGATACTACCATTCTAGAAGTATATCGCACTTTATTAAAGTGGTACTTTTTAATTTCTCACAGCGTTTGTGGCAGAATTGAGACAATTTAGTACACTTATTGAACTTTTTTATGAGCATTTAGACATTACTGGAAACTCCGATTCTTGCTCGAAAATTTATAAGCCATTTTACCCCACTTATGAGCCTCATATGAGCCGATTCTGTTTCGATATGAGCATTTAGACACTTATTGGAAATCACAATTCCTGCTCGGAAATTTTATGAGCCATTTCACCCCACTTATGAGCCTCATATGAGCCGATTCTGTTTCGATATGAGCATTTAGACACTTATTGGAAATCACAATTCCTGCTCGAAAATTTTATGAGCCATTTCACCCCACTTTTGAGCCTCATATGAGCCGATTCTGTTTCGATATGAGCATTTAGACATTTACTGGAAACTTGGATTAACGCTCGGAAATTTTATGAGCCATTTTACCCCACTTATGAGCCTCATATGAGCCGATTCTGCACAGATATGAGCATTTAGACATTTACTGGAAACCCAGATTTCTGCTCGGAAATTTTTTGAGCCATTTCACCCCACTTATGAGCATCATATGAGCCGATTCTGTATCGATATGAGCATTTGCATTTATTGGAAAAGACCACGCAACTATGAATTCAATTAACTTCCTTACCCCGATGAAAACAGGAAAAAGGCAGGAACAGGTCCCGCCTCTCACTACCTTACTTCGCGAGCAACAGTAACGCTGTCCTCAGCTGCAAGTCATTTTTCTCTTTTTTCCGTTCTTTCGTCATAGCAGTTTCAAGGGCCTCAGCTGTCTTGGCATCAATCTTTCCAGTCGGCTGCAATCCTGCCTGCTGCTGGAATGCTTTCACCGAGCGTACTGTGCCTGCACTAAAATAGCCATCTGTCCGTCCCGGTGTATAGCCTAGACCTTCTAAAATCGCCTGGGCGTTCTTGACTTGCTCATTATTCATGTCCATTTGCAGTGCGCCATCAACCTGAAGAGGATGGGTAGAGAAAATACTTGGCTGCGCTACTTCGACCGTTGGAGCTATTCCCTTCTTATGAATCCAGTTTCCATCAGGGGTCAGCCATTTAGCCAGCGTAAGCTTAATATTACTGCCATCGCCCATCGGCATCGCCTGCTGAACTGTCCCTTTACCAAACGTCTTCTCTCCCACAAGCGGATACCCTTCTGCCTCAGCAAGCGCGCCAGCTAGGATTTCCGAAGCAGAGGCACTTCCCTTGTCGATAAGCACGGCAACCGGGTATTCCTTTTCCTTCTTTAAAGTGGAATAGTACTTATCCCGTTCGCCGTTCCTCTTCTCGATCATCACGAATGGTTTTTCTCCACTTACTAACTCGCGGAGGATTTCCTCGACACTTAACAGCAGCCCTCCAGGATTGCCGCGCACATCAATAACGAGTCCGGAAATTCCATCACCCGAACGCTCCAGCTCCTTTAGCTGCTTCTTGAAGTCTGAAGCCGTTTCCTCGGCAAACGACGTCAGCTCGATATAGCCGATTTTCTTGCCATTTATATTCTTTACATCTGAAAAAACAGTCTCGACTGGAATCTGATCACGCTTCACCTTTACCCTGATTGGTTCCCTGAGGCCAGCCCGCTCAATTTCAAGCTCGACAACTGTCCCTTTTTTACCGCGAATTTTCAAGGTTGTTTCAAATAAATCTAGTCCCTCGACACTCTTGCCATCAACCTTCCGAATTATATCATTCGGTTTTAGGCCCGCTTTTTCTGCGGGAGAGTTCTTGAACGGAGACACAATCACCGTCTTGCCGCCATCCATTCCAACTTCGGCACCAATTCCCTCGAAAGACGATTCAAGCGATTCATTGAACTGCTTGGCAGTCTCTTTGTCCATATAAACCGAATAAGGGTCGCCCAGCTTTGCTAGCATGCCCTGAATCGCACCCTCAACCAGCTCCTCCTTATCGATTTCCTCCACATACTGGCTGTAAATCAATTCGTATGCCTGGCCTACCTTATCTAAGTTCACAGTTTCAGCCTTAGAATCGCCCTTTTTCAGTACACCCGCTACATCGACTGCAAATCCGGTTTCCTGCGCTTCCATCCACTTCATCCCTGCATACGTTCCGCCCGATCCAACCGTTAAGCTGGCGGCCACCACTAGTGCCATCCATTTCCGCCTCATTCTCCGTCACTCCCAGCATTGGCTCCGCACTCTTAAATACGGCAGCCATTCTTTTAAAAAGACAATACCAAAGCCCGGCTTTTGCCTAGTTACAATACATATATGCAGGAATGGACGAGTTATGATTCGCGTATCTTAGAGTATTCATCAGGGTAACTGGAGTCAACTTCCATCTCTTTTTGCCGAAAAATAAGTTTACTAATCTTGAAAAAAGGAAATATATAGGGTGTAACCCGGCAAGCATACTCAGAATGGAACATCAAGATGCCGGTTTATTTAACCAATAGAGCACTCATGAGTTTCTGCTCCCAAAACAGCAAACAGACTTGGATCTATTATTAATGAATAGAAACTATAAAATAAGGCGGTGTGAGCGGAGCCAAGCAGAACAACGGCCCAGGCCTAGCCTTTTCAATTTTTTAAATAGATTCTAAGCCTAAATGGTTAGCACAGCTCCGCCCCTTTTCCACAGAAAAAGACGGAGAAGCCATGCTCCTCCGCCATTGTCTTTTATATGAAATTATCAACTATAAATCTATTATCTTGGAACTCCGTAAGCGAATGGGTCGACGGCATTGGACTTGCTGCCGTTCCATTGGCCTTTGTGAAGTTCGAAGTGCAGGTGTTTACCAGTCGATTGGCCTGTATTTCCCATATAACCGATGAACTGACCTTTAGAAACAACCGCACCTTCGCCAATGCCGCGGCTTTCAAGGTGAGCATAGACAGTCGTGAATGTCTGGCCATTAATGGAGTGAGCAATGAATACAACATTTCCATAGCTGCTTGAATAGTAAGAACGGATAACAACGCCGCTCGCGGCAGCTACAACCGCTACGTTAGAGCTGCGGTTTGCCCAGTCTACGCCATAGTGGAACGTTCCCCAGCGCGGACCGAATCCGGATGTATTCGCACCTGTAGTCGGCTTCATGAAATTACCTGAAGTAACTACCGGTTCTGGTGCTGGTGAAGAAGGTGCTGGCGCTGGTGCCGTTGCTGCACTGGAGCCGCCTCCTCCTTTATTCGAAGCTGCAGCCGCAGCCTTTTTTGCAGCGGCTTCTGCTGCCGCGCGTGCTTCTGCTTGTTTGCGGGCGCGCTCTGCTTCTTGAGCAATTCGTGACTGTTCAAGCTGAATAGCTTTAGCCATCGCTGCTTCCTGTGCCCTTAACGTAGCCTCTTCTTCTTGAAGGCCCATTTTATGGTCATGCTCTTCTTCTTCCTGCTTAACAAGCTGTTTCATGAGCTTGTCTTTTGCTGAACGCTGGGAATCGAGCTGTTTCTTCGCTACTTCAAGTTCTGCCTTCATCTCTTTCAGACTGGCCAACTCTTCTTCAACTTGTTTCTGTTTCGTTTCAAGGCTTTCCTTGTCTCTTTGATGCTCTTCAAGAATACCCTTGTCAGCTTCCATGATGGTTGCAACCGCGGTTGCACGGTCAACGAAATCACCAAAGCTGGTTGCACCCATTAGTACATCTATATAGCTGACCATCCCGCCGCTAACCTGGAAGTTGCGGGCACGATCCTTCAAAAGCTCTTCCCGCTTGGCGATGCGGTCCTGCAAGATTTTAATTTCTCCCCGGAGTTTCTTAATTTCTGTTTCTGTATCCTGGATATCAGCTGTTTTCTCACGAATTTTTTCGTTTGTGTTGCCGATGGCCATATCCAGACGTTTAATTTCAGCATCGACCTTGTCCTGCTCGACCTGAAGCCTTTGGATTTCCTTATCTGTTGCATGGATATCCGAATTGATTCCTGAACGCTCTGTTTGAATCTGCTGTTTCTGGTTTTGCAAATCTGATAGCTTTGAGGCTTCTGTTTTTATTGTAGTGCCTCCAAACAAACTCCCTATGCCTACCGCAACTGATACGGTAAGCGCCATGACTGATTTTCTCACTTCCCGATTTCTCCTTTCCAGTGTAACCCATGTACAGGTAAATCGTTCTTAGATTCATCCGTTATGAAATAATTGTTTTTTCGCTCATGATACTCGCTTCAACCAACGACTTTTAGACTCAAATAACTATGTGACAACTCGTTACCCTTTTAAAAACTTGCGGACTGACATCAAGCTTCCCCATACACC
Source organism: Bacillus sp. FJAT-18017 (assembly GCF_001278805.1). Lineage (GTDB taxonomy): Bacteria > Bacillota > Bacilli > Bacillales > Cytobacillaceae > Bacillus_D. The sequence goes on along the minus strand of NZ_CP012602.1, from coordinate 541,591 downwards.
GATTAATGCCCCCATCAGGATGAGAAGCCCGGATACCTGATACATGAATGGGTCAAACGGAAGGATTTGAATAAAATGTCCATCAAGAAGCGGCGAGATAAACTCATATGCCTGGTAATAGGCGATAGATAGTAAGACAATCGGCACAACCGAGCCAAGAACTCCGAGCCACAGCCCTTCCAGGAAGAAAGGCCAGCGGATAAACGCATTAGTTGCACCCACCAATCTCATAATCTGAATTTCTCTGCGGCGGGCAATAATTGTAATTTTAATTGTGTTAGAGATTAAAAATACTGCAGTAAAAAGCAATCCAGCAATTAAGGCAAGCCCTACGTTCCGGCTGGCACCGATGAAACTAAACAGCCTTTCAACGCTTTCCTGGCCATACTGGACTTTATCCGTAAATTCCAGAGCATCGATTTTGCCTGCAGCCTTCATTGTATCTTCGGGGTTTTTCGTTTTTACGATAAATACATCACTTAAAGGATTGTCCTGCTCAAATAGCTTGTAAGATTCACCGAGATTGTTAATGAGAATATCAAGTTCTTCTTCTTTTGATGAGTACACAATTTCCTCAACTTCCGGGATGGAATCTATTTGCTCCTTTAACACCTGCTGCTGTTTCTCATTAGCAGTGATATCGATGTGAACGCGGATTTCCACGTCCTCTTCTATGGTTGTAGCAACCTTGTTGAGATTCATCATAATAACGAAAAAGACACCGACAAGAATGAGTGTAACAGTGACGGCACCAACGGATGCAAATGTCATCCAGCCGTTCCGGCCAATGCTTTTCATACTTTCGCGAGCGTGGCGGCCAATGGTTCTAACTTTCATAACCGTAGTCACCTCTTTGCTCGTCGCGAACAATCCTGCCATCCTCAATCGCAATGACGCGATGCTTGATAGTGTTCACGATTTCTCTGTTGTGGGTTGCCATGACAATCGTGGTTCCCCTTGTGTTGATCTCATCAAATATCCTCATAATCTCCCAGGATGTTTCAGGATCGAGGTTGCCAGTAGGCTCATCCGCAATAACAACTTTAGGTGAGTTGACAATGGAACGGGCGATTGAGACCCTTTGCTGCTCACCGCCGGAAAGCTCGGTTGGCAGCATTCTAGCCTTATGCTTTAAGCCCACAAGATCAAGCACTTCCATAACCCGCTTCTTAATGACCTTCGGCTGTTCCTCAATAACTTCTAGAGCGAATGAGACATTTTCATAAACTGTCTTCATTGGCAGCAGCTTATAGTCCTGAAAGACAACACCGAGGTTGCGGCGGAAGATAGGAACCTTTTTCTGCTTCAGTTTCGCAATATTAATTCCATTTATTAGGATCGTTCCTGATGTGGGCACTTCCTCGCGATACATCATTTTTATAAATGTCGATTTACCAGCACCGCTCGGTCCCACAACATAAACGAATTCACCCGCGCCAATACGAATATCTATGCCATTAACAGCAGTAACGCCGTTTGGATACTTTTTATAAACACTCTGCATTTCTATCATTTATTTAATCACCTTACTAGTTTTTGTCGACTGTACAATTTGTTGACTGATCTTGTTGACAGTATTCTTGTTTATCTGACAAAAAAACCAATGTGTGTTGTAACACAAACCCATTATATCATTCAATTCATGTAAAAAAAGGGGGAGAAATATTACAGTTTCTTTTCAAAGTGAACTTCCATTTACAATTTTATCCTGTATTGGACAAAAAAACTAGAAATACTTTCTTTAAGGATAATTTTGTCACTTGAAAATTTTACTATGAATATAGTCAAAACAATGTTTAAAGGAAGTTAATGCTTTTCTTATATAACATGTCATTTCCTTGTCATTATGACATTTCGATTACAAAACCTTTTTGAACAACTCGTGAAAATTTTAACGAATCCGTTTGCATTTTAAAATTACTATTGGTTTTCTTCATTCCGTATTATAACATTTCATAAAAATACGCCCTGCCATTCGACAGGACGCTTTGCTTTATTTCTTTTGTGAAAGCCATTCTGCTACCTTGGATGCCTCTTCACCTTTATAAAGGCCAGGAGGCATACCGCCTTTTCCATCCACGATGATCTTCTCAATTTCTTCTTTTGAATATTTACTGCCCACTTTTGTAAGCTCTGGAAAAGACCCGCCAGACAGGTCAACACCATGGCAGCCTGAACATTTTTGTTCGTATAGTTTCTGGGGATCCGCGCTCGCGGAATCGCCGCCGCCACTATCACCGCCACAGGCAGCAAGCACCATGGAAGCACCCATAATCAAGGTAATCAACTTTTTGTTCATGTATTTAACTCCTTTTATAAGTACTTAGTTAATTATACCAGCTTCACTCCCGTTTGAAACCCTCTCCAAGCACTTCGGCAGCATCCATTACAATGACAAAAGCGGTTGGGTCAATGGTTTTAACTAATTGTTTCAATTTTGTGAACTCCCATTGATCAACAACGCACATCAGGACCGGCTTCTCTGCATCGGTATATCCACCATATGCAGACAGCCTTGTTACCCCCCGGTCAATCTTGTTTAGAATACCTTCGCGGACCTCTTCCTGTTTACTCGTTATAATCATTGCCATTTTCGAAGTTCCAAAGCCAACCTGTACGAGATCGATTGTCTTACTTGTTACATACAGGCCAATTAGAGCGTAAAGGCCCCTTTCAATATCAAAGACGAGTGATGCAGCAAGAACTATAAGCCCATCAATTAATACGACACAGCGGCCAAGGGTCAAGCCGGTATACTTATGCATGATCTGGGCTGCAAGATCTGTCCCGCCTGTCGAAGCCCTGCCGCGAAAAACAATGCCGAGGCCAAGCCCGACTCCTACTCCTCCAAATAATGCACCGAGAAGCGGGTCATTCGTCCATGGCTCGAGATTTGCCGAAGCAAAGACAACCAAAGGCAAAAATATTGTGCCGATAAGAGTCTTAATACCAAACTGCCTGCCAAGCAACAAAACACCCGCAATAAACAGCGGGATATTCAACGACCACTGTACAAATGCCGGTTCCCACCCGAATGCCGCATCGGTAATGGTTGATATTCCACTGACTCCTCCGGAAGCGATTCGATTCGGAAGAAGGAACAAATTAAAGGATAATGCGACAACAGCGGAGCCAGTTAGTATGTATATATATTCCATGATTTTTTCTAATGGGGTTGCTGTTAAATCATGATTTCTTCTTCTTTTTGCTTTCAATGGCCAACACCTCTTAGTTAATACGATAATTCCCGCAGAAATAGCGGTTCATAAAGCCGTTTTGATTATACCATCCTAGAGGGGATAAACATAATGAGAAACTATTTTCAGAAAACAAAGGGATTCCATCCGACAAAATAAAGCTAGGACCAATACAAAAAGCCCTTGCCAGCAAATTATTGCAGCAAAGGCTTTTCTGTTTATTTTTATATGACTTAAACTTATGGTTTTCTATATTTCCGCTCCTGGCACTTCGCTTTCCGCGGGCGGTCGCGGAGCCTCCTCGGCGCCTGCGGCACCTGTGGGGTCTCCCCTGTCCGCTTTTCCCGCAGGACGTTGAATAATCATCCTTGAAAAGGTATCGCAGGAGAAAATGCGGTACCTTCCGCTCCAATTAATTTAATAAAGTGTCACCACATCAGCAATTCTTTAGTTTAACGTTATAGTAACTTTATTAAGACAACTTTGACCTTAGGTACGAATCGATGAACTGATCGAGGTCTCCGTCCATCACACCCTGGACATTTCCGGACTCTGAACCAGTACGGTGATCCTTTACCATTGAATATGGGTGGAATACATACGAACGGATCTGGCTTCCCCAGCCAATTTCCTTCTGCTCGCCGCGAATCTCGGCAAGCTGCTTTTCCTTTTCTTCAATCTCACGCTGATACAGCTTTGCTTTTAGCATCTTCATAGCTGCATCTCGGTTCTTAATCTGGGAACGCTCCGACTGGCAAGTCACAACGACTCCGGTCGGTATATGTGTAATTCGCACTGCAGAATCGGTCGTATTAATATGCTGTCCGCCTGCTCCGCTTGCACGATACGTATCAATTTTCAAATCCTCAGTACGGATATCAACTTCTATATCATCATCAAGCTCGGGCATAATTTCACAAGATACAAACGATGTGTGGCGCCTGCCGGAGGAATCGAATGGTGAAATTCGCACAAGCCGGTGTACCCCTTTTTCCGCCTTAAGGTATCCATAAGCATTATGGCCCCTGATTGCGAGTGTCACACTCTTGATTCCTGCTTCGTCTCCAGGTAGGTAATCCAGCGTTTCCACCTTGTAGCCGCGCTTTTCAGCCCAGCGCGTATACATCCTGAGAAGCATCGAGCCCCAATCCTGCGATTCTGTACCGCCCGCACCAGGGTGAAGCTCAAGGATTGCATTATTTTTATCATAAGGCTCGCTTAGTAGCATTTCCAATTCGTATTCATCCAACTGCGCAGTCAGCGTCATAAGCTCATCTTCAAGCTCCGCCTGCAGCTCAGCATCCAGTTCTTCTTTTAGAAGCTCGAACGTTACGTCAAGGTTCTCATAAGAATCATTCATTTCCATGAACGTGTTTACCTGCTCCTTAAGTGCGTTTGCTTCATTAATTACCTTCTGTGCAGCCTCCTGATCATTCCAAAAATCCGGATGCAGCATTTCGTTATCAAGCTGTGCAATGCGTGCCTCCTTTTCCTCTAGGTCAAAGAGACCCCCTGAAGCCCGCTAATCGCTTAGCTGTTTTTTCTAATTCATTCCTGATATCTGCCATTTCCATATCAATCACCTCATATAACTTCCGTAAGATTCATCATTATACAGTATATCGTGTAATGAGTGGAATGCCAAAGTGTGAGGGAAAAATTGCATAATTGGGTCTGCGTCCAGGAAAGTTTCCTTTATTAAGTATGACGTTACGGGCGTTCCGCTCCAATCGACACTGCTATATAATGAACAATAACCACTAACACAGCCTTTCATTAAACTGTTTTATTCCCCTCTTTGATATGCGGAAATGGCATCAAACTGCTCTTTCAACGAATTATACAAAGACATATAGATGGGATGGAGGTGTTCGTAGACTTGTTTGTTCTCTTCAATTGGATACTGAACAGTTTTTACAGAAACCAACTTTTTCACATCCTCAAGCGAAGATATTTCACCTAATGCAAATAAAGCAAGAGCTGCAGCTCCTAATCCAGAACCTTCATGGCTTTCGGGAACAAACACAGGTTTTCCTGACACATCAGCGAGGATCTGCCTCCAAAGCTCTGAACGGGCAAAGCCGCCGGATACCCTTATCTCCCCGGGTTTTCCAGCCATATTTTCCAAAAGGACTCCCACACTGTAAACAGCATAAATAATTCCCTCAAGAACAGCACGGATTAAATGCCCCTTCTGATGGGTTAGCGTGATTCCAATAAAACCACCCCGAGTATTTGCGTCCCACATCGGGGCCCTTTCTCCAGAAAGATAAGGAAGAAAAATCAATCCTTCAGCCCCTGCAGGCACCTTTGCCGCCTCATCAATCAATAAATCGTAAGGATCCACTCCCCTACTCTCAGCCAGTCCTGAAACATCACTTGCTAACTGGTCCCTCAGCCACCTTAGTGCGATACCACCATTATTAATAGGCCCGCCAATTACCCATCTTCCGTCTGCAAGATAATAACAAAACGTCCGCCCCTTGGATTCGAGCAACGGCTCCTTTACAACTGTTCTGATTGCACCGCTCGTTCCAATAGTTACTGCATATTCACCCTCACCGATTGCCCCTACCCCAAGATTGGCAAGAACCCCATCGCTTGCCCCCACAATCACAGGCAGATCAGCCGGAATTCCCATTGCAGCTGCAAAGCTCCAATCCATATGCCGATACACATTTGTAGTCGGCACCGGCTTCGATAGTTTTTCTTTTTGAAGTTCAAGCAGTTTAAGGACTTCTTCATCCCAATCCAACTTCTGCAGATTGAACATTCCGGAAGTTGAAGCAATCGAATAATCGACAACGTATTCACCATACAATTTCCACATGACATACTCTTTAATCGAAATCCACTTGCTGGCTTTCAGATAAAGGTCAGGGCGTTCATATTTCATCCAGAGCAGCTTGCAAAGAGGTGACATAGGGTGGATTGGTGTTCCCGTCCTCTTATAAACGTCTTCTCCATTCCAGTCTTTTCTAAGCTTTTCCGCGTAAAAATGGCTTCTGTTATCAGCCCAGATTATACTATTTGTAAGCGGCTCCCCGTCTCCATCCACTGCAAGGATGCTATGCATCGCCGCTGAAATGCCAATGGCGATGAGCTCGGAAGTATCAATTTTAGATTTATTCAGAACGTTCCTAATTGATTCCACAACTGCTTCAACTATCATGTCTGGATCTTGTTCTGCCCAGTCTGGCTCTGGATGAATGATTGGATATTCTACAGCACCTGAAGAAACCGGGCTCCCGTCCTTTGTGAACAAGGATGCCTTAGTTGAAGTTGTCCCAATATCCAGGCCTATTACATATTTCTTATGTACATCCACGTTAATTCCTCCCCAGGATCAAGGCGTAGAAAATAACCTACTATGATAAAATACATTCACATAAAAGAAGTATATCAAACATTCTTCCCATTACAGAAAATCCTGTTCTCACTGCAGGAATATTTCTTCGGATATCGAAATGATTTAGGTGAGGAAATCTTAAATACATCTTTAGACAAGGAGTTGTTATTCATGACCTTTTCAATTATAGGGTTTGATCCTGTGGAAAAAGAATGGGGAATTGCGGTTCAGTCCAAGTTTCTTGGAGTCGGAGCAGTCGTCCCATGGGCTAAGGCTGGTGTTGGTGCAGTCGCAACCCAATCCTACGCAAATACTTCTTATGGGCCGCGCGCACTCGAATTGATGGCTGAGGGGAAAACTGCGGAAGAAACATTGAAGCTCATCCTTGAAGAGGATAAAGAGCGGGAAATGCGCCAGGTTGGAATTATTGATTCTTTTGGTAATTCTGCAACCTACACTGGTTCACAATGCTATAATTGGGCTGGCGGGATTACCGGCAATCACTTTGCAGCCCAGGGAAATATCCTCGTTGATGAACATACTATCGGTAAAATGGCCGAAACGTTTACGTCGATGGCAGGAACACTGGCAGAACGGTTGCTAGCTGCCCTTGATGCAGGCCAGGAGGCTGGCGGGGATTCACGCGGCCAGCAGTCCGCTGCATTGTATGTAGTCAAGGAGCGCGGAGGTTACGGAGCCTTCAACGATCGCTATATCGATCTCCGGGTGGATGACCATCCTCAGCCAATAAAAGAACTTATTCGTATCTATGGCCTTCAGCAACTTTACTTTGCTCCTTCAAAGCCTGAAAAGGTTGTTCCTGTCGATGGTGAAATTGAAACTGAACTAGTCGAACACCTTGGCAGACTTGGCTATTTTAAAACCAATTTTGCAGGAAGAGATGATATTCTTAAAGCGTTGACCGCTTATCTTCATACCGAAAACTTTGAAATGCGGGAACAGGAAACAGGTTTTATCGATCTGGACGTCCTTAATTATATGAAATTACAGCAACAGAACCAGAAATGAGATGACATTAAATGAAACAAAAAGATTTATTCATGGCTTTCTTCCGGGTTGGCATGCTCGGCTACGGAGGGGGTCCTTCTTCAATACCACTCGTACAGAAGGAGGTTGTCGGCCGATACAAATGGATGGACGGTGATGAGTTCGGGGATGTCCTGGCACTGGCAAATGCGCTTCCCGGACCGATTGCTACAAAGCTCGCCGGATACATAGGATACCGGGTAGCAGGACTCCCTGGCATGATTAATGCTGTCATGGCAACCATCCTTCCAACTATATTCCTGATGATTCTGCTCCTGACCGGGCTTAACGCCTTCAAGGACCAGCCATGGGTAAGCGGCGCAGCATCAGCTGTTGTCCCAGTTGTCGCTGTCATGCTTTTAACAATGACATGGGAATTTGTAAAAAAATCAACCAGTTCTAAGCTCGGCAAGACATGGACTATCATTCTTGTTGTGGCAAGTTTTGTTTTGCTCGAGGCACTCGGCGTCCATCCTGCTATCATTATTTTCACACTCCTTCTTGGCGCGCTCCTAATGAAAGACAAAAAGAAGGAGGGCAAAGCATGATTTATTTAAAAATTTTCTGGGCATTTTTCCTTCCGGGCATCCTAGGCTATGGTGGCGGCCCCTCTTCAATTCCACTAATTGAAGCGGAAGTCGTCGACCGGTACGAATGGATGACAACCAGCGAATTCTCCGAGGTTTTAGCCATGGGAAATGCGTTGCCAGGACCGATTGCTACAAAAATGGCTGGCTATATCGGGTATGAAGTCGGGGGAGTGGCTGGTTCTGCAATTGCTGTATTTGCCAGTGTTGCTCCGTCGTTGATTTTAATGATTAGCCTGCTAAGCCTTCTGCTGCGGCACAAGGAATCACCAAAAGTTAAACGGATGACAATGATTGTCCGCCCTGTCATTGCTGCGCTTCTCGGTGTTATGGCATGGGACTTTTTTGTAGAATCGTTTCAGGGGCCGGGACTATTGCATACAGTCGTATTGGCGGCCGGGAGCCTGCTCTTGATGGAAAAATTAAAAGTCCATCCGGCTTATGTGATTGCGGGAAGCTTGGTGTATGGTGCGGTATTTTTAGGATAGTTTAAAAGACGGTAGGGGTTACCCTACCGTCTTTTCTTTTTCTTAAAATGGCAAATGACTTCGACAAATTGATCAGCTTCCGTCATGGAGTGGCAAATTATTTCCCAGGAAACGACGGTACATAACATATAAAGTAAAAATTAAGACCGGGATAATAAACCTTGGTAATTCTGTTGTATAACCTTTAGTAATACGAATTAAGGTAAATAAAATCCTCCCTTTCAAAATATATTAATATAAACCTCTAAAACTTCTAAATACCTTTCTATAATCCGACAAAATAAGTGGAAAATTTCACAGTGAACCTGTCAGATAAAGGCAACTTCTGGTAAAATTTTAAGTGAAACGGGAGGATTGCCATGATATTTAAAAAAAGAAAAAAGTATCAGGAAGATGAAACAAATAGAGAAAATCCACTTCCTGAGAAGAGAGAGTCAAAACGACATAAAAATCCAATCAAACGATGGAGATTTATGGTTTTTAGCTTATTTACCCTGATTGGAATTGTCGCTTTTGGATATGGTGCAATAAGCTATGCATCTAGCAATTCATTTTGTGTCAGCTGTCATGAAATGACCCCGCAGCATGCAACATTCGAAGCTAGCGCACATAATCAAATTAAGTGCACCCAATGCCATATTAAACCTGGGCGCAAAAACCAAATCTTACATAAAGTTGACGAAATTAAAGGGGTGTATACTCACTTTACTGCAACTTCAGAAACAATAACTAAAACTGCTATCGTCTCAAGTGAAAACTGCGAACAGTGCCATTCAAAAAATCGCCTTGTCACCGCTGCAGGAGATACTATCATCAATCACGAAGGCCATATAGAAGCTGATATTCCTTGTGTAACTTGCCATAGCGGTGTAGCCCACGCCAAAATTGTGGAGGGGGATCCGCGATTCCTCTACTTATACGGCCTGGACTAGTGAAAATATTAAGAAGCTGATTGGTGATAAAAACGTCAAGCCAAATATGGGAACTTGCATTGACTGTCACGAAAAGGTTAACCTAGGGGAAAAACCTTGGTTGGACGAAGATTATTCCCTTCAAGTTAGTCATATAGGGTCTAACAAAAAAGATATTTTATATAAGTATGATACTCCGGAAGCAAATGCAGGTGTATTGGAAAGGGAATTACCGGAAAATACACAAAAAATCATTCTCGACGCAATTGATGGACAAGGAAAAGATGTAAAGCTATCTATGGCATGTAAAACTTGTCATCGGGAAATCAATACACCCAACAATCATGACAATGCTGATTGGGAAAAGAGCCATGGTTTGTATGCTGTTAAAGAGTTAAACGAATGCTTGAATTGCCATAAAGATTCACTCTGGATAAAGCAACTGGAAAAACAAGACATCAAGACCCTATTAAGTGAGACTAAACCAGAAGAATTAAAAAGTAACAACCTTTCGGCTGCAATAGATGCATCCCGAAACAATTATTTCTGCACAATTTGTCATGCCACACCGCCTAAAAATCATATTGACCGCGACGATTGGTTGTTTAATTCTCACAGACAAGAATCAGTTACACAGGAACAGAGAAAAAACTGTTATGTGTGCCACGATAATGAAAAACCAATTGGAAACAAGACTACTGCCCCATCTGACGTTTATTGTGATTTTTGTCATAAAGGCCTGTTCTCTAATGAACCTAAAAACTTGTAATTATATTAATAAAAGCTTGTAAATCAGCCAAATCGGTAGATTTACAAGCTTTTTCAAATGCCTTAAGGCGTTGATTTAACACCCTTTGGTGCATGTGCTGATTCCATTAAAGCTTTTTGAAGTGTTTCTTCATGTCTTGTTGCATCATAGCTATTTGTATGACAAGTGGCGCATGCGGCTTCATTTGATTTATTGTGGCCTGGATTTTCCGGATTAAGACTAATACCTTCTTCATCATATAAAGGTTGACCAACTCTGCCATAAATTTCAGTTTTCCCATTGTGGCATTTTACACAGAAATTTCTTTCATTTACAGCATCCCACTTTAGTCCAACTGATTGGAATTTATCAGGCGCATCAATTATTCTCTCATTCCCCAATTCATCTCTTATCATCTTGATATTCTTTGAACCATGGGTTTCATGGCAATCAGCACAAGGAATGGACCCCGATAACTGGCTGCCATCAGCTTGAATTGAGCCTTCAGAAGCAACAAAGTTATGCTTGGAATCTGTTAGATTAGGTTTTTGATTTGGATCGGGTGCAGAATAATAATATTCAATGTCCGTTTTTACTTGCTTGGCCGTAACTTTATTTGCATTGTGACATCTTAAACATAATGCATAATCGGATAATGTACCTTTTGATAAAAAGGATTTATTGTAGGAGAGCACCTTGGCAAAAAGATCTCTTTCCCCATCTTTATCCAAATCATAAATATTTCCATCATCATGGCAATTTAAACAAGCAGTTTCCATACTATCAATAACCAGTTGTTTTCCCTCTGAGTCAGCTTTATGTGTATATACAATTCTATTATTAAGTAGATTAGGGTTTTTTTCGGTTCTATCCAAGTGAGGATTATGACAGCTAGTACATGAATCAGTTTTTTTCAGTGCGTCCACTGCGCCTGAATCCTTATTTATCGGATTATTATGCTGGTGGGTACTGTTAAGTTTATCAATTACAGGTGCATTCATAGTACCATCGTGGCAGGCCATACAATAATTGTCTGATTGATCCCTTTCCAGTTCTTGTGAAAACACACTCTGGTAAGATACTCCTTGTAATGACAAACTAGATTTAGTATGGGTACTATGGCAATTTGCACACATATTGGTATTTTCCGCATATCTTCCATGAGGATTATTCTTTCGGTCGTTATCATGTCCAGTAGTGAAATCATATGGTAGATTGCTCTTTGTTGTAAATTTAAAAAATTTAGCGAAAATTTTATTCCCTTCATCATCTTTCAGATTAGGGTCTATATATGCTAAATATGTTGAATTTGATTTCAACTTTGTTTCTTTATCAGGAGTAAAAAACAAATCAATTACGTTTTTACCATTAATTATTCCGCTAAATGGTACACTTATTGTACCGGTGACCGGTATTTGAGAATCGTTTGTATTTTTAGGACTTAATTGTAAGGATACTGGTGGTTCTATATAAGTCTTAGCAATGATTTGTTCTTTTAAATTCTCCATGGGCTTTTTAGAAACGATTCTAATTCTAATAGTTGCGTTTACCTCAATACTGGTTAAATCTTCTCCTATAATCAATTTACTTTTCGGTTTAACCGTTCCATCATTCACATCGACTAAAATTTCTTCCTCCTGGTAAGGAATCACAACTCCTATTTCTGAAATATAAGGCCTCTCAAGGTCCAAGGTAAATCCCAAGGTTGCATTTGCGACTAAACTCGGTTGGGTTTTATCCTTAATTTCTATCACAATCTTATACGGACCGTTTGTTAAGTTAGGCTTAAAGGACCAGGAGAATTGCTCATTGTTTACTTCCCACTCTCCCAGGAGCTTAATTTTAGGAGTAGAGAGGGGTGTGATAGGTACTTTATATGCTGTAAAAGTTGCATTCTCTGGCAAGATACTACCATAAGTAAAGCTGCCTTTAATGATCAGTGGAGTTGTTACCGTCGATTCTGATAATGGAGTACTAACTGTAACAGTCGGCAAAACCATATTTTCCAGGCCAGTCGAAGTAGTTTCTACTTGAGGAAGTAATGGATTTTGTTCAACGGGACTTTCTGTCGATTCAATGGGATTTTCTGTCGATTCAACGGGAATTTCTGTCGATTCAATGGAATTTTTTGTTGATTCATTTGTAAAGGACTTTGGAGCGGTGTCGTCCTGTAGAGCAGAATAGACCACTGATCCTGAGAAAAGGAATTGAGGGCTTAATATCAATAAAATTGCTATCAAACTTATTAGATATCGTTTAAGAAACTTCCTGTTGTTCCTCATTTTAATTCATCTCTTTCCCAATAAAGATTAAGTATTTCTCTATAGTTTATTATTTATGAACAGGGATTATATGTATATTATATCAAGGGGGTATTAGAAAAGGATTGGAAAATAAAACGATTTATTGACAAATTAATCTTGATAAATAAAAGAACAAGGTAACAAAGTTTCCATTGTTACCTTGCTCTATTAATCACTAACAAATAGTGGGGCTATTTGTTAAAAATTATTAAGGCTTATATACCCCTGGTTGTAATGAGTTGTAGTTACTCCAGGTAGTGTCATCACTAGCAATAGATCCATCATGGCAGCCGAAACATACTGACATGCCCGTATAACGCTTCAAAGCAGATGATGGGTTAGGATCTTTCAGATAATCTGTAGCAGCAGTCTTAGCAGCAGTTGTATCACCGGCATATTTTGCTGGATCAAAAGGTGCTCCAACTGCAGTAAGCTCAGTAAGGCCACGATCTAAGGAATCTTTCATGATTGTAGCATCTGTTCCGTGTGCAAAGTGGCAGCGTACACAAGTAAGCCTGTCAGTGTCTGTTTGGTGACGGTGAGCGTCTGTGAATACGCCAGTATCAGCATTCGCATAGGTAGCAGACAGATAATCTGTGTGGCAGGATGCACAGAATTTGCTCATTTGAACGCCACTGTCTTTAACATAAGTAGGAGCTGCGCTATCAAAGAAGTCATAGTTATTTGTTACTTTATCGACAGCCGATCCAATTAAATATGTTGCAGTATCAATCGAAGAAACAGTAGTGTCAGTACCGCCTTCTGTCAACGGTTTGCTATATGCAAATCCATCCTTCCAAACGATTACAAAGTTCGCAGTTGCTGGTTTAGCTACCCCAGCCGCTTTTAATTGGGTTTCAACAGCAGGTCTGCCGCCATCAGAACGCATCCACAGCGAGGAGTCTGCAATGTACTTCTTACCTTTATAATCCCATTTGTAAGTAGAGATTATATCAGAACCTGCAGGAACAGCAGCCCTTGTGTAGAAGACATTTCCATCAATAGTTGCTTGAGTTACACCGGTTTCCTTTACAAGGATGTAGTCTCCAACATTGGTAGCAGGAATTGATGCTTTTGCATATACAGTTTTATTACTAAATTTCATACCGCCGTTTGTTTGCCCAGCAGTAATAGTATTCTCAGTTTTAATCCAGCCCGCAGGGTCAGCTTTCAGTAAGCGTGTACTGTCAGATCCGTGGGGATTGTGGCAGCTAGCGCAAGTGAACTCTTCAGCCCATTTGCCAGTGTCAGCATGGTTCCCACCTGGTGCTGCTTTAATATCTACTGAACCATCGGATAAGTGGACTGACATATTGTTGGCATGAGAGCCGCCAAATGTACCTGCATTTGTTGGTGCACCAAATACGGATTTCGCACCCATTGTACCGTCATGGCATGCCGCGCAAGTGCTATATGTTCCATCCCTGAACAACAGATAATGGTCTTCGCCTGTGTGAGTTTGGTGACAACTTGCACAGGAGTTTGTGTTGTTTTGATAAGAACCGTGCATCTTTTGGCCAGATCTTTTTTTGCTTAGGCCTTCGAATCCAGTTTCGTTGGCGTTCATCAGGTTTGTGCTGTGGTCAACTTCACTTGTGTCAATAATGGCATTACTATATTCACCAACAAGAACTGATGTACTAGCAACTACAACAGTTGGTTTGGTTGTATAAACAAGTTCAGCTGTGTATCTTGCTCCTTCTGTTAAAGCAGAAGTAGTATAAGTGAATTCTTCTGTATTTCCATCAACTGTAGTTGTAAATTCTTGCGGTGTTCCAACTTCAGCATTCCCTGCATCTCTTACTGTTACTTTAAAAGATGTACCAGCTTTATCAGTAGATAGAGCTTTAAATTTTACGGTAAATGTTGTGTCTGCATTTTGCACTGCTTCAAAGCCGAATGGGCTTTTTGCAAAAGCTCCAGTTGCCAGCATACCAACCAGCAGAAGAGCAAAAAGCATTGAGAAACTAAATTTCGCCTTACTCATCTCTAAAAAACCTCCCTGTTTTTCTCTTTTAAAGCCAGTTACTATTAAACTTTATTACTTCTTAGCTCCGCACCACCCCCTTAAATGCAATGTGATTTTAAAAGTAAACTGCTATCCTTTGATTAAAAGTATCGGTTATATAAAGCTGGCTTTTTTCATCAATGAACAATCCATTAGGGAGGAAGAATTGGTCATTTTCGGAACCAAGGCCGCCAAATTGATAAACTTGTTCACCTTTGTCATTAAACCCATGTACAAAGTGGGTCATGTTATCAATCATGTAAAGGGTTCCATCAGAATCCACAGCCAAGCCTCTTGGATTTACAAATTTAGCCTCTCCTTTGCCATCTTTACTTCCATTTAGACTGCGCTTGTATTTTCCTTCCTTATCGTAAACTACAACTCTTTGATTACCTGAATCAGCAACATAAATATTCTCATCCTTATCAACCGTTACAGCATTGGGAGCATTTAGTAAGTCCTCTTTACTGGTGGCAGTGGTTATTTCAAGCTTCTTGGTACCGTCTAAATCGAAGACCATAACTTTCTTGTTTTCAATATCAGTCATATAAAGTTTGTTACCAAATATCCTAATTCCAGCTGGGCTTTTTATTGATGGCTTTGAGCTCCCTTTTTCCTCAAAATAACGGAGGAACTTGCCCTTACTATCAAAAATGGATATTTTCCCATTAAACAAGTCGGCGACATACACATTTCCAGCCTTGTCACCTGCGATTCCATAAGGGAATTTAAATTCGCCCTTTCCCTCTCCTTCTTTTCCAAACTTAAAAATTGGGGTACCTGAAGAATCAAAGGCTTGAACTTGCTTATTGTTTGTATCAGTTACATATATAAACTCACCAATTTTGGTAACATCCATTGGTTTATCTAGAGGCGTACTAAAATCTCCTTGCACAAAATAATTGAAATTGGGCGGTCCGCCTGTAACAGTATTGGCCATTTTATCAGCCTCTTCCCCTAAATTCAGGAAGTATATAGCCGCAAATAAGCCTATAGACAAAGTCGCTATGACACTCATCCATATATAAACCGTTTTTCTTTTCACATCAGTCAACTCCTTTTACAATCTAGTCTTAGTCCTTGGATGATATCCGATCAAGTGCTGTCAATGCTGGCTTAAACGTAGGATCATAGGCTAGTGCTTCTTTATAGATTGACTCTGCTTCCTTTTTCTTACCTTGATCTTCCGCTACCAATCCAATTTCATAGATCGTATCGACGTTTCCCAGGTTTAGTTTGTCAGCTTCCGCTAAAGCTTGGTTTGCTTCATCATACATTTTAAGTTTGCGATAACTTTTCCCCTTCATTAAATGGCCCTTGTAGTCCCGAGGAGAAGTTTCGGTTGCTTTAATAGCGTTTTTAAGTGCCTCGTCTTTCTTTCCTTGTTTGTCGTAAACAATACTTAAATTCAAATAGCCATCAAAATAATTTTTATCAAGGGATATGGCAGTTTTATATTGCTTTATTGCTTCATCATAGTTTTTATCAAGGAAGTATGCATAGCCTAATTGAGTTCTATTTTTGGGATCATTAGGGCTTTGCTTTACCTGTTCTTTATAAAACTTTATTTGCTCAGCAATTTGTTCTGAATCAGTGTTCTCCCAAAGATATTTATCGCTAATAAAATATCCAGCTGCTAAACAAATGATTAGAGTTCCAACCAACAGTAAAGTTGACTGCCACCAGGTGAACTTTTCATTTTTAATTTTTTTAGGTTCTTGGGCTTGAAGCTGTTCCTCTGCTTGCATACGAAACCCTCCTACAATTATTACTTAATCTTCTTTGTGACAAGATTGGCATTTTTGTTCATTGTGACATTGGTAACAGGTTTTTGTTACTTTAGCTCCTTTTGGGACTTCAACTGGATGGGTTTTTCTCCATTCTTTATTTGCATGGCTGCTTGGATGGCAGCTGTTACAGGTTACATTTGAGATTTTGTTAAGACCTGTTTTTTGCAAATCATGACATGCCTGGCATTTGGAATCATCATTCTTAGCAAAGGTTCCATGGCTTTTTATAAAACCCTTTATATGACTAGCTGGCCTTTGAGTATGGCAATCCTTACAAAACGTATTTTCCTTTGCATACTCATGGGTATTAACCTTTTTTGTTTCTATCTTTTTTGTCTTTAAAAACTGTTTATGTGCTGGTTCATCGTTAAACAAAGTTGTTTCTTTATCGGACATATATTTATGGCATTCGTTACATTCTTTTATCTCTTTGCCAGCTAGAGTACCATGAGTTTCAGTCTTAAATTCGTCTCTTTTGTGGCTTTCTGGATACATGTTTGTTGTATGACAGGCGCTGCATTCTGTAGTCACTTTCCTTGCAATATGGCAATCCATGCATTTTTCCATTTTAGGATTGGTGAATTTCTTGTCACTCATCATTGCAGTACCAAGTTCGATATCCCATTTTTCATAATCGGTTTTAAAGGTTACTTTTCTCTCTGCAATTTTTCCATGTGCGATTCCACTATGACACTGTACACATTCAATATCTTTCTCCGTATGCTTGTCATGGGGGATGATCAAATCACCCGATGGAGTAACTTGTCGCGAGTTCATATTGTGACATTTTTCACAAGCACTGTCTGGTATATCCTTAGGCATTTGAATCGGTGCGGTATAGGTTTGTGTCTGTTTTTTGTATAGTTCAACGATTCCGTTGCCCTTTGCTTTTGCTAAATTCTCGACCCCAGGTTCGATATGGCAGTTCACGCAATCTACTTCACCGTGGGAGGATGCTTTCCACGTGTAGTACTCCGGCTTCATTTCATGGCAGGATGAGCAGAATTCAGAGCTTGATGTTGCTTCTAGCCCTACAAATCCTATTGAAAAGAATAGGACTAGAAACAACAATGTAAGAGTCATGATTTTAAAAATCGTATTGCGTAAACGAGGAGGGGCCGGAAGTTCGGTCTGCTGATCTTTTTGTTCTTCTTCCATAAGACTGTCCCTCCAGTTGCAGTTTATGGTTACGCGCCTTTTTCATCCTTGAATCCAGTTCTGTGGCAGTACTGGCAGTATACATCAGTTGGGGCTGTCGATTTCGTTATATCTTCAGGCTTTTCCTTGTCATGGCAGACGTAACATGATGCTTTATCTTCCTTCGATTGTGCTTTCGATGCATGCTTTGTAAGCCATGTGTCACTATCAACGTGACCGGCTGGACGCTCGGCATGGCAGGTCGAGCAGAAAGCACTTTCACGAGATTCATCCTTAACCGTTTTAATATTTGGTACGTATTTGTCTTCTTTGCCATGGTCATTAATAAGAGTCTTAATGTCCTGCTTGGCAATATCCCGAATCCATTTTGAATCCTGGTGGCAATTGATACAGTTATTCAGTTCTTTTAAGGCTGTACCACCGTGGCTTTGATCCCAATTTTTGCTGTCGTGGTTCTTCGGTACGGCGATTTCCTTATGGCATGTGAAGCATTCCATTGAAAGTTTTACATCTTTCTTTTGTTTTCCAAGGGCTTGAAGGATGATATCCTGGGTTTTCTTTTCAGTTTCATGGGCACCTTGGATTCCGCTCACAGACGCTTCGTGGGG
Organism: Bacillus sp. FJAT-18017; assembly: GCF_001278805.1. Lineage (GTDB taxonomy): Bacteria > Bacillota > Bacilli > Bacillales > Cytobacillaceae > Bacillus_D. The sequence continues at coordinate 523,397 of NZ_CP012602.1, read as the reverse complement.
CTCCGCTCCTGCTTCCTCTCCATGGCCTTTTTCTGTTGCTACAGCTGTTTCAGCTCCGTGGCCGCCCTCTTTATCTGCATTGGTTCCATGAGTGTTCACTGGAAGGCTGTAGGCTATATTTTCCCAAGGTTTTTGGCCTTTGTTCACTTTGTCATGGCAATCGATACACGTTCCCATATTCGGATTGATATATTCCTTTGTCATGAGCTTATCGACATTTTCCTCTGTCCAAAAATCATATGTTTCAGATCCGTTGATTCCACGGTCTACGACTTTTCCGTGCGCAACACCAGCATGGCAGGTGATACAAGGGACACCTTCTTTGACGTGTCCTTTATGATTTACTTTCAAGTCGCCTGTTGCAGTAACAAGGCGATTATCCGAGTGACACTGGCCGCAGTTGACTTTCATGACTGGTACGGTTTGTACAATGGGATCTGGCGGGCCAACCACATGGTAATACACTTCTTTCATTGATTCGATCTTGTGCAGGACCATGTTCTTCGCACCCGGTTCAATGTGGCACTGTGTACATTTGATTTCACTGTGGGCGCTTGCCTTGAATGTTTGGTATTCTGGGGCCATTTCATGGCAGCTGGCGCAAAAGCTCGGATTCGATGTAAAAGCGATTGCTCCGTAAACAGTCCCACTCATTGCTATTAAAGCAAACATAAGGACAAAACCGAGTTTCCACTTATTGACCGGGTTCTTCCAGTCTATATTTTTGAATTTCCTCCAAAGTCCGCGTATAAGGCCAACTTTCTTTTTACCTTCCCTTGTCTCTGTCTCAGGGCTAATTGTCTCTGTATTTTTGGATTTCCTCCAAAAGGCCACGCTGTTTCACCCTTTCTGTTTGAAATCTGCTTTTTTTATATTTTAATTAACCTCTAATGGTAGTATCTAACATTCCAAGGTTATTTTCCAATGTACAATTTGTGAATAAATTTACGAACCTTGTCGTTTGTACCTTTCTATAAGTTCCTTTTAAAAACCTTGTTAAATCAACACTTCAGTTAACAATTCACACATAGTAGAAAGGTTTTTGTATTTTATAAATATAATTTCTATTGTATATTTATTTATAAATAAACTATAAAACTACCTGTTTTATTCATAAATATGTATGGTGTTTCAAACTGTCGAAGACAAAGCCTCATGAAGAAATTATGTTTAATTTATGTTTTATTTGTGGGGAAGTTATGAAGAAATTATGAACAAATTAAAAAAGGTAATGGCTAAACACTTAGAGCCATTACCTTAATAATTCGTAAAAAGAGTTCCTTATTGCCGCTTTTTAACATTCTTGAATGCCTGAGCAAATTGTCCAAACAGCTGGATGGGCTACGCCAGAATGGCACGTAATACCGGTGTTTGATCCACTTTGTATATTCTTCTGCCATGCCAACCGGCCTAAAGGCAAACCTGCGTGTTTTGTCAGCCATATGATGGTGAATTGGTAAAACTCAGAATCCCGACAAAAGCACTCGCTCCAATTGTTACCGTAAGCAATGCAATAAAACCAAGCTTCCAACGGTTGACTGGATTTTTCCAATCAATTGCTTTCAATTTTCTCCATAGCCTTATTATAGGACTAATTATCTTTTCTCTTGTGCCGGGTTCATGGCTGCCTGTTCCTTTCTTCCCCCACAGAGACACGTAACTCACTCTTTCCATGTGGAATATTTATCCTTTATAATTAGTATAGCTTACTATCTTACTTTATAAAGGACTATGTGAAAAAATGAGCAATTAGTTCTTTTACTAGTTTTTAAACTTACAAGAGAGTATATTTATTCCTTTTAAACTATATTCAACTTCCAGCAGCCCTTCTCTTCACAGTTGTGGCAAAACGTGAAACAACTGATTGAAGGTGGCTAAGCTTAAGTGGGATAATGACTTAATTTTCATCTGTTTACATTATTTTCGAGACGTCCGAATCAGTATGCCTTCGGTTGTCACTGCTTGGCTGAAGTGGTAAGATGGTAAAAGAAATTGCCGAAATGTTTTTACAGGAATTTACTAGAAGATAACGAATTTTTTTCTTATGGATTGGAATGTATATATAGAAGGAGCGTAATGATGGGCATCTTAAATAAACTGTTTGATATGAACAAACGCGAAATCAAGAAGCTTACAAAAATTGCTGACCGGATCGAGGCACTTGCCGACGAAACGGAAAAGCTGACTGATGACCAGCTCCGCGAAAAGACGGAGGAGTTCAAAAAGCGTTATCAAAATGGCGAATCGCTGGATGATCTGCTTGTTGAGGCGTTTGCGGTTGTCCGTGAAGGGGCGAGGCGCGTTCTCGGCCTTTATCCATACCATGTCCAGCTAATGGGCGGTGTTTCCCTGCACGAAGGGAACATTTCCGAAATGAAGACTGGTGAAGGTAAGACTTTGACAGCAACCATGCCGGTTTACTTAAATGCAATTTCCGGCAAGGGCGTCCATGTTATCACGGTGAACGAATACCTGGCGAGCCGGGATGCGACCGAGATGGGACAGCTTTACAATTTCCTGGGTCTCTCTGTAGGCCTGAACCTGAACAGCATGACAAAAGAAGAAAAGCAGGAAGCATACGCTGCTGATATCACGTATGGTACGAATAACGAATTCGGCTTTGACTATCTTCGCGACAACATGGTTCTTTATAAGGAACAAAAGGTTCAGCGTCCACTTTTTTATGCGGTCATAGACGAAGTTGACTCCATTTTAATTGATGAAGCGCGGACTCCGCTTATTATTTCCGGAACTGCTCAAAAGTCGACTTCTCTCTACATCCAGGCGAATGCATTTGTACGGACGCTAAACAAGGATGAAGACTATACGTATGACGAAAAAACAAAAGGCGTTATGCTGACTGAGCAGGGGATTTCAAAATCAGAACGAGCTTTTGGGATTGAAAATCTCTTCGATATCAATCATGTAACATTGAATCACCATATCAATCAGGCATTAAAGGCAAACGTCTCGATGCATCTTGATGTGGATTATGTAGTCCAGGACGGCGAAATCGTTATTGTTGACCAGTTCACCGGCCGCTTGATGAAAGGCCGCCGTTATTCCGAAGGCCTTCACCAGGCTATCGAGGCGAAAGAAGGTCTTGAAGTTCAAAACGAGAGTATGACTCTTGCGACCATTACCTTCCAGAACTACTTCCGTATGTACGAAAAGCTTGCCGGTATGACAGGTACGGCTAAGACCGAGGAAGAGGAATTCCGCAATATCTATAACATGAACGTTGTCGTTATTCCAACAAACCGTCCGATTGTCCGTGATGACCGTGCGGATTTAATTTACGCTACGATGGACGGAAAGTTCCGTGCTGTTGTCGAGGACATTGCCGAACGCAATAAAAAAGGCCAGCCGGTCCTAGTTGGCACGGTTGCAATTGAAACTTCGGAATTGATCTCTAAGTACCTGCAGAAAAAGGGGATCAAACACAACGTCCTGAATGCGAAAAACCATGGACGTGAAGCAGAGATTATTGCTGAAGCCGGCCAAAGCGGCTCGGTTACAATCGCGACAAACATGGCAGGCCGCGGTACCGATATCAAACTTGGCGAAGGTGTAAAGGAAGTTGGGGGTCTTGCCGTTATCGGTACAGAACGTCACGAATCACGCCGGATTGATAACCAGCTACGCGGACGTTCAGGCCGTCAGGGAGACCCGGGTGTTACCCAGTTCTATTTATCAATGGAAGACGAGCTAATGCGCCGTTTTGGATCTGATAATATGAAGGCCATGATGGAACGGCTTGGCATGGATGATTCCCAGCCGATTCAAAGCAAAATGGTGTCCCGTGCGGTAGAATCTGCTCAAAAACGGGTTGAAGGAAATAACTTTGACGCCCGTAAGCAGCTCCTTCAATACGATGATGTATTGCGCCAGCAGCGTGAAATCATTTACAAGCAGCGTAATGAAGTACTTGAGGCCGAAAACCTGCGCAGCATCGTTGAAAACATGATCAAATCGTCAATCGAGCGTGCAGTGGATTCCCATGCGCCACGCGGCGGGGATGAAGAGGATTGGAACCTGGATGCGCTTGTAGATTGGATACATGCCAACCTGCTTCGTGAAGGCGACATAACAATTGATGACCTAAAGGGCAAGTTCCAGGATGAGATGGTGGAAACCATCTTTGCCAAGGTGATCGAGCGCTATAATGAGAAGGAAGAAGTGCTTTCATCAGAGCAAATGCGTGAGTTTGAAAAAGTTATCGTACTTCGTGCGGTCGATTCAAAATGGATGGACCACATTGATGCGATGGACCAGCTCCGCCAGGGCATTCACCTTCGTGCCTACGCTCAGACCGACCCGCTTCGCGAATACCAGCATGAAGGCTATGCAATGTTCGAGAACATGGTTGTCTCAATCGAGGATGAAGCAGCCCGTTACATCATGAAGGCAGAAATCCGCAATAACCTGGAGCGCCAGGAAGTTGCCAAGGGCGTTGCTGTCAATCCAAAGGCAGACGGGGAAGCCAGCAAGAAGAAGCCTGTCACTAAACAGGTTGACATCGGGCGCAATGACCCATGCTACTGCGGAAGCGGCAAGAAATATAAGAACTGCCACGGTGCTTAATATATTTAACAAGGAGCAGGCCTGAGTGCCTGCTCCTTTTTCATTACTTAATTTGGTAGAATTAAAAAATCCGGCTCCCATTTGGGAACCGGATTTGCTATTATCCATTAATGAGCTTCAATTAAGCCGTAACGGCCGTCGTGGCGCTTGTAGACGACGTTTGTACGGTTTGTTTCAGCATTAGTGAAAACATAGAAACTATGGCCAAGCATGTTCATTTGAAGAATTGCTTCCTCACTGTCCATCGGCTTCAGTTCGAAGCTCTTCTGACGGACCACCTCAAGCTCATCTTCTTCATCAAAAGTTGCTACCTGAGAGTTCTCACCATTGGCAAACATTGCAGCAAAATCGCCTTTTTCACGGAACTTACGGTTCACTTTCGTTTTATGTTTGCGGATTTGGCGTTCAAGCTTATCAGTAATCAAGTCAATTGCAGCATACATATCTTCATGGCCTTCCTCGGCGCGGAGGACGAGGTGCGGCATCGGGATGGTTACTTCTACTTTGGATGTTTTATCCTGGAACACCTTCAGGTTTACATTGACATTCGCTTGCGGTGTTTCGGTAAAATACCTTTCTAGCTTGGAAATCTTCCTTTCCACGTACTCACGTATTGCTGGAGTTACTTCAATGTTTTCACCACGAATATTGAAATTCATGTGAAACGCCTCCTTTTGTTAAGACTATGTAAACTATATTCTCTTCTACCCTATGAGAATCCTTCTAAAACAGAACAAAAAGTTTGTCGAATCTATGACAAAAGCAACAGCCAAATAGTGACAACCCTTCCCCAATGGGCTTCAAAGGTGATTTAGGCGCTAAAAGATGAAGCAAATTTTGTCGAAATGTCTTTGCTGCACCATGACAATTACCCCCTCGCAATTGTAAATGAGACGATTTCCCTTGCCCCTGCTTCCTTCAAACATTTTGCGGCATGACGGAGGGTTGAGCCGGTTGTGTAAATATCATCGGCAAGCAGCACCCTTTTCCCGCTCAGGCTGCCTTGATCCACCAGATTGAATACATGTGGTAAATGTATTCGTTCCTTCCGGGATTTCTTTGACTGCTTTTCAGCATGCTCCCTGTTTAAGAGCGCTGACCACTTAATACCAGCCTCATGCAAAATGGCCTCTGACTGGTTAAAACCCCTTTCATAAAGCCGTTCATCGCTTAGTGGAATTGGAACAATCCTATCCGCTTTCAATGAACGTATAACTTTGGAAACTTCATAGGAAAATGCCTTTGCAATTTGATAATCGCCACGATATTTAAACTTGGCAACTACTTCTTTTAAAAAATCGTTATAAACATATATAGATTTATTTTGATAAAGCAGTCCTCCCCATTCCGGATCCTGCTCCCACCGGTGGCAGTCATGGCATAGATCACCAACCCGAAATTTTCGAGCCTCGCCAGTGAACAACCTGCCACAGATCCTGCACACCTCCCCTTTTATCGGCTCCAGCTTCGAAAAACAAGATTTGCAGATTTCCACCTCCTTTGAGGCTGAAAATAAACTTGTCCAGCTTGGTTCTTCACCTGCCTTGCCCTTGCAAAGTACACATCGATCGTTGATAAATAACATTTCTTCATCCCTTTATAGTATGCCCTGATCATCCCAATGAATCCTTGATTAGCCCCTTAACTTTTGCCTCTTTATTCATCGTTTGAATTTGGTTTTTGGCCCTCTCCATGGCAATGGTTTTCCCAAAATGAAAATAGGTAACATCCCCTTCCGGATGAGCCGCGCTCCTCCCAGCACGTCCGGCAATTTGGACAAGCGCGCTCTCAGTAAATATCCGGTCCTCAGCTCCAATTACGGCAACATCGATATTAGCCAGCGTCACACCGCGTTCCAGGATGGTCGTAGTTAATAAAATTGGAATAGACCCCGAGCGAGCATTGCCAACCTTTTCTTTTCGATCAGGGTCTTCAGCGTGGACTGACTGGATGGCAGGATTTATTTTTTGTAAAATGGGCAAGGCTGTCTGCATGGATTCTATATGCGGGAAAAAGACAAGTGCCTGTTTCTTGGCTGACAGCCTTTTTTCAATCCAGGAAAGGCATTCAGAAGGCAATTTTCCTTTTTGAAGCTGGCTCTTCCAATTGCCGCACCAGCTGAATTCAGGAACCGGGAGAGGATTACGGTGAAAACGGGCTGGAATAGTGATATGGGCACGCCTGCCAGACCTGCATTCACGCTGCCACTTCCTGCTCGGTGTCGCTGTCAGAAATATAGTTGATGATATAGGCTTTCGCGCCTTTTCTCCTGCATATTGAAGTGCTTCATCTGCTGTATAAGGAAATGCATCGACCTCATCAATAACCATCATGTCAAATGCGTAGTGAAAACGAAGGAGCTGGTGTGTTGTCGTAATTGTAAGCTGTGAATAGGTATGGCGGTCCTCGCTCCCTCCATAGAGCGCAGCAATTTTTACAGAAGGGAAAGCAGCCTGGAGTCGCGGGGTAAGCTCATGGACAACATCCGTTCGCGGTGTTGCAATGCATACTCGTTTCCGGTCTTTAAGTGCAGCCTCAATCGGTTCAAACAGAAGCTCGGTTTTTCCAGCTCCACAAACAGCCCAAACTAGCAAACTCGAATTTTGCCGGACCGCTTCGATTGCGCGATTCGAAGCAATTCGCTGACCGGCAGAAAGCATCCCATTCCATTCGAGGATTTTTTCAGGAGGGTCGAAATGGGGTGGCGGGCCAGCCCAGCTTATCAATGGCGTGCATTCCGTGATACGGCCCATCATAATGCAATTACGGCAATAGGTACACCTCTCCCCGCACCTGACACAGGGGAAGGAAGCAAATAACTGTGTATCCTTGTTGCCGCACCTCGCACAGACAGGATGACCTGCCTTTCCCACTATCCCTTTTCTATATTGAACATAGCCATTTTCATAATGCTCATGGATTTCTTGTAAGGAGAATTCCAGGTCTTCGAGAAGCAGCTGTTTGCCTGTTAGGATGGATTGAAGATCAGGGTTGGGTTTAAAAAGGGAGTTAAGTTGAGGCTGCGGAATTGAAATGAGCTCGGAGATTCTTTTTGTGCCTGGCGGGAATTGCGGGATGCCTTCTTTGGTGTATGTGGGCAGAATGGGGATAAAAATGTGTTGTGCTTCTTTAAATCTCATTTGCTCTCCTTCGTTCTTCTCAAAAGATTGGCTGGATTTGTAATCATGTTTCTGATGTTGCCAGAAATCTGATATACTCTGTACCTTTTCTGCCCAGTTAGAGAAAAATTCAGCTTTTTTAAAAAGTGTTTTGTATTATATCGCGATGGGATATCCAGAAACAATTTAAGCTGGCTATTTGTTGCAGTTGGCCCAAATAGGAGAAAATAATCAATCACTTTTATAAGAAACTCTTTTTCATCAACCTGTTTGCATATTTTACAGCAAAAGTTGCCTTTAACATAAAACATCGCTTCATCACAGCGAGGACAGAAAACGCCGTTTTTCAAATCCTTTCGGGACAGTCCAAAAACCGTTAAAATACTTTTGTTATTCGGAGTGTTGAGTTTAAGGAGATATGAAGAAATGTCCAGTATTTGTTCGGGGGTTATAATTTGCTTGTGGAAATTTTTCTCCAGACTAAAAACTTTGTGGACAATACCATTGGCATGACATACTTTTTTATTTTTATCTGTGTTTGACTTTATAATGGTTTTTGGGTTGGCTATGGAAATAAGGTAATCGAATGGCAAATCTGGGAAATAAGCTGAAAGCAGATATTTAAGTTTCAAAATGATATTTTTCGCCTGTACAATAGGATCTTCAAACGACTCTTCTAAATCCTCCTGTATCCGGATAAGTTGATCAAATACACCGTCAAAAAAGAGTACTCCTTTGAAATTCTTTGATTCAATCACTAAACAATATCGTGGGGTTAGGATTAGCACATCAATTTGAAAAAAGTCATCTTCGAGGGGGAGGCGGAGATCATGTAGGATAAAGTAGTTTTGATAAGGCAACTGACGGAGGTAATAATCCAGTTGTGTTTCCCCCCAATAGCCTGCTCTTCTGCGAGCAAGGTCACTTTCAATTTCAGCATACTTGGAACACTCTTTTGGAAGATTTCTCAAAAGCGCCTCCTCTTGAAGAATTCTTAATGGAATTTCTCTTTCATTCAATTTCAATAACTTTCCCTCCTATTCTTAAATTATCATTCTAGTTTTAAAATAGTAATCCTCCATATTTGTTAACTAATTATTGAAAATTTCGTGAACTATGCTGACCCATTTTAGCCTTAACTATAATTTTCTATCTATGGATCCTTATTCATTCTATGTGCACATTTCCGAGTTCTATGGGCAACTTTCTGAATTCCATGGGCACTTTTCGCATATCTATGGGCACTTTTTGATTTTCTATGGGCATAACGCCGATCTCACAAATATGAAAATTTCGATAGTAACCTCTCTCTTACATTTAGGCCCATCTCCATCCGAAAACTTCTATGTGCACATTTCCGAATCCTATGGGCACCTTTCGAACTTCTATGGGCACCTTTTGATTTTCTATGGGCACCTTTCGAACTTCTATGGACACTTTTCGTACTTCTATGGGCACTTTTCAACTTTCTATAGGCATCCCAAGTTTATCAACATGACTTTTTAGTTTATGAGTACTTTCCCAATTCACTCAAACCAAGTAAACAAGCCATCCCGTTTCCGCAGGATGGCCCTCAGCCAATTTAAACAAACCCAACCTATTAATAATCTCTTTCCTCCCCCGAATAAACAGTTACGTTTTTTCTGTCAATTCTGCCGAGCTTGCATCGAATTCCCCGGAGAATCTCGTCGCCCAATAGTTCCAGTCCGATTCGTCCGAGTGTAAAGAAGTCCGCGTAGCGTTTTGATACTTCCCATTTTAGTTCATTTTTGCCGCAGATGCTGTGGCGGTTGACTTCTTCGACTTCCTTTTTGATGAGGGCGAGCCCTGCCTGTTTTTCTTTGTCAGGCAAGAGGAGCAGGTCATCAATGCGTTTCATAAACTCTACTGACTTCACAATCTTGTATTCTATTTCTTCGTATTCGTCCTGCTTGATCAGTCCGTATTTCAATTTGAATTTGTTGAGTAATAGCGCTGAGTCGTATGTTGCACGGACTATGTCATCACGGGTCATCGCATTGGTTTCATAGCTTAGCATGTACTTCCATGAAGGTGAGAGCATTGCCTGGCGAAAGTCCTCAAGCCGGAAACAAAACTTTTTGTAGCCGTGGAGGTCTGGATGCTCATAGGCCGGGCTGCCCGGATCAAGGAACGGTGCTAGCGGTGCAATAAAATAGGACAGTCTAGGATCATTGCTGCACTCATTGTGAATTTTTTCACAAAAATCAACATTGTCAATAGCGCTTTGGTAGCTTTGTCCGGGAATTCCCGTCATGAAAAACAAATCGATTTTCGCACAGCCATGTTTCAAAGCGTATTGCAAGGTTTCTATGACTTTCTTATTTGTGCAGTTGAACTTCCCGTTCACGCGGCGGATTTCTTCATCCGAGGATTCGAGTGTAATCTCGATGCTGTATTTTGGGACGGCCTTATGGAGTTTTTCAAAAAACTCTTCATCAACATACTGGAATAATTCAAATACCAATTCATCCTTAAGCTTCATTTTAGACAAGCCTTCAAAAAACTCGTTCACGTATTCCTTACCGCCTTCTCTAATATCATTCAACAGGAATATTGGCGCGCGGCTGAATCGCTGAATGAGCGCAATGTCATCAAGCATGTTTTTAGGGGATCTCATCAGGATTTTCTTGCGGTTGCAGTTCAAAGCGTACGCATCCTTTGAACCCCCACAGATCAAGCAGTTGTAATTGCAGCCCTTCGAGGTCAATATCGCAGTGTTGGGGTATTGCAGCCATCCCTTGTATGGGAGCGGATCCAGGAGGTTAAAGTATTTAAAAACAGATCGGATGACATACTTGTAGCCCGGGAGGTTGAAATCATTAAGGCTGTCTGGCACATACGTATGCGGGTTATGGATATGCTCGCCATCATTCTTCCAGCTCAGGTTCGGGATCGTGCTCAAGTCGCGGTTTCCCGCTTCCAGCGCATTCAAAAGCATGAGGATCAGCTTTTCGGTTGTGTCACCCCTCACAACAAAGTCAACGCAAGGGTACTCGAGAAGTTCCTTGTAGAAATAGGTGGAGGAAAGTCCTCCGAACATGACAGGAACAGTCGGATGGTGCTTCTTACAGATTTTTGCGAGTTCAATACTTCCGTGGGCATGCGGCAGCCAGTGAAGATCGATGCCAAACGCCTTTGTCTTAATTTCGCGAAGCTTTTTTTCCACATCAAAGTGTGGATTCATCAGCATTCGGTTGGCGATGTTGATGATTTTCACCTTAAGTCCGTACCTCTCCAGGTAATCGCCGATGCTGGTTAATCTAATAGGGTACATCTCGAAAACGGGCGAGGACGGTACTACGTCACTTATGGGACCGGTGAAGAGCATCTCCTTCCTAAAGTCATAAACAGTCGGTGGATGAAGCAATACCAAATCATAAACCATATAATCACCCTCATTTTAATGGACTTGTATAAATCCTTCCTCTTCCATTTTGACACAGATTGGGTAAATATGGTGCTTACGAAATGAAACGTAACGTAATGTTCAACATTTCACAAACTTGAGTGAGAAATGTCTCATCTTACTTCATTGTATGGCAGCAGATTCTATAAATTCACCCGAACATTTACATAAAATAAAACTTTCTTAGCGCCAAAAAAACAGGCCATCCCAAAAGAGATGACCTTAGCAAACTATCTTTTTTTATACCAGCCCAACCCCATGGCACCTTCGCCCAAATGAGTACCGATAACCGGCCCAAAATAGCTTATCGAGAACCTTACTTGTGGAAGGTTGGTTTCAAGCTCAGTCTTCCAGGCAATTGCCTCTGCTTCTCGATTGGCATGGATAATGACTGCCTCGTATTCAGCTTCAGCAGCCGTTGCCTCGGTTAGAAGCTCAACAATTCGGTTCATAGCTTTTTTTCGTGTACGGATTTTTTCAAAAGGAACAATCATTTTATCTTCAAAATGAAGAAGCGGCTTTACCTGAAGCAGGCTGCCTATCAAGGCCTGGGCACTTGAGAGCCGGCCGCCGCGCTGAAGATGGGAAAGGTCATCCACCATAAAGTAGGCCCGCATGGACCTTTTCATTTCATCAAGGCGGTTCATGATTGCCTCCGGTTTTTCACCGCGATTAGCCATTTCAGCTGCTTCAATGGCATAAAAGCCTTGCACCATGCAGCTGATTTCTGAATCGAATGGGTACAAAGCAAGCTGTTCAACCATTGAACCTGCAGTGACCGCCCCTTGGAACGTACCGCTAATTCCGCTTGATAAATGGATGCTGATGACGGCATCATATTCTTTGCCCAGCTGCTCAAAAAGCTCGACAAACTGCCCAATTGGCGGCTGGGAAGTAGTGGGCAGATCTTTTGTTTTCACTTCTTCATAAAAATCTGCCGCACTGATTTCAACTTCCTCCTGGTACGCCTCTGTACCAAAGATAACATTCAAGGGGATCATATGTATGTTCAATTGTTCGCGTAATTCCTTCGGTATGTATGCTGTACTATCTGTTACAACAGCCGTTTTCATAAAAGTACCATCCTCGCTCATTATCTATCTTTATATTGTAGCGTAAGCAGGGTGAGATTGCACCATCCTTTATAAAGAGACAACCCGGTTGATTTCCGCTTCTTTTTTCATCTGAAAAATAGCACGGGGAATCCCCCGTGCTATTTCTACCTGACCTCAACCCAGCCGTTTTTAATTGCTACAACCACAGCTTGTGTCCGGTCGTTTACATTCATTTTTTGTAAAATATTGCTGACATGGTTTTTCACGGTCTTTTCACTAATAAACAAGGCTTCGCCAATTCCGCGATTGCTTTTTCCATCAGCCAGCATTTGCAGAACTTCGCATTCCCTCCGTGTCAACAGATGGAGCGGTCTTCTAATCTCTGTTTGCTGCAAACCAGCAGCCACACTTTCCTCGGCTGCACCTACAAGCCGGCGGTATTCATTGACAAGATTATGCGTCACCCTTGGATGGAGATAGGAACCGCCAGCTGCTACGACTTTAACAGCATCTACGAGGGCATCGGCATCCATTTCCTTAAGCAAGTAGCCTCTCGCTCCAGTCTGTAAGGCATGCATAACATAATTTTCATCATCATGGATAGAAAGGATAATAATTTTCGTTTCAGGATAGCGTTCCATGGCAAGCGCGGTTGCTTCTACACCATTCAGCGTTGGCATGTTGATGTCCATGATCACAACATCAGGGTCATGTTCCTTGATCAAGTCAAGGGCGCTTGTCCCATCGTCCCCTTCGGCAACCACCTCAAAGGATTTTTCAAATTCAAGAATTCTTTTTACTCCTTCACGAAAAAGCTGGTGGTCATCTATAATGACAATCTTTGTTTTCATTCTCATCGCCTCCTTGTTCAAACTTCTTCCGCCCCTACGTTTGCGGTATTGGCACCTGAATAATGACGGCTGCCCCCTGGCCGGGCTTAGAGGAAATGGCAAACTGCCCTCCCAGGAGGTCTACTCGTTCCTTCATGCCGATGATGCCAAACGAACCATATTTTCTCTTTTTCGGGTCAAAGCCTTTCCCGTTATCCTGTATGACAATCGTAATCGCTGTTTCTCTCATTTCAAGCTTAACCTGGATTTCATTCGCATCCGCGTGCTTTAATGCATTCTGGACCGATTCCTGTATTAGCCTGAAAAGGGCAACTTCATACTTTGAAGGCAGGCGCCTATCCGCTCTTAGGTTTTGGAAGGTTATCTTTACGGTTTTGTGATAGTCCTCCATCGTTTGCAGATACTTCTTTAATGTAGGTACAAGTCCAAGGTCATCAAGAGCCATCGGCCGCAAATCATAGATAATCCTTCGCACCTCATATAGTGAGTTCCTGACCATCTGCTTAAAGCTTTTAATCTCTGAAAGGGCAGCATCAATTCCGTCTTCCTTATATACACGCTCGATCAGATCGGAACGCATCATAACATTTGCAAGCATTTGGGCAGGCCCATCGTGTATCTCTCGCGAAAGACGCTTTCGCTCCTCTTCCTGGGCCTCTATGATCTTCAAGCCGAATTCCACCTTCAGCTTGGCATCTTCGAGTATCTCCCCCATTTCCTTCAGATCGCTCATCAGATAATTCATAACAACCGAGATTTGTGAGACAAGATGGTCGGCGCGATCCATTGTCTCACGCAAACCATCCATCCTCCGTATCAGGTCCTTTTTCCGTTCACGCAGCTGTTTTTCCATCTGCCTGTTCAGTGTCAGTTCCATTTGGAGTTCATGCGCTTTTTCGTACGCTTCACGCACTTCATCCTCGGTATAGTCTTTAAAATGCATACTGACTTCCGAAAGCTTGCCCCTGGAAAGGCGAACCTTGGTCTCGAGGCGCTCTCCTTCGCCAACCACCCTGTTGGTCAGATCCCCAACTTCCTCGAGTTCGGACTTCAGAGTCTCAAAGTCAGCCCGTGATTTTTCACCTAAACAAAAGATTTCATTCTTGCTTCTTCCAACAGATTCAATCATTCTTGCCAGGATTACATCAAGCATTTTAGTATCAAAGTCCTTTATTCCCATAGCCTTCCTCCCGGGGCGCCCATGCCCCGCCTAAACTCATGATTCAGAGTTGGGTACATTTTGTCACCAGCTCTTTTCTCATAGTTTATCGTGAAAGACTGAACGAAACTATCCAATATTGGAATAATTTCTTAATTTCCCCTAAAAATCGGTAATTGGGATTATAATTGCATTTAAACTCTATATCCTTTAGCCTATAGGAAGGGTGGATAAACCTACTATTCTAGGATTTTTTAACTAAGAAGTAAAAATATGATACCTAGTCATAGATATTACCACTATGTATACTGTACTAATTATAGCATGCAACTTTTTTTCGATGTTAACAATTACTCTACGGCTGATTGGGAAAATATTTCATCCTTAACCTGACTGCTACTATTGAATACAGGGTTATAGGAGAGTAAAATAATGAAGTCAGTTTTGTACTATACTCATGTAAATGCGGGTAAATAGATTACAAATTTCCCAACTTTTTTCATTTTTCTTTAAGCCATCCAGTTTATATGGCAAACATTGACTCCTTTTTTATAGTATACGTGAAACGATTTTCTTTTTTGTACCGTCAAATAGGAGGCGGGCATCCAGTATTTTATATGAACACTGAATTTTAGGAAGGAGCATTATATGCTTCCCTCATATTTAACAGTAAAAGACTACGGCGAACACGAAATAATTATAGAAAGATCCCGGTTTATCGCCCATGTACAAAGGGCTGAAACTGAAGAACAAGCCCAAGAATTTATAGCTGATATTAAGCGTCGCCATCGGGATGCAACTCACAATTGTTCAGCTTACCTGATTGGCGAAACCGATCACATCCAAAAAGCGAATGATGATGGAGAGCCAAGTGGTACCGCTGGTGTTCCAATCCTTGAGGTCCTTAAAAAGAAAAAGCTAAAAGACACAGTCATTGTTGTGACCCGATACTTCGGCGGTATTAAGCTCGGCGCAGGCGGCCTGATTCGCGCATATGGAAGGTCTGCTTCTGAAGGGATCAATACTACAGGGATTGTAGAGCGCAGATTGATGCGAGTTGTCCACACAACCATTGATTACACTCTTCTTGGAAAAATCGAAAATGAATTAAGGTCTTCCGGTGCCCATATCAGGAATATACATTACCTGGATAAAGTAGAGATTGAAACGCTGGTTGAAGACAATGAGACTGCGCCTTTCATGGAGAGAATGGTGGATCTCGCAAACGGCCAGTGCGACTGCCGTTTGGGTGAGGTTCTTTATGTTGAATTTGAAAGATAAATCGGCCTGGCGATTTTACACTGGGAAATTGTTGCTTTTTTGTAAAAATAAACGATTGTGCCTGGTACTTTCGCAGTATTATAATTAAAAGTTGTAGCTTGCTAATTTTATGAGTTTAGTCCTGTGAAAATTTAACACTTAGGAGAATGACTTTGAATAATACAAGAATTAATCATAAATCGTCTAGGAAAAAGCGGCAGAAAAAGCGGATTTTTTATTTTCTAGTCCTCCCCCTCCTTTTGATTCTCTTAGCGGGAGGCACATATGCAGGCTTTCTTTTTACAAAGGCAGCAAATGTTATGAATGCATCGAATCAAGAGCTTGAACGGGGTGACACGTCCGCAAAAAGGATTCAGAAAATCGACCCTAAGAGCGATAACTTTTCGGTATTGATCATGGGTGTGGATGATAGTGAGAAGCGGCAGCAAGGTTCGGCAACGAGGACCGATGCCCTTATTCTTGCCACCTTTAACCGTGATTCCAAGTCAGTAAAAATGGTCAGCATTCCCCGTGATTCTTATGTGTATATCCCGGTGGAAGGAAAAAATGACAAAATCACACATGCACATGCATTCGGCGGTGTAGATGGTACGATTGAAACAGTAGAAGAATTGTTTGATATTCCAGTAGATTACTATGTTAAGCTTAATTTCGATGCGTTTATTGATGTAGTTGAAGCGCTTGACGGAATTACAGTCGATGTTCCGGTCACTTTTTCCGAACAGGACAGCAAGGACCGCAAAGATGCCATTCACCTTGAAAAAGGTCTTCAGGAACTAAACGGTGAAGAGGCCCTAGCCCTGGCAAGAACGCGGAAAATTGACAACGACATTGAACGCGGGAAGCGCCAGCAGCTCGTACTTAAAGCGATAATTGATAAAGCCATTTCTGCTGGTTCTATCACAAAATATGGTGATGTCATGGAAGCATTGGGAGACAATATTACAACCAACTTCAAATTTGGTGAAATCCTTTCCCTTTACGATTATGCAGGCACAGGATTGAACATTGAATCAATAGCTCTTGACGGCCACGACCAGTACATCGGCAGAACTTATTATTACCAGCTTGATGAGCAAAGTGTAAGCATGCTCACAACAACATTAAAAGGCCATTTAGGCTTGACGCCAGCGACCACTGCAACAACAAGTGAGTCACAGCTTCAAGCTGCCTCCGATAACGAATAAATAAATAGGTAAATGTGTGAGGCCCCCAAAGGTGATCTTTGGGGGCCTCTTTTTCAATCATTGGCGAGTTTCTATATTAAGGGTACAAAAACCTTATTTACTTGTGATTCGGTTCACCGTAATGTACCTAAATGAGGTTCTCTTGGCTTTTTGAGATAAAGCTCACTTTCCGTCTTGTCCTTAATAAAGCAACCAAGGAAGATAAAATAAGCGGAGATTTTCCGGTTACATGGAGAATAGAGCTCGTATCGATGTATATTAGAGGAGACTTTCCGGTTATAAAAAGCAAAAGCACCTATTTTCATAGATTTTGAGTCATTAGACGGAATCTCTCCGTCTATTTTAGCTATTTTTAATCATAATAACTAATTAAGCGGAATTCCTCCGTCTATTTATCAGCGCGGGAGATTAGGCTGTTTCCCCAACCGATACGTGAGACCCTCTTGATTTTAAATAAGGGAATAGCTGCTTTTGCTAAACCAGCAGTTGCCCCAATACTTATTGTCCATCATAATCCGATGTTAAATGCTGTATCTCAAGTTTATGCAATTCCATAAACCCTAAATAAATAAAAAAAGACGTATGCCAATTCATACGTCGATTCTTTTGTCTATTAATAATAAAGCACCGATAAGTGGAACCTTGAATTTAAACCGGACAGCCTTATGTTTTCGATATGGGTTATCTGTTTCTAGCATAGCGGATGTTTCGCATCATGTTCAAGAGCGGCCTGTAGTTTTTATCAACCAATCCGACACTTTCCACAATCAGCTCAACCGCGAGCAAGGTAAGAGTTAGAATCAAAAGCGATCCCCACATGGTTGCCATGGAAAAAATAAAACCGGCCAATCCGAACAATGCGCTAATTCCGTATATGAGCAGGACTGTCTTTTTATGGGAAAACCCAAGATTCAACAAGCAGTGGTGCAAGTGTGATTTATCCGGTGCCGATAAAGGAGCCTTCTTAACTATCCTTCTAACAATAGCAAAGATGGTATCGGACAGCGGCACACCAAGAATGATAACCGGGATAATGAACGAAATGAATGTAACGTTCTTAAATCCAAGCAAAGACAGGACGGCTATCATATATCCAAGGAATAACGCCCCGGTGTCGCCAAGGAATATTTTCGCTGGATGGAAATTATAAAAAAGGAAACCAATTGTGCTGACGAGGACAATAAAGCCAAGCGACATAACATACGCATCACCCTTGACAATTGCCATCGCAGAAATTGAGATAAGTGCGATTGATGAAACGCCAGCTGCAAGGCCATCGAGACCATCGAGCAGGTTAATTGAATTGGTTACTCCAACAATCCAAAGAATCGTAATCGGGACGCTCATAACTCCAAAGTCAAGCTTGCCTCCAAAAGGAAGGTTAATAAAGTTGACTTCAATGCCACCATAAAGGACAACAACTAACGCTGCCGCTAGCTGGGCGAGAAATTTCTTTTTTGCTGAAAGTTCGTATATATCATCCAAAATTCCGGTTATGATAATGATGATGCTTCCCAGTACGATTGCCAAATGATAAGGGCTATATGGTTGAAGAATAAGAATCCCTATAACAAAGCTAATGAAAATCCCCAATCCACCGAGCCGGGGCATCAGTTTAGTGTGAACTTTCCGCTTGTTTGGCTTGTCCACGGCCCCTAGCTTGTAGGCCAGTTTTATTATAGACGGCGTAATCAGGATGGAGCATAAAAAACATATGATTAAGGTCGCGTAAAACATCCAAGACCCTCCTTGAAGGTATAATGCCCCTTCCAACTTATAAACAAACAGGCATTTCTTTACCAGTAAAAATCATAAACCGAACTTATTATAGCATATAAAAATGATTTTTGTTCATAATGTATTTTTTCAGAGCTTTTGGACTAGCACCAAACCCTGTCATTTCACGTTTCAGACAAATTTTCCATAAGCTTCTGTAATACTTTCCACACAATTCTCCAATGTAAAATGAGCTGATGTATGTTCATAAAGCCTGATGCCTTTTGCGGACAAGATATGATTACCTTTCATATGAAGAGCCTCCTCCAAGGCATTTGCGAGGGATTTTACGCACCCAACTGGAATGACCCAGCCATAATCGGAGTTTGGTATTAGCTCCTTTACCCCGCCAACCTCAGTTGTAATCACCGGCAGCATTTGCCGGGCAGCTTCCAATAAAACAAGCGGAAAACTTTCGCTTTTAGAAGCCAGCAGCTTTATATCTGAAATTGCGAGCAATCCGCCAATGTCGTCTCGGTAGCCGAGGAACCTAAGACTATTGCCGATACCTAGCTCGGCAGCTTTATTTTTTAGCTGTCCTTCAAGGAAGCCATCTCCTGCAAGCAGCACTTTAATTTGCGGATACCGTCCTTTAAGCTTATGAATTGCGTGAAGTACATCGATATGCCCTTTTACCGGCGTAAGCCTGGCAATCATTGAAACAACGAAGTCTTCCCTACATAACCCCAGGGACTCGCGTGTGATTGGTATACTGTTTTCCTTTTCATTAAAATCAATTCCATTATAAATAACGGTTATTTTAGATGGAGCTATCCCGTTCTGGACTAAAAGGTCTCTAAAAGGCGCAGAAATGGCCAAATAATGGTCTGGTCTTTTCAATGATTGCAAATGAAGCCAAGTAAATGCCTTACCCTTTAAGCCTCTTCCCAGGAAATCATCATACGGATTGCTATGAAGAGTTGTAACCCACTTAAGCCGCGGCCTAATTTTTTTTATAAATATCCCCATTAAGTTAGCCCGGGGGCCATGGGTATGGATAATTTCTATGCTTTCCTGATCAATGAATATGGCTAGTTTTTTAAGAAACAGGCAATCATACCGGCTGGATTGTTTAAAAAGGCGGACTTGTATGCCCAGTTCAGATGCCTTTTTCTTCATTAATCCGTCCTCAAAAACCCCCAATATACTCTTAGATTTATCCATTTGCTTCAAGACATTAAGAATATGGACCATTCCGCCCCCGGTTTCAGCCCCGGCATTCAGATGAAGGACTTTCACATTGACCATCCTTACTTCCAATTATTTGACGTCTCCAGACGACACGAAGTTACAAGTAACTCCTCATTATTGTTTATGTCCATCTGGAGCAAACCTCATAACTGGGGATGGCTGTTAATTATTCGATTGGTTAAATAAGATTTTTCTTGTGCTTCAGCCTTTAGGAAAATCAATCAGGCTTTCGCGACTAACAATCAGTGGTGGATGAAGAACCCCCACGGATTGAAGTTTCACTTTATTTGATTTTCAACACCTCTATTACAAATTTGGGAAGCATTAGCATCCGCCTCCACCTTGATGGCTGTTTCACTAAACGATAAAGCCATTCAAGGTTCATTCTCCTCCACACCTCAGGTGCCCGTTTGGCTATACCGGCCAGCACATCAATACTTCCTCCGACACCAATAAAAATCCCTTTCGTAACTCGTCCAATATTTTCAGCTATCCACTGTTCCTGTTTTGGATATCCGAGTGCCACTAAAACTATATCTGGCTCTTTCATCTCAATCTCATCACTGATTTTCCCATCCTCCCAGCTGAAATAGCCGTGGTGGCGTCCAACCAGCGTAAGCCCGGGATACTTTTGGCTAATATTACTCGCCGCAGCCTGATTCGCCTCTTCCTTTCCCCCTAAGAGATAAACTTTCAACCCTTCTTTATCGGCCATCTCCAGCAAGCGGATTGTCAGGTCATACCCTGCCACCCTTTCCGGGAGTGGATTTTTTAGCATCCTTGAGCCAAGGATCACGCCAAATCCATCAGGGACAATATAATCCGCCTTTTTTAATGTACGTTTATATTCTTCATCATTTTTAGCATACATAACGATTTCAGGATTGGCTGTGACGATAAAAGCCTTCTCGCCTCTCCTAATATGCTTAGCCAAAAGGCCAGCAACTTCCTCAAAACGCTTTGCCAAAAACGGAATATCCAGAATTGTAATTGTTTTTTGTTCCATGTTTGTGCCTCTTTCACATTTGGTATCTATAACCCCGGCCGGCTGATTTAAAATGCTGGCAAAGTGGGTATGCTTGACAGTATTCACTTTAATCTTTCTTCAGCTTAATTGACAAATTCATTTATCATTAAGAAAACTGGCTTTGAAACGGTGTTGATTTCCTTGAATAATACGTTTATTAAATCAGTGGGCTTAATTACGGTTATTGCCATCATTAGCAAGATTCTCGGCTTTGCCCGAGAACTATTAATCGCAGCCTACTTCGGAGCTTCCGGGACCACAGATGCATTTTTCGTTGCATCGATTATTCCCGTCCTTATGTTCAGTGCGATTGGTATGGCACTGACAACAGGGCTTGTCCCTTTATATGCAGAGGCGAGCCGTGCTGGAAAAAAAACAGCTTCCTCGTTCATGAACATGCTCGGAACCTTATTCCTTGTTTTATCAATTATGCTATCCATCCTATTTTATATCAGTATCCCATGGATTACGACCTTGATTGCCCCCGGTTTTTCCGAAAACGAAGCCGAGCTGGTGAATAGCCTGGCCCGAATTATGATTCCGAGCTTCTGTTTCTATGTATTATCAGCGTTTATGACAGGGATACTTGAATATGAGAAGCGCTTTTCTCCGCCGGCACTTATTGCGGTTCCACAGAATATTCTTGTGATTCTCGCTGTTGTTTTATTCAGCAGCCGTTACGGTATTTATTCTGTTGCTGTCGCGACCCTGCTCGGTGCAATAAGCCAGGTGATTATGCTCTATCCTTTTTTCCGGAAATACATCCGGTTTAGGCTGAACTTCCAATTCGGCCTTTATCGCAAAAAAATCGCTGAGACATGGGCGCTGTTCTTTCCGATGATTGCCGCCTCAGTAGCTTACCAGATAAATGGTGTTGTTGACCGGATGGTTGCTTCCTACCTTGAAACAGGAAGTGTCTCGGCCCTTAACTTTGCAAACAAATTGATGTACTTGCCGTTAAGCATCATTCTGCTCTCTCTTATTACAGTATTGTTCCCGTCCATTATTGATGCTTTTTCAGTGCAAGGCTCACGGTTCATTGACTTAATCAGCAAAGGCTTTAATGCAATTATTTTTGTTGCGATTCCTATTTTGGCAGTGATGCTGATTGAAAATAACACGCTTGTTTCCTTAGCTTTTGAACGGGGTGCCTTCGACCATAAAGCTGCCTCCCTTACAGCATCAGCCTTTTTTTATTACTCCTTCGGGATGGTATTTTTGGCATTAAAGGAATTGCTTAATCGCTGCTTTATTGCAATGAAGGAACCCAAGGTTACAATGAAAGCAAGCATCGCCGCGGTACTGGTCAATATTCTGTTTAGTATCCTGCTGGCCCGGCTTCTCGGTACTGGCGGAATTGCCCTGGCAACGTCAATCGCTATGCTCTTTCAAACCGTTTACTTACTCGTGTATTTACGAAAAAAGCTAACTATTGAAAGGGAGCATTATCTTTCTTTTATAAAAAATCTCAGCAGGCTGCTGGTCATATTTTTCTTTACTCTTTCGGCTGTATATGCAATCTCTGCTTTAACAGAAGGATTGAATCATGTTCTTCAGCTTATTTTGTCGGCAGCTTGCGCGGGAATTATTTTTCTCATTTCCTCTATTGTATTAAAGGTAGAAGAGCTGGCTTGGCTTAAGGAACGCCTTTTTAAGCAAATCCGATAACCATACTTCTTTAGGATAAGGCATACCGACATGATGAAAGATTCTCCGTTTTCGAAGGTAATGAATCTTCTTAGTTACTAGCCACTCACAAGCAATACCAGTTGATCTTTTAAAAAAGACAGGAGCCCAGGTTTATGGATGAGATACTTGTTTCGCTTACCGCAGGAGATTGGGATGGCATCAAACACAGGCCGCATCATTTTATGAGGCGGGCTGCACAATCAGGCAGGACAGTTCTATACGTCGAGCCTCCCGTGTCTTTATTGGGACCATTGAAAAACAAAGCATCCATTGCCACGTGGAAACGGTGGAGACAGGGGCTGTCAAAAAAAGAGGATAATCTATATGTACTCGCGCCTCCGCCCATCCTCCCATTTGGCTATAAATATAGGTGGATTAACAAACTAAACCAACGGTTGCTCGCCTTGTCCTTAAAAAACAACATTAAAAAGATTGGCGGCCAGCCAAGCCTATATACCTTTCTTCCCTCTGCCGCAGACATGCTGGCATTGATCCCCTTCAGAGCTGTTTATTACGACTGTGTCGATGACCATGGAGCGTTTAAGGGATTGATTGATCCGAAGGTGGTGGCGGAGCTGGAAATCGAGCTTTTAACCAGATCAAATGTCTGCTTTGCAACCGCAAAGCAGCTGCGTGACGACAGAGCCAGCCTTAATCCAGACATCCACCTGGTTCCAAATGGCGCTGAATACGAGCATTTTGCAAAGATTCAGGACGTTGATTTACCAGTGCCTGAAGATGTACTTTCTATAAAAAATCCGATTGCCGGATTTATTGGTGGAATCAGTGAATGGATTGATTTGGATTTAATCTATCAAATCGCACTTCAGCTTCCGGAAGTATCATTTGTGATGATTGGGCCAGTTGATACAGATATTTCTATATTTACTAATTTGGATAACGTTCATTTTCTTGGCCCAAAGCCTTATTCTTCACTTCCGGTCTATATCCATGCTTTCTCAGTCTGCCTTATTCCTTTTAAGTTGACGAAGCTTACCAAAAGCGTCAATCCAATCAAGATGTATGAATATTTATCCGCGGGCAAGCCGGTTATTTCTACACCGCTCCCCGAGGTACTCAGCTATGATGGAATCGTCCAGATTGCGGATGGCCATGCAGAAACAGTCCGTATTTTGAAGGAAATCGTTGGTAACCTTGAATATCACCATTCTGAGGAAAAGGTATTGCCCAGACAAGCGACTGGCAAAGAGAACTCCTGGGATGCCCGCTGGAAGGTCATTGAGCAGCTTTTAAAAACAACGCGAGAAACCGGCTAATAGGGTTAGCCGGTTTATTCCACCTTAACCCGTTTACTGCTTTCAGAGAGCATCGTTCCCTCGCTATCGATAATTTTCAGCTGAACATTGAACTCTTTGCCCGGATTATCGGATAGCGCATATAAGGTGGTTTGATCTGCATAAACAGACCTAAGCTTTTCTCCATCAACAAAAACCTCTGTACTGCTCGTAAAATTCTTTCCGATAAGCTTGATGGCTTCCTTGCCTTGGTAGGAACTCCGCACCGCTCTTACAATCTCGGGTTCACCGTAGCCAAGACGGTACTTCTTACTTGGATTAATCTTCATGCCGCTATGTCTTATACCTTGCTTATTCCCATATAACAGGTCATATTGAAGCGACTCATACATCTTCCGTTCTTTCCCCTTGACCGGTGATTGCCTTGAAAACTTCTCGGGTAAAAGAAGCGCCTTGCCCCCGTTCAACTGCTCTGCCAGAAAATCAGTCACATAGTTTCCTTTCAAACCAATCGAGTTGAGCAGATAAGGGGCAAGGAAAGAGCTCCCCAGGTTCAGTGTCTCCGTTTTGAATGGCTCTGTGGACCATATGAGAAGCGGGGTCTGGTACGTTTTCATATATTCACGATAACCCTCGCGTCCGTTCAGATAGGCTGCCTCCTTATAGACCTTGTAGTCTTCTCCCAGCAGCGGCAAATGGTCACCGAAAAACACCACTACGGACGGCTCACCCAGATTTTGGAGTGCCTCAGTCAGCCTTCCGAGCTGCTTGTCGGCTTCCACCAGGTTGTCCGCGTAAAATTCAAGAATATTTTCGGATTCAGGCGAAAAAGATTTCCCTTCCTCCTTTAGTGAGGCTTCCATCGTTGCATAAAACTTCTTGGCGTCTGTACGGTATGGACCGTGATTTTGCATGGTCACTGCAAATATGAAGTTAGGTTTCTCGCGTTCCTTTACCTGTCTCAGAATTTCATTCATCAGCTCGTCATCCCGGTAATACATCATATCCTTTACAGGCTTTGAAAAAAACTCAAGACTAACAAACCGGTCAAAGCCAAGCAAACGATAAACTTCATCGCGGTTATAATACCAGTTGTGGTACATATGCAGCGCTGTTGTTTCATAGCCAGCGTCCCTCAACGTGTGAGGCAATGCCGGCACAGGCTCTTTTATGAGATTTTTATAAGGAATGCTTCCAGGAGGCAAGAACTGAGTTGACAGGCTCGTCAGCACCTCGAATTCAGTATTGGCAGTGGATCCGCCAAATACAGGAACGTGGAGAGTACCTGAAGGATGAAGCCTGGATAGTCTATGGAAGTTTGGTAATGGGTCCTTATTGAATGTGATAGTTTCCATTATCGCAGGATCCCAAAAGGCTTCACTCATAATCATGATGATATTGGGTTTTGACTTGGGCTCATGCTCATTTCCTTTCCTGGTAACAAGCCTTTCAATTTGTTCCTCATAACCCTCAGGTGCCTCGGGATGGCTTCCCAGGTTACTTGCCAGCCCTGCTAAAATTCCGATTTTCATATAGCGTTCCTTCAGGCCGATAGCTTCTCCGCCAGAATAAAATGATGCCTGGCTGAATATAAGGAAGGTCATTATAGCAAAGAGAATCGCCGACCCTGCCGGAACATATAAATAAACTGTCGTGTATGGTGTATTTTTCACCTTTTTTACTATCACAAAGGCTAAACCAAATAGTAAAAAGATGAGAAGGATTACTAGACCGATTACCGCAACTGGCAAATCCATAAAAACAGCAGCCATTTTCCCTGCCTCAGCTGCCATCGCCAGATCATATGGAACAAGCGGATCGCCTCTAAGTTTTTCCTTATAGAAGCCAATTAACGCAATAGCGGATAAGATTGTAATAGATAAAATGGCAGCGACGATAAAGCCCTTATTATTGGCAAAAAATAGTATGCCGAAATAAGATAACATCCAAATTCCCACGGCCATTACACTAATTGGGTAACCACTGATCCATTCTATAACCATTCCTGGTCCACCCCGATAAATTGACTCTGTTACAAACAAAGCCAATGCAGAAGAAAGACTTATGTATAATAGCTGGCGGATTATAATCGGATTTCGCTTCACCATGTTACGGCGCACTCTCCTTCCTCCCAGGGATTGCCTCTTTTGTAAAACTGGCCAGGAGGATTGCCAGGTAGATGCTGACTCCTGGAGCCGTCAGTACATGGCCGGCGGTGTAAGCTATCCCAAAGCCAAGCACAACTCCCACTGCCTTCATGATGGTTTGAATCTTTATACTATCCCATCTAATACTGCTCTTAACCATCCATCCACATGCAATTCCAACCAGTGCTAGATAGAGGGAAAAACCAATCAAACCTAATGAAAAAAACAAATCATGAAAATCCATTTCGACCAACTTCGGCTCCTCTGTATAGTTGCCCGCATATCCCATTCCGAACAGCTTCTGGTTGAGCGGGGCTTGATGAAGGAGATTTGCCTGATTCTTCAGATATTTTTCGCGTCCGCTGTAAACAAGATTATCCACTTGTGCTTGAGAGACTTTCGTTTCCACTTCCATTTGCGTCTGTTTGTCCATTCCAAGCCATTCCATATGAATTTTGACATTTTGAACTACTGGCGCGTGCGGAGTATAAAGCGCCGAACCAACCAGCAGGAATATGAGGACGCATAAAGGAACAATCGCCTTTCGTTTCTCTCTGCTTCTTAAAAGTATTAATCCTGTTGAGAGTATTCCGGCTGATAGTGTAATGATAATAGCTCCGAGCCCAACTTTTGTTCCAAGCGCAAACAGACTATATAGGACAGCTAAAACAGCCGGCCACCAAGCAAATCCTCTATTTAGTGCAAAAAGCAGGACTACCGGGAATCCAATCGCAAGGAGGGCAGCAATTTCATTGCCCGCATAGAACCAGCCGGTATGCCCCGCCTTTCCTCCTTCATAACTTGGGTAAGCACTACCTGACATTCCAGCCAAAATCATTATGAATCCCGTTAGTGCAATCGAAACAGCTATATACTTTTCAGCAGTTCCGGCTAACGTATCATCTGATAGGAATAGTTGACGATAAGCGAACAATGATAGGGGGAAATAGAGAATTTTGAGAGTATACGATATTTCAGCAGGGAATGAAAAGACCGGTTTTAGAGAGGCATTTTCCGTAATTTGGACTGCTAAAATGGCAGTCAAGGCTAAGAGAAGTACCTTTGTGAACCTGGTTGGCCTGTTTTTAGGCGCGAAAAACAAATAAAAGAGGGCAAGCAAGAGAAATGCGGTGCGGGCGAGGATACCAATTGTAAACATAGGATAGGAATATCGGATTGCAAGGGAAGTAAGCAAATCAAGGAAAGGCTGGCAAAGTATAAATAGTAAAAACAACCTTTCAATCCAATCGGTATAAAACCTGGCTCTCATCCTGGCTGCCTCCTTCCTGGCAAGTAGTACTATATGATTTAGTTTTTGCCAAAACCATAAGATTCAACCCGGCTCTCTTCCAGATATGCACTTTAAAAGCAAAAAAATAAAAGCTGGCAGCTGCCAGCTTTTGTTTACGTTAGTTTAGTTGTAGGTTCAATCATCCTGCTTTGTTTTTCGATAACCTTTTCCTTCCAGGCTTTTTGCTGTTGAGGGGTCATCTCTTTGAATTCCTTTAGGAATTTTTCATACTTTGGAACAATCTCAGCAACGGGACCAAAGGCTTTAATTTCTCCATACTCAAGCCACATAGCTTTCTCGCAAAACTCTTTCACCTGCCACATGGAGTGGCTGACAAAAAATATAGTTTTACCTTTTTCCTTGAATTCAAACATTTTGTTTTTAGATTTTTGAGCAAAAGACTGATCCCCAACAGACAAAGCTTCGTCAATAACAAGAATGTCTGGGTTGACGGTAACAGAGATTGCGAATCCAAGCCTGGACTTCATCCCGCTAGAGTATTTTTTTACAGGCTGATCAATGAATTTACCAATATCGGCAAACTCGATAATATCCGGCTCCATCTCCTGAATTTCCTTCTTGGTGAAGCCAAGCATCAAGCATTTCAGCTCAATATTTTCACGGCCTGTCAGGTTGTTATTAAGGCCAGAAGCAATGGCTATTAAAGATGTCTGACCGACGGTTTTAACAGACCCATGGGTAGGAGGGATTACGCCGGCAATGATATTCGAGAGCGTTGATTTACCTGATCCGTTTACACCGATTAAAGCAATTGTATCACCCTTCTGGGCAGAGAACGTTATATCCTGGAGTGCATAGAAGTCCTCGCCATAGCCGCCTGGCAACAGTACATCCAGGAGCTTGTCCGATGTCTTCTTATGCATTTTATATTTCTTATATACATTTTCAATTAAAACTGTTTGGCTCAATGGAAGACCTCCATTTATAGATAATCGACAAAATGGTTCCTGAATTTCACATGGAGCGAAGAACCAATAATGAACAAGACCAACACGACGCCCCAGAAATACAGGCCAAGCTCGGGATTCTCAACAATGTACCAGGATGTACCCAGCATCGATGCCCTGTAGCCTTCAACAATATAATAAAGTGGATTAATCATCATAATATCCATAATCCAGCCGTCCTCTTCCTTTGGCCACCATAGTAATGGTGTCAAATACAGAAGCATCCTAACAATCGATGTAACAATCATTTGGACGTCCCGGACAATCGTTGCGAGCGTCGATGTAATTAGCGATACAGCGATAAGCAGCATTAAGGTTGCAAACATAAAATACGGCAATTGAATAAAGAAAAGCGAAAAATGCCCGCCAACAATTTCAAGGCCAATCGTTATGATAGCAACCAATATTAAATGAGGATAAAACTTTGACATGATAACATAGGTTGGAATAACACTCATCGGGAAACTCATTTTTGAAATAAAGTTAATTCTTGTGTAAATCGATTTCGATCCTTCAAGAAGTGACTGGTTAACAAAAAACCACACAGACATTCCCGATAAAAGCCAGTAGACGAAAGGAGTTTCCCCCACATTTGCCCCGCTTCGAATTCCATAACCAAATACGAACCAGTAAATCAAAAGCTGGATTGCAGGGTTTATGATTTCCCAAGCCATGCCAAGGTAATTATTATTATTGGTTGCCTTTAACTCGAACAATGACAAACGTCTTACTAAATAAAAGCTGTTGATTTGTTCCTTGATAACAGTAAAGAACGACTTCATATAATAACCTTCCTTATAAACCAATTAACAACCATTTTTCATTATACCTTACATTCCCCAGAGGATGAACAATAAAAACACAGACCCGGGAATTTGGGTCCCCGGGCCAGCTGGATTTATTAAAGGGCACGCCTTTGCTCCCTAATGGATTCAGCTTCCTTGCCGAACATGTAGCCGACAAGCTGCGCACTTGCGTTCCCCCGTGAATATTTATTCCATTTTGCGGCATACTTCTCAAGTAATCCATAATCGAAAGCATCCTTCTTAATCAATTCAATAATGGATTCCGTTTCTCGGACAATCGGACCGGGAAACTCATCAATGGCAATCCCCCTGTCCCGCTTGTATTCATCAAGGTCGTAGGCAAAGAAAATCATCGGCCTTTTCAAAAGCGAGAATTCATAAGGAATTGAAGAGTAGTCAGAGATCAGGATATCAGCAAGCGAAAGCAGTTCATTTATATTGTATTCAGCAGATGAATAGTCATATACAAAGCCGGGAAACATAGAAGCATAATCTGTATCGTTCTTAACTGCAGGATGGAGACGGAGAGCCAATACATGGTCCCTGCCAAGTTCTAGTTCCATCTTTTCAATATCCAGCTGAAGCTTAAATTGATCCAGCTCCGCATCCCTATAAGTAGGAGCATAAAGAATGACTTTCTTTTCAGCAAGTGCTGGATTTTGTGAAATTAACTGCTGCTTGTTTTTACGAATTTCCTGTTCGTTAAAAAAGAAATCTGTACGCGGAATGCCTGTACGCAGAATTCTGCTGTCATCAAGTCCAAATGCATGGCCAAAAATAGTTGCCATTACATCCGAGCCGACTATTACCTTATCAAAACAGTCATAAACATCCCTAAAACGCTTCTGGGCAGCTTTCGTTCTTGTGGAAACAGACTTATCTTCAAGGCCAAACTTCTTAATCGCTCCAGTCGCATGCCAAAGCTGTATGCACTCAACCTCGTCACGGAAGTCAACCGCAGCCAGGAAGCCAAAGTAGTTATCAACAATAACCCTTTTTGAAGTCGCCACATGATAGATTGATTGAATAAGATGAAGAAAGTTACCAGATTCAAAAGGAATCACTTTTGCAGATTCATAGTCTTTGAATAAATCAAAACTCTTTCCCTTACATAAAAAAACCGCGTCAAAGGGTATATCCTGACGAAGCATCTCTTCATAAACATATTGGGTATTATCGCCAAACGAAACAATAAATGTAGCTTTATCCTTTAAAGGAAGCATATTAAACAATGTAAAAATAAGCCTAATAATAAACAAATAGGCAGTTATCGCAAATTCTCTCATCAGTATCTACCTCTTTAGGTCCGACTTGATTTTCGTGGTTGAAACTCCTGTGGTCCGCGGCAGATAAACAACTTCACAATATTCTTTCAAAAAATCAAAATGCCCTTTCCAATCATCGCCCATCACAAAGAGATCTACCTGATGTTCAAGAACATCAGTGATTTTCTGTTCCCAGTTCTCTTCGGGAATGACTTCATCTACATACCGGATTGCTTCAAGAATTTCTTTCCGGTCTTCGTAAGAATGATACGCTTCTTTATGCTTAATCAAGTTGAACTCGTCTGTCGACAAGCCAACGATCAGGTAATCACCGAGGGCTTTTGCCCTTTTCAATATATTGATATGACCTGTATGAAGCAGGTCGAACGTTCCATATGTTAAAACCTTCTTCAACATGATCATCTCCTGAAAACTAAACAGACAGGTAAAACTGCCCTTAATCCATTATATTACTCGAACGCTTGTTTTTCAAACCTATGTAGTTTCCACACAAGGCAAAATCAGGTACTCCGGTCCATTTATGTCATAGGTCAATTAGGGATATTGTTCTGTATCAGAACCGCTGGCTGAATTCCCTCTAAAAAGGTATACCTTATAGAAAGAGTCCTGGCAGCTGGTCCAGGACTCAAACTTCTACTCAACGAGGCATCAGGATCATTGATGATACCCTCAGCGAACCAAGATTACTACTTGAAAGCCGTAAAAACAAATTGTTATAGCTTTATCAATGTCTCAACAAAGCGTTTTGCCGCCTGGCCATCCCGGTGGTCAAAAAATCGCTCAGCAAATGCTCTGACTTTCTCCATATCGAAATCACCAGACTTAATTAAACGAATGATTTCATCGGTGTTTGACGTAATCGGCCCTGGAACAAAGTCTTCATACTCATAGTAGAAGCCTCTTTCTTCCAAATAGTTTTCAAGGTCATAAGCAAAGAAAATCATCGGGCGTTCCAATAGCGCAAATTCGAAGACAAGAGACGAATAATCACTGATTAGCACATCTGTCATGATCATAACTTCACTGATATCATGCTGGCTCATATTAACGACAAATTCCTTTGCCTCGCTTGGAACCTTTACATTTTTCGTTACGGATGGATGCATTTTAAGGACGAGCACATATTCATCACCGAGTTCTTTCGCCATATCAGCAAGCTCCAATTCCAAATGGAAGTTTGCTCTTTTCCCAGGGCCTCCGCGGAAAGTTGGCGCATAGGTTATCACTTTCTTGCCGCGCAGGTTTTCGTACATACCATAATATTTATTACGAATATATTGCTTGGCATCTTCATTGAAGAAAATATCCGTCCTGGGAAGCCCTAATGGATATATATTTTTTTCAGGCATTTTGAATGCCTCTGCATACAACGGAACAATTTCCTGGCACGTTACGACGGCTTTCGTATAGGAGCGATGTGCCTGGTTCTCAAACTCAACGGTATTGCTATCCGCATAGCCAATGGAACTGTGGCCGAATTTTTTAAAAGCACCGGCGGCATGCCATGTCTGTATCACTTCAGTCCGCTTTGGAAGCTTCAGTTTATATAAATGGCGATAGTAATCATCAAGAATCACGTACTTCGAAGTTGCCATATCGTAATACATCCTGCAGAAATCTTTGAAGTTTTTCTTCTTCTTCAAATATCCCTTTATTTCATAATCAGGCCGCAGGTCAATCAGCTGTTTATAAATTTCCTGAAAAGAATCCGACATTGCTGGAAATTTATTTGTAGCAAAGGTAATCTTCTTTTGCTGCGGCAGAAAACCTGACAACGGAAGGACAATCCTTCTGGCAGTTGCCATTCTTGCCAGCGTATAGTATTTCTTCATTTTCCGTTTAAAAAGGAAGTAATTTATCGGTGTAAGGCTTTTGCGTTTAGCAGCCTTCTTCGTTACATTAAAGATTTTCTTTCTACTGGATATATCAAGAACATGAATTGCAGTTGGATCCATAAGCGAGAAGGCAGTAATTAACCACTGCAAATAAATATCCTTGGCCTTTTCGCAGACTTTATCAAATCGCTCGGCAATCTCATAGGTCATGACCCGATGGAGAATCGGTATGCCATTGAACACATAGCGGTCCATTTCCTTAACCCATTCAAGCAGCATGCTGAAGGTTTTAACTTGAACATCGCATTCCTTGCTGTCAATCGCACAGCGGATGGCTGGCCATATGTCCGCCTGGGCAATACGCATGTAATAGCTTGTTTTAATGGCATTTCTCGATACTTTGTTTTGAATATACTTATCCCATAGCTGGTCCGAAAGCTTCAGGCTTTTAAAAATATCAGACAAGACCGCTACAGAGTCAACCTTGACAATCTGTGAGAGCGAAATATTTGTTTCGGTCTCCCTCTGCCTGTAGTTATAGATAATTTTATCGACCGTATACATCTTTTTCGCCCGTAGGTATGCTTCAATAACAAATGGCTGATCCTCAGTGACCTTTATATCAAGCGGGAATCGGATATCCTGGACAATTGAGCGCCGATACAGTTTATTGCATGGCCCAAGCGAATAAAGAAGCTCAGGATTTGAAATCAGCGCTTTTTCACCCGGACGGTAAACACCATTGTTCAAGTGGCTGGCTATGTACCAGCTTTCCTTACTGTTAAAGCTCAAGGAAGCACCGGTAACTACATCTGCCCCCTCCTCAATTGCGGCTTCGTACATGGTTTCAAGAGCATCCTCAGGAAGGATGTCATCAGAATCGACGAAGCTGATAAATTCTCCACGCGCATGATCCAGGCCATTATTCCTTGCCGCACCCGGGCCTGAATTTTCCTGGCGGATGAAAACGACATTGCTGTACTTTTTAGCATATTCTTCAATGATTTCCGGGCTGCTATCCGTTGAGCCGTCGTCAACCATGATAATTTCAATTTCCTTGCACGTCTGATTTACGAGCGAATCCAATGTTTCCCGTAAATATTCCTCGACATTGTATACAGGGGTGATGACGCTCACTTTTATTTCTGGAAAATTCATTGATATTACTCCTCTGTTACATTAATCTAGTTCTGTTTACAGTTGCTTACAATCAGTTGATTCACTACTCGCTCACTTGATTTCCCGTCCAAATCATCATAAAAATAATGGACAAAGGAGTCCAGCCGTTCTTCTTCAAAACGCTCTTCACCAATGACTTGGATTAACTCATCATCAGACCTTGCCAGAGGTCCTGGAATGAAGGAAAAATAATTATAATAAAAATCCCTTTCGGCAATATACTCTTCGACATCCGGCGCAAAAAACACCATCGGTTTACCAAGAAGGGCAAATTCAAAGCATACGGATGAATAATCAGTAACCAGTATATCAGTTATGAACAAAAGGTCATTGATTTCACGGTAGGATGAGAAATCAAAGTAAAAATCGCTATATTTATCAGGTATTTCCCAATATTCTTTTACAAATGGATGCATTTTAAGCAAGAATACATACTCATCCCCCAAGGCTCTGTAAAGCTTGTCCAAATCAAGCACATCTGTTGGGTAATATGCAGTTTGCTGCCCTGGACCTCGGAATGTTGGTGCAAACATAATGACTTTCTTATTTTTCAGAAAAGGATATTTTTCATAAAGAGCCTGTCTTACTTTTTCTTTATGGATTTCATCAAAGAAAATATCTGTTCTTGGAATTCCTGTGGCAATCACTTTATCCTCACTTATTCCAAATCCTTCTGCATAATGCTTTGCCACGTTTTTCGAGCTGACAATTGCCTTTGTATAATTCCGATGGTTCAAGGAGTTGGGGCTCGGCCCTCCAGGCAGGCCGGTACGGCTGTAACCAAATGTTTTAAAGGCGCCTACAGCATGCCAAAGCTGGATTAGTTCTGCCCCGTCTCTAATCTTCAAAGGGTAAACCATCGGGTAAAAGTCATCAAGCAAAATAAACTTTGATGTCGCTAGATTGTAAGCTAGTGATATGATTTCCCCTACGGATTTCCTGGCACCTGTGCCCGGTTTCAGCATAAATCGGTATTTGAACTGCGGTTGGGTCTCAAGCAGCTGTTTATAAACAAATTCAAAGTTCCCACTCAAATCGGTACGGCTGTCGGAAGCAAAAATAACCTTTTTAGAATCCAGCGGCAGAAAGCACAATAGTTTATATAAAAGCCGAAATCCCTTTGTGTAAAAAAGGCGATACAAAATCGATCCCCTGTTTCTACTAATTGAATTGTAAACAGCAGAGACTTTCAGCTTAAGTTTCCCAGTCAGATTAATTGCCATACTAAAATTCCTTTTCATAAGTATATTGATTAAACGTAAAAAAGGGAATTTAACAATCCCCTTAGTCTGAAGAACCAAAGCTATCCTGTTCAATAAGATGCCTTACAATCCGGCTGCTCGATTTCCCATCATGGTAATCGAAGAATCGGTCACGGAAGCCAATGACTTTTCCCAGATCAAATTCCCCAGCTTTTATCCATTGGGAGAGAGGCTTGGTTGCCGTGTAAAATGGCCCAGGTATAAAGCTTTCAAATTCATAATAAAAATCTCGTTCTGCTTTATAGTCTTCCAAATCGCCCGCAATAAATGCAATCGGCCGGCACAATAGACTATAGTCAAAAATAACCGATGAATAATCAGTAATTAGGATATCCGAGAGTACAAGAAGCTCTTCAATCGTGAATTCGCCCTGAATATGGCAGACGAACCCCTCACATTTACCCTGTGTTTCCACATTGCCCCTCATATATGGATGAAGGTGAACAATCAGCGCATACCCATCCCCAAGTTCCTCCTGCATTTCACTAAAGTCGAGAGGAAGCTTAAACTGGTCCTGATAATGGCTTTTCCCGCGGAAGGTAGGCGCATAAAGCATTAGTTTTTTTCCCATCAAGGAGGGATACCTTTCAAAGAAGCGGCTTGTTAATTCTTTGTGGATTTTGTCCTTGAAGAAGTAATCTGTCCTCGGAACGCCAAGGGGAAAGATATCTTTCTCATTCATATCAAAGGCTTCGGCGTAATGAGGAACAACCTCAGCGGAGCTGACGTACACCTTTGTATAATTTGAGTGGATTTTCAAATGCTTTAGGTATGAAGCACTCGGCCCGAACGATTTATCAATCGTACTCAGGCCGAATTTTTTAAATGCCCCAGCTGCATGCCACAGTTGGACGATATCCGTACCGGATCTAGGCTTGATGGCGTACACGGGAAAATAATAGTCATCAATAATGAAGAACCGGGATGTTGCAAGATGGTAACTGGCTTTCATCATATGCAAAAGATAACTGGCCTTTCCAAGCTTTGTTGTACTTAGCTTTTTAAAAAGAAAAGCAGCTTCATATTCTGGATACTTGTCCCTAAATTCCTGATGGATGCAGGCAAGATTCCCCTTTAGTTCGGTATCCCTATAGGATGCAAATGTCACTTTTTTTTCCTTGATCTTAAATAGGGCACTAAATAACAAAAAGGATAGCCTAACCAGCCACTTTACAAGTATTGTGGGCAAATATCTTAAACTTCGCATGCTTCTGCCTGCCTTTCAACCTCTGCCAAA
Organism: Bacillus sp. FJAT-18017; assembly: GCF_001278805.1. Lineage (GTDB taxonomy): Bacteria > Bacillota > Bacilli > Bacillales > Cytobacillaceae > Bacillus_D. Next base: position 487,784 of record NZ_CP012602.1, on the reverse strand, counting down.
CCTTAAATCTTCCACTCCATAACTGTCTTTCCCCAGGAGGTAGTTAAATCCTTTTCAAACGCTTCAATAATATCCTGAATAGTCCTGACTTCATGGACAGACCCAATCAGAGTTGCAAGGTACTCAACCGCCTCGGGATTGTCCCTCATGAAATCGACCGTCCTTTGAAAATCATCCCTGCCGCTCCGGCTGCTTCCAATGACAGTAAGCCCTTTTTCAAGAATCATCCGGGTGTTAATCTCAACCGGATATTCAGAAACGCCAAGAATGGAGATAGATCCTTCAGGATGGATATAATCAATAATTTGGTTAATTGCATATTGGCTGCCTATACCGCCAGCACATTCGAATGCATGGTCAACCCTGACATCATCCGGAATCTCGTTAATTTGATAAGCTTCATCCACGAAAGAAAAGTGGTTCAGCTTGTAGTCCGTTTTTCCAAAAATGTATACCTTGCTTTCCGGGTAGGTCTTTTTAAGGATCAAGGCAGTAATATAACCAAGATTCCCATCTCCCCACACACCAAAAACATCTCTTCGGTTATGGGCTCTTTTTTCGAAACGGGACAGGGAATGCATGCTAATCGTAATAAGCTCAATGAAAGCAGCCACACGGGGATCCAAATCTTCTGGCAGGGTAACAATCCGGTCGCGTTTCATGAATACATAATCCTGCATGAAACCATCATAGCCGCTTGAGCGGAATTTGCTGGTCCGCAAGTAGTTTTCACCAATGATTTCATCCTGCTCCATAGGTGTATTCGGAACAAGGACAACAGGTGTACCTGGCTTATACTCGCCTTTCGGATCAAAGACAATCTTTCCGATTCCCTCATGGATAAGCGCCATTGGCAGTTTCTTTGCCATCGCTTCCTTGCCCCTTGAACCTGTATAATAGCGCTGGTCCGCAGCACAGATAGAAAGGTAAGTCGGACGGACAACAATCCGGTCGGACTGCAGTGAGCGGTCCTTATATGTCACTTCGAATTGGCGCGGAGAAACTAATCGATATACTTGATTGATCATTTTTCAATCCGCTCCTGTAAAATAGCATTTGCTACTTTCAAATCGAACGGAGTAGTCACTTTGATGTTGAATACTTCGCCCTTGACCAATTTAACCTTCTCACCTTTAAGCGCGCAGATTTTAGCGGCGTCAGTCAGAATTTCCTTCTGTTCTTTAGACAGGGAATTGTAATGGTTGACGAGCATTTTGATATTGAAGCTTTGTGGGGTCTGGCCCTGGTACATTTCATCCCGGACAGGAATTTCAGTAATCGTTTCACGGTCTTCTGACCTGATGATTGTATCAATCGCCTCAATTACTGTATCGACTGCACCATACTCAAGTGCGGCATCAATATTTTCCTCAATGATTCTATGTGTCAGGAATGGACGGACAGAGTCATGAGTAATGATTACATCATCATCATTAAGTCCAAATGTCTTTTCGATATAGCGGATTCCGCTCATAATTGATTCATTACGGTCACTGCCGCCTTCCACAACCACAATATGGTCTGTCGGGCCAATATGTTTTTTGATAATATCCTTTGTATGGTTGATCCACTCTTTAGGTGAAACAACAATAATCTTGTCGAACCGATCATTCAACATGAATTTTTCAATTGTGTGGATGATAATCGGCGTATTTTTCAATGTTAGAAATTGCTTAGGCATATTAATATTGCCCATGCGGGTCCCTTTTCCGCCCGCGAGGATTTCTGCATAGATCACAGTCTTAACCTCTCTTCTTGTCCAGTTTTATGGATCTTCCGTTAATTAAGCAAAAAATAAATAGGACCTGCATCCTTATTAGACAGTCTTTGACATAAAAACTCATTTAAACTATACACCCTTTTACCCCCTTTTTCAAGAAATGGACAGGAGGCGCAAAGCTTTCACAATTCATCCACTTATAGCTTTAACAGCTTTTCTTTTGAAAACACGAGATATTTCCCATTGATGAAAATGTCCTAGAATATACTTCGTAAGGGTGAGCGTTTTTTTGCCTGTACCGATCCTAGTGGCTAGTCAAGCTAATACAAATGAGGCTTCCATCGCAGACACAGCAGGCTTTGCCAATTTTTTCAGTGATGTCTATTTAAACAGAAAACGCATGACAGGTTTTCCTGCCATGCGTGTTTTCCGTGCTTATTTGTAACTAGGGATATCAAAGATAAGCGAGTAGCTATCGAGCATTTGGTAAATATTATAGATATTCGGCGTTTGCTTTACAGCCCAGCCAATATCGGTCGCATATTGATGATACCCCGGCCTTGCCGGATTAAATTTCATTTTGTATAACGTATCCTGGCCGCGATGGATGTATGACTCAGCAACAAACTGAGCGCCGCCGATAATTGCCTTATCTACAGTTGTCCAGCCTTCATTGTAAGCCTTTTTAGCACCGCAGTTGAGTGCACAGCTGTCATATGCACCGATTCCATACATATTATAGACAATCGCATCATACTTTGTTGCAGACCTGTCCAAGACAACTATTTCCGTATTGCCGCTGCCGTCTTTAACGACATTCCCATTCGCATCACGTTTCACATTCACTTTAACTCCCGTTCCCAAATGCGATGTTCCATTACCAGTTTCGTGAAGAGCGTGGGCAATCAAATAAATTTCATTGATGTTATACGAACGCCCTGCCTGAAGAAAGACCGATGCCTTGGCGGTAAGAACGCCTTTGCTGGCAAGAACCTTCTGATTCACTTCATTCGGATCAGATTCCGCTGGCTGGGAAAGTTTGATAAACTGATAGCTTTGCCTGCTCTCAAGAGGGAACGTATTCGGATTCAAATAATACGAAATATCTTCAGGGCTTGGATTAACCCATGACCTGTTGTAATTAATTTTATACCAGATATACCCATCCGTAAGCTTAGCTGTCTTTGAAAGGATCGAAACTCTTTCTTTGTCATTCAGCTTTCCAAGAACCCAACCGTCGATTGGCTTTCCGCCACGCACATTCCAGCCAACACCGTTTACGATGCCTGTATTCGGAGTAGCGGTATCTACTGTTAATGCATCACTCCGTACATACGCATCATATTTCTTATCGGTCTGGGAATAATTCATTTGGATGGCTACAGCTTCAGCCAGTGTATTGGGATAGCTTGTATAAGTAAACGATTTGCCAATCAGGACTTCTTTTAAATCCAAATTCAAAGTCGCGCTCCACTTCCGGTCATAGTACTCAACCTTAATCGTATGAAGCCCTTTTGATAGTGTTAAGTCATGACTGATTGTATTGACTCCATCCTTCCACACATCAACCTGCTTGATGCCATCGACATAGATCCGGGCGCCATCATCTGCTTTTCCAGTGAGTCGGTACTTCCCGGCTTTTTCTATATTGATTTGTTTTTCAAAGATTCCAGAAAATCCATCAACTGGTATGCTTGAATGAGGTGAGCCAGCACCCCAGCTAAGATTTAAATCGGCATATGCCAGATTTACCGGTGTTCCAGTAAGCCCAGCTGTTGGATAGATTTGGGCCCTCCAAAAATCTTCAATCAAATCAAGGCGCAGTGTTGCACTCCATTTTCGGTCGTAATATTCAACCCTGATTTTATGACTGCCTTCAGCAAGGGTAATCGATTCATTGATTTGGCTTACCCCGTCTTTCCATTCATTGACCTTTAGAACACCATCCACATATATCTTCATTCCGTCATCCGCTGTACCGATAATTTTATAATTACCTGTTTCATCTACAGTGACTGTTTTTTCAAATACCGCTGAAAAATTGTCAGCCGGAATTGCGGGATCAGGCGAACCGCCGCCCCATGAAAAGTTTAAGTCCTGATAAGAGGTCTGAACAGGAGTTCCTGTAAGGTCAGCTGTTGGATAAAAGGACGCGCTCCAATGGCCAGCTGGCACTTCAGGTACAGGAACAGGAGTAATATCCTCCAACCCAAGCTTCAGGGTCGCACTCCATTTCTTGTCATAGTACTCAACAAGTATTGTATGGGTCCCAGCCTCAAGCGATAGTTCCTTTTCAAATGGATTGACGCCATCCTGCCAAAGGTCCACTTCCTTTTTGCCATCAACATAAACACGAATCCCGTCATCCGCTTTTCCAGAAAGCTTAAATTTCTTTGGCTTATCAAGGACAAGCTGTTTGGCATAAACAGCCGTGAAGTTATCAGTAGGAATCCCTTCAGCCGGCGAATTGCCTCCCCATGAGAAATCCAACTCATTCACAGTAGCCGTTACCGGTATCCCGGTAAAATTCAAGGAAGGATAGTACGTTGCTTTCCAGGTATCTTCCTGCAGCTGCTCATCAGCTTTTGCCAGGTCCACCTTCAGCGTAGCACTCCACTTCTTATCGTAATAGCCGATCGTCACAACATGGGTGCCCTGGGTAAGATAGACATTGGTACTGAAGTTATGAACGCCATCCGTCCACTTATTCAATCTATTTTTACCGTTCACATAAATGCGGATCCCATCGTCTGCTGTTCCGCTAAACGTATATAGACCAGGTTCACTTATTGTGACCCGTTTTGATATTTTTGCAGAAAAGGAATCTTTAGGAATACCAGCAACGGGAGAATTGCCTCCCCATGAAAAATTCACATCGCTATAGGTCTTCACAATCGGCGTTCCTTGATAATTAAGCTGAGGGTAAAAGGAAGCCTTCCAATTTTCTTCTGCGGCATGCGCTTTGCCCTCTGGGAATATAAAGAAAAGCGCGATCAATAATACGAGAGGAATTAGGGGTCTATTTAATTGTCGGATTTTAATGGTAAACTCTCCTCCTTTATTATCTTTCGTCTATTATTATCCTAAATTTCCACATAAAAGTTAATAGTTTTCTACAAAAATGCTCAATTATACCTAGTTTACCCGATAGAAATATAGGGAAAAATAATATGTTTTGTAGAATCTTAGGGGTAAAAGAGTGTAGCCAGAGAGAGGATTGATTGGTTTGAAGACAGCTTTTTAATAGAAGACAGCGCTAAATAAGTGTGACTTCAGCTTCACAAAGGGAATCTTCCATGAATAATCATCGCAGGGACAGGCGTTCTTTGCCTGTCGCGAGGCGCTTCAATCTCTTCCGTTAAAAAACAACATTTTTTATAAAATAGCCAGAAGAAAACCAAAAAAGAGGCCACCCCTAATCTTCCGGGATAGCCTCAATTACTCATTATTTATTTTTCAACGAAAAATTCTTCGTTGCCCGGAGGTTATTTCCAAGAGAATCCTCTACTATGAAGCGATAGGTTTTATCAGGATCAACATCTTCTTTTTTAACAAAGAATATTGCCACTCCTGTCCCTCCGTCTTCCCACTCTGTCTCGATTTCCTTGCTACTCTCCTCTACCAGGTTAGAGTACTTAGGCGCGCCTTTTACGACTACTTTATATTTACCGCCAGTTTCCTCCATGCTTACAAGCTTCATGGTTTTGTAGAGGCCGAGATAGTAATCCTTAGAAGGAGAGTCAATAAGGCCGTCTATCGCGTTATTGCTATACCTTTTTCCATGCAGCAAGTCGTACTGGAGCATACGCAAATCTTTCATTTCCTTCGTTTGCTGGCCCATTTGCTTTTGCCACTTACTATATGGGATCACCGAGTCACCGACCGATCTCATTTTATCCAGAATCGCAGTGACAGTATTCCCCTGTACCCCAGCCATATCAAGGGCAATTGCGCCGAATTGATTCGGTGTTAGATCAAGCTCGGAAGGCTTATTCTCTTCGGAATTCCAGATGAAATATGGGACTTTGTGGGAGGCCATAAAATCCTCATAATCTCCCAAAATATTATGGGCGACTTTTGTTCCTGCATTCCCGTAGACACGGTAGTTACTCTCAAATGCTGGGTAATGATCCCCAAAGAATACGAGAATCGTTGGTTCATTTCGTTTTTCCAAATCCTCTATCAATTGGCCCAGCTTCTTGTCCACGTTATGGATACGCTCTGTGTAATTATTGAGATATTGCCTGGTTTCTTCAGGAAGGAGACCTTTTTTCAAAAATTTGGAGTCCGGGATCTTTGGGTAAGGCTGGTGAGCTTCAATAGAAACAACATGAAGGAAATCCCGCTCTTCTGTGTAATCAAGCGTCTCAAGAATCGTTTTCATCGTTTGAGTGTCCTCTGGATAACCATGCCCTGTTCCCATCTCATGCTCCAGATCCATGAATTCTCCTGGAACAAACCTGTTGAAGCCAAGATTTTTATACACTGGCCGTCGCTGGTAGTACCAGTTGTAAAACGAATGGATAGCCGTAGTTTCGTATCCCGCTTCGCGGAATAAATAGGCAACCGACGGAAGCGGCTTCTTGACATAAAGCTGGTATGCAACTGTATTATCAGGCATAAACTGCCTGCTCAAGCCAGTGAGTGCCTCGAATTCGACATTGGCGGTACCTCCGCCGAATTCAGGAGAGTACATCGTGCCATGCATGGATTCGCTGAAAAGCTTTCTAAAGTTTGGAATCGGATCTTCCGTAAAATATTGTTTTCCAAAACTATAAGGATCAATAAATGCTTCGCTCATTAAAAAGATCACATTTGGCTTTTCACCTTTTGCCGCCGGAACAGAAGGCTTGTATTTGGCACCAATTTTTCCTATCGTCTGCTCGGAATAGCCTTTTGGCGGGTTAATCTTGTTTTGCTTGGCCAACAGGACAAAGTTCCCATATAACCCATTGCGCATCGTGCCAAGCTCCTGCCTCCACCATGTATTCTGAAATTGTACCATTTTCATAGGTGAAACAGGTTTCTCGGCAATGAAGATATACAGGAAGGCAACCGAGACAAGGAAAACCGCAGCTTTCAATACCCAGAATTCCTTATACCGAGGAACCAGGAACACAATGGCCACAATTACGGCAACTAGCCCGACAATGGCTCCAATAATTGCGACCAGGTTAAGTTCAATTGGATTTTCAAGGCCCTGGAGCTCCTTTATTAATGTTAAATCACTAAAAGCAATAGGTGCATTTCTAATTTCCAATTTCACTTTATTCGCTATTGCAAAAACTAGCAGAATACTGCTTACAAATAAACTCGATATCATAAACCACTTACGCGGCAATATATAAAAGATATTAAATAAGGCGATAAGAAGAATTGCGTTTAGGGCAAACCTTTTGGTAAACTCCTTTGCCCAATCGAGAAAAGGCATTTCAAGTGCTCCTCTGACAATTACCTCACTCGCAATAAGAGTCAGAACTGGCAGTCCCACCATAAAAAAAACAGTTAACAGGGCTACAGCAAGCCTTTTTATATCGACTGAAAATCGGGCTTTTTGGTCAGGCTGCTCTATATTCATTTGCTCTTTAGCCAAAGACTCCATGGACAAACGCTAACCCCTCATTTCTGATAATTTAATAGAGTAGATTTAAAAATCCATTCCTTAGTATATCACGGCTCAACTGGGAATTTTAGTATTTTTTCAACTTTTTCTTAATTTACCAATCCTACTATTTACCCGGGGGATTTTTACATATAAACAAAAAAAATCGGGTTTTAGCCCGATAGTGATTCAAATATTAAAGAACCTGCTTTAGAGGTTCAAAAAAATGAGGGAATACTACTAAAATGCTGCCCCGAAAAGCGTTATTAAACAACTTCTCCAGGCAGCCTAGTTGTACGTATTAGTTGCTCCCACCCAGATTAATGAAGGCCGGGGTTATGACAATTGAATTAATATTATGAACGAAAAGGACCGCATCGATATTATGCTTAAGTGCATACTCTTTAACATCAAGGTTTTTATGCTTTCTTAAATCCAGCAGCCGTGTTTCCTCAAAATTCATAGCCATGAACTGTATCAAAGGATTGGCATAGGAGTCCTTTAGGATTAAAACCTTCAAGCCATTTTTTACATTCGGGTTCTTAATGATTCCTTCTTTTACATCCCCGGACATATAAGTCGTATATCGATTTGTATACGTTTCTTCGTTCTCAAGGACATTCAAATTATATAGACTCTTATTGCAATCCCCACTGTAACAAACGGTCAAAGGCTTTTGTTTGTCTTTCGCTTCCACAATCGTCACTGTGTCAGGCTTCGGTACGTTTACTTTGGTAACCTTCCTGGCCTCAGACCCAAAAAACTTCGATGGATGTTCTTTCCATACAAAGTCATTTGCTTCAAGCGGTTTGCCCACTTCGGGAAAAGCCTGCGACATTTCATTAATAATTTTCTGGTAAGCAATAAGGGCTGCCTTGGGCTTCCAGTGGTGGTCTGAATAAAAATAAAGATTCTCTTCCTCTTCCATTTGGGAGAGGATTTCATCCCTAAAATCAATCGCGCCAACATCAGCAGAAAAGCCTTTTAACAGCCTATCTGAATAGTCATTCGCATGGCTTTCGATGTAGTCAGGCAATTTATCTTCCATTACCGTAGACTTGTTGGGAACAAGAGCAAAATATGTTTTCACGTTCTGTTCCTTAAGTTCACTGGCAAATGTATCAATTTTTTTCTGAATTCCAGGAATAGAGTTCCCCTTGTTGGCAGGGTTTACCGGCGTAATCATATAGCCATCATCGGCGATATAAATATCCCTGATATAATCCTTCTTTAACAACTTCCGGTCCAGCAACGCATTGGCTTCAATCCAATTATTACGAAGCGGAAACTGGTCCGAAAAGTATTTCTCATAGTTTTTAAAGTATTCTCCTGACAAAATCAGTTCAGGATCGGCAACCGGTTTTTCAGCAAGCTTTCTGCTTTCGAGTTGGGAAGAAACATTGTCTGCTCCAAGCAAAGAAAGTATCGCAAATGCAAAGATAAAACCGAAGAATACTACCACAATAAAAACATCTTTTATTTTATAGCGCATCATCGCACCCCTTCCAGGCGAGGTATCGTTTAGAATCGGAAATAAATGAACGGATTAAAGGTTGTTGATACAACGTAAATCACTGAGAGAACAAGAAGAGCCACATAATACGTATTCAATGCCACTGATTTTCCTGCCACTACGGCCTTGTTTCCATATTCAGAAGATAACCAGTCAAGCAGCTTTTTGAATAATGGGGTAGCACCAATTATCGCAATCAACAATATAACTCCGTGTTCGTGACTGTAAAATTCCGCCTTGAGATCCCACATACCAACACCGTTCATGCCAAACATGGCTTTAATATAATCGAAGGCATAGGTGAATGTTTCTGATCGGAAAAATACCCATCCAATTAGAACTATTAATAAAGTATAAATATGCTGTAGGATTGCGGGTATCCTTTTTAAGAATTTCAGCAGGAATGCCTTTTCAATCATGATTAATAACCCATAGTAGACACCCCATGCAATAAAGGTCCAGCTTGCTCCATGCCATAATCCCGTCGCAAACCAGACAATCAGTAAGTTCAGGTAGGTTCTGGCTTCACCTTTGCGATTTCCGCCTAGCGGAATATAAACATAATCTCTGAACCAGCTTCCAAGTGAGATATGCCATCTGCGCCAGAACTCTGTAGCAGATTTCGAGATATACGGATAATTAAAGTTCTCAAGAAAATCAAACCCAAACATTTTCCCTAAACCTATTGCCATATCCGAGTAACCTGAGAAATCAAAGTAGATTTGCAGAGCATACGCAATAATACCAAACCAGGCGAGCCCCATAGACATTTCCGACGGGTTTTGCGCAAAAATTTGATCAGCGATAAGACCGCAGTTGTTTGCAAGAAACATTTTTTTAGCCAAACCAATTAGAAACCGTTTAATTCCTTCTGCAATCTTTTCAATCGTTTCCCGTCTTTCATTGATTTGATCCGCAACTGTCTGGTATCTGACAATCGGCCCGGCAACCAATTGCGGGAATAGAGAAATATAAAGGGCCATATTAATCGGATTTTTTTGAACTTTGCCATCCTTCCGATAAACATCAATCACATAGCTCATAGCTTGAAATGTATAGAAGGATATTCCAATTGGCAACGGGATATCCGGAATATTTATACTTGTTCCAAGAAGCCCATTTAGATTGTCAACGAAAAAATTCGCATACTTGAAAAAGCCAAGTATAGCGAGATTGGCAACGACCATACTGCCAAGGATCCATTTAACCGCAGTCCCGTTTTCCCTTTTCTTATCAACAATTAATGCAAAAAGATAGTTGATTAGTATCGAGATAAGCATGATGATTGTATAGCGAGGTTCTCCCCACGCATAAAAGAACAGGCTTGCAGCAAGCAATATAATGTTCTTTAGTACTCGTGGGCTAATAAAATACAAAATTAGCACAATCGGTAAAAACGCAAATAAGAATATTGATGAACTAAATAACATAATTTTCCCCTTCTTTAAAAAAGGTCTAAAAAAGCCCTACCTACTATTTAAATGGCTTTTGTAGAAATATGTCAAGACTATAGATAATTTGCCGAATCATCTTTTCATTCCATCCGTTCCTAAAAATGGCTTTAAAAACAAAAAAACGCCATCCCTCGAACTGGGATGGCGGCAAAAAAGCTATGCATGAATAACCATCCTTTCGGGATGAAGGAACACACGCAAACAGAAGTACTTGTACTTTATCTATTCAAAAAATAGTTGAACAACCCATCATGTATGCCCTGTACCGCTTTTGTTTGAAAAGTAGACGAAGCGATAGTTTTTTCTTCATACGGATTTGAAATAAAGCCTAGCTCCAGCAGTGCGGAAGGACGCTTGTTTTCACGTAAGACATGGTAGTTTCCGTACTTCGCCCCTAAATTTCTCATTCCTGTCTGTTTGATGATTCCATTCTGGATTGAAGATGCAAGGGACCTTTCTCTTGAATAATAATAATAGTATGTTTCAATCCCAGTGCTAGTTTTTGAGAATGCGTTGTAATGAATACTCAAAAACGCATGTGCAAGATTCAGATTCGAAATGCTGACTCTCTTTGCAAGCGTCAGGTACGTATCTGTTGTCCGGGTATAAACAACTTTCGCACCTGATTTTTGCAGCTTTGGCCCGAGCTGAAGGACCGTTTTTAACGTTAGCATCTTTTCATAATAAATTGCTCCGACTGCTCCGCTATCGTATCCGCCATGGCCTGCATCAAGGACAATCACCTTACCCTTCAGGACTGTAGCAGGATCCCTTAAAAGTGTCGATACTATCCACCCTGTTGTCCCATTTGACTTCTTCACCTGGGTCCAGCCGTTTTTTACGGCGAGTTTATCATAATAGGTGCCAGGAGATTCAGAGGAAATGATGGCATATGATGTGCCAGGCCCTTTCCTCATTGTGGTAGCTGATTTTAAAACCAGCTTTGGGTATGCGGCTGTTTTTGATATATAGGAGGAAGATACCCAGCCGCTTAGTGATTTGGAAGGAACAGTGACTTTCAGCCAACCGCCATCGGTTCCATGAACTGTTACTGCTGTACCACGGGGGATTGCGCCAAGGATGGTAGCAGTAGCACTGGCTGCTTTGCGAACATTTAGGCTGTCAGCAGTCACATAACCCGTCCAGGTTACCGGAGAAAGGTACTGGGATGAAACCCACCCCTTTACGGTACCTGCTGTGATACTTGACCAGCCGTTTTTCTGTTGGAGCACCGTTACAATTTTGCCTGTTGTTAACTTCCCTATGACTGCGTAGGTTGTTCCCGGGCCGGAACGAACATTGAGAGAGCTAGCCGTTACTTTAGCCTGAAAGGAATAGGCAGCTTCAGCTTTATTATGGTCCAGTGACAGAACGAATGAAAAAAGGACTAAGAGGCATACGACAGATTTTACCAGAGATGCAACCTTCACTCATTTCCCACCTTTTGTCTTTTCTTGTATGTTTTTGTAAGAACATAACCACTATAAACCAAAAGTGGAAGTAATAAGAGGGGAAAAAGACCTAAAAAGCCGCTCCCTCGATTGCCAAATTTATGTAATAAATCAAATAAAAGAGGAAGCCACCCTTTTTGATAGCTTCCTCTAATTCCTATTAGATGATCGACTATTGCTGAACCTCGACTGCAAGTTCCTCTTGAATGTAGCCAACCCTTCCACCTAGATCAATAATGTAATAGCCTGATTTAATTCCCGAGGTAAAGACTTCTTGTCCCATGTTCATAATTCCGAGTGGAGCCCCGGATCCTGTGCGATTCAGGACAGTCGCATTTTGGGAAATCTTAATAACTGTTCCTCCCGGGGGCTTGGAGGTGAAATAAATCGATGATATTCCCGGAGACACCGCGGCAGTTGCAAGCCGCCTTTCAATATAGCCTGTTCCTTTGCCATAGGAAATTACATACCATTCTCCCTGAATTGCCTTTACTTTAAAATTTGCTCCCTTCTGTAGAGTGCCAATTGCTTTATCCTTAGATGTCTTGAGGTATACCGTCACAGCTACTTTTGTCCTCATATAACCGGCAGCCTCTTTGGCTTTATGATGCTTATGAATGATAGATGCAATTCCTGCTATTACTTTTTGAGATTTTTCATAGGAAATATTCTTTGTCATAATTGCCAATACATATGGCGTTTTATCATAAACAACTGCTACATCGTTGTATATAAGCGAATTGGGAATCATCCCGACTTTGTGGGCAATCGGAACACCTGGTATTCCTTTTGGAATGGTCGAGTTATATACAGTTTTCCTTAAGTAACCATCAAGCTCTTTTCCAAGAGGGCTTGTTTTTGAAAAAGAGTATAATTTTTTCGCGTATATAATAAGGTCCCTTGGCGATGTTATATTTTGTCCATTCGGGTACGCATACTGAGCACCGAGGCTTTTCATATAAGCTATAAAATTATTCTTTCCAACACGCTCGCGAAGCATGACGAAAGCTATATTATCACTATGCACCATCGACTTCTTCACAAGGTCCCTGACTGTGTACTTTGTCCCAACCTTGTCATACTGGATGACTCCGCTGCCTCCATTGTAGTGATGACTTTTATACGTGAGCTTTTGGTCCAAATTCAACTTCCCTTTGGAAGCAAGCTCCATTACATAGATGGCAAGCGGAAGCTTAATCGTACTTGCGGCCTTTCCAGCTGTAGTATTCCTTAATACATAGTAATCACCTGTTACCAAATCCTGATATTGAAGTGAAATGATGCCTCCAGCTGATTTAATGTAACGATTTAGTTCAGGAGTCAGTTTGTCCAAGAAGTTTTGCCTTGCTGTCAGATAGCCCGCAGCCGATGCGTGACCGGGCAACAGGATTGATACCACCAGGAGCATAACCACCAGGCATTTTACTATTCTCATTTTCCCCATCCTTCTATATGAAACTACTTTGTTTAGATAAATTTTACAGTAATATCCAAATGATAGGAAGAACAATTTATGAGAATTTAAGAAATTAATCTTCTCCCATTTTTCGCAACTTATTTACCATTTTTTACGCTAGTAAAGTTGCTATAATTAATTGATAGATACATAGCTACTAATTACATGAGGGGGAAACTAGTTGCGCAAGGTAAAACTTTTTATTATTGCGGCTATCTTTATGTTTTCGGGGTTTATGTTCCCTGAAAGCGGCAGGGCTGCAGGTATCATCGTCAACCCAAATCAGGTTTATTCCTTCGGGGATATGATCACCGATATGTATAAGCTGAAATCGGCTTACCCTGGACTTGTTCAAGTAAAAGTCATCGGCAAATCCGAATACGGTCGGAACTTGTATGCCATTGGCCTCGGCAAAGGCAGTGCCAATGTGTTTGTTAACGGCTCCCATCATGCCCGCGAGTGGATGACGACGACATTGAATATGTATATGATTAACCACTATGCAGAGGCATACACAAAAAATACCTCCATTGGCGGCTATAACGCCAGAACTATTCTTAATCAAACAACAATATGGTTTGTACCGATGATTAACCCGGATGGTGTAAAGCTTCAGCAGGAAGGATTAAAAGCATTTCCTCAAAGCATGCACGCGTCATTGAAGAAAATGAATGAAGGAAGCACAAACTTCAAACGGTGGAAGGCAAATGCAAAAGGTGTGGACCTAAACAGACAGTACAACGCCGGCTGGAAGGCGTTAAAAGGCCCCACTGCTCCAAGATATAAAGATTTCAAAGGATACGCCCCACAAAGTGCAGCTGAGACAAAGGCAGTCATAAAATTCGTTAATGGAATCAATCCTGAAATGGCCGTCTCCTACCATAGCAGCGGAAAAATTCTATATTGGAAGTACAGCCAGACTGGCAGCCAATATACGAGAGACCATGCTTACGCGAAAAAAATCGGTTCCCTGACTGGCTACAGACTCATCTACCCTCAAGGAATTCCGTCAGGCGGTGGTTTCACCGATTGGTTTACTAGTTTTAAAAAGAGGCCTGGCTTTACTCCGGAAATTTCAAAGCCAGTCTACGAAACCAATCCTCCATTAAGTGAATTTGCCGGTGCGTGGAGAGAAAACCAGGCAGTTGGGCTTTATGTGGCCCAGGAAAGCGCTAAATTATACAATGACAGGCTTTTTGCCCAGTTGAAGCCCAAATTTGTACAGCTCACAATTGACTCGAGGCAGCTAAGGCCATACTATTACTCAGAAGTGAAAAATGTTGCCGATTTGAAGATCACTAAGGCCCACACTGATTTATATAATTCACTGAGTTCACGGAATAAATCACTCACTTCACAGGCAGCAAAGCTTCCATCCAGCTACCGGACAAAGCTTGCAACCTACCAAAAGGAAATCAACGCGCATATAACCAACTCCGGCAATTTTATCGCTGGTGTTAAAGCAGGCGACGCACTGTTGGCACAGAAAAAAGCTCTAAATGATAAGCTGACAGCCGGTGCTTTGGATACTGGAATCGCCGCAATGCATAAAAAACTGATTGATTCAACAGCAGCAACATCCAGAGCCGTCACTAAAATGGCATGGGCATCCGTACGCTCCCTTGCGAATACAAAATACATTGTTCCTACAACGATTACGAAAGACAATACAATGTATGAAATCAAACGTTATGGTTTAACCAGTGAAATTGAACAGTTGCTTCAACCAGAAAATCTCCCTGTCGTAAAAGAAAAGCTGGCCCAGCTTGACCAGTTGGAGATTGAAGCAGCCGAATACAAGAAGGCGCGGAATGCAGAAAATCCTGGCAAGTTTTACAGCTTCCCGGCAACCGAGGCACTTCTGAAATCAAAAAAGGATGCAATTATCGCATGGATTGCCGAAACTGAAGCCTCTGCTGAACAAATAAACTCAGATGAGGAAACAGAAACTCCGTAAGAATTCAAACTAAAAAAGGACATCTGCCACCTTAATGGCGGATGTCCTTTTTCTATTATTTACGAACCCATTTCTGATTCAAATCTTCATTAATAAGGTAAGCCTGAAGAATATACCTATCAGGTGCATCACCTATAAAATTAAATGGATAGCAGGTGGTTACTGTTAGCATTGCCCTTGGCTTTGGAACAATAACAGTCCGGTCATCGGCATCGACAATCCGTACCTTTTTCACCTTATACGTAAATGTTCCAGCTTCTGTCGTAACAACAAGCTGGTCACCTACGCCTACCTCGCCTAGTTTTCGGAACACTGTATCCCTATGCCCCGAGAGAACGGAGTTATCCTTTTCACCCGGAAGGACACTGCCCGCAAAATGGCCGACGCCTTTTTCAAGCTCATCCTCGTCCGTTCCGTGAAAAATAGGCAGAGTTGCATCGAGCTTAGGAATATAAAGGCTCCCCATATTTTCCCCAATTTCAGGCCGCCTTGAGTACAGAGGCTGCTCTTTCGGCTCTTTTGGTTTCGGCTGAACCGTTTCTACCTGCACCACAGGTTTTTCATCGGCAGCAGCTTTAAACAAAAAATACCCCTTGGCAAGCTTATATACGTTTGTAGTTGAAAACCAAGCACCTGATACGATGACAACCATAGCCAGTGAAAGAAGAATCCACCGTTTCCGATGGACTCCTCTTTTCTTCCGCTCCTTGCGCATTTCCATTCCTATCTAGTCCTTACCTTGCGGAACAATGCAACGCCGCCAAGCAGTATAACAAGGCCAAACAGTGCATTTTGTCCATAATCAGACGCTGTATTAGGAAGCTTTCCGCCTTTGACAGTTGAAGGTTTTGCAGGCTTGGAAGGACTCTTTACTTCCTCAACGACTTTCTCGAGATCTTTCCCGGTGTCAATAATTGTTCCTGAATCCACGTCTTCACCAGTGATAATCATATCTGCAAGAAGTTCCCCAGCTAAATTGTAAAGAGAGATTTTCAGCTTTGCATTTACAAGCTCATCCATGCTAAAAAGGTCTTCCAATGAAAGCGGTGTTTCTTCTCCATTAGTAATCAAGGTATATTCAGCCTGCAGTTCAAAAAGGTCAAGCAGTTCAGCGTAGATATCTAGCATTTCCGCAAATTGTTCTGCAGTCAGTTCAGTAATTGTAGTAAAATCAACATCTTCGAATGCCATCATTCGCTCAGAGAGAGCCTCCAGCCTGGCAAGTGTTTCCTCACTGCTAAACTTTTCTTCTAAAGAAGATAAATGTTCAACAAGTTTGTCGATTTCTTCCTGAGTCAAATCAAACTCTGCAAGCATTGCTTTATACTCTGCTTCTAGTTCTTCCTCGGAAGGGAAATCTCCTTCTTCATAATTCACATAGAAATCGACTGTGCTATATAAATCATCGATAAAGATATAGTCATCAATCGACTCGCCGTTTTCATCAAGCAACGCTTCAAGGCCCGCTTGGTCCAATTCATATTCTTCATAAATTGATGTTAGATTGCTTAGGTCAGCCTTAATGATTTCTCCAAGATCGGCTTTTAAATCAGTAACAGTTTCCCATTCGTCAAGTGTGCTGAACCAAAATTCCTCGAGGTAGGCTTCCAGGTCTTCCTTAGTAAATTCAATTCCCCTTGTAACGCTGATTTCCGCCAAATACTGTTCCAATTCCACTTCAGAAATGCCCGCAGCTTCCGCTTTGGACCCTTGTGGGAATAGGCCAACAACTAGGAATAAAGCTAGTAAAAATACCCCAATCTTCTTCATGTGCTAACTCCCTTGCTTGTAATATATTTGTAATACAACTCTAGTATAGTAGGTTGGAAGATTATTCACAATACTAACTTTATAAAGAAAAGATGGAAAATTTTGTGGTTAAGTTGGGAAAATTATCATAAAAACCCCTTTGTATTTATCAAAAAGTGTTCCTTTTCCATTAAAACTTCCATATATGACAACTTTTTTAAGTTGGGAAAAAATCTGCCGTAATCTTACAAATACCAACAGTTTTTGTAAGATTAACATTCCCCCCGCCTACTTTACGCAAAAAACGGACCGAATCCGGTCCGTTTTTCTCATAGATTAATAGCTGGCCACTTTCACACTTCCAGGTTTACTTACATTGCCCGCCTTATCTTTCGCATAGACATACAGGACCGTCCCAGAGCGCTGTTTAGCAATTTTAATAGAGTACTTGCCCGTACTGGACGCATAGCCAGAGCCAAGAACAGTTGAACCCCGTTTCACTGTAACATGGGAATAAGCTTCGGCTTTTCCTGTAACAACAGTCGAGCGGTTGGTAACCTTATAAATGACGGGCACACTTGGAGCCGTCTTATCAATAACTGTTTTGGAAGTGGCTTTGCTTCTGTTCCCTGCTTTGTCAGTTGCTGTCACTGTCATAACAGTTCCTGCCTTTTGGTAGCCAGGCAGGGATATTTTAAACTTCCCATAGGCATCTGTTACAGCATAGCCGAGCTGGGTGGTACCTCGTTTAACCCTTACGGTCGATTTCGGTTCTGCTTTTCCAGTCACTGTCTTATGGTTGTTTGCAACTGTGCTCACAGTTGGGACTCCTGGTGGGGTTTTATCCACTACTGTAGTTTTCGTAATGGCACTCATATTCCCCACTTTGTCAGTTGCGGAAACAGTCAGGATAGTTCCTGCCTTATGTGCCTTTGTTAATGAGACGATAAAGCTCCCATTTCCATTGGCAACAGCGTGTCCCAACTGGGTTGATCCTAGCTTTACCTTTATTGTTGACCCCGCTTCTGCCTTACCGGTTACTTTTTTATCATAATCCTTAACCTGGTTCAGAACAGGCTTGGCAGGAGCAGTCTTATCAGTAACTGTCACTGAAGCAATCCCGCTTTCATTGTATGCCGCATCTGAAGCGGTGACAGTTAGAACCGTCCCGGCTTTTTGAACAGGAATTTTAACACTATAAAGACCTGTAGTTGCTGCCGTTCCTTTTCCCAAGACAACTTTTCCTGATTTTACTGTAATGGTGCTTGCAGGTTCTGCACTACCGGACACTGTCCCATCATTATCATCCACCGGTTTAATAAACGGAACTTCGGGTGCTGTCGTATCAGAAGACTCAGCCTTATCAACGATGGTATAGCTTACATTTGCACCTTTATCAACAGGAATGGAAAAAGGCTGATCACTTAACAGGGGTTTATAGATGGCCCCTCCACCCTTAAGGCGGCTGCCATCCCTCCCCATGCCTGGGTTTAGCGCATCATAAGCCTCAATGCCCTTAAAGCCATACAGACCTTTATCCCTTTTTAACAGCAATGCTGTCCGAAAACTGGTCATGAATTTCCCGAATGACATTCCCGGGTCAATATACTTTTTCACAATAGCCTCTACGGCCCGATAATCATCGTATTTGTTTGAGATGATTTCCTTATATACACCGTTTCCGATCCCAGCCTGGAGCATGAGATATTGTCCAAACAGATAGGATAACGAATAATTCGCAAGTACATCGCCATAGTCATCCCAATAAAGCAGGGAATGACCGTTTGGTATAGCCTCGGAGTTGTTATAATAATCAATCCTGTAATCCAGGGCGCGGCCTGAATATACTTGTTCTGCCGCCATTGCAAGGCTTTCATCCAGCCATGTATCCATTGGTAAGAATTTTCCTTCAATAAAGACTGTCCTATTGAAATTGACCATATGCTGAAATTCGTGCACAAGTGTCGTATAGGCAACTGTTACGTCCTTATCAGTACCCATACCCATGGAAGGGTATGTATCAACATAGAAAATCTCGGACTTATTCGACCTATTGTAAGCATCTCCCTCAAACAGGTCTCCGCCATAAAAATAGCCGCCAATATAACCGCCATTGCCATCAAAGCCATCCTGGATATCATAGACAAGGATATTGATTTTCCCATCACCGTTTACATCCGACTCTTTCGCAAAATTGGCCGTTACCATCTCGTACATGGTTGTATCGAACTCGGCACCAAGCTTGGCAGCATCTTGATTGGAAATTTGCCGGTTATTGACCCATACATTTGCTTTTGAGCCACTATATGCAAGGCGCGCCGGGATTCTAACGTCAGTCTCCTCAACAAAATTATATGTCCAGAAATACTTAAGGTCACCAGTTTGATACGCACGTATTGAATAGTTCGGGAGCTTGTTCTCTTCTACTTTTTTATCCTTATACTTTTCAGCATCAAAGGGTTTTGTAGGATTGAACTTAAATGGCTTCCCATTTACATTTTTCCTTAACGCAACCAGTTGTTTTTCGAAGGCAGTAGTCCCAGAAGGCTGGCTTATATTCGGATTGATAGATTCATTGCTTATCACAAGATACTTCTCCGGAACAGTAACCTCTTCCGCTTGGATTCCCTCATTATTTTGGTTAAGCTCTGAGCCAATGGCTGCTCCTGGAAAAACTAGCATACATGAAAGAACCACGACACTGAATTTTTTTAAATAGCCCTGCATATGGCGCCTCCTGGGTATAATCTAGCAGTAAACTTGCTGATGCCTTTTATTCTATCAGCTATACCCATTTTGTGGAATGTTTCATTTGGTTCATTTTCCCCATTTTAACTTCTAAACTCCAACATTTTTCTTAAATTTTGAGTCTTTTCTACAAATTTCCCAAAGTTTTTCAGATTGATATACTAATTGTTCCAGCGCCATGGTAAAATATTCTTATTAAAAAATTACTAGTGAGGTGGTCCAATCCCGATGAAAGGGAAAGCTGTCGTTGCATTTGCCACTGTTGCCATCCTATCCGCTGCCTATTCCGCCGAAGCCTCTGCCTCAAGCATTAAGTACACTGTAAAAAAGGGAGATACCCTATCAAAAATTGCCCTTACATACAAATTAAATGTAAGTCAGATTAAGACGGAAAATGGCTTAAAATCCGATCTTATCTTTATTAATCAAAAGCTGGTTATCCCGGTTGCTTCAAAAAAATCGGCAGTAGCCCCTGCGGTTAAGAAACCAGCACCAGCAGCAATCAAGACTCCCGCAACATATACGGTCGTTAAAGGAGACTCGCTAAGCAAAATTGCCAGCAACAAGAAGACGACTGTAGCAAACCTGAAGAAATGGAACAGCCTTAAATCCGACATCATTTATATCGGGCAAAAGCTGATTGTATCAGCTCCAGTGACGGAAAAGCCAGCTGTTGCTCCGGAACCAACACCTGCAAAGCCTAAACCGACCCCAGCAGCACCAGCCAAGCCTGAACCGCAAGTACCAGCTTCCGAAACTATATTTTACACGGTAAAAAGCGGTGATACGCTTGGTGCCATCAGCATTAAATATGGTACGACAGTTGCAGAAATCAAAACACTGAATAAATTAACTTCCGATTTGATCCGGGTCGGCCAGGTATTAAAAGTCCCAACGAAAAAGGCTGTACAGCCTGTAAAGCCTGCACAATCCGAACCTGCCACTGGTGAATCTCAATTGATCATTGAAACAGCCAAGGAATTGATCGGCACTCCATACGTCTGGGGAGGAACAACCCCGGAAGGCTTTGATTGCAGCGGCTTTATTTACTATGTGTTCAATAAATCTGGCAAAGACATGCTCAGGCATTCATCACAAGGCTATTACGACCGCTCCTATTATGTGGACAAGCCTGAAGCCGGTGATCTAGTATTCTTTGAGAATACATATAAAAAGGGCATCTCTCATATGGGCATATATATTGGGGATAATCAGTTCATTCATGCAGGCAATAACGGCGTAACGATTACAAGTCTGGACAATTCTTATTACAAAAAACATTTTGAGAGTTTTAAGCGATTTTACTAATGGTATAGAGCAAAATTATAGAGGCTGTCCCAAAAATATGTTGGGACAGCCTCTTGTTTAAGGTACTTATTCTTTATTCTACCTATTTTGGTCAAACACAATAATTCTAGCCAATTCTCCGGTCATACCTCGATAATAGGCGGACTCATAATGATGGGGTCCGAATGGACTTGGGTGTTTAATGTCACCTATATAGCCATATCTTTGCATATCCAACAGCTTTGCATTTGGAGCCTTTGTTAAAAAGTATTGGTTCATTTTTTCCCAAAGGCTGTTGTAATTGATAAAGCTTTTTCTTGAAATAATCTTCTCTTCGATAAAATTCTTTACATTTCGATCCTTATCATAGTACCTGTCAATTAGTCCGCCAGTATTTAATACTAATCGCTTTTCCGGCAAGAACTCTTGAACCCTCTCCAAAAATTCATCACACGCCCTTTTCCATACACAAAAGTAATCAGGATCACGATAATCCATTTGCCTGGAAGTTTTAAGTACCTTGTTTTTATAATATTCTGTAGACCTAATGTATGGATTGACACCAAGGTAGGTTCCATCCTCAAATTTCCTAACTCCATGAATAACATCGACATAAAAGTCGATGATTAAATAATCCACATTTGCATCTTTTATGTCACTAAATATCGTCTTATCCATCTCGCGCTTGATTTCGCCCATTTTTTTAGGGGCTATGTTAGCAAATTCAGATTCGTCATACTTTATGGGTTTACTTACCAGGCTGATAATTGAAGGCCAAAATTGGCTGAAACAGACATTGAATGCAAGTTTGTAATCGTTATTTTTATAGAATTTGTCCTGGCTGTTAAACTGGCTTCGTGAAAAACAGGAGCCAAGCACTCCGATCTTTACGCCATTTTCCTGTTTCGCACGAACAAAAATATTGAATACCTTTTCTCCTTCCAGATAAATATTATTTTTAGAAGTAGGAAAGCAGGTATATAATGGTTCTTTTAATCCAAGCTTATACTGAATGCCATCTTTAGACTGTAAAATAATCCGGTAACGCTGTTCATAGTTCGCTTCAATTTCACCGAAAAGTTCATCCATATTGAGCTCGAAATACGTTTTCTCCCTCCCATCCTGCAAGGTTGGAATGGATTTAAACTGTATATAATTGTCCATTGGCGAAAGGAAATTCAACTTATTATATCTGCACACAATAGCCTGTCCTTCCATTTGTATAGAAAGGATGATTTCATAAATGCCTGGTTGAGCTTCTACTATATGGTCTATTTTATTTGCCGGGTATTTCCGACTTATTTTTAATGCCATGTTCCCTTTATTTGTTTTATACAATTCACCGGTGTAATTTTTATTACCAAAATCAATCGGAATTGGCAGTTTATCAGGAATATCTACTTTCCCAAAGTTAGAAAACCTAATTCCGTCTGACTCACCTTCAACAATAAAATCAAAAATAGTGATTTCGTCTTCCAGCATTAAAATACCCAATATGTCCTTCCTCAGAACGAAACCATTTTCTTTATGGGAAAGTGGTATATTAAGTGAATGAATCCCCGCATCTTTAAATACTCTTTTCCTGAGATGCACATTGATTTCAGAAAGGCTTGACTGGATTTCAAACGTTGTTTCATTATTTTGTGTAGAAAAACCTATTGTATTTGCAAACTTTCCCATTAAAATCTTAAACTGAAACTCATTTTTTTTATTGATTAATGTTGTAAAAGAAAGATTCTGAGAAAGTGTAACTATTTGACTGCCACTAGAGACATAATCCTTATCTGCCTTAAGCGGCACAGACTTCTCCTCTGCAAGAACATACAGCCACACCAACTGGTCTCCTACAAAAGTCTCTCCCCTTTTCCTCACTATTTCTAGTAAAGGTATGTCTGCAATATGGACAAGCCCTTCGCTTTTCAACTCAAGCGAATAATAGTATTCATATGCTTGGGCTCCGATGAACCTTTCCATATCCTTGAACCTTAATTCAAGTTTCAAGTTTTCAAACTCTATTTCACTTTTAAAGCTCAATGAAATCCTATTTTCTTCAAATCTATAATTCAAAACGGAAAACAATTCTCTACACCTCAATTTCTTTGCAAAAATAAACACTTACATAAATCTGCAAGTGTTTATTTGGACAATTCTATTCCATTCCTTTAATTAAATGATTCACGACTCTTTCACTAGCCTTGCCATCCTGGTAATCAAAGAAATAATCACGGAATGGCTTAATTTTCTCTTTTTGAAAATCATTCTTAATAATTTTCGCAACCATCTGGTCAGTATTTTTTACAAGGCTGCCCGGGATGAAGCTTTGATATTCAAAATAAAAACCACGCTTGCTGATATAGTTCTCAACATCATACGCATAGAAAAGAATGGGTTTGTCGAGCAGTGAAAATTCAAAACAGATGGATGAATAGTCGGTAATAAGTAAATCCGTAATCAGCAACAAATCATTAACTTCCCTGTAGCTCGTAAAATCATAGAAGAAGTCAGCATATTTGTAAGGAATCGTTACCTTATTAAGGACAATGAAATGAAGCTTGAAAAGAAAAACATATTCATCCTTAAGGTTTTTATAAAGTTTTTCAAAATCAAGATTTTCAAAAGGATAATGGGCCTCTTTTCTTCCCTTGCCCCTGAACGTAGGAGCGAACAAAATAACCTTCTTGCCCTTTAGAAATGGGTAGGCTTCATAAAGCTCTTTCCTTTTTGATTCCTTGTATTCCTCGTCAAAAAAAATATCCGTTCTCGGTATTCCCAAAGGGATAATTTTTTCTTCATCTATATCAAATCCTTCTGCATATTGAGGAGTGATATTTTTCGAACTAACTATCGCTTTCGTATAATTCCTGTGATCCTTGGACGTGATTTTGGGACCGCCTGGCTGTCCCATTCGGCTGTATCCGAATTTTTTAAATGCACCGGCGCCGTGCCAAAGCTGAATCAGATCCGTATTTTTCCTAATTCTCAACTGAGAAAACATCGGATAGTTTTCTTCTAATAAAGTTGCTTTTGATGTAGCAGCGTCATATGCAAGCCTAATAATCTCTAAAATCGACTTCTTTACAAAGCTATTTTCTTTGAACATGAATCTATATTCATAGTCTAGGTTTTGTTTTTTCATTTCATCGTAAACAAACTTAAGGTTGCCTCCTACTTCGTCCCTGCTGTCTGAAGCAAATAAAACTTTCCTCTTATTCACGGGAAATAAGTGGAAGAGGTAATAAAAAAACATGAATCCTTTTGTTCGCATAAGCCTATAAAAGGCATTCGGCTTTTCGGTTTTATTTTTAATATCTCCATAAAGCTCACTAGGATTAATCGATTTAACTTTATGTGATTCGATTTGCAAACTTTTCGTATTCAAATCATATCTTGCCATTACATTATAGAGCAGCTGCGAATTGGCAGAGTAGTGTTCCATTTTCGAAGTATAGAAGCCATCTTTTAAGTACCTGCGGATATCACCAAGGGGCACTCTTTTAACTAATTTATCGTTCTTTTGAAAAATGACAATTTCCAGCAGGGCTACATAATTGCCTTCCTTCAAAGGCATATTATTCTCAACATTCGAAAGATCAATCGTGCCCTTATATCCTGCCCACCTGTACTGGGGGTCGATTGCCTCTTCTAAAGATAAAAAATTATCAACTGTGATATCTTCCAAAATGAACTTCCAATACTTTTTTTGTTTACTATCAAATAAAACAAGCCTCTTTTTTACGTCGAAACATTTTAATATAGGGATATCATTAATATAACAATAGCCCTCAAGGGTTAGGGTAGGGCCATTAAATCTTAAGTCTAGTACATTATGCTCAACACTGTACCAATTCTTGTCATCTTGTCTATCCTTCTCTTTCATAAGAAGGTCTATATAATCTCTGGTATTCCTTTTCTCAGTTGTTACAGTTTTCATTTTGCATCCTCCACAAAATGCTATAAGCACTTATGATTATTTTAAAGAACGTGGAATCCATCAAAAGTCGTAGTTTATTTACAATAAATTTACATTCTACATTATTATAAATGTTGTATTTTTATTTTAAAATAAACTTTTGGTAAAATAATGAAATTATCCTACTAATATTAATCTTCAAATTTCTACATTTTTCTACAAAATTTGCAGTAAAATAGCAGGCTTTCATCGCGAAGGCCCGCTAACCTATTTATCTCACCTTATAAAAATTTTGAGTATAATACGGGGTGTAACTCCCCGACTTAAACGCAACACCAGTTCCAAGATGCGTGTAGTTCTTATTCAAGATATTATTTCGGTGCCCAATCGAATTCATTAATGATTCATGAGCAAAAATACTGCTGGATTGCCCATAGGCAATGTTCTCGCCCGCAGCCCAATAGCTGATGCCTGCCGCCTTCATTCTATCAAAAGGGGTTTTTCCTTTAAGATTGGTGTGGCTAAAGAACTTGTTAGTAACCATATCCTGGCTATGCAGCCTTGACGAGTTTCTTGCCTTTTCACTCCAGAAAAGAACTTTAAGGCCGCTTTTTACACGGTCGGCATTTACAAGGTCGAATAGCTGCAGCTCAAAACCGGAGCGCAATGAAGTAGACGAAACGCCATATCTGGCCGCCTTCCTCTTTTCCATCGTACTTGATAACACTTGAATGCCTGTAACTTTTCCATCGTTATAGGAGTCAAAGAATATGGTGATGTATGCACCGTTTTTATAGAAGGTCTGCATTTTGGAGTCATTAGTGACTAGATAGTTTGTGCTTCCTTTAAGTATGCCTTTAATTGGCGTACCGAGTGCTTTTTTCACTTGGGTAAGGGTCGATCCTACACGGATGCCGAAGATCGCATAATCTGTGTCCATTGTGTAAATTCCTGTTACCTTATCGTTCAAGTAACTAACCATGTAGTAGTCTTTGTATGAATTATGGTAGGTGTACCAATTCAATTTATATTCATTTGCTGAAACCCTTTTTTCTTTTCCAAGTTTTGTTGTTACAGCGGCTTTTGTTTCCCCTAGTTTAATCGTCGCAGTTGCAGCATGGCTTTCAGCTGGCTCTATAAAAAACACTGCTCCGGTCAGTAGAGCAGCAAACATAAGAATCGACAGTAATTTCTTTTTCAAGCTGATACCTCCAAATGTAAGATTTTTGAAAGACTCTCACATTCTAGTTATTACTTTGTTAACGTGCTAGAGTCTTTTGTCCTCTACCCCAGGGAAAAAGACCTATTTTTTATAAATTTTTCATTATTGTGAGGGAAAACGACAAAACGGCAGGCATGAAATTAGAAGATTCAATGTAAGAAGAATCAAGCAGCGGCAGAGCCCTCCAAGGATGTCGTATAGTGTTTATTTTAGCCGCGCAGCTAAAAACTAAATTTATGGCGAAAATCGATATACAAATATTTACAAACCATGCAGAGTATCATTATAGTTAAATTAGAAAATTGTAACTATTTAGCTATTCGTTGCAAACTACTTCTGTTATCCTTAAATGAATAGATAAGTAGAATAATTTTAGCCGGAGGAGTATCATGAACAGTCAAATGTATGATTTAGGCTGTAAAATTAAACAACTCAGCGGTGAGCTCGCTGAGTATTTGGATACGCCAGGTACCGGCAGCAAATACAATGTCCTGTACCACCACCTGGACGATTCCCACTATATGCAAAAATACCTTTTCTATCTTCTTGGCGAGTATCTCTCAACACATAATCCTTCCATTAAAAATGATTTACTTTCATTCGCAAATCTCCTTGGCCAACGATCTGTCGGTATTGCGGGATCCCTAGATACTTGTATCGGCCTTGTTTACAAAACCCGGTCTGCCATTATTACCTTAATGGAAACGGAAATAAAGGAAAACAAGCTTACAGGGGAATATTTTATCGAATCAATTAAACTCCTGGATCCACTTCTAAATGCAGTACTAAGCTCTGTCATAAACCATTACAACGATATCCTCTTCGCGACAAAATACGCCCTTGATGAGTCAACAGAGGACCTGCGGATGACTCTGAAAGAGTTAGCTGAACTTAAGAAGGCTCTAAACGAAGCAACAATTTTCGCTGTCATGGATGAAAATGATGCATACATTTACGTTAACGAAAAATTTTGTGAGGTATCTAAATTTTCCAAGGACGAATTAATTGGGAAAACCCCCTATATTCTTAATTCCGGCTATCACCCTAAAGGCTATTTCGACGACGTCTGGAATGATTTAAGTGCGGGAAAGGTCTGGAACGGAGAGATCTTGAACAAAGCGAAAGACGGAACAACCTATTGGACAGATACCACAATCATTCCCTTCATTGATAAAGCAGGCAGGAAATATAAGCACATCTCCATCCAATACGATATAACAGAGAAGAAACGTACCGAGGAAACGCTTCTAAAAGCAGAAAAGCTGTCGATGGTAGGCGAACTCGCAGCTGGCTTTGCCCACGAAATCCGCAATCCATTAACGACCATTAAAGGCTTTGTCCAATTGTTAACAGAAACAACAAAGGAGACGGTCTTTACTAAGACAATCTTGGATGAAATCGACAGGATCAACTCGATTGTTAGTGATTTCATGATTTTTGCAAGGCCTCATGTGACTGATTTTACTCAGTGCAATCTGACCGAAATCCTGAAAAACATTGCAAAATTCATTGAGCCGGAAGCACTGCTGCGAAATGTCCTTCTCATTACTGATTTCCCTGACGAACCAGTGATCATTTCCGGGGAGAAAAATCAGTTAAAGCAAGTGTTTCTCAATATAATGAAAAATGCTATTGAGGCAATCCCATCAGGCGGTTTCGTGTATATATCGATGAACATCCAGCCATCGGAAGTATCGGTAACCATAAAAGATACAGGGGTCGGCATGACGGAAGAACAATTGAGGAAGCTAGGGGAACCCTTTTTCACGACAAAATCAACCGGAAATGGCTTGGGACTGATGGTGACCTATAAAATCATCCAGGATCATAAAGGCAGAATTGATGTTAAAAGTGATGGCCCTCATACCGGGGCCACCTTCAAACTTACTTTTCCGCGCATACAATAAGAGGCCAGGTTTTTGGAGACAAAAGCCTTGGTCTTTTTATTTTCCATTTAAACATCTCCACTGCCACCTTTACTCATACTTTTACTCAAAATTATTTCGGCAAATTCTCCATTGGTCTATCCAAATTCGCTATCTTCTTCTCCAGAGAGCACCCATCCCTTGTCCATATAAGGCTTACCTTGTCCGATTCCCTCTGTTTTTGAGGAACTCTTTTTTGTTTATTCCGGCTAAAAAGACGGTAAACATCTAACACAGGAAGAGATGAATCTCTGGTTCCTTCATCCTTCTTACACCATAAAGAAACAATACATTCTATATGAAGGAGTGGGCGAGAATGAAAATAAAGGCAGGCAGCTGGAAGAGATTGGCCGCTTGGGAAAAGCAATTCATCCTGAAGGCCATCAGCCATAGTTCGAGAATCAAAAACGGGTAGGGCTGCGCCTTTTTCGCAGCCCTTTGCTCCCGTTTTGCAACCAAGCCGACACTATTCGGCAATTCCCCATGCATTTCTTCACAATTCAGCTCATTCTATACGTAAATCCATAGTTTCACCCGCATTATACAGGTAGGAAAGTCAGTATTTGTTGAACGGTTTATATTCAAATTCGCCTTTCGCAGCGCTATAGTTATACATAGAAAGACAATGAACAGCAAACGGCCATAATCATACTTTTTCATGTCAATAAAGAAATACGGGGAGGGAACTTTGGTGAAAATTCAAGTCAAAAACTGGAGAATGCTTACCGCTGAAGAAAAGCAATTTTTATTAAAGGTACTCAGCAACCGTTTTAAACGATAATAAGCTCGCGCCCAAACCAAACTATGTATAATAAACTTACTAAATTACCAGGCAGGTGGTTTTCTGTATCTCAATCAGCGAGATACCTAAAAGCACCGCTTCTATTATGAAGACAAAGGCAGCCGTCAAAGCTGCCTATTTAATTTTTATAAAAATAAGCATTGTTAGAAAAGTAAAAGGTATTTATTTTGCGGGATTCAAGGACAATACTATATGATAAGTATAGGAACTATTTGGGAGGAGCTTAGTCAGTGAAGGATGAATTGCAGTATATAGGCAATAAAATTATGGCGAATGACCGTGTAATAGCTAAAAACGTCATCATAAATATTGATAAAAATGATACATTTGATCTCCCTGCTACCTTACTTCCCGGTGAAAAACAACTGGAATTTTACTCAGAACTTGTCCATCTGCTTGGTGAGGCGCTTTTGAATACTGCTCCTATATACGACAAGGTTGAGGAATGGAGCAAGAAAGCAGCAGGTTACGCCATCCTGTATTCCATTTCCCTAACAGACTCCCTTAGGAGCGTAGCATTTTTCCGGACTGTGATTTGGGACGTTTTTACCGAAGAACTTGAGAAAAAGAAATTTGCAGCGATTACGATGCTCGATGTCTCTAAAATACTCGACCCTTTATTAGACCGCGTATGCAGTGTCATAGGCGAGGAATTCGAGGTCCATACAAATAGGCTTATGGATGTTGCCTATACTGCTCTTGAGGAGCTGTCTGTACCGGTCGTTCCGATTGTCGAGGGTATAGCCGTTGTGCCCCTCGTCGGCTCAATTGACACCCGCCGCGCAAGGCTGATCATGGATGTCTCCTTAACTGAGAGCGCCAAACTGAATGTCCGTCAGATAATATTTGATGTTTCCGGTGTACCTATCATCGATACAATGGTGGCCGACCAGCTATTCCAGATTTTCAATGCTCTAAGGCTTACAGGTGTTCAGGCAATTGTGACCGGCATTCGGCCTGAAATCTCGCAAACCATCGTCAGTCTCGGATTGGATTTTACAGGTATTAAAACAAGAGCCAGCATGCAGCAGGCACTCATGGAACTTGGCGTACATAAAAAATAAACAAAAACTAAAACGCCTGTAGAGTTCTGCAGGCGTTTTGTTCTATTCCTTTAGTAACTTATAAGCTTTCCTTATGGCTTTATACTTTTTCAGTTTCCGTTTTGCAAACTTGAAGACAGTCTCCGTTTCAAATCGGTTTAGCTTCTTTCTGGCTTTTGCAAGCTCTGACTTTGTTTTTTCCAATTGTTCTGTCAAGGATGCATATCCTTGTTCCTTGGAATCGGGCTGTCCAATTGCCCGTTCCTCGTCAAGTACAAGGAGGTTTTTCACAATTTTCCCTGGCAGTCCCTGCTCCCCAACCCTGTCGAAGAGGACAATCTTATTAAGTCTATCAAGAAACTCCGGGTAATAATCCATTGTGTAATGTACATAAAATGGACCCCATGGGTGCTCTGTAAAGCTGGCCAGGTCGCGATGCCTCAAATCGATTGTATGCACACCGTACTTTTCAACTATATAATCATCAAGCTCATCCCAAAGTTCATTCATGCGCTTGACGTCCATATTCATTACCTTGCCTGAGGTGCTCAAAGGTTTTCTCACACAATCCGTGATATATGTTTCGGCGTTTCTAGCCTTATGTACAATAATTCCGCAATTTGGAACTTCACTTTTCATAAAAGCAAAAAATCGATCTGCATGCTCCTTCCAAAGCTTCAGATAGCGTTCAGTATCCTTTTCGATTTTAAGCTCTATCATCTTGTCTGTTTCCTTCAAGTCCTTATAGTAGCTTGTCTTCCATAGCATCCAGCGATTATTTGTAATGTAACGTCCATCCTCAAGCTCAAGGACCCCGAAGTGTATATCGCCGAAAAAGTCGAGAATACAATAGTCTGGCTGAAGTTCCTTCATTTGTTCAAGGAACTCTTTATTTAAGTCTGACCGTACATTCCATGCTTCGTATTTGCCCATTCCTTCTACATATTCTTCCTTAAACATAGTGGGTTTGGACATCAAGCTAATAAGAGATGTCTGATTTTGGGTCAGCACACAGTCATAGATATCTTTATAATATGGGTTGAACTTTGAATTGAAATTGTCCCTAGTCACGCAGCTTCCCATCACGGCAACATTTACTATTGGCTGATCCATTTGCAAACTCCTTCTCTTCGACATCGTTCATCATAATTCTACATTATTCTTTCATCTCCCTGCTACTTTTACACATCTTCACCTTATAAATAAAAAAAATGCGGATAAGCTCCGCATTTTCGTTTGGATTATTCTATAGGCTTGCCTTAATATCAGTTTCCTTCTCCGGACTTATTTTTCGCATAGCCGCCTCGATTGCCCAGGCTGCAAGTACCGCCCCCGAGAATATAAGGGAAGCTGCCTCAAAATAATACCATTCAATTGTCATCAAAATATCGTATACACCATGGACAGCAATTAATAGCCAAAGATTGCGTGACCATAAAAGAAGGATACCCAGAATCAACCCCATATTGGTAAATGTGACAATCGTCCCTATCGTCACATCCCATGGCTGAGGAGTATCCAGGGCGTGCCCTGTTCCAAACAGAAGACTGCTTAAAAACAAAACAGCCATTAAAAAAACTTCTCCCGGCCACTGCCGCCATTTTAATGGGAGTATTTTTTTAAAAAGCAACAAAAACAGAATCATATAGCCGAGCCGGTATACCTCCTCGAATCCAGCCAGTGCAGAGGTATAAAAGTCGTAGCCAGCAAAGTCAAACCACTCCAATACCGGGTTTGTATCATTAGGTTCAACCATACCCTCTTCATCTGCGAATGAATCCCAGCCGCCCTGAACCGTATCAATCGATTCTTCCACATACTCCTGATAGTTATCATTAAAGCCCGGAAAAAGAATATAGGAATAAAAATTGACAACTGCTGATGCCATATTGAACAGGAGAAAAACCGCTGCAAACTGTGAAATATACCCTTTATGCCAAAATGACCTCTTTCCGCCAGGCTCCGCGGGACACAACCCGAGCGCGTCTCTCAATGTTCCGGAGGCATAAGCTCCAGTCCGTCCCATCAGCCTCGGATGCAGCTTCCAGGCAAGAAATATCGAAACAATCATAATTGAATCATATAGCTCGGAAAAAAAGTAACTGTACCGAGAGAAATAAAGTGCCAACTCGGAACCAACGGTCACGATCAACAGTAAAAGCAATAACCGTTTTGATATCGGTTTTGTTAAGTCGTTTATCAATTCCATTTCCCCGCTAACTTTTTAATTTTCAAAAGCAATTGGGCTTGGATTATTGGCCAAATAGCTGTACAAGCAGAAAACCCCCACCGTTTACCGCCAGCAGAAACAAGCCGCAGCCCAGTAACCATCTTCTATTAAATTCCATAATCATACTCCTGATTCATTTTTCTTAGCGTACCATATCTGCGTTAACCAGACATTAGTTTTTCTTGATGGAAAAAGGTTAATTTTCGACCGGAACCTACCTTAAATGACAAGCTAGTTTTTAATCAAACGTTTGATTAAAAACCTGAAAAGACCTTTCAGGTTCTGTGATTCACTAAATTCGCACTTAAAGAAAATGTCGAACAGATACAAACTGTTTTATATCCACAGGTGCAGAAAAAACGCTGCAGGCGTTGTTGCCAGCAGCGTTCACTATGGTTATTCGATTCGTTTTCGGTCCGTTTCACCTTTGATATCCAGCAATTTCTGCTTCAGGTTGCTCTCCATGAGTGATAGCTCATGCTCGGCCTGGCGGCGTTTGGTGCGTCCTTCTTCCTGAATTCTTAATGTCTCTTCAAGGGTTGAGACAAGGCTTTCCTGGGTACGCTTCAGCGTTTCAATTTCCACAATGCCCCGCTCATTTTCACGCGCAGTCTCGATGGTGTTCGCCTTTAGCATCTCGGCATTCTTTAATAACAAATCATTTGTGGTCTTCGCAACCTGCTTCTGGGCTTCAACCGCATTGCGCTGGCGGATAAGAGTCAACGCAATCGCGACCTGGTTTTTCCAGAGCGGAATTGCCGTCATAATTGACGACTGAATTTTTTCGGCTAACGCCTGGTTTGTATTCTGGATGAGCCTGATTTGCGGCGCACTTTGGACAGTCAATTCTCTGCTTAGCTTCAGGTCATGGATTCGTTTATCAAGGCGGTCAGCAAACTGCATCATATCATTGACTTCCTGGACCTTCATCTGGTCTCCTGAGACTTCCGCTTCCCTGCGCATTGCCGGGATAGTTTTTTGAACAAGCTCATCATACTTCAATTCACCCGCTGCTATGTACACATTCAGGGCATTGAAGTACTCTTTGTTATGCTCATATAATCTCTCGAGGAGCGCCATATCAGCAAGAAGGGTGTTTTTGCTTCGGTCCAGCTTTACAGAAATCCGATCTATTTGAGCTCCGGTTTTTTGGTACTTGGACAGTACTTCCTGGACAGATCCAGTCATCTTGCCGAACATGCGTGAAATTAAGCCGCGTTTTTCTTGATTCAATTCGTCGGGATTCACATGTGACAGGTGCTTCATCAAGTCGTTAATGATTTCTCCAATTTCCCCTACATCCTTCTTCTGCACATGCTCGAGCATCGTATTTGAAAAAGAAAGCAGCTTGGATTGCGCCTGCGTCCCATATGAAATCATCGCCTGGTGGTTCTTCGGGTCAATCTGCTCTGCTAACTGGATAGCCTTCGCCTTGTTCTCCTCAGGGATGACATCAATCAGGCGGACCTGCTTGCCGCCCTCGTCAACTGGTGCCGGTGCAACAGCTGGATTTTCATTCGCGCCAAATGGATCTGAAAGAATATCATCAAGAATATTATTCGAATTCATGGAAGGTTGATTGTTTTGATTCATTTTAGCCTCCTGTTTTCTTCAGGGATTTTAATATTCTTTTGATTTGCGATTACTTTTTTGGCAACATCAATTTCAAAATCGAGATGGTCAATATCATCCCTGATAATATAGTATAAATCTTGCTCAATTGTGTCAGTCAGCTCATCAAGCGTCCGCTGGGTCTCATGAAGCTTAAGTTCGAGTTCAGGACTCCGCTTCGGCTGCGCAGACAGGAACGCGTATTTTTCGGCAAGTTCAATTAAAGAATCTAGATGTGAAAAGTAAAATCGTTCCGCTTTATAAAATCGCTTTGGTTCATTTTTGGTCAGCTTGTAAATGTTTTTCGTTACCCGCAGCAGCTCAATCCGCTGTTTCAGGGACGGAAGATTTTTTATCGAAAAAAGGGCCCTATGGAGGCGGTTGATTTTCCGCTTTCCTTCCTCCAGGTTGGTTTTAATATAACGGTATTCCTTCCTTGTCAGGCTATGCCTCTTCAAGAATTGGGAATTAGTGTACATGCCAACTGATTGGTATGCCGTAAACCCGCCAGCCGCCGAAATTCCGGTTGACAGCAGCCATCCTGCATCGAAACCAAGAAAGCTTACCGCTCCCGCTGTTACAGCGGTAGGGACAGCTATTGAACTTCTTAATAAAAATGAAAGAAATGGATTCATACGGATCGACTCCCGACTTTAATAGCTATATCTGTTAGTACGTTGATGGCCATGGAATTGTTTCATTTTACACGAAAAATAAATTTGTAAATATTGGTTCCTTATATTAACAATACACGATTTGAAGGTATCTTTCCACCGGCCGGGATTGTAGAGAACACTAAGACTTAAGGCTGAGACTCTAAATTGAATACTGGTTGGTCAGTTTGGCCGCATTACTTCATTTTGTTTCATGGCGCTCTGGTTCTTATCTACACTGCAAGACCTGTCTCGCTTGAAGTGTAGGATGTTTTCTAGTCTGTGCCCGTCTTCATAAGCCCGATGAAGGACGGTAAGGCATGGTTTTTCGGTCTGTGCCCCTCTTCATAAGCCCGATGAAGGACGGTAAGGCATGATTTGTTGGTCTGTTCCCGTCTTCATAAGCCTAATGAAGGACGGTAAGGCATGATTTGTTGGTCTGTTCCCGTCTTCATAAGCCTTATGAAGGATGGTAAGGCATGGTTTGTTGGTCTGTTCCCGTCTTCATAAGCCTCATGAGGGACAGGCAGGACATATTCACTTCCAAGAAAACTCTTGGGAGCTTCTTCATTTTTCCATTTATAATCTCGTTTTCCTCAACCTGCCTGGTTTCAAATTGAGTGTAAATACAAAAAAGCCTCCATCCAGTATCGACAGAGGCTTAGCTTTATATGCGGTTAACAATCACAGCCCGTTTAGATCTGATTGTTAACTAAGATATTTCCTTAGAAAAATCAATCGGGCTTAGCGCGGCTAACCATTAGCGGGGAGGAATTAAACCCCATTGATGAAAGGTTTACTTTATTGGAAATCTTCAGGCCGCTCGGCTTGCTTAAAATGATAGAGGATTGCCTCTACAATTCGAGCCGAAGCTGAACCATCTCCATATGGGTTTGATGCTTTAGCCATTTTCCCATGGGCTTCATCATCCGTCAGCAACTCATCTGCCAGCGTAAAAATCGTTTCTTCATCCGTACCGGCAAGCTTTAATGTGCCAGCTTCCACCCCTTCAGGCCGTTCGGTCGTATCCCGGAGTACCAACACGGGAACCCCAAGTGAAGGCGCCTCTTCCTGGACTCCCCCCGAATCGGTCAAAATCAGATGTGCGCGTGAGGCAAAGTTATGGAAGTCAATGACATCAAGCGGCTCTATCAGAGATATACGGGGATTATCCCCGAGAATCCTGCCTGCTATTTCTCTTACGACCGGATTCATGTGTACCGGATATACCACTTGTATATCCTTATGCTTGTCGACAAGCCTGCTAATAGCCCTGAACATGTTTTCCATAGGAATGCCGAGGTTTTCACGCCTATGAGCTGTCATCAGGACTAGACGGTCACCGCCCAGTTTATCAAGTACAGGATGTGAATAATCTTCTTTAACTGTAGTTTTCAGAGCATCTATAGCTGTATTGCCGGTTACAAAAATCGCATTTGCTAATTTATTTTCGGTCAGCAGGTTTTGCCGGGATTGCCTGGTCGGGGCAAAGTGCAGGTCCGCAATAACCCCAGTAAGCTGTCGGTTCATTTCTTCGGGGAACGGAGAGTACTTATTCCAAGTCCGCAAGCCTGCCTCAACATGGCCAACAGGTATCGAATTATAAAATGCAGCAAGACTTGCAACAAAGGTGGTCGACGTATCGCCATGAACGAGAACAAGATCCGGCTTCGCCTCTTGCAAAACAGCGTTTAGACCCTCCAGGCTCCTTACAGTAACATCGATAAGCGTCTGCCTGTCCTTCATGATGTTTAAATCATAATCGGGAACAATCTCAAAAATACTCAACACCTGATCGAGCATCTGCCTATGCTGAGCCGTGACCGTCACAATCGGTTCGATTTTATCCTTATGCTTCTCAAGTTCTTTGACTAGCGGCGCCATTTTAATTGCTTCCGGCCGTGTGCCAAACACGGTCATCACTTTAATTCGATCTACCATTTTTTTAAAAACCCCTATCAATTAAGATTCTACTTCATTATATCGGTTAGCCTCAGCTATGGCTATAAACCAAAAGCCTCTCTATATACCCTAAAGACATTTGAAAGAATTTTCACTTATTCCAAAATGAGAGGAAATTTAATTTTTCAACTTATGTAAACAATATTTTTTCATTTATCAGGATCATTCTGCTTGAAATCGGCTTATTTACCTGGAATAAAAAGTAAATTAATAGATTTCGACACCCAAACCCAGCCGCTATATGGTTGACTTACCCGGGAATAAAAATGGCAAGCGCGCTTCCCCGAAAGGGACGTACTGTGGAACGCCAAATTGAAAATTTCGAGCATATCGCAACCCAATACACCCCCATGATCAACAGCATTATCCGTTCTCTTCACATCTACACAAACAAGGAAGAATTCTATCAAATTGGCCTTATTGCCCTATGGGAGGCAGCAAGAGGCTTTGATCCGGAAAAAGGAAAATTTGAAACATATGCCTACCGCTTCATTAAAGGCCGGATGATGATTGAGTTAACCCGATGCCATAATCAACTTGAACGGAACATCCACCTAAAGCCAGAACAATGGGAGTTATTAGAAGATCTGTCTGTAGGCGAGACCGAAATTTCCGAACTGATTGATGCCTGCGGAAACTCCCTCACCAAAAACCAGATGAAATGGCTGAAATATGCATGCCAGGACCAACTGACTATTCAGGAGATAGCCACTATAGAAAACGTCAGTGTTTCAACGGTAAAAAGTTGGCGGGATAGAGCCAGGAAAAATATTAAAACCATTATGGAGGAAATTGGCTTTTAAGATAACCCGCTCCATTTAACTATATTAAAATAGTTATTTCAGCAAAAAAATAGAAGGGGATCGTCTCCCCTTCTATTCTCTCTATAATCGATCCGATTCGGCAATCGGCATACTTTGCAAGTCCAATTTCAAGTCTTCAAGCATTTTCCAGGTTGTCATTTCAGTTTCTGTTAAACCCTTTTCGTAGGCCCGCTTTAAAATCTCAAAAAAAAGCATTTGGCCTTCTGCTACTCCACTGTTCTTCACTTCGAGTTTTTCCCTCCTTTTTCAGTCTTTTCAATCATTCTAGTAAAAATATTGTCAAATGTAAATGAATTTCCAAAAATTTAATATTTGTCAATTTCGTGTCAGCATTTCCCTGCAAATCCATCCAAAAACCAGTGTTAAGAATATCCCCTTTTTCGGCAAACTTAAAACCTATTAATAAGTTAAGAAAAGAAAATAACATTATTATAATATAATTATTTGTTAATGAATGAACATTCAATTCTAGAGAAAAAGAGGAAGCGATTTGGGTAAATCAGTGGAAAGAGCTGATGAAAACTTAAAAAGAACACTTAAAATCAAAAGGAATGATTACATAGAGAGATTATTTTGTTTTTAAAGGAGAAAGAGTCAATTTCAGTGCTATGCCTGAAGGGTCTCCTACTCTCCGCTAATTTGGGGTATAATAAAGTGATAACTACCAATACAGTAGAGCGTACATTCAAACGCTAAGTGTTAGTCCGGCTTACCGTTGTATATGGATTCACCGGGATTAGAATAAGGGTGCCGCTGCAACAGCTTGGAGCAACGAAGCCCTCCAAATGCGGCATAGTTTCCGCAGCGTGCCATTGGTCCTTCCGTGGCACTGGCAAACAAGCCACTGTAGCATATGTGTAAAATTTAACCGGTGCATTACCGGGCAATGTTGCATGCTGGTTGAAATGAATATAAATGTTCGTTTTTAGAAATCAATACGGGCATAGCAATATAAAATTAATTTCCCTGTACTGTTGGCGAATGGCCAAGTATCAGGGAAATAGGCATTCAATATTTTCCTATTAGCCAAAAAGAGAAAGAGGTGTGTACCGATGCGGAATGAAGGGCTTGCGATGGCATCCGATAAAATCCAGGATATGCTTTCGCCACATTCGGAAGAGGATGCGCGCCTGATGCAAAAGGGAATGCTGCTTTACCGCCAGGGATTAGTATCACAACTGCGAATGGATGAAGAAACCATTACTGCGACAGTTCAGGATGTTGTGCCTGTCAAGGTAACCCTTGAGCTGCTATTTCCCGAGATGAGTGAGTGCTCGTGTCCGGGCCAAGGCCTGTGCAGACATCAGCTTGCTGTTTTTTTCAGTGCGTATGGCAGAACCAATTCAGTCGCAGAATGGATAGAGGACTGGCGTTATCCGGTCCAGGAAAAGCGTGCTGCCGCGGAATGGGGCTTACAGAAGGCGCGTGATCTAGTCAAGGCAAGTGGAGCCTTGAAACAGGATTACGCTGCCTGGATTGATTCCTTCACGGAAAATTTCTCTTCAATTATGCGCGCAAAGAAGAATGTAAATCCGTACATAGTAAGCGAGCTGTTTGGAGTTTACTGGCGCCGTATTAAAGCTGATTCTCCGCGCGGTGAGGAATGGGCGCTTCTGCATCAGCTTTCGGCGAGTGTATTTTCGTTCACAGAGCTGGCGCGATTTAGCCAGGAGCTCGGACATACCGAGGAAATGGTCAGCCGTTACTACAGGCATGTGTTTTCAGATCTTGAGACCGAGGCATCCCAACTTGCGGCAAAGCTAGGCAAACGCGCCAGGCCGCTAGGTTTCGATCCCTTCTTAGAACAGCTCCGTAAAGATACGCGGGATATTTTGACGGTTATTCCATTTCTTGTTTATGAGCGTGCCTTTTTATACATGGGGATTTGGTCGGGTCTTTTTAAAAAGAAGGAATGGCTTGAAGAAGAGTCCAAGAAGCTTGATGAAATGAGTTTAAGCGCTGAATCCGGTCACCCGCTTGCGATTGCGGCTGCACATTTACATGTCCTTTTAAATGAGGATGCGCTTGCTCTTGCATTTATAGCAAGGCTGTCTGATGAGGAGGCACCGCCATTCCTGCTGTATTGGATTGATGAGATGAATGCACACAAGGAATGGGGACGGGTTGGTCCATACCTCGAGCTGCTCACACAGAAACTCAAGGGTGTCCTTGCCGCCATCCCGGGATACCAGGGCCGCGCTCAGTTTGCCAGAAAAGCGCTTGAGTCGGCGCTTCCTTATGTCGAGGAGACAGGCAGGTCGGAGCTCCTGGAAAGGCTGCTTCACCAGGCACTTCCTTATACGTATTATGAATATGGCAGTTTGCTGTTTGAACGGGGCGAGTACGGGAAATGGGCAGATTTGCAATCTTTCATGGGCTATCATTATACCGACCTTCCTAGTGCAAGACTGAAGATACTTGAAAAAGAAATGCCTGAGGCGGTCATCTCGATGCTGCACCAGTCCGCAGCAAAGCAAATTGCCACCAAGAACAGGCCTGGATACAAGCAAGCGGTCCGGATGCTCAAAAAGCTCAGGACCTTGTATAAAAAGCAAAAGCGGCTTGATGAATGGGATGTATTTTTCACGGAGCTGCTGGAACGGACAAGGCGGCTGCGCGCGTTCCATGAAGAGTGCCAAAGGAGCAAGCTGATCAATGTATAATGAGCGCTTCATTAAATTATTCCTAAAAAAACATGGTGATGGCTACCTGCTGTCCGCCCAGGGCGCACATGGCGGCTGGCTGCCCGTTGATGCCTGGAAGTTCCCGCTATTCAGCCGGCATCCCGAAAGCTTTTACGGTGCATTTATTGATCCCATAAAAGTGGACGGGATTGAACAGATTGAGTTGAATGCATGGCAGCTCGCCACCCTGTTTGCCCGCGAGTCCTTCAACCGCTTTTTTGACTGGGATTGGGATGAGGCTGCGGAAATCTGCCTGTCATCTGCACACATTATATATGAAGGCATTTTAGAAAAGGAATGGCTGCCTGACTTCAAATCCTGGGAAGGCGGCACCTTCCGCTGGAGGCTCCCTTCAAGGGTTCGCGAAGAGTTCGACAGCTCATTCTGGGAACAGCCTGTCACTATTTCTGGCACAGCTTCCGAATCAGACGAAGCTATTAGCCAGGTGACAGCCTATGACTTTATTGAGGACCTTTACAACCAAGCACTTGACGCTTACCTGACCCGAAATACGGAAATGCGGGAGCTGTTCGGGCCGAAGCTCGAACTTCTTGAAAGTAAAAATATCCCCGCGGCCACGCTCGCCCATTATTTTGATGAAGACTCCTGGCTTGAATGGGTTGGCATCAGGGAAAGCGAGGAACCATTCACAGTAGGATTAAGGCTAGATGAACCCGAGGACGGCGAGGGCTTCTGGCTCCTTGAAACCTTTTTGCGAAGCAAACGGAATCCCGATGAGCTGTACAGAATCGACGATCCCGCAATCCCCTCTTCCTGGAAGCCCTTTTTGGAAAAGGCAGCTCATGAGGAAAACCGGTGGATCAGCCTGATTCCTTCCCTTGGAGTATACGGCAGGCTCAAAACATCTCTTTCCGAAGAAGAGGCTTGGGTGTTTCTGACCGAATCAAGCGAAATATTGCTTGCCCTCGGTGTTGAAATTCTCCTCCCTGGCTGGTGGCAAGCAATGAAGAACGCTAACCTGCGTGTCAAGGCATCCTTGAAGGGCACATCCAGCCACCGGCCATCGTTCGTCGGATTACAGGCGATGCTCGACTTCAACTGGCGCTTCTCGATGAATGGCGTTGACCTGTCCGAAGATGAATTCCGGACCATGGTCGAAGAAAAGCGCCGCCTCGTCTATATACGGGGCCGCTGGGTAAAGCTCGACCCGCAATTTATCCGGCAAATCCAGGAAATCATGAAGAAAGCCGAAAAGGAAGGCCTTCATGTCCGCGACTTGCTCGAGCAGGAACTGAGTCCCGAACCAGAGGGTGATGACCTTGAAAACCCAAGGACGTTTGCCAAAATCCAGATCGAACTGAACCGGCAATGGAAACAAATGCTCAAGCAGCTAAACGAAATCAAGGAAATCCCGCTTGCCGACGTTCCATCAGGCCTGAACGGAACATTAAGGCAATACCAGCAGCTCGGCATGAGCTGGCTCTTGTTCCTCCGCCAATTCGGTTTCGGCGCAACACTTGCAGATGACATGGGTCTCGGCAAGACGATCCAGCTTATTTCCTACCTTCTTTCGGTTAAAGAAAAAGCCGCCGAAGAAAGCAGCCGCGCAGGGAAAAGCAATCGTAAATCTGACGGCGGAGATACATTGCTGGCGGAACCCGTCCCAGAGCCCGTGGCGACGGCTGCCACTACGGAGCCTCCATCACTGATTATCTGTCCGACATCCGTGCTTGGAAACTGGCAAAAGGAGCTTGAAAGGTTCGCACCCGATCTCCGTGTCCACCTGCATTACGGATCTAGCCGCCTGAAGGGCGAGAAGTTCGTTGAAGCCGTAACCGGGCAGGACGTTGTACTGACATCGTATGGCCTATCCCACCTCGATGAAGAAGAGTTTAATAAAATCGAGTGGAACGCAATTGCAATTGATGAGGCGCAAAACATAAAAAATGCGAATACAAAGCAGTCGCGCGCGGTCCGGAAGCTCAAGGGAAGACATCATATTGCCTTGACAGGAACTCCGATGGAAAACCGCCTGTCCGAGCTTTGGTCGATTTTCGACTTTACGAATCACGGCTACCTCGGCAGCCTTGGCCAATTCCAGAAGCGGTTCATCATCCCGATTGAAAAGGATGATAATAAAGACAAGGTCCGCGAGCTTCAAGGCCTGATTCGCCCATTCCTTCTGCGGCGGACGAAAAAGGATGAAGAAGTTGCGTTAAATCTGCCTGATAAGCTTGAACAAAAGGAGTACTGCCCGTTAACCGCGGAACAGGCATCCTTGTATGAACAGCTTGTTCAGGATACGTTCTCCCAGCTTGAGAAGCTGACAGGTATGGAACGTAAAGGCATGATTCTTCAGCTGCTTGGCCGGCTGAAGCAGCTTTGTAACCACCCAGCCCTGTATTTGAAGGAAAATGCCCAGGTCAGGGACAGCGATGTTTCCCCAGGGAGAGACCTGATTTCGAGGTCTGCCAAAATGGAAAAACTCGTTGAACTAGTCGATGCAGTCCTTGACCAGGATGAAAGCTGCTTGATTTTTACCCAATATATTGAAATGGGCGAAATGATCAAGGCTGTCTTAAAGCGGAAATTCAAGATTGACGTTCCATTCCTAAATGGAAGTGTTCCAAAAACAAAACGCGACGATATGATAGCGCAGTTTCAGGAGCACCAGTTCCCGGTCTTCCTGCTTAGCCTGAAAGCAGGCGGAACCGGCCTGAATTTAACCGCAGCCAACCACGTCATCCATTATGATCGATGGTGGAACCCGGCCGTGGAAAACCAGGCAACCGACAGAGCATACCGCATCGGCCAGGAACGCTTCGTTCATGTTCACAAAATGATTTGCACAGGGACGCTTGAGGAAAAAATCGACGCGATGCTCGAGAAGAAGCAGCATCTCAACGACCAGATCAT
Organism: Bacillus sp. FJAT-18017; assembly: GCF_001278805.1. Lineage (GTDB taxonomy): Bacteria > Bacillota > Bacilli > Bacillales > Cytobacillaceae > Bacillus_D. The sequence continues at coordinate 445,104 of NZ_CP012602.1, read as the reverse complement.
TCAAAGCGAAAACTGGATCACCGAAATGTCAACCGAAGAACTGCGCGATCTGATTCTATTAAAATAAACCCAAAAAGCCGGCTGTCCGTATTTATGGACAGCCGGCTTTTTTTAGAATAACCTGCTGGGACAAGGCTTCTCTGTTACCTTTTCATGCTTGAGGCACTATCTTTGGGCACTGACAAGGCTTCACTATTACCACCTATTCTTCCTCAATCAATTGAGTTTCATCTTTTTATAGCTTAAAACAGGAAAGGCCGCTGAATTGGCAGTTCAGCGGCCTTTCCTTTTATATTACAGGGGGGGTTTTTAATTAGTTTACCCGCTGAGGTGAAACTTATACCTATAATCTCTTTTCTAAGGCAAAAAATTTAAAAACCGACGGAAAAACCGCCGGCAGCAGGGGGGCAGGACTACGGGGGGGCAGATTGAATCTCTTTCTGTAAGGGCTCATGGGGACCGTTTCTAGTGGCAGCTCTCGCATGGCAAATGCTTTGGGAAGGTAAGCCATGGATAGTCATCGGTCAGGTTTATGAAAATAGAAAATTAATCTGTGGTTCACTTTAAAGATTCATTAGGAAAGGGGAATCGTGAAGGGATTGCTGAGTTGGATCGGCGCGGGCACATCCCAGGGTACGCTCATGTTCCTCTAGCCGTTTCTCAAGAATAAGGATACGGCTATGAAGGCTGCTGACGGTTTCGTTTGTTTTGCCAGTCATCTTGATGAGGCGTTCAAGCAGCAGCTCCAAGCTTTCAGCTACGTTGCTTTTATACCTATCCAAATGGGACTTCCTCCTTTGCAGGCGGGATGACAGCCTCTACTTTCTCAAAAGAGAATCGCGTCGAAGGTGGTGTATCAGAATGGGGGGAACCCGCGTGGCCAGCAAAACCACCTTGAACCGGGGACATCTCTGGAGCCGTACTTTGCCCAGAACTGAAATGGCGTTCCTGCCCAGGTACTTCACGAGGCATCCCTGGATTAGGATGAGAACCGCCCCACGGATCCTGGGGTATGTATCCATCCTGCGGTACAACTTTTTCAGATGGTAATCCTTGTGAATACTCAGGCCGAGGCGGAGGAGGTTGCACATGGTTTTGGACGCTGACTGTCTGCCCGCCATTCCTGTCCCTGGCAGGCACTTCCTGACGCCTTCCTGTATCAGCCTGCTTGCTGCTCAGGAAGCTTATTGACTCTGCCACTACCTCTGTCACATATACCTTTTTGCCATCTTGGTTTTCATAATTACGGGTTTGAATCCTTCCTGTAATCCCAACGACTGATCCCTTTTGACAATACTGAGCGGTATTTTCAGCAGCCTTTCTCCAGAGTGTGCATTGAACAAAATCCGTATCGACGTCACCATGGGTATTTCGGTACTGGCGGTTGACTGCAAGTATAACATTTAACACATAAGTTCCTTCTGTTGTTACTTTCAAATCGGGATTCTTGGTCAGTCGGCCCACCAGTGTAACTTGATTGATCATCTTCACAACTCCTCTCCTTCGATGCTTTCATCTTATCCCTGCATGCTTAGCAAGTAAAATTGGCAAAAACCATTTTTCTTACCCCAATTGCCCTTAAAAGTCATTTTTGCCCTAGGGAAAAGTAACCTATGAACAGTCCTTTTTCAAAAACAATGCGATTTTGCCAGTTCAGAAATCTTTTTTCTACTAGTGACCACGAGTGATGTAAATGGTGATTATGGTATAATACAGGCAACTTATACTCTTGAGGAGGTATGTTGTGTGAAAACCTTTAAGCTTATAGCCCTCGAAATCATAGAGGATGAAAAAACAACCGAAATTCCACTGGAAAGCGGTTTGATCATCAATAAAGAAGACGAACAATCAAACTGGCTGATCGAAGCCTACACCGACCTTTCCTTCTACGAGTATTTTAAGGAATATGAAGATTCCTCACAGGAGTGCATTGTCCAGGTCGTCATTACCCACCGCCAAAATGACCCTGCCTATTTCCAGGCCAGAGTTTGCACATTAAAGAAGTTCGAGAACCACATAAGTGTACTGCTAGAAGGACGGCTTCGCAGAACGAAAGTGGGCTATGCTGAAATGCTGCTGGGCCAGCTTCTTGACCAGGGCTTGGAGGGTAACGGGCTGCTATCTGAATTCAAAGACAAAATGCAAAGCAAGCCCAGGCTAAAGCCGAGATGACGTTTAAGTTGAAAATAGGATACTTTGAAACCTGTTTTTGACCTATTCTTTCCTTTTTCGACCCCCGCAAATTTAATCAAACGTTTGATTAAAAACAATATAACCCTTGCAATGAGTAGCATTGAATGAAAACAGTCTTGCAAACATTATCGAAAGCGCAAAAACAAAAAGGAGGCTCTAGGTTAAACCTTGGGCCTCCTTTTACTACTTAATCATTTTTCTTATCATCGTCCATGTCAAGATTGTTTCCGTTATTGTCATCCCTCAACATATTCCCATCATCATTGTTGTTGCCATCATCCGTATCATTTAGCAACCCATCTTCATCTACCCTGCCGTCATTGTTTATATTGGCATCATTGTCATCACGGTTATTCATGTCATCGTCCTGCTGAATATTATCCTGTGGCGGCGGGTTCTGTTCATCATCATTTGTACCGCAGCCCCCCAGCATAAAAACAGCAAACATCGAGCATGCAAGCAGCGCAAGCAGTTTATTTTTCATAATGCAAAAAGCTCCCTTCATCTTATTGTCGACCGGACATTGGTCTCGGAATTAGCTTCCCCAAAAAGATAAGGAACTTGTGCATTATTTTAAACATTACCTATGAAAAACAACTTTTCTTAAAAAAGGGACTTATGAAACAAAGCCAAAAGCAAAAAAACATACAGTGCCGGTTGCAGTCTCTGGGAGGAAGGTATGTGGCACTGTATGCTTTGGTTGTTGTCTTTAATTTACGTTTTTCAGGTATGCAAAACCTAATCAAAGTAAATTTAATCCAAATGAACTAGCAATTGGCATATGTTACCTTATTTTTGGTCTATTAGAGCAAACATAATTTCAGCTTCACAAGCAAGTTCACCATTCACTGTGGCGATGCCCTTTCCTTTGCCCATCGGTCCTCTAAACCGGACCATTTCAACCTCAAGACGAAGCTGGTCGCCAGGGTACACCTGCTTTTTAAAACGGCAATTATCGATTCCTGTAAAAAATGCCAGCTTGCCACGATTTTCTTCGCGCTTCAGCATTGCGACTGCCCCTACCTGGGCAAGAGCCTCAACAATCAGGACACCTGGCATAACAGGGAAATCCGGAAAATGGCCATTGAAAAATTCCTCATTCGCAGTAACATTCTTAATGCCAACTGCACTTTTCCCCTCTTCAACTTCAAGTATTTTATCTACAAGCAGAAATGGATACCGATGTGGAATTATTTCCTTAATTTGTTTAATATCAAGCATTATTAGTACCTCCTATTAATATGTAGTATTAATACTATTGTACGGTTTCTCAGTGCAAAAGCGCAAGTGTCTTCGTAACAGGGAAGGAACGGCCTGTTTCTGTAATGATTATTCTGCCCGAGCTAATCTTTGATGGTTATTCTCAGAATTTCTCCTTGTGAGGCTAGGACCTAAATACGCTGAATATATATTTCCCCAAGTGCTAAATCTATTTTTCTATACAAAAAAAGGAAGGGAATCCCCCTTCCTTACTTATTTTTTGTTCACGAGATCACGTATATGTGTCCATGTAGATTCATTGAGAATATCGGTTGGATTACCACCGCCAAGAACGCCATAGCCAAACATAGCACCTGCTCCGGCACAAATAACAACCAGCAGGATGAACAGAATCAGTTTCAGCCAAATGGGAATAAGGCGGGTACGTACCCGCTTCTTTTTTGATGAAGCTGATACTGAACTCTCCTCTTGTTGGCGGCGTACCTTTTTAATCTCTTCACGTGTTTTAGGTTGTTCTTGCTTATATGTTGTTGATGACATAATTTACTCCTTTTGGGTAGGAAGCAGACGTACAAAAACTATCGGCAACCTTTTTTACAAAAAAGCTGGTTCCTTTATCTCTATTATAAGAAAAAAATGAAAATGTAACAGCATTTTTTGTTAGATTACAGAGAAAATAGTCGCTAAATTGAGAGTAAGAGGGTACTTTTTCAGGAATATACATACTAAAAGAGCCCAGCCGGAACAATGCATTCCAGCCAGGCCCTCATATAAGTTAAAGTTACCCTAGTTTCCTTCTGGCAATTCTGTCAATGTTATCAAGCATGATGCCTGTCCCAATCGCAACACAGTCCATTGGGTTTTCGGCAACAAGCACCGGTACTTTAAGCTCCTCAGCCAAAAGCTGGTCGATTCCATGAAGCAAAGCGCCTCCTCCGGTGAGGATGACTCCACGGTCAATGATGTCAGCAGAAAGTTCAGGCGGTGTTCGTTCAAGAACACTTTTGGCAGCCTGGACGATCACGGCAATAGATTCGTGAAGAGCCTGCTCGATTTCAGCAGAATGCACAGTAATCGTACGAGGCAGGCCACTGACCATATCACGTCCGCGGATTTCCATTGATTCATTGCGCGAGCCTTGGAATACGGTTGCGATATTAATTTTAATATCCTCAGAAGTCCGTTCTCCGATTAAAAGCTTATATTCACGCTTTATATAATTTAGGATTTCCATATCAAATTTATCGCCAGCCATTTTAATCGAGGAGGAAGTTACGATGTCTCCCATTGAAAGGACGGCTACATCCGTCGTTCCCCCACCGATATCGACCACCATATTGCCGCTCGGCTGGAAGATGTCCATGCCGGCGCCAATCGCAGCAACCTTTGGCTCTTCTTCAAGATAAATCTTCTTGCCGCCGCTCTTTTCGGCAGCTTCCTTTATTGCCTTTTGCTCGACACTCGTAATATTCGTCGGGCAGCAAATCAAAATACGCGGTTTTGAGAGGAAGCCTTTTACATCCAGCTTGTTAATAAAGTGCTTCAGCATTGCCTCTGTCACATCAAAATCTGCGATGACGCCATCCTTCAACGGGCGAATCGCGACGATATTGCCAGGCGTACGCCCTACCATGCGGCGTGCCTCTTCCCCAACTGCAAGGACTCTATTTGTATTTTTATCAATTGCAACAACAGATGGCTCATTTAATACGATTCCACGGCCTTTGACGTGAATAAGCACGTTAGCCGTACCCAGATCAATCCCTATATCCCTAGCAAACATTGCTTTTAATTTCCTCCTTGAAAAACGGTTTCCCACTTACTTTCCTAATTGTTAATTGTATCATAATGCACCCGTTTTCCATACCTTTTCAGGAGGTTTCTGTAAAAAAATGTCGACACCAAAGCGCAAGCGCCTTGATCATCACCGTACAAACTGGATGGACTTCGACTGAGATACGGTGAATCTTCCATCAGTGGTGAATTTCCACTGATGGTTAGATGAAGCAATCGGACCTCATACGTCAGTTGCCGACAAAGGAGGCTTACTGACATTTAAGGTGGGGTAAAGGAACCACGAAAAGCGTAAGCGTATTCGTGCATCACTTAGCTGGACGAATACAGGTGCAAACTTTCTATTTATTTCACTGGTTCCCCTTCTTCTTCCTTCTGGTATTTCATTTTCGTTGCCTCTCCGCCTCTTAGATGTCGGATTGACTTATGATAATCAAGGATTTCCTTTACTTCATTCGCTAGCTCCGGACTGATATCCGGGAGTCTTTCAGTTAAATCCTTATGGACTGTACTTTTGGATACGCCGAATTCCTTCGCGATTACGCGAACTGTTTTCCTCGTCTCCACGATATACTTCCCAATCTTGATAGTTCTCTCTTTGATGTAATCGTGCACACCACTCGCCCTCCTTTAGTTGGATGTGAGAAGTGTGAAATGAGACCCGCTTATCACTTCGACGAAATACTGCCTTCCGCACCCCGGTTATCTCGAACTGGAATCTAGGTACGGCAGAAAGCATCCGCCCTTTTAAAAAGCGCTTCGCTTTCTGACCCTATATGGTCTAATCAAATCTATAGCTGAATACCCGTTGTCTGCAAACGACTCTTCACCTCAAACACTCTCTTGTACAGGTTTGTAACAGTTTATTAGCCCGGTTGAGCGAATATGCACGTGGGACAAGGGGGTGGCTAAGTTTTTCGAAAAATTGGACTGTTTTTCGGCGTATTTGCAAATATCGGTCATATTTAAATCCATTTCCAAAAGAAAAATCCGCCATATGACGGATTTTTCGGGAGATTGTTAAGATTTCTTAATTATATTTATGCAAGTCTATTCAGAGCAATTCTAATCTATGAGCCTTTTTAAAATGGATTCTAATTAGTGCCAGGCTTCTTCAAGTGTTTCTCTGAAAATCAAATCAAGCTTTTGAGTGGGATCCTCGATTGAAGTACTGAGATTATTAACATAATCTTCAAAGTGGTTGATTTCCTCATCAAGATATCGGTTGATTATATCCAGCCTTGGTTCAAGATTCAGCTCATCCCCGGCAATTTTCCGGATTAGCAGGGTATTTACCTCATTCCGCAGGTCTCCAGGTGGAAGCAAGCGTTCCATAAGAGATTGGAATTCCATTGGAGGGACTGTGTTATATTGTTCAATCCATTTTGCTGCCAGTATTGGGCGCAGGACGTAAAAGTACTTCTTAATCTTGACCATATCTCCTTGGAGGAATTCCCGATAGTTCCCTTTGGCCATATTTAAATAGTGGTGGATGCCGGAAACTGGGGAAAAAATCGTTTCGTTTAATTCCCTTAGTTTTTCGGCCACAGTACCAAATTCATAGTAAATAATGCCGGAACGGAGCCACTCAAGTAGCGGCGGGTTTGATTTTCTGAACAGGCGAAGAGCTTTCCTTAATTCCCAGCCACTCACATCCAGCAAATCATCAATTGGAATTGTTAATGAATCATGCTTTGGAATTTCAATGACCTCGCGTTTTTGGTCAATCGATAGGTACCAGGCCATTTCATGTACATAAATAAAGCGCACATCGTAATCGCTGTCCTTTGAGGGAAATCCCCAGGCGCGGCTTCCCGACTCGCAAGCATACAAAATTTTGATTTTGTACTCTGCCTCAATTTGCCTGAGGACGTCCTTAATATGTTCTTTCACAAAATCCCTCCCTTTGTTAAGTTAATTCTAGGTTTCTTTACGTATTCCTTTAAAACAAAAACCCAGGAAAATGATCTTCCCTGGGCTTGATTAATTATTCTATAACACTAATTGCCACCTTTACTGCCTCTAAAAGATCAGAATCGCTCCAGGAAGGCATAGCCTTTTTTCCAGCAACCACAAGCTCGTGCGATGCCGGGATATGAATGAAACCTGCAGGTATCGGCTTGCCGGCCAAAGACAGTTCATGCAGAACCGAATACATGATATTGTTGCAAAGATATGTTCCTGCTGTATTTGAAATTTCAGCAGGGTAGCCTTTTTCCTTAAGTGTATGAACCATTGACCGGATCGGCAGACTGGAAAAATAACCGTCCGGCCCATCCTCTATAATCGGAGCATCTTCGAGTACAACACCGTTATTATCTGCTGCACCATCCCTGCAATTAATGGCAATACGCTCGGGTGTAATCGACTTTCGGCCTGCGGCTAGTCCGAGCGATACTACTACATCCGGATTTAGTTCTTTTATTTTTTCCAAAATGATTTTGTACGACAAGCTGTAATCAACAGGAAGAAGCAAACCAAAAATCTTGTTGTTCCCAATTGACTCGCCGCTTAAGGCTGAAACAATTTTTTCCGTAGGATTGATTGGAAATCCCAGAAAGGGTTCAAAGCCTTTTAAAAGCAATTTCTTCAAAATGTCCCCCCTACCAGCTCGCTATGCTTCCATCAGTCCGATGCTCGGTGCCGCCGGTTAGGACGCCTGTCTCAGAATTACGGACAATGACCTGTCCGCGCCCAAATCCGCCAGAGTCATGGGCGACAAGGATTTGATGTCCCTTTTCGGCCAGCTGGTGGACGAGATGGTTTGAGAATTCATGCTCAACCTCAATCTTCTTGCCCTCAATCCACTGCCATCGCGGCGCGTCCAGGGCAGCCTGTGGATTTAATCCAAAGTCGATCATATTCATGGCTACCTGTACATGTCCCTGGGGCTGCATGAAACCGCCCATTACCCCAAACGGCCCGACCGCCTCACCCCCCTTGGTGATGAAGCCAGGAATGATTGTATGGTACGTTTTCTTACCGGGAGCAAGGGCATTTTCGTGCTCGGAGTCCAATGAAAAATCATGCCCGCGGTTTTGGAGGGCAATTCCAGTGCCTGGCACCACGACCCCTGATCCAAACCCCATATAATTGCTCTGGATGAACGAGACCATGTTGCCATCACTATCCGCAGTTGCAAGGTAGACTGTCCCGCCTCTCGGTAACGTCCCCGGCTCAGGAACCTGTGCGGTTAGTTGAATTTTCTTTCGTGCTGCCTTTGCAAACTCATCCGATAAAAGGTCAGTAACCTTAGCCTTCATTGTTTTTAAATCCGAAATATAGGTCTTTCCATCCGTGAATGCTTGTTTTATCGCCTCAAGCTGAATATGGACTGCATCTGCTTCCTCACGATGAGTAAACGTATATTCTTTTAATATATTGAGTGCCATCAACGCGATAAGTCCCTGTCCGTTCGGAGGGATTTCCCAAACATCATAGCCTTTGTAGTTAACGGAAATCGGCTCCACCCATTCAGGCCTATAAGCAGCGAGATCTTCTTCTCTCAGGAATCCACCCTGCTGGCTGGATGCGCTAGCAATCTTCTTTGCTAGCCTGCCCCGGTAAAAGCTTTCGGCATTTGTCTCTGCAATTTCCTTCAGCGTGTTAGCGTGATCCTCTGATTTCCACATCTCTCCGATTCCAGGCTCTTTCCCATTAGGGGCAAAAACGCGGAACCATTCCTCAAACTCTGTCCCTTTTGCCCTTGTTTTGTATGCCTGATAAGCCCTTGACCAGTACCTTCCAAGGATAGGAGAGATTGGATAACCGCTCTCCGCATACTCAATTGCCGGTTTTAATACCTCTGTAAGCGGCAAACGCCCAAAACGCTCTGACAAGGCAGACCATGCAGATGGGACCCCAGGAACAGTTACAGGAATCCACCCCATAACTGGCATTTTTTCATGACCAAGTTCTTTCAATTTTTTAATAGAAATGGATTGTGGAGCCGGTCCACTTGCATTAAGTCCGTGGAGTTCCCCTTTTGCCCAAACTAGCGCGAATGCATCTCCGCCAATTCCGTTTGAGGTTGGTTCTACAACTGTTAAACAAGCCGCTGTTGCGATTGCGGCATCAATTGCATTTCCTCCCTGCTGCATGATTCGGAGACCTGCCTGAGCCGCAAGCGGCTGTGACGTGGCAACCATTCCGTTCCGTGCAACGGTAGCCATCCTCCTTGATGGATAAGGATATGTAAGAAGTGACATGCAATTCCCCCTCGACTGCTTCGCCTTCCGAAATAGTATACCAAATGTAACCATATCAGAAAAGGGGGAATAGTCGGACTGTTCAAATTTTTAGGTTGTCAGGCTTAAATGAAGATTGAACTAACGTACCTAAAATTGAGTAAGGGATACGATTACCCGTCAACCAAATAATGGGTTTTTTGCTTATTACCTTCTAAGAACCTGTTTCGTCCAACTCTATTAATGACCCGGACGAATTAGTAGACCTTATGAATTCATCCTGTTTCCTGAAAAGTGGTTCTAATATCAAATAAAAGGCTGGAATCTCTTATCCAGCCTTCAAACTATTACTTCATATCTTCAAATATACTTTTCACCATCTTGACCGGTATGCTGGAGCCGCCGCGTTTCTGGACGCCTTCGACAACCATTGCAACTAGCATATCCCCCGCCTCGGCGTTATATGCAACAAACCAGCCGTTTTCCTTTCCGGTTTCCCCCTGGCTTTCCTTGATTTCAGCAGTTCCGGTCTTTCCTGATAAAGGATATCCCTTGATTTCCGCAATTCGCGCTGTCCCGCCTGGGTCCGAAACAACTTTCCTCAGAATTGGCCCAACTGTTGAGGCGGCTTCTGCACTAATCGCCTCTTGTTTTAACACCTGACCTTTTTCATCATCCAGCAATAGGATTGGCTTGATCAAGTTCCCCTTGTTCAGGAACGGCGTGTAGCTTGATGCCAGATGAACGATATTCATTTCAAGCTGTCCCTGGCCATAGCCTGCATCCGCCAAAAGGATGTCTGTATCGAGCGAACCCGTTTGTGATGTTTCAAGTGGAAATGGATAACTGATTTCCTCGCCAAATGCAAATTTCTTAAGAACCTCGGAAAATTTGTCCTTGCCAAGCTTTAGAGATGTCTGAGCAAAATAAATATTATCGGAATACACAAGTGCCTTTTCAAGATCAACATTGGAGGCTTCGCTTACCCTTGTGACAAAATAGCCACCCCAGGATGGATCTTTTTGCCACTTGAGTCCTTTCACATTCATCTTTGCTTTCGGGTCAAGTTCGCCAGCAGTTAATGCTGCTCCGGCGACAATCGGCTTAATGACTGATCCCGGTGCATACCTATCATTGAATCTCGCATTCAAGGGCTGCTTGGGATCTTCGCTTAGCTTCTTCCATTCAGGCCCCGACATTCCAAATACAATTTGATTTGGGTCAAAGGAAGGCGAACTGACGAGCGCCAATGTTTCTCCGGTTTTCGGATGAATCGCAATCGCCGCTCCTGCCTCTTTTTTCATTTTCGCCGCTATCTTTACCTGTAATTCAGCATCGATGGTCAGCTTAACGTGCTGACCGTTCACAACCCGCTTTTCAGCCAGCACTTCCTTGTTCCCGGCTTCATCAACGATAACGATTTGGACACCGGGCTGCCCCCTAAGCTGCTCTTCAAATTGCTCTTCGAGTCCGCTCTTTCCAATAAAATCATTGCTTGAGTAGCCTTTGCCTTCCCGCTTCTCCAAATCTTCCGCTGTCACCTTGCCAATATAGCCAACCAAATGGGCGGCCGCTTCCCCATATGGGTATATCCTCGATTCAACCCTTTTGGTCTGGACCGGTTCGAGCTCTATTAATTTATCTATTAGGGCTTTATCATTCTCTGAAACCTTTTTAAGCGGGACAAAATATTCCGGTTTCACCCATTCGGCACCTACCGCTTTCTCAATGCTTTCCTCCGGCATATTTAAAAGCTTTGCCACCTGGGAAATCATCTCTTTTTCTTTCCCTTCCATATCTTTAGGAACGAGTCCAACTTCTAAGACCAATCCTGTAGTGGCAAGCTGCTGCCCGTTCCGATCATAAATCTCCCCCCGTGCCGGTGTTTGTGTGGCAAGCGAAATCTTATCCGTCTTCTCCATCTGCGGGAATATGTAACTCGTATTCCAATCAATATACCAATTCTCTTTATCGTTCCGGGTTTCTTTGACAAGAAAAGCATCATGTCCGAATTCTATCGGGCCCGCGATACTATCCATTTTAGCTGTAAAGCTGTATGTGGCCTGTTCTTTTTCAGCTTGTTTGTCTTCCTTTGGCTTTTTAAAGCTTATTTTCAAATCATTAATTTGCAGGTCTCCATATATCTTTTTATACCGCTCCGTAAATTCCTTTTTACTGATTTCGTCCCGTGTCTCAGAGGACAAATAATTATACATTCCGTCAAAATCCTGTTTGTTCCATAAATCAATGTAACTGGAAAAACGGTCTGCAGGCTGCGGCTGTTCTGTACATCCAGCCATGCTTGCCATCAGGGCTACACCAATAAGCAAACCTATCAGCTTCTTCATCACTTGTCCCCCTCTGCTGTTTCCCCCATTTTACCAATATATGTTTCGAAAGGCTAATGATTCAGTGTTCAATGCCTTGCTATTTCTTCTCTTCCAATATCCTATAAGGTTCTCGGGGAAGTTGATAATATCCCATTTTGCGGGCGGCAAGAGGGTATAATCTTCATAAAAAAAAGAGAGGGCTGCCCCTCTCTTCAAATACTGGATTATGAATTTGAGTTGTCTCCAGATTCCTCGGTTGAATCATCTGCTGGAGCTTTTTCGGATGAATCATCAGCTGGCTGGTTAGAGGATTCATCTGCTCCTTCCTCAGTACCTTGTTCATCAGCTGGTGTTTGGCTATTGCTTTCTTCCTCAACAGCTTCCTTCTCGTCAACTGCTTCTTGCCCGCCAACTTGTTCTTGTTGGAGCGCACTTAGCGTCTTGTCAAAGAAATTTTCTGGATTGACCGCCACACCGTCCTTACGGATTTCAAAGTGGACATGGACGCCAGCTTTTTCATTCAGCAGACTTTGGCCTGCTGTTGCAAGTACGTCACCTTTGTCTACAGTATCTCCAACTTGGACTTTAATGTCTTTAACGGATTGATAGTGTGTTACAATACCAGTGTCATGCTGGACTTCAATCCAGTTGCCAAGCAGAGCATCTTCCTCTACTCTTGTAACTGTGCCGCTTAGTGCTGCAAGCACATCAAACGCGGAGCCATCCTTCATGGCAATATCAATGCCTGTATTTTGGACGTAGGTATTGTTGTAGACTACCAGTGCTGCTTCCTGTTCCTTTTCGCTGGCGGCGTTGTCATAGAACTTCTTTTTAACAACCGCCTGTTCCTCGTTGCCAACCGGCATTGAGATGGTTTCCATAGACTTGTTGACTTCTAAGGATGGTTCATCGACTTGCTTTTTGGCGAGATCAGTCGATTTGTAATCGTATTTGTCTGCTGAGTCGCCGCTGTTCTGGTACCAAAGAACACCTGTCAGAATGATGGCTGCACTAAGAATGTAAACTGTGGGTAATACCCAGCGCTTTTTGAAAAAGCGTTTGACTCCTTGAGAAGATTGCTTTTTTTCTTCCTCTCTCATTATCATCACCTCAGCAATCATTCTGAACACATTGGTAGAATTATATACATGGCATGAAAAATTTTTGGTTTATTTTTTGTATCTAATTTCCGTTTTATGCATGAAAGGGTGATTTTTCTTGAAATTTGTCAAATGGACGGCACGGCTGCTGCCTTTCATCTATATGGTTTTGATCTGGACGATGTCCAGCCTGCCCAGCAACCACTTCGTAGAGCTCCCTGATTCAAAAATCGACCGCACCATAAAGGAATCTCTTCATTTGATAGAGTTCGCGATTCTATACGGGTTGCTTGTACTTGCATTTCTCACCACTAAAAAGAAGTTCACTACTCGTGTGAACATGGCTCTCGCTGCTGTAGCGGCTCTCTATGGGCTCACGGACGAAATTCACCAATCCTTCTACCCGTATCGGTCGGCGTCGCTGTTTGACCTCTTCAAGGACGTTGCCGGGATTCTGGTTGTTTATTATTTTGTTAACGGGGCAATGTTCAAGGGGAAATTCCAGAGGCTTGCAAGGCTACTTGAGAAGTGGAGGAATGCTGTTGGGCCAGGTAGCGGAAGACTCCACTCCTATTTATAGCGCTAATAGGAATAACTCATTGGTTCAGCTTTTTTTATACACAAAAGGCCGGCCCTTTTATCGGGAGCCGGCCTCATTGTTATTTGCCTGCAGTAATAGTAGCAAGAAGTCCATCTGCCTTGCTGATATCGATTCCTTTATAATAATATTTAACAATTTCTTTATATGTTTTGCCTTCAGCTGCCATACCATTAGCTCCGTACTGGCTCATACCGACTCCATGGCCAAAGCCCCGGGTAGTTATGATAATTTCATTACCGCGTCTCTCCCAGGAAAAGTCAGAGGATCTTAGGTCAAGCTCATCACGTATTTCCCTTCCAGTAAGAGTTTTCCCATTGAAATCTACTGTTCCAACCCGGTTCCCTGCCGTCCGTTCTTTAATAACCCCAATTGTCTCGGAGTTTCCAATCTGTACCCCAAGCTTACTTTCAAAATCCTGAACAGAAATAGTTATTTGGTTTTTGTATTTTGGAGATTTTTTGTCCCATGGACTTTCTACGCTCCTTAAATACGGTACAGTATTTTTCCAATAGTCTTCTGAATTCTCCGTATAGCCATTGCTAGTTGAAAAAAATGTGGCATCAATCGCCTTGCCATTATAGGTAAGGATTTGCCCATCCGTTGCCCGGACTGCATCCTTGATCTTCTTCTTTTTCCACTTATAATCCGCACCCCACCCTATGGGTTTAGGCCGCTTTAGCTCTTCATCACTTTTGAATACCTGGTGGATTTCAGTATCAGTCACCTGTGCCCCTTCTGGAAGGCCAAGTTTTTCCTTCGTTAATAGCTGTTGGACTATATAGGTTCTGGCTGTCAAAGCCTGCGCTTTTAACGCCTCTTCCTCAAACTCCGCCGGCATTTCGGCTGCTACGACGCCTTCAAGGTACTTATTGAGAGTCAGCTTTTCAATTTTTTGCTGGGCGGTCCGGTATACTGCGACTTCTACTACAGCATCTGCTGAACGTTCATTTGCCTTCTCAGTTGGAGCCTGCCGCAAGTCTTCACCCAGTTTGCCGCTAGCCTGATCACCCTTATAAGGGAGGACGAGCAATGCTGGTATGATGAGCGTAACTGCAAGAAGGAAGGATGCTAGTGCGATGAATGGTTTTGCGTTTTTCATATAAGAGCCTCCAGTTGAAAAGTAAACGGCCGGCCACAACCGGCTGCGCTTCATTAAAACATATGGAGGTGGACAAGCAGATATGACTAAAGGTTAAGGTTTTCCATTTCACTGTTTCTCTTTTACAAGATTGCTTTATACAGACTCTATGGACAAAAAAGCGCCTGCCAAGTATTTGGCAGACGCGTATTTGCTAGTTTTGGGGATGGATGGAATATCCATAGTCAGTCATTTCTGCAAGTCCTTCTTTAAAGAGGATTTCCTCTATTTGCAGTTTTTCACCAAAATACTTTTTCCCATTTTCACGGAATACCTGACCGCATTTATTTGAGGTAACATACAAGGTTTCATAGGTGTATTCATAGCCATCTCCGCCGATAGCTTTCCTATCACCAACAGAGATACAGAGTTTCTCTATTTCCTCTTTATTTCCGCTTTCATCAACAAAATAATATTTGTCCTCTATTAAGGAACTGTCCAGTGGTTCCGCAGAGAGGCCGTAACCGGATTCATTAATAGTAATGATGTCATATCCATCACTTGTTTTTTCCAGTGGTGCGTTTTTTATGTCATGAACTACCTTAATTTCGCCTTCAAAACCTTTTGGAATCAAATAAGCATTATGTGTCCGCTCTTGAAACTTATTGACAATGCCCGGAACGGAAACAATCGCCGCAGCCGTAAAAACTCCGACACTTATGAAAGAAACCACTGGCTTCCAATTATATCTAATCTTCCAACCCGCCTGCTGCCATTCTGTAAAAAGGAAGAATAGGAAGGCAGAAGCAATTGAGTAGAAGGCCACTTCATCAATAAAAAATACAGGTGAGAGACCTACAGCAATATGGATTAAACCTGCAGCTGGGAACTGAAAAGCACCGAGCCTTTTTGTAAGGAAATCAGACAAATAGGATACTGGAATTGCCACAACCATATTGCCAATCATCGCTATAAGCAGCATAATACCAAAAACAAATATAGTCGATCCAACAGAACCTGAAAGGAAACCAGGTATTAAAAGTGTAATGATTCCAAGGGCCAAAGTAGTAAATAAAGCAGATTTTAGTTTAATAAAAAAATTCGTCATGGGCACTCACCTCTCTAACCCATTTTATCAAGATGCCCTCATCAATATTGTTACAATATAAAGAAACTTGAATAGTTCAACTTAAGTTTTTCTGTAATTTCCGCGCAAAAACCAAATACCAACATTTTTCAAGAAAAAATAAAAAGCCAAAGGGTAACTGTCAGACATCTGACAGCAAATCCCTTTGGCTTTCTAAAAATCAGTATACGATCGTACACTGTAAAGTTATTCAAATTAAGCGTTCATGTCGGAAACAAGCGGTTGTGTTTCTTCGGAAAATACTTCCTCAACTTCTTTAACACGCTCAATATCGGCACCTAATGCTGCCAGCTTTTCATGGAAATTTACATATCCACGGTCCAGATGCTTTAGTTCCGTAACACGCGTGACACCGTCCGCAACCAGGCCAGTTAAGATCAAAGCTGCTGCTGCGCGAAGGTCGGTTGCTGCTACTTCTGCACCCTGAAGGTTTGACTTTCCAGGAATGATGACAGAACGTCCCTCAATCTTTATTTCGGCATTCATGCGGCGGAATTCTTCCACATGCATAAAGCGATTTTCAAAGACTGTTTCAGTAATCATACTTGTTCCTTCAGCTCGAAGCAGCAATGCCATCATTTGCGATTGCATGTCTGTCGGGAATCCTGGATGAGGCATTGTCTTAATATCGATTGCCTTCAGCTTATCCGGGCCAATTACCCTTACGCCATCATCTTCTTCCATAATGGTGATGCCCATTTCCTCCATTTTCGCAATCAATGAGGACAAATGCTCTGGAACAGCGCCTTTGACAAGCACGTTCCCGCCTGTGATTGCTGCAGCTACCATGAATGTACCTGCTTCAATACGGTCAGGAATAATGGAGTGGTCTGCACCAAACAATACATCTACACCCTCGATTCGAATCGTTCCTGTACCAGCACCGATGACCTTTGCTCCCATTTTATTCAGGAGATTTGCAAGGTCTACAATTTCAGGTTCTTTTGCAACATTTTCAAGTATTGTTGTGCCTTCTGCGAGTGTTGCTGCCATCATGATGTTCTCAGTTGCACCGACACTTGGGAAATCCAGGTACACTCGAGCGCCTTTCAAGCGGCCCTCAACTTCTGCTTCAATAAAACCATTGCCAACCTTCACCTTGGCTCCCATTGCTTCAAAGCCCTTAAGATGCTGGTCAATCGGGCGTGAGCCAATTGCGCATCCACCAGGCAATGCCACACGGGCACGGCCATTGCGCGCAAGCAGCGAGCCCATGACTAAAACTGAAGCACGCATTTTCCTTACATACTCAAATGGTGCTTCCTCATTCAACTCTCTAGATGCATCTACTACAACTTGATTATCTTTAAAAACGACGTGTGCGTTTAGGTTGCGTAATACTTCGTTGATTGTATATACATCGGAGAGAGTAGGAACATCACGAATTATACTTCTTCCATCACTTGCCAATAGTGTTGCAGCGAGTACAGGCAGTACAGAATTTTTGGCACCTTCAACCTTAACTGTTCCATTCAGCCTATTTCCGCCGCGGACGATGATCTTTTCCAAGTGTATTCCCCTCCGCGTCCTAGTTCTCTATATTAATATTCAACCGTTATGATGGGGGTGCCGATTATCACAGTTGCATCTTTTCCCCCAGTCGAGCGGGCAGCGATTTGCACATTCATGCCATTTCCAAATGTATCGGGCAGATTTGGTGAAAAAGCCGATACTGAAATAAAATCATCTTCCCTGAGTGCCTCGGTTTCAGCGGCATTTAATCGTTCCAAAATACTAGTTACTTTTCCAGGTACAGCCTTATCTATTCTATCATTGAACTTGCCCTCGATACAAGAGAAAATTGACGGCTTGCCACGAAATATGTCGTTTATCCGTGCCGAAAATTTCTTGGATTGTAAAAAGGCAGCACTTTCCTCATTCCATTTTCCGCCGGTCACCTTATATATTATATACGCATTTGACTCTTGGGGTGTGCGGGTAGAAATTAATTGAAGGTATTCCTGGCCATAGACGGAAGGTGGAGATACTGCTGCAACTTCCCAAGTATGGCCTTTTGTGGAAATGGACCAGTCCCAATCGGGGAACATATCCTGCAATCCCTTGGCATACTCCTCCAATTCCCCGGGTGAATTGGAGACTTCAATATACTCCCGTGAATAAACCGACCACTCCTTAAAGCTTACACTTTCTGCTTCCAATACAGCGGCAAGTTTAATCAAATCCGGTGCACTGTCAGCTACAGTCGTTTTATTCCCAAGTTCCAACACGATAAAACCAATTATGGCAAATAATGATAAAGCTAATTTTATATTCATGCGTCCGCTCCCCTTCCCTTATTACCATTTTGGCCATGGAAGAGCGGTACATACATGGGAAATCTCGTCACTTTTAGACAATGCCTCTACTATGTACACCTGATGGTTTCATATAGATTCAGACAAATTTTAAAGATATCCCGTTTTAACTGGGAAGGCCTCCGGCATTTCGGAGCGCAGCTTTACCTCGTTCTGTTTGGAGATAGCAGATTTTCACTTCCAGTTTTCAGATCAATGTAGAATGCTTCGTTTTCTCCAACCTTAATCCCATTGTAAGGCGCATGAATTGTGTTTTAAATCACAATCTTGATTGTACTTAATAATCTTCCATTTGAACACATGAATGAAGACCTAAATATTTTCCAATTTTTAAACAATCCAAATCACTGCCTTCCTGAATATAGACGGGATTAGTTTAGTAAAGTTTCCCTTTAAAATTGGAAAAATCCGATTAGTAAGGCCCTATATCTACCGTATTTAATTCGCTAGAGCTTATCTGCATCTCAAAAGATATGTTGAAGCTGGCGGGATAAAAGGAGATAATCCAAAAAGAAATTGCTTACGGCCGATCCGATAACAATTGAAAGCATGATATAAAGAATTCGTGCTTGCAGCACTCTACCCGCTCGTAAAAGTTTGTCAAAGTTCAGTGCTTGCAATGCCCACCATGCCAATGCAATAAAAATTAGATGGGTAAAAATGCCCACAGCAGCCTCTGCTCCGAGTCCACCTATCATACATTTAATCCTCCTCAGTAAAAATCTTTATGCCCATTAAAGGGAATTTTTAGGATACTGTTAGTTGTCTGATTTGTTTTAATATGAAATAATCAACAATAGCCATTCTATTTCTATTGTAGGTATTTGATTTTTTTACGCAATTTATTTGAAGAAATTTGTTCTGTGTTCCAATTTAACTTGTGAAGGTGATTGATTATGAAAAAAGTAAGGAAAGCGATAATTCCTGCCGCTGGACTTGGTACACGTTTTTTGCCGGCGACAAAAGCTATGCCAAAAGAAATGCTCCCGATAGTCGATAAGCCGACCATTCAATATATCGTGGAAGAGGCAATTGATTCAGGAATTGAAGATATCATTATTGTAACAGGAAAAGGCAAACGATCGATAGAGGATCACTTTGATCATGCTTTCGAGCTGGAGCAAAACCTCCTTGAAAAGGAGAAATTTGATCTGTTAGAGAAGGTTCAAGCGTCAACCAACATGGTCGACATTCATTACATACGGCAAAAGGAGCCTAGGGGCCTTGGCCATGCTGTATGGTGTGCGAGGAACTTTATTGGCGATGAACCCTTCGCGGTTTTATTAGGAGACGATATTGTTCAGGCAGAGGTTCCATGCCTGAAGCAGCTTATGAATCAATACGACCAAACTCTTTCCTCTGTCATCGGGGTCCAACGCGTCCCGGAATCGGAAACTCACCGGTACGGAATCATTGACCCGATTGAGGAATACAATCGCCGCTATCAGGTAAGACAGTTTGTCGAAAAACCAAAGCTAGGTACTGCCCCATCCGACTTGGCGATTATCGGCCGCTATATCCTTACTCCGGAAATATTCATATTCCTGGATAAACAGGAGGTTGGCGCCGGCGGGGAAATCCAGCTTACCGATGCGATTCAAAACCTAAATGAAATTCAGCGGGTCTTTGCTTATGAATTCGAGGGGAAACGTTACGATGTCGGAGAAAAACTTGGCTTTATCGAAACAACTATTGAATTCGCCCTGCAAATGCCGGAATTGAGGGAAGATCTTCTGGCTTATATGAAAAGAAAACTTGAATCCTAATAATATACACAAATGGCCGGCTCATATGTGAGAGCCGGCCATTCCTATTGTTACCCTTCCTATTGTTACCCCTTTTGTTAAACCTCAGGGTGCAAAGCGTTTCCCAAGCACCTGCACCCTCTAATTGCAAAACCATAACCAGGGATCCCGGCTATCCCCTAAATATCCGGGCCTCATTGAAACTCCCCGTCAGATTTGTGCCATCCCTAGCTAAGGAAATCACTAAATCCATTAAAATATTCATGCAGGAAGTCGAGCGCTACATTCGGAAGCAGACCGAACAGGACGCTTCCTGCAACAGCTATTGCAATTGCAATAGACAATACAACCGGAGTTTTTATAGCAGATTCATCCTGGGCAGGCCGGAAGAACATCTGCGTTAAAATTCCGAAATAGTAAACATATGAAACCACTGTTGTGGCGATCATCACAGAAGCCAGTACATAATGCGGATTTACCGGGTCGACGAAGGTGCTCATAAATATATTCACCTTGCCAATGAAGCCTGCTGTTCCAGGGAATCCCGCCAAGGATAGAATCAGGATACCAAAAGCAACAGCGAGAAGCGGAGCTTTCTTATAAAGACCCGCAAACTCCTTCGTGTCCGTTGTACCTGTTTTTTCAGTTATCAGCTGGATAACGGCAAACGCCCCAACGTTCATGAAAACATAAGCGAGCAGATAGAACCATACAGCATCAAACATGAAATAGCTTAGTGTAGAAAAGGCTACGAGCACATAACCTGCATGAGCGATACTTGAGTATGCAAACAGCCGTTTAATATTCCGCTGCCTTAGAGCAACGACGTTTCCAATAATCATGGTTGCTCCTGCAAGGAAGGCAATATAATCCTGTAATTTTAACAGGAGCGGCATCGAGTTTGGCCCTTCGGAAGCAAGTACACCAAAAACAGATAGCATAATCCTGATAATAATGATGAACCCAGCAGTTTTTGAAACGACACTCAGGAATGCCGTTACTGGTGTTGGCGCGCCCTGATAAACATCAGGAGCCCACATATGATATGGAGCAGCCGCTATTTTGAACGACAGCCCTATAAAAATCATAAAGAAAGCGATTCCCAGCAAATAGATATGCTGCGAATCTGCAGCCATTTGCAGGACCCCAGCTATTTCCCTTAAATTAGTTGAACCAGACAATCCATAAACATAACTCATTCCGAATAACGTGATTGCTGTTGCAATACTGCCATTGATGACGTATTTCATTGCCGATTCATTGGAGTCCAGCCGGTTCTTGCGCATCCCGGCCAGGATATAAGACGAAATGGAAAGCGTTTCAAGGCCAACGAAGAGAGTGATTAAATCCCCGCTTGAAGCCATAATCATCGACCCTAGAAGCGCTGTCAGGAATAGATAGAAAAACTCTCCCTTGTATTCCTCAAAACCATCCTTTGGGTTGTACTGTATAGCCAAAAGCATAACAAGTGCGGAACCAATTAACAGGATAAACTTAAATGCCTTGGCAAATGAATCCAGCCTGAAAGTATCAGCAAGGATTGATGTAACTGGTGCATCAATCAGCCCTGCGAGCGAAATGGTTGCAGAAGCTATTGCCGCGATGGCTATCCAGCCAAATATCTTGCGGTCGTTCTCCTTTGGCATGAATAAATCAATAAGTGTCAGGAGTGCAGCGGTACCCAGGATAATAAACTCAGGCATCATTGCTCCCCATTCATATGATAGCAATTCATTGAGATCCATAGTGCATCAACCCCCCAGCCCAATCATGATAGTTTTAAGAGCCGATTGCAGCGGTGAGCCGAGTACACTTGGAAATACACCGATCAAGACAATCAGGAAAACCAGGGTCACTGCAGGTACAAATTCAACGCCCTTTAAATCAGAAACAGCCGTGAAATCCCGATGTGACTGCCCATAAGTCATGCCAAGGATGGCACGCAGCAAGTACGCAGCAGTCATGATAATGCCGATACAACCAATCGCTGCCAGTATAGGCATTTCTTCAAACAAGCCCAGGAAAGCCATGAATTCGCTAACGAATCCTGACATGCCAGGAAGGCCAAGCGACGCCATGCCAGCGGCAAGCAGAATTCCAGATGCAATCGGCATTCCCTTAGCTAGCCCGCCCATATTTCCGAGAAGCGATGTATCAAGCCGATCATAGAAGACCCCAACAAGGAAGAACAACAGTGCTGAAATCAATCCATGTGAGATTACCTGGAAAATAGCCCCCTGTATACCTGCTTCATTCAGTGCAGCTAGGCCAATCAAGACAATTCCCATATGAGAAATGGAGGAGTAAGCAAGCACCATTTTGAAGTCTTTTTGAATGAATGCCAGAAAAGCACCATACAGAAGATTTACTACTCCAAGAATAGCGATAATTACAGACAGCTCCTTGAACTGTTCAGGGAAAATTCCGAGCCCGAAACGGATTAAACCAAAGGCCCCAATTTTCAACAGAATACCCGAGTGAATCATGACAATTGCCGGTGGTGCTTGAACGTGTACTCTCAGCATCCAGCTGTGAAGAGGGACAATCGGAAGCTTAATGCCAAAGGCAACCAATAGTGCAATCAATAATCCCATCTTGGCGCCTTCGGATATCTCAGCAACCAATTCGGCATTAGGATTTGTCATGAGCTGCTGGAGAATTTCAACGTTTGTAGTACCTGTCCTTGCGAAAAGAACCATAATAACAATCAGCAAAATGGCTGAACCCAACCCATTATAAATCAAAAAGCTGTATGCTGCCTTTTCTTTTTCAAAATAGCCCCATTTCCCTATTAGGAAGAACATTGGAATTAGAGTCATTTCAAAGAAAAGGAAGAAAAGAATCAAATTTTGCGCTGTAAAGACACCTAACATGCCGAGTTCAAGCAGAAGGAACAGCATGTAATATCCTTTCAATTCCTTGTTTACCTTCCATGATGCAAGGGCTGCCAATGTTGCGACCACCGCTGTCAAAACGACCAAGAGCATGGAAAACCCGTCAATGGCGAGTTCATAGTAAACAGAAAAGAAATTCTCTTCCGAAGGACCGAATCCCCCGAATTGCAACCAGGGAATTCTTACCGAAAAGTCGGCCAAGTCCTTGCCCCAGAGGTAATGCAAGTATGTCCCTATTCCAATAATTAGTGGAGGAATTGTAGCCAGAAGGCCTACTATTTTAATCAGCTTCGCATTCGATTTCGCTATAAAGGCAAGAACTGCAATTCCCAATAGCGGGGAGAATACGAGAAGTGAAAGAACAAACGATAGATCCATTACAAGTACCCTCCTGTCAGGGCAAAGATGACTGTAAGTACAGCGAGCCCGATGAAGGCAACAGCAGCATATGTCTGCACTTGTCCAGACTGGAGCTTGGAGCCAATTTTACCTAAAGCCTGGATTGAACCAGTTACTAGGCTTGCCAACCCTTCTACTAAGAAAATATCAAGATAGCGGAAGAAATGGCTGACGGCCTTCGTTGAATTAACGACGGATAGTTGATAAAACTCATCGATATAATATTTTTTATAGAGAATCGTATGGAGCATAGGTGTACTGCTGCTTAACCAATCTCTCGAAATTGAACGCTTTCCGTACATGAGCCACGCAAGGAAAATCCCTGCCAGCGATACGAGCGTTGCAACCACCATAATCCATGCCGGCCCTTCAATATGTCCATGGCCAAGAGCTTCTGTACCTTCAGTCAGCCAATCACCCAGGAATGTACCGAACCAAGGGGTATTAACATAACCTGCTACAACAGCGAGGATGGCAAGGATAATCATAGGTCCTGTCATCGTGCCAGGAGACTCGTGAACATTTTTTGTCTTGGAGCGAGATTCTCCCCAGAAAACCATAAAGAACAAACGGAACATGTAGAATGCTGTAAAAAATGCGGCAATCACTGCCAATAAGAACAGAATAGGATGCCCCGCTTCCCAGGCAGCAATCAGGATTTCATCTTTACTGAAAAAGCCCGAGAATAGTGGAACCCCGCTGATTGCAAGCGTCCCGATTAGGAACAGAGGTCCTGTGATTCTAAGTTTTTTCCAAAGACCGCCCATTTCTTCAATATTCTGTGTGTGTACAGCATGGATGACACTTCCTGCAGCAAGGAACAGGAGTGCCTTAAAAAATGCGTGTGTCATCAAGTGAAAGACACCAGCCACATAACCTGCTGAACCAAGTGCAAGCATCATATAACCAAGCTGGCTGACCGTGGAATACGCAAGCACCCTTTTAATATCTTTTTGGACCAAACCGATACTTGCGGCAAAAATTGCTGTAAATGCACCGATAACAGCGACAGTCAGCATAGCCGTTTCACTGGCATTAAACAGCGGGAACAAAGCTGCAACAAGATAGACACCAGCCGCAACCATTGTGGCTGCATGAATCAATGCAGATACAGGAGTCGGACCTTCCATCGCATCCGGAAGCCATGTGTGGAGTGGGAACTGACCTGATTTTCCCATAGCTCCAACGAAAATTAGAATTGCAATTAAAGTCAGCATCCCGGCTTTAATAGCTCCGCTTTCTACTACTGCAAAAATTTCATCGTATTCAAAGCTGCCAGTTTCCCAGAATAATAGAATCATACCGATCAACAGACCAACATCGCCTATCCTGGTCATAATGAAGGCCTTTTTGGCAGCTGCTCTCGCTTCCTCCTTAAAGAAGTAAAAGCCAATTAACAAGAATGAACCCAGGCCTACTAATTCCCAGAAGAAGTAGGTTTGCAGGAGGTTCGGCGAAATAACAAGGCCCAGCATGGCAAAGGTAAACAAGCCAAGGTAGGCATAGAAAACTGGAATTCGCTCATCGCCGTGCATGTATCCCTTTGAATAAATATGTACGAGACAGCTAACGAGCGACACAATAAGCAGCATCAATGCATTCAGTTGGTTCACTTCAAATCCCGCTGTTAATTGAATATTATCCCCTATTGTAAGCCAGGTTGCCTCCGATTTATATGTAGGCTCCGTAAACCGTTCAAAGAGGACAAGCAAAGACATGGCAAGCGTTGCCAGAGTCAGCCCAATCCCTACATAGGCGCTTGTCTCTTTAAGACGTTTTCCGAATAGAAGAAGAATCAAAAATGATAAAAGCGGGAAAAGCGGTATGATCCATGCATTTTCCATCAATACACTATCCCCTTTTTAAACGCGCGTTCATTTAGCAATAGTCTCTGTCAGCGCGCCTGATTGAGCCTGTTTAAAGGCTCCCGCAGGAATTGCCCCTGCGTTTACTGTCGCCACCCGTGCACCCTTCTAGTATGGGTACACGATGGGATTCATGTGCTTAAGCGGACACGGGCGCTTCCGCTTTTAGTTTTATCCAGCTGCAGCGCCCAGCGTCTAGTGTCCTTCGGTCCCCCAGTGGAAGTCAAAGAACGACTTCCTCTTCTGACCCTCCAGCGCTTGTCGGGGCTAATCACGGCACTTTCACTTTTAATGTTTCAGTGTGTCCATTTCGTCTACATTGACTGTTTTCTTATTTCTGTATAGAGAGATGAGGATCGCAAGCCCTACAGCAACCTCAGCCGCTGCGATCGCCATTGCAAACAGGGCGAAAATCTGCCCGTCAATGGAAGGGGTCATTCCATATTTGCTGAAAGTCACAAGATTAATATTGACTGCATTCAGCATTAGTTCTATCGAAATAAGCACAATAATCGTATTTCTTTTTGTGAGGGCGCCGAACAATCCAATGCTAAATAAAATCAAGGCTAAAGCAAGGAAGGCAGATGCCGGTACTCCGGAACTCATTTTATTCGCCCTCCTTGTTATCTTTTTTCGCGAGGATAATTGCTCCGACTAGTGCAACTAGCAAGACAACCGAAACGAGTTCAAACGGAATAATGAATCTCGAATAAAGCGCCATTCCAATTTGTTCGGTATTGTTTTCGTGGAGTGCAATTGGACCTGGATTTAAGTCAAGGTTATAGATGCCCGCATATACCACAGCTGCAAACGCTGCTACTCCCAAAAAGACAAGGATATTACGCCAGCGCCCTGTTTGGTGCTCACTGTCAAGGTCATGCCGGGTAAGCATTATTCCAAAAAGCATGATGATCGTAATGGCACCGGAATAAACGAGCACTTGCACAGCAGCGATGAACTCAGCCGAAAGCAGAATATATATTCCCGCAATGCTGACAAATGTAAAGACGAGAGCGACAACCATATGGACGACATTGTTCAGGTTCAATAAGAGGACGCCACCGATAACTGCCACTAACGCCAGCCCCATAAAGGCAAGAAATTCTCCTGTAATCATGGCTTATTCACCTTCCGAACATTCTCGTCATTTTCATCCAGCCATTCAAGATTTTTAAAAAGGAAATCGCGGCTGTATTCGGCCAGCTCAAAATTATTGGTCATGATAATGGCTTCGGTCGGACATACCTCTGTGCATAGGTCGCAGAGGATACAAATTTCGAAGTTGATGTCGTACGTATCAATGACTTTTCCCTTTTTGGTTGGATCTGGATGCTTTTTCCCTGTCAATTGAATGCAATCTGTCGGGCATATATTGGCACATTGATTGCAGACGATGCATTTTTCCGGATAAAACTTTTGAATTCCCCTGAACCGGTCAGGCAATGGCAGCGGTTCATTAGGATAATCGTACGTGACCTTTTCTCGGGTCAGGTTTTTCAGGGTATATTTTAAGCCTTTTGCCAATCCAAGCATGTTTTCACCCCTTTAATTCAATCATGTAATAGCAAGCCAACTGATGCACTATAATTCTCAATTGTTTGTTTCTGTCTTTCTAGAAAAGTTCAAAAAGTTCTTTAATAAGCGCAGTAAGGAACACGTTTGCCAGTGCAACTGGCAGAAGAACCTTCCATCCAAATTCCATTAATTTATCGGCACGGAAACGAGGGAATGTTGACCTGAACCAGATTAGGATAAAGATTATTAAACTGAATTTAAGTGAAAACCAGACTGCCCCCGGAATGAAATCAAGAATACCTAACGGCGGTAACCAGCCTCCCAAGAACAAAACTGTTGTAAGAGCTGCCATTCCAAACATATACACATATTCCGCCAGCATGAAAAATGCCCATCGGAATCCTGAGTATTCGACATGGAAGCCGGCAATAATTTCGGATTCCCCTTCTGGAAGGTCGAACGGAACACGATTTAATTCTGCAACGGATGCTATCAGGAAGACAATAAATGCGATTGGCTGAAGGATGATATACCAGCCATTTCTTTGAGCATCCACTATGTCGTTCATGTTCAGGCTGCCAGTAAGGAGGACGATGCCAAGAACCGACATGACTAGAGGGATTTCATAGGAAATCATCTGGGCTGCCGCCCTCATCCCGCCGAGTAATGCGTATTTGTTGTTGGATGCCCATCCGCCGATGAGGACACCAAAAGTAGTCAAACCGGACACCGCTATATAATAGAGAAGCCCGACGCCGATATCGGCGAACTGAAATGCTTCTGTAAACGGTATTGCCGCAAGGACCATGAAAGACGGAGCGAATGCGATGACAGGAGCCAGTATAAATAAAGGTCTGTCTGCCGCCTTCGGAATAATGTCTTCCTTAAGTAAAAGCTTTAATACGTCGGCTACTGTCTGGAGCAAGCCCCAACGTCCGCCAACCTGGTTTGGGCCATGGCGCATTTGCATGAACCCCATGACTTTCCGTTCCGCAAGAATTCCATATGTTACGAAGCCGAGGACAACTAGCAGGAACACTGTTGTCAGAAGGAAAAAGATCGCAAAGTTGGCAAGTCCCGGTGTCGAGGTAAGCAAATTTTGTATCATTATCCATCCACCTCCCCGAGGACAATATCAATAGCCCCCAGAATTGCAATCATATTCGCCATATTTTCACCGATCAGGAGCTTCGGTAAAATTTGGAGGTTATAGAAAGATGGCCTCCTGAACTTCAGGCGGTAAGGCTCCTTTTTCCCATCACTCGCAATATAGCAGCCAATTTCTCCACGCGGCGATTCAATTCTGACATAAGCTTCGCCCTTTGGCGCCTTGATGATTTTCGGCACTTTGGCGAGGATCTCCCCTTCTTGTGGAAATTGTTCACAAGCTTGTTCAAGGATTTTCAAGGATTCCTCGATTTCCCTGGTGCGAACGTGGTAACGTGCCCACGCATCTCCGCCTTCCTCGGTTATAACATCAAAATTAAAACGGTTGTAAATTGAGTACGGTTCATCCTTGCGCAAATCATATTTAACACCAGTGCATCGAAGGTTTGGCCCTGTCAACGAATACTGAATTGCAGTTTCCTTTGAGTAGCGGCCGACCCCTTTAACCCTGTTCATGAAAATTTCATTGCCGGTAACAAGCTGATGATAGCCTTTAAGCTGTTCTCTCATATAGGGAATGAACTCCTGGACTTTTTCAATCCAGCCTTCAGGTGCATCCCATTTGACTCCGCCAACACGCATGTAATTAAACGTCAGACGCCCGCCGGAGAGTTCATTCAGCAAATTGATAATCATTTCACGTTCTCTGAATGCATAAATGAATGGGCTTGTGGCCCCCAGGTCAAGCAAATACGTTCCCCACCATACAAGGTGGCTGGCGACCCGGTTAAGCTCCATTGCGATAACCCGAAGGAAGTCAGCCCGTTCAGGTACCTGAATGCCCATCATCGTTTCAACAGCATGGCAGATAACATAGTTATTGGTCATCGAAGAAATGTAATCCATCCGGTCTGTATAAGGAATGATTTGGGTATATTGCAGATTTTCAGCAATCTTCTCCGTTCCTCGATGAAGATACCCGATGACCGGCTGTGCATCTGTAATGATTTCCCCATCAATCTTTACAACAAGCCTGAAAACACCATGGGTACTAGGATGCTGAGGCCCTACATTCAGCAGCATTTCTTCAGTTCGTATCATAGGTTACACCTCCACGTCGTACTGCTCGTAGTCTTTTCTAAGTGGATGGCCTACCCAATCATCTCCCAGGAGAATCCGATGCAGTTTCGGATGCCCTGTAAATGTAATCCCCAGCAAATCGTATGCTTCACATTCTGGCCAGTTTGCACCTGCCCATAATGGGTGCAGGGATTCGATTGTTGGCTCGTCACGATTAATCTTAACTTTCAGTGCCACAGATTGGCGATTTTTGTATGAGTACAAATGAACATACAGTTCCATATGTGTTTCAAAGTCGGCCCCATGCAACTCCGATAAATAATCAAAGCTAAGTTGTTCATTGAATTTAAGGAATTGCGCAACCTTGAAGTAGGTTTCCGGTTTGGCAACAAGGGTTGGAACATCCTTTGAAAGTTTATTAATATAGGAATCTTCCAGAACATCCGCTCCAAGGTTCTCCTCAATTACCTTTACATACTTATCAAGATAAGGTTTATTAGGGGATGGAGCTGCTTGTGCCGCTTCTTCCTTTTCTCCACCGCTTTTGGCTGTTGCTGCAGCGCGTGCCTTGGCAGCCGCCGTGGCTTTCGCTTTAGCCGCTGCAATCGCTTTCGCCTTCTCATCAGCACCATCAGGTTCAGCTGCACCTGTGCCGGCTTGTTTCGCTTGTGCCGCAGCCTTTGCCTTTGCCGCTGCTGCGGCCTTTGCTTTTGCTGCTGCAATTGCCTTTGCTTTTTCATCACCTGCCGCAGCGCCGGTTCCATCACTGCCAGCCTGCTTTGCTTTTGCTGCTGCCTTTGCTGCTGCGGCCGCCTTAGCCTTTGTTGCCGCGGCTGCCTTTTTCTTGGCTAAATCCTGGTCATCACTTTGCACTGGTTCTACGTCTGGTTTTGGCTGTGCTCCTTGAGGAAGCTCATTGCCGGTTCCAGCTTCCCGTCTTTGTTTTGCTAATGCTGCTGCCTTTGCCTTTGCAGCGGCCGCTGCTTTCTTTTTTTCCAATTCTGCATCAGCAGATATTGATTCTGGCTTTTCAGTCTTTGCTGGTGGTTCATTATGTACATGCACATCGGCCCCGGAGGCCTCCTGTGCTGCTTTTGCCGCCCGTTTTGCGGCAGCTGCGGCCTTTGCCTTCTCGACCGCTTCCTTTTTTAATTGTTCGAGATCCTTCTCACCGCTCATCGGTTAGATCACCTTCTTCCCCGTCTTCGCCTCGTATCGAATTTTCTCTTTCAGTTTATTAATTCCATAAATCAAGGCTGCCGGATTTGGTGGGCAGCCGGGAATATAAACATCCACCGGAACAATTTGATCCACACCTTTTACAACAGAATACGAATTTACATAGGGTCCTCCGGCAGTGGCGCAAGAACCCATTGCAATCACCCATTTTGGTTCAGGCATTTGGTCATAGAGCCGTCTGACAATCGGGGCCATTTTTTTCGTTACAGTTCCAGATACAATCATGACATCCGACTGCCGAGGAGAATTCCGGAAAAAGGATCCAAATCGGTCAAGGTCATAATTTGCTGCTCCCACGCCCATCATTTCTATCGCGCAGCAAGCAAGCCCGAAGGTCATTGGGTAAAGGGAATTGCTCCTGGCCCAGGCCTTCACTTGTTCAAGAGTAGTCATAAAGACGTTCCGCTTCATTTCTTCCATTTCTATTGGTGATATATTGTCCAATTTTAGTTCCATTTCAGCACCTTCTTCTTCCATGCATAAACAAGCCCTAGTACAAGCATCAATGCGAAAATGAGCATTTCGATCAATGCAAAGATACCGAGCTTATCATAGGCTACCGCCCAAGGATACAAAAATACTGTTTCCACATCGAAAATAACAAACATCAGGGCGAAAATATAATAGCGGACATTGAATTGCACTCGTGAATCGTGAAACGGCTCAATCCCGCTTTCATATGTAGTATACTTCGCGTCGCTTGGCTTGTGCGGACGCAGAAGCTTCCCCAGAAACAGTGCCACAATTGGCAGCAAAACCCCGAGACACAGAAACACAAAAACTATCAGATAATTATTCTGATATACATTCAGCAGATCCATGCCTATCCCCTCCAATGTTGTAGAATTTTCACACTTGTTAAACATGTAACCGAATTCATTATAGCATTGTTGCATTTCTGTGTCGATAAAGCCAGGAAGAAAAAGAGCATTCGACTTCTTCCCCTTTCTCTCTATTTTGATAAATTTCTTCAGCCCCTGACCTAATTCGCGAATTTCCCTTCATCCCGGTTGCCATGGCACCACCACGCAGCGTATTTTGATCAATAATCAATTACACACCGCCGTTCCGCCGGCGTTTAAGCCGTTCTATCCCTACTATATGTATTCAGTACAGGCCTTTTTAATATCTACTTAGTTTATTGTCTATCCATACAAGTTTTGCTGACATTCACTGCTATTGATCTCCCGGGTGCCTGTTCAGGCTAAAAAACCGCCTGATTGTTGGTGAACACAATCGTTCAGGCGGAGATCTTTCTAATATTCATACTGTTTCTTGTAATCGGACGCTTTCTTATAGATGGATTTACCGGAATTTTTAGTAGCTGCATCAACAGTGGTATCAATAATGACCCATTTCTTCAGCTCTTTGATATAAACCTCGTTCCACGCATGCAATCCTTTTGCATTTGTGGAATAGCCGGTAACGAGCTTTGCAGGAATTCCCTGGCTCCTGAGCATCGAGCCGAACAGGGCTGCATAATCGTAGCAAATCCCTTTCTTACTCTTATAAGTGGTATTAATATTTGGCAAATATCCACTTTTCACATTACGGTACTTTTCATAATCATATTTCACATTGCGCGCAACATAGTTTTGGATTGACCTCACCTTGTCCTCGGTCCTTGTCTTTCCCTTTACAAGCTTTGTTGCAGTCTTAATGGGTGACATGGATCTTGTCCACTTTACATTCTGGACGGATTGCAGAAACACAGTTTTAGAATCTTTCAGTTTGAGGGTTACCTTTTTTGAGGTTGCTGATTTATAGTAATTTCCTTTTGTGTGTTCAAAAACGGTTACGGTGTATTCACCATTTTTCATTTGCAGCGGGAACTGTGTAAGGGTACCGTTATTCGGCAGATTGTAATAATACGTTTTTCCGTTCTTAGTAATCCCTACTTTTGCCTTTTTACCGGATTTGGTTTTGAAGCCTACAGAGATAATTCCCTTGGCAAGAGACTTAGTGTTGATTGTGGCTTCATTCTTTGTTTGAGAAGTGGAAAGGGCGGCCTGTGCAACAGTCGATTCGAGTGGCAGAAATAACAAAAGAACAACCAGCAGACTTAAAAATTGGCGCAAAAAAACTCTCCTTTCGGTAGCCAGGCTGCCTATCCTTAATTCCGGTGAAGGCCCTATAGCTTTGCGTCCCTGCTTTTCAGCAGGTTTGCCGTTTCGTAAAAGAGTCATTCTATTCTCTTTGTCTATTATTATAACTGAGCAAACACCATATATCTACAATTTTCTTGAATAATTTCCCAGATTGAAAAGGTTGTCGACTTAAGGAACCAGCCTTGCATGGATAATCAATCGGTGAGTAGCTTTGTCAACTGGATCACAGGTAATCAAGGTCAATAATTGGTCTTCACCATTTCTCTTTAAGACAGATGTATCATCCGGAGAAACGATGGAGGTATTGAAAATAGTATACTTGAATGTCTGATTCCGGTCCTTGATTACTATTGTGTCATCTTCCTCCAGCTCTCCAAGTCTGTTGAACATCCTGCCGAAGGTCCTGCTTCTATGAGCGGCAATTGCGGCATTCCCTATCTCCCCGGGATAGTCAGTCCCCGTGAGATGACCGGCTCCATACTTCATATTTTCCCGGGAGGCACCTTTAAGGATAGGGAGCCTGACACCTATTTTCTCAATTTCTATCGTCCCCAATATTTGTGGTTTTTCCGCTTCAGCTTTCTTTTCAGTTTTCTTATCCGATTGCACAGATTGCTCCTGAGCCGATGTATCCGCTGCTAGAGCAGGGGCTTCCGTCAATGCCTCCGAGAAGATATCAGTAAGCTGGCTAAAGCTGTTTATTGCCTCCTTCGCTTCCAGAAAACCATTCTCTCCATTTTCCCAATCTCGTATCATCTTTTGTTGAAGATAATCGATGTACAGGTTTTTTCCAGAGGGGTAGCAGATTATTGTCAGGCCTGAGAAAATCAAAAGGAATGCCAATGCTCTTTTCATCATTCTTCCCTCATTTCAATCTATTACTTAATAAAAAGAGGGAGAAACAGTTCTCCCTCTACATACACCTATTTTGCAGGATTCCTCCTCAAAGTTCGGAGCATTCCTCCTCCTGTAAGGCAAAGGAGTAACCCAGCCAGGTAAAAGCCAATTGAACTATTCTCACCGGTTTGCGGCAATTCCCCGCCAACTCCTCCTACTCCACCTTGAGGGTTGTCATCCGAAATGATCAGCCCTTCTGATGGAACACTTGGTGATACCGGGCCGCCTGGCACTGCAGGTTCTTCAATTATCACACCGCCACCGTCATCTGGCTCATCACATTTTAGCTTGATTGTTATTTTATTTCCGTTAAAGACTAATTCTGATTCATTCAGTTCCGAGAGAAGGATGGTGTAGTGTTCTCCTTCAATTGTTACCATCAGTCCTTCTACATCCTCTTTTTCGATATCTTTTAGTTTAAGAAGCAAAGTCTGCAAGTCTCCATCAACATTAAAGTCTACTGTTCCTCCGTCTTTCAAAAGGAGAGCTGCCTTCTCAATCAAACCAATACAGTTTCCAAGAATAACTTCAACATTCAATTCTACTGGCTCCTCAATCGGTGGCTGTTCGGTCTCACAGTCCACCTTGATAACTATGGTTCCGTTATCCTTTACTTCTTCCGTCACATTTGGATCTGATAGGAGGTATGTTTTTATCTTATCTGCCGCCTTCACTTTCACACCCTTAATAACATCTAAGCTTATTTTTTCCAATTGCATTACCAAATCCATCAGGGAAGTATATTCCAACTCCCTGCCATCAGCTAGCAGCAGCCATGCTTTGTCCACCATCCCGATACAATCATTAATAATCAGCTCCACTTTTATTCGTTCAGGCTGCTCGACTGGGGGTGCTTTTGGACAGTCAATCGTAATAACAATCATGCCGTTTTCCTTAACCTTTACCTTAACGTTTTGGTCTGAAAGCAAGTAGGTTATTAACTCTTCGCCTACTTTCACTTTAATACCCTTGAGGTCTCCATTGTCGATGCCCTCGAGCTTAAGGATACCGGTGAACGAAGGAAACTCCACTTCTTTATTGTCTGCTAAAATGAGCCACGCCTTATCTACTATTCCAAAACAATCTCTCAGAACCAACTTAATTTTGGTTGCTTCAGGCTTTTCGGTAGGGGGTTCATCCGACTTACACTCTATTTTAAAAACAATTGTCCCGTTTTTGTTTTTGGGAGATTCGACTACTACTTCCTCTTTCTCAAAAATAAGTTCTTTACCATCCTTTAGGACAACACCCACCTTGTCGATATCATCAAGAGTTATATCCTCAAGTTCAATTACGTTCTTTTCAAGGTTGATTCTAGTGCCATCGTTAAGAATGAAGAAGGCATAATTAACAAGTGGCATGCAGCCTTTAATAAAATTCACTTTGAATTTGGCTGGCTTGTCCTTTTCAACAGGAGGGTTTTCACCGCTTTCTGGAGGGGTTGCTTCTTTACAGTCAATCTTGAATACAACTGTTCCATTTTCATTTTTAGGGGAGTCTACTAAAACGTCTTCCCTTTCAAATACAAGCACTGTCCCGCTTTTTAGGACAACCCCAACCTTATCAATATCCTTTGTTTCAACATCCTTTAAAGTAATAATATACTTATCTAGTATTATTTTTTTCCCATCTGTCAGGATGAAGAAAGCATGGTCCGCCAATGGCATACAACCCTTGATTAAGTTGACTTTATATTTATTAGTTTTGCTGTTTCCGTTGTCCCCTCCATTCCCAGGTAGATTATCTCCATCCCCAGGAGGGTTGCTGTCGCCCGGTGGATTATCTCCTTCGCCCGGAGGGTTGCTGCCTTCCGGAGGATTATCTCCTTTTCCTGGCGGTTTCTCTCCATCACCCGGTGGGGTTGTTCCTTCTTCCGGAGGGCCTTCCTCCCCTTTTGGAGGATCAATATTTTTATAATAAAAAGCAATATGGCTAATTCCTTTATTATTCGGTGCAGTTAAGCCTTTCCCTGATGTTGCCCCTTCTGGATATGGAGTTTCTATGCCGCCTCTTCCTCCTTTTACATACACAAAGTAAACAGGAATGTTGGAGGTCCAAGATACCGCTTTAGCTTCCTTTTTCTTTCCATTTTTTTCAAACTTCAAATTGAGTTCCAGGTTTCCCCCATGATGCTTATAAACACCATCCTTCCAGGACTCTGAATCGACCTTAAACATTTCATAACCTTCCTTAGGCTGCGCAGCTCCTCCATTATTTTTATTGTTGGCTGAAGCTGCCCCATTTGGAAGTAGGTTAAAAATCATAAGCAATACTAAGAAAAGTAGTGATGTGATTTTATATGTTTTTCTTTTCAAAGACAGTCCCCTCTTTCTTTATTCTTTAGTTATATTCCGAATATTCAGTCTAATTTTGAGACACCTCCCCCAGAATGTTCATTATTCCAAATGGCATTAGCCATTATGGACCTATTAAAAACAACAAAAAGCTGCCAGAAATGAGTCCTGGCAGCTGGACGACCATGATCAAGTTACTGATTACAGGTTCCTAGGCTTTGCGCCCCATCCTTTCAGATGGTTTGCCTTTTTCAAAATGTATTGGGATAAGTTTTATGGAGTTGCTCCTGTTGTCTTATTTGTTACAATATTTGAGATACCCGGCCAAACTCATGAATAAACCATTTTAGAAAAAATAATACAAATAAACTATTTTTTACCATTACCTAAATTCCCATATAAATAATAAAATTTTTGCGAAGCTAAAAAAGGCTGATTACAGAAGCCGCCGCTTTTGGACGACTCTGTAATCAGCCTTCGTTATCTACTCTTATAATCTTCTTTCAGCAACACTCAAACGGTTGATAGCCCTTTGCAAAGCAAGCTCAGCCCGTCTGAAGTCGACGTTTTCCTGCTGGCGCTCTCTGAGCCGCTGTTCAGCACGCTCTTTCGCACGCACAGCACGCTCCACATCAATGGCACTGGACTGTTCAGCAGCCTGGGCCAGAATTGTTACCTGGTCTGGACGGACTTCAAGGAATCCACCGCTTACTGCAACAAATTCGGTTTTTCCATCCTTTTTCATCCTTACAGCACCAATTTCCAGCGGAGCAACCATTGGAATATGGCCGGGAAGGACTCCCAGTTCACCGCTCTGGGCCTTCGTGCTGACCATCTCAACATCAGATTCATATACCGGGCCATCGGGAGTTACAACACTGACTTTAATCGTCCTCATTTTTCACCCTCCTGGCTGGTTAAACCTCTACACCCATGCGTTTTGCTGCTTCAACAACATCTTCAATGCGGCCGACAAGGCGGAACGCATCTTCAGGAAGATGATCGTATTTGCCGTCAAGGATTTCTCGGAAGCCTTTAACTGTTTCTTTAACTGGTACATATGATCCAGGCTGGCCAGTGAACTGCTCAGCAACGTGGAAGTTTTGTGACAGGAAGTTTTGAACACGACGTGCGCGGTGTACAACAAGCTTGTCATCATCACCGAGTTCGTCCATACCAAGGATTGCAATGATATCTTGCAGTTCCCTATAACGCTGCAGAGTTTGCTGTACCTGGCGGGCAACTTCATAGTGCTCTTCACCAACAATTGATGGCGACAAGGCACGGGAAGTCGAAGCAAGCGGATCCACCGCTGGATAAATACCCATTTCGGAAAGCTTACGCTCAAGGTTCGTTGTTGCATCCAAGTGGGCGAAAGTAGTAGCCGGAGCCGGGTCTGTATAGTCGTCGGCTGGTACATAAATTGCCTGAATGGATGTAACTGAACCTTTGTTTGTAGATGTAATACGCTCTTGAAGGCGTCCCATCTCTGTTGCAAGCGTCGGCTGGTAACCAACCGCTGAAGGCATACGGCCAAGCAAAGCAGATACTTCGGAACCCGCCTGAGTGAAACGGAAGATATTATCCATGAAGAACAGTACATCCTGGCCTTGCTCATCACGGAAGAATTCAGCCATTGTCAAACCAGTCAGGGCAACACGCATACGCGCACCTGGAGGCTCGTTCATCTGGCCAAATACCATCGCTGTTTGTTTAATAACGCCTGAGTCCGTCATTTCGTGGTATAGGTCGTTACCCTCACGAGTACGCTCCCCAACACCTGCGAATACGGAGATACCACTGTGCTCCTGGGCAATATTATTAATCAATTCCTGAATTAGAACCGTCTTACCTACACCCGCACCACCGAAAAGACCAATTTTCCCACCTTTGATATATGGCGCAAGAAGGTCTACAACCTTAATGCCGGTTTCAAGAATTTCAACCTCTGTAGAAAGCTGATCAAAAGTAGGCGCTTCACGGTGGATGGAATCCCTGCGTGCACTTTGAGGAACGTCCTCTTTAAGATCGATTGTCTGGCCAAGCACGTTAAATACACGGCCTAGTGTTACATCACCAACGGGAACAGAAATAGGCGCTCCAGTGTCGGTAACTTCGATGCCGCGAGTAAGGCCATCAGTTGAAGCCATTGCAATTGCGCGGACAGTATCATCACCCAAATGAAGGGCAACTTCCAATGTCAGATGGATATCCACTTCTGATTCGTTGCGCGCTTTGGAATTAATAGTTAATGCATTATAGATTTCCGGAAGTTTACCGCTTTCGAACTTTACGTCAACAACCGGACCCATAACTTGCAGGACGTGTCCTGTGTTCATCGTTTTCCCTCCTATCGTTAGAAAAACCGGCTAGCTGTTTAGCCCTCGTTTTTCTTTTGCGTTAGAAAAGTACGAACTGATACTTTCCTATTTGCGATAATCCGAAAGCCGGAATTAAAGTTTCATTCCAGGCGCTTTAAAAAGGCGGGAGAACGGCGGGGAAACCCCGCATCACTACCCGGCCTATTACATCCTTCCCAATAGAGGAAGAAAACCTTTATCTACTCCAACGCGGATGCCCCGCCGACGATCTCGGTAATTTCCTGAGTAATCGCGGCCTGGCGTGCACGGTTATATGTCAAACTGTAAGAACTGATCAATTCATGGGCGTTATCTGTCGCGTTCCTCATCGCTGTCATCCTTGCAGCATGCTCGCTTGCTTTAGAGTCTAGAAGAGCTCCATAAATCAAGCTTTCTGCATATTGTGGAAGGAGAACGTCCAGAATCTCTTCAGCATTGGGTTCGAATTCATAGGATGTAAGCTTTGATGATGCTGCAATATCCGTCAGCGGCAGTAACTTTTTATGAGTAACATCCTGTGAAATTGCACTTACATAATGGCTATAGTACATATGAAGTTCATCGAATGTACCATCAGAGAACATTCCGACTGTATTGCTGGCAATTTCTTTAATATCATCGAATGACGGCTGATCCGAAATTCCGACAATATCCAGCACAACGTTCATGCCCCTTTTCAAAAAGAAGTCGCGGCCCACCCGGCCTATAGCAATAATTCCGAACTCATCGTTGGATTTATGGCGCTCCTGGATGGCCTGAAGGCTTTGACGCAAAATATTGCTGTTGAATGCCCCGGCAAGGCCCCTATCAGAAGTGATAACTAGATAGCCGGTCTTTTTTACCGGGCGATGCTGAAGCATTGGATGATTTGAATCCTTGCTGCCAACAGCGATGGAAGCTGTTACTTCCTGGATTTTCTCCATATATGGGACAAATGATTTTGCATTGGTCACACCCCGGTTCCACTTAGCAGCAGATACCATCTCCATTGCTTTGGTGATTTGGCTTGTCTTTTTTGTGGAGTTTATCCGGGATTTTATATCGCGTAATGATGCCACTCTTCTCTCACCACCCTTTTCTCAAAGTTCGGCGCGGGGGCATACTCCCCCGGGCCTTTTTGTGTTGGAGAATAATAATTAAAATGCATGGCCTAAACGGCCGCTTCCGCACTTCATTGTCCGGCTGCAGCGGCCAGCGCCTCGTGTCCTTCGGGTCCCCTCAGTACGATAAGTCAACATCGAATCGCCCTTTAGGGCTCTTCGTGTTTCCTTTATCTCCTGTCGAGGCCCTCCAGGCCATACGGCGCTAAACGGCCGCTTCCGCACTTCATATTATTCCGAAACTGCAAATGTCTTTTTGAAGTCATTGATTGCAGATGCCATATCGTCGTCCGATGGAAGCTCCTTCGTTGTACGGATATGATCCAACACTTCTTTGCGGTTATGGTCGAGCCAGGAATGGAATTCGGATTCAAAACGGCGGATATCACTGACAGGAATATCATCAAGGAATCCACGAGTCAGTGCGTACAGGATTGCAACCTGCTTTTCAACAGCGAGCGGCTTGTGAAGATCCTGCTTTAGGACTTCTACTGTACGGGCACCACGGCCAAGCTTCGCCTGGGTAGCTTTATCAAGGTCAGAACCGAATTGGGAGAATGCCTCCAATTCACGGTATGAAGCAAGGTCAAGACGAAGTGTACCGGAAACCTTCTTCATTGCCTTGATTTGTGCAGAACCCCCTACACGTGATACAGAAAGACCGGCATTAATCGCCGGACGTACGCCGGAAAAGAATAGGTCAGACTGAAGGAAAATCTGTCCATCCGTGATGGAAATAACGTTTGTCGGAATATAAGCAGAAACATCCCCTGCTTGTGTTTCAATGAACGGCAATGCCGTGATAGAACCAGCACCTTTTGCATCGCTCAACTTAGCAGCACGCTCAAGCAGGCGGCTGTGCAAGTAGAAAACGTCCCCTGGATAAGCTTCACGGCCTGGAGGGCGGCGGAGCAACAAGGAAAGCTCACGGTACGCCGCTGCTTGCTTGGATAGGTCATCATAAACGACTAGCACGTGCTTGCCATCATACATGAATTCCTCAGCCATTGATACACCAGCATATGGAGCTAGGTACAATAGAGGAGCTGGCTGGGATGCAGCCGCAGTAACAACAATTGTATAATCAAGAGCACCGTATTTACGAAGTGTTTCAACCGCATTTCGAACAGTTGATTCTTTTTGTCCGATAGCAACATAAATACAAATCATATTCTGGCCTTTTTGGTTGATGATTGTATCAATCGCAACCGTTGTTTTACCAGTTTGACGGTCACCGATGATAAGCTCACGCTGGCCGCGGCCAATTGGTACAAGAGCATCGATTGCCTTGATACCGGTCTGTAGCGGCTCATGTACAGATTTACGGTCCATAACCCCTGGAGCAACCGCTTCAATAGGACGAGTCTTAGTTGTATTGATTGGTCCCAATCCGTCAATCGGTTGGCCAAGAGGGTTTACAACGCGTCCAATCAGGGCGTCCCCTACAGGTACTTCCATGATACGGCCAGTACGGCGGACTTCATCGCCTTCGCGAATTTCCGTGTATGGTCCAAGGATGATAATACCAACGTTATTTTCTTCAAGGTTTTGCGCCATTCCCATAACGCCGTTCGAAAACTCAACAAGTTCCCCAGCCATGACATTGTCGAGGCCATGAGCACGAGCAATACCGTCACCCACCTGGATAACTGTACCAACATCACTCACTTGAATTTCCGACTGATAGTTTTCGATTTGCTGTTTTATCAGCGCACTAATTTCTTCAGCTTTGATGCTCATGAGTTTCACCCCTATCTACAAATCTAGGTCAATAATTTACGTTCAAGACGGTCCAGCTTGCCGCGCAGGCTGCCGTCGAAAATTCGGTTTCCAATGCGTACCTTGATTCCGCCAAGAAGATCGGTATCAATGATATTCTCAATCCGAAGCGCTCGCTTGCCTACCTTTGCGGCAAACGAAGCAGATAGTGCTATTTTCTCTTCATCAGAAAGTGGACGAATACTATAGACCTTCGCCTCGGCAATCCCTTTCGCATTATTTGCGAGATCGATATACCCGTCAGCAACACCTGGAATTTCATTTTCACGATGGCGGTCAATTAGTATCATTAACGTGTTTTGTACATATGGATTAATACCTGTAAAAGCGCCTTTTACAATTACTTTCTTCTGGTCCA
Organism: Bacillus sp. FJAT-18017; assembly: GCF_001278805.1. GTDB lineage: Bacteria > Bacillota > Bacilli > Bacillales > Cytobacillaceae > Bacillus_D. Next base: position 404,398 of record NZ_CP012602.1, on the reverse strand, counting down.
GAGATAACCGCGGGGATTTAAGCACCGCATTCAACTCACTATTGGAATTGAATACGTCCCTGACTACCCTCAGGTCTTCTTCAATCACATCCAGCAGGCCATGTTCTTTAGCCAGCTTGAACAAAGCCAGTGCATAGCGTTTTGCAATCATGGAAGTGCTCATTGGCCTTTTCCTGCCTCTTGGATAAATTCATCAATCAGCTTTTGCTGATCTTGCTCACCAAGCTCACGCTCAATGACTTTAGAAGCAATCAAGACTGAAAGTGAGGCAACCTGCTCGCGGATAGTGGCAACAGCCTGTTCCTTTTGCTGCTCGATTTCCATCTTAGCGGATTCTTTAATCCGGTCAGCTTCTGTACGGGCAATCGCAATAATTTCCTCGCGCTGGACATCTCCCTGCCTGCGGGCGTTTTCAATAAGGCCTTGTGCTTCAACACGTGCTTCTTTAAGAAGCTCGCGCTGTTCTTCAAGTTGTTTTTTCGCTTCAAGATTTGCTCTTTCAGCCTGGCTTATTTCATTTGCTATATGTTGTTCACGCTCTTGCATGATGCCCATCAGCGGACCCCATGCGAACTTCTTGAGCAATGCCAACAGAATTATAAACATTACTAATTGGAAAAGAATATCTCCGCCGTTAAAAAGGGGCGCTTTTTCGCCATTCTCGGCCACACCCAAAACTAAACTTGTCAACACCCTCGAGTCACTCCCTTCAAGAGTCATACAATTTCCGGATACATATATAATATGGATTGGCTATTTGCCTTTTTTGATAGAACTGTATTCGCACGTATTTGGCAAACTAGTTTTTCTGCATAAAAAAGCAAAAAGAATCCATTACTTACTATTAACCAAAATATACTGGCCCTTTAAAGGAAGGAAAGCCGGAGCTTACCTTCAAAAATAAGGGCATAAAGCAATGGCGAAGGTTCATTATGGAATGATCTTCGCCATTATTGAACATTGGATAGCTTTATTGGCCTAGAACCATGAATGCGATAACAACCGCGATAATAGGAATCGCCTCAACCAACGCAACCCCGATGAACATAGTTGTTTGAAGCATACCGCGAGCTTCAGGCTGACGTGCAATACCCTCGACTGTTTTAGAAACGATAAGACCGTTACCGATACCTGCACCTAGTGCTGCCAAACCAATTGCAATTGCTGCTGCTATAAGACCCATTTAAAAGTTCCTCCTTAGTGTAAGGTAAATTGTTGGTTTTGTTCGCCCAAAAAAGTGGACGGGTATATATTAATGGTCACTGCTGACTTTATGGGCCAGATAAACCATCGTTAACATGGTGAAAATAAATGCCTGTATGGCGCCAATGAAGACTGAAAATCCTTGCCATGCCAGCATCGGGATGACTGCTGCAAGATGGCCGAAGAAACCTGTAGCCATACCTCCGGCAATCAAACCTAGCAAAATTTCCCCCGCATAGATATTGCCGTAAAGACGAAGGCCTAACGTTAAGGTATTTGCAAATTCCTCAATGAGCTTAATTGGGAACATGAACCAGAATGGCTGGAAGAATTCCTTGCTGTATCCCTTCAAACCCCTCATTTTCACACCGTAATAGTGTGATAACCCTACAACCAAAGTTGCAAGTGTCAAGGTTATGACCGGATCTGCAGTTGGAGATTTCCACCAGAGTTCATTATTGATGACGACTGAGAATGGCAGCCCAATCATGTTTGAGACAAATATGTACATTATCAGGGTAATGCCGAGGATATGGAACCTTCCCCCTGTTTTCCAGTCCATCGTACTATTAATGATGTTCTTTACAAAATCCATGACCCACTCCATGAAGTTCTGCATACCAGTCGGCTTCATTGCCAGCTTACGGGTTGCCAGCATTGCTATAAGAAACACAATCGCTGTAGCCACCGTAATCATTAAAATGTTTGCCTGATTGAAATACAGACCAAAAAACGGACCCACTATTGGATTTTCATGATGCAATAGTATTCACCTCGCTTCTCTGCTCAAGCTAATTACGCAAAAATGTTTCTTTAAGAAAATCTATCATAATGACAATATAGGATGTCATTAATCCCAAAACAACACTAATAATATGAAACTGGTCTGGATATCTCATAGATATGATGACTGCCAGGGCTCCGGTTGCCATTCTTGACATAGAACCCAAGGAACGGACCCTTCTACCCTGAGCCACAGCTTCACCAAATTGCCCCATTTTCCTCACCATCAACCATAGGTTGAACATGCTTAATGAGGTACCTAATATAAGACCGCCGAATATATGCGGAAAGTCAGTAAATCCCCAGCCGAGGAAATAAATCGATAGTAAAAAAAATATGTATCTTCGAATCCGGGAATAAATGGTCCCTATATCGGACATGTTTGTATTAGTCTCCTGAATAATAATGATTTATGAGGCGAAGCATGGCATAGACACCCATTGTCAATCCAATGAACAGCCCAATAATTAAGAAAAGGGGTTCCGTATCGGCCTTGCCGTCCAGCCATCTTCCGGCAAATATGCCAAACAGGATTGAGCCGACTAGCTGGGAGAGGATTGCCGACATTAGTGCCATTGCCTTAAAAGGGTGGCGTTCGTCACGACGCATTTTATCGCATCCTCTCTTCAGAGAATGTGAAACGGGCAAAAGAGGTTATGTATAGAAGAATCCTGTATAGATGGAACATTGTTGCAGGAATTTTATGAAAACCCTATCATTCATGCCCTTTGTTAGCATACAATAGCACTTTGTCGATGTCAATTCATTTGTGGTGAATAGATTCACAAACTTTCCCAAAAAGCGGGTATAATTGTAAAAATAGCTTGATAGACTATCTCTATTATATTTGCACTGTGTGTGAATTGTTTATATTTGTATTATATCATTTTTGATTCAAGGCTGCCTATTTTTTCGACAATTGAAAATATCAGGGACTGTATACCATTATATAGGAAGCCACCTAAGAGGAGTGAATTTCACTTTCCGTAATGTATGCAAACTTATTTCACTTACCGAACTCCCACTCCTCGTTATTTTCTTTTCATGGTTCAATCTGAATAATAGTTTCCACCATATCCTCTTTTCCTGCTTTCCTGGCAAATATTTTTGCGATATATAGCCCAGGATCGGGCAGGTTTTCCTGTACAATATTCCGTTTCCTATACCCTCTTTCAATTCTTCTCCCATAATCAAGGAATCCAGAAAATCTATAATCCGACTTTCTGAAAAGGGCAATCCCAAACTCTTCCGCTCCCCCAGGTAAATACACTTCATATAAATAGTTTCCTGGGGCATCGCCCTCAGCAAATTCAAACCCCATCACCCGAGGGTAATCTGGTTCAGTGAATGCAAAGATATACGGGACCCTGATTTTGCTGTCCCCTGCTTGCATTGAAAAAGCACCCTCAGCCATCTTTCCTTTCAACTCATCGGGATCAATACGCAACGTAATTGAGACTGCCTTCTTCTCACCTGGCCCTAACTCAAAGGGCAAAGGCATTTTCCAATCAAGCCCCGCCTGGCTGGGAGGTATCGAAAAGGCAACCCTAACATGTCCTGAACCAACATTTTTAATTGTAAGCTTACGGGTTTCAGCTGATTTCCATAATGTCCTTTGCATTTTTCCAAAGGTAATTGAACCTGGCATAACAAGCACATCATGCCTGGCAGCCTTCTCTGGCTGAATACGCCCGGATCCCTGTTCAAAGGTTTTGTAATCCTTACCGCTTTTCTGATGCAAAGGAAGTGCTGTATTCATGAGTGCCGCTTTTATTTCTTGCGGGGTCCACTCTGGATGTGCCTGTTTTATGAGAGCACATACACCCGCTACATAAGGAGCGGCCATGCTTGTCCCATTTAATTGCAAATATCCTCCAGGAACTGTACTGGAAATAGCCACCCCTGGGGCGACTACATCAGGTTTGATTTCCCACGTTCCTGTAACAGGGCCCCTTGAGCTAAATGCCGCTATAAGGTTACTCTCCTCCTTAAAAATAATACGGGCTGAATCCTTACCTACTTTTATTCGGCTTAAAAGTTGTTCTCCCGAAGCTTTTGTAATGGATGATACCGGGAATGGGACAGTAGAGTTTAAATTGCCTGCAAAGCCGCCTTTTACATTATTGTATATAATTACTCCCTTAGCCCCTTTTCTTAGTGCATTTTGGACTTTTTGGGCAAAGGTCAACTTTCCCCGTTTGATTAGGGCAACTTTATTTTTTGACTGTCTCAACTCATGTTCATTGCCATAGCCTCCATCTGTTAAATCGAATGAAGGACTTGATTTCCATTGTTCAGAACCAGCCATTGTTTCTAACTTTATTTTTTCGTTTGTTCCTTCTATTAATATAAATGGAACTTTCATTAGAGGTGTGGAAGCTCCCACAGAAATTGACTTTGAGGATGTTCCAGGCGCACCGACAGTCCATTGCTCCGGACCAGAATTCCCGTTTGAAACAACCGCGACAACCCCTTTTTCAACTGCCTTATTTAAAGCAACTGAAATAGGCAGATCAGGACCATTTACATCATTGCCTAAAGATAGATTTAGAATATCCACCTTATCCTTAATAGCTTGGTCAATCGCGGCCAATACAAGTTCAGAAGTGCCTGTCCCACCCGGACCTAGGGCTCGGTACGCTCTGAGCCCAGCATCCGGTGCTATACCGCGCATTTTTCCATTTGCCGCAATGATTCCTGCTACATGCGTCCCGTGTAAGGTTGATTTGCTGGATTTTCCTATTGTCTCCATAGGATCATCATCATGATCAACGAAGTCCCAGCCGCCTCGATAATTTCTTCTTAAATCGGGATGAGTATAATCAATTCCGGTATCGATAACCCCAACACTAACCCCTCTTCCCGTCAACCGTTGCTGGGTGTTAATTAACAGTGGGTAGCCGCTCACTGAATAATCTTTATCTATTGAGTTAGTCCGATTTTGCTCTTTTGTGAGAGTTTCACTTTTATACGTTTTAATAGGTGAAAAAGTCTCAACCCATGCTTCTTTTTCCAACTTCAAAATTTCTCCATGATTACCTTCTAGAGAAAATCCATAAATTGATTCTGAAAATAGATAACGGAGTTTTACACTTGGGTATCTCTTTAGAAGTCTGCGGATTTCATCCTCGGTTGCCTTTTCCTTCATAATAATTATTCCCGACTCGATAGCTTTCGGATCTTCTTCAGGAAGTGGAGGCACTGATACGGACGCCTCACTTTTTTGGACCCCACACAGCAATAAGATTAAAAACATAGCAACTGTTAATTTCCGCATACAATACCCTCCTTTGTTTTAATAGGGTTTGACGGAGTTATGAAAAGTATGCGAAATACACTTTTCTCCAAAAACTGCCATACTTTTTGCGACTATGTTCCCATTACAGATGGCTTCGCTTCCTTTAAAATGGAAAAGACAGAGAAAATACACCACAGGGGGAACGTAATGAAAAAAGCCAGGTACAAAATTACAGCAGTATTACTTTCTGTACTGATTGGAATTTTCGCAATAACGAACGACGGGTTACGGGCAAAGGCCGCGATGACGATACATTCACTTACATTCAGTAACAAGATTGCTGTTAAAACCCTGTTTTATCCATATCGCAACTCATCTACTGTTACCAATCTTAATGATATTAGGAGCCTGCAAGGAATTGCAGTTGATCAGTATAACAATATGTATTTAACATATGCCACTGGTGACAAAACCACTTACGGATATATATACAAATATAGTCCTAAGGGAGTGCTTCTGAAAAAGAGCGCTCGCCTTACAATCGGCCACGGACAGGCAATTGCGTATAAAAGCGGCTATCTCTATCAGTTGGCGGATGTGAAAGGACAAGAAAGCTATACCCTTCAAAAAATAAATCCTTCCACCCTGACGGTAGTCCGTAAGTGGAAGGTTCCTACAAGCATCCACCCAAATGTCGTTGCCATGCTTGATTCAAATACAGCAGTGGCTGTTTCGAAATCAGGGGATGGCTATGATATTAATAAGATTCACTTAGGCAGCGGAACATGGGCTACCAGGGATTGGCGTGAAAAGATTCATATTAGCGGAATGATTGGCACAACCTCCGGAAAGCCAATCCAAGGGTTTGCCTATGGGAATGGAAAATACTATCTATTATCCAATGGGGAATACATGACCTTTGATAAGTACGGCAAAAACAAAGTCAGGGTAAAGCTGAATACAACTAGAGAGCCAGAAGGAATTACGATAAACAGTGCAGGAAAAATCCTGATTCAATTTAATAAGCTAAATGAAGTTTTTATCCAGCGATGATAGGAAAACCAAAGCAGGCACCACTTGCTTTGGTTTTTTTAATTTTGTTAAGCTGAACTTTCTGCTATTGTTACTGTAACGATTACGGGAGGTAGCCCCATGGTTCATCTAAAACGTGTGACTCTAGTTAAGGAAATACATGAATCATATTATCCTTTTAACCTGCCCCTTGTTCAAAACTTCAAAGATTTCACTTTTGAAAATAAGGTTACTCTATTTGTAGGGGAAAATGGGTCAGGCAAGTCTACCTTTCTTGAGGCCATTGCCGCCAATAGCGGAATTCCCCTCATTGGCTCCGCTGTGACAATTGATTCCGACAGCTCTCTTGAACCTGCCCGGGAGCTCGGGCAAAAGTTAAAGCTGACGTGGAAAATTCGTTCAAAGAACGGGTTTTTCTTCCGTGCCAATGACTTTATTAATTTTTCCAGAAAGCTCGCTGAAGTAAAAATTGAATCTAAACAGGCAGTAAAAGAAATTCGTGAGCGGGACAGGTTTAGCCTCGAAGCGCTTCCTTTTGCCAGGACGCTTTACGATTTGCAGGAACTCTACGGGGATGGACTGGAGGTCCGGTCACACGGGGAAAGCTTTTTGGACCTATTCCAGGCAAGATTTCGCCCATCTGGCCTCTATCTTCTGGACGAGCCCGAAGCCCCATTGTCTCCCTTGAAACAACTGTCACTAATCTCTCTTATTCTTGAAATGGTCAAGATGGATGCCCAATTCATCATCGCTACCCATTCACCGATGCTTATGGCCATTCCCGGAGCAGATATTTACACCCTTGATGAAGGATTATTTAAAAAAACCCCATACGAAGAAGTCGAACACGTACGCCTGACTAAGGATTTCATAGAAAACCCACAGCGTTTCATAAGGCATCTATAGTAAGCGAAAAAGGATATTTTAAACACAAAAAAGCCGGACGAAACCCTTTAGGATTCCGTTCCGGCTTTATTTTAATATCGGTTGTTTTACCCTTTTTTGTACATCCAGCTCGACAAAGAAGCTTTTCTACTCTCGCTTTTGTTCGTTTACTTTGTTCCAAACAGCCTGTCGCCAGCATCGCCTAGCCCAGGTACGATATAGCCATGGTCATTCAGCTTCTCATCAAGCCCGGCAATGTATATATCAACATCAGGATGAGCTTCTTTCAGTGCCTCGACGCCTTCAGGAGCCGCGATCAAGCACATAAATTTAATTTGCTTTGCGCCACGCTTTTTCAAAGAGTGGATAGCCTCAATGGCAGAACCGCCTGTCGCCAGCATTGGATCGACAACAATGAAATCACGTTCTTCTACATCGCTTGGAAGCTTTACATAATACTCTACAGGTTTCAATGTTTTGGGATCACGGTACAAGCCGATATGCCCAACCTTTGCAGCCGGAATCAATTTTAGAATTCCATCGACCATCCCAATACCTGCACGAAGAATTGGAACAAGGCCAATTTTCTTCCCGGACAAGACCTTGGCCTTCGCCAGGCTGACTGGAGTTTCAATTTCAATGTCTTCAAGAGGCATGTCCCTCGTAATTTCATAGGCCATCAGTGTCGCGACTTCATCCACCAGTTCGCGGAATTCCTTTGTTCCGGTGTCTTTGTCACGTATGTAGGTCAACTTGTGCTGAATTAGCGGATGGTCATAAACATGAACTTTTGCCACTATAATCGCCCCTCTACTATTTGGTTTAGTTAACTATATCGTTTCACACTTCGTCTCATTTTACAGAAAAAAATTCACAAGGGCAACAAACATGTAAAAAGGAAAGCCGGCCCAATTTATGGATGCCGGCTAACTCGATTTAATATTCAGGGTAGAGAGTGAAATTTTGGGTTAACGCGTCAACGCGTTCCTTTGCCTCAGTTAGTTTTGTCTCATCATCATGGTTTTTCAAAGTAAAAGCAATCAACGAAGCAATTTCCTTCATCTCTTCAGCACCAAAGCCACGGGAAGTGACAGCTGCAGTTCCGATACGGATGCCGCTTGTGACAAAAGGGCTTTCGGGATCGAATGGAATCGTGTTTTTGTTGACAGTAATACCAATCTCGTCCAAAACCTTTTCGGCAACTTTACCGGTCAATCCAAGCGATCTGAGATCAATTAGGATTAGATGGTTATCGGTCCCGCCAGATACAAGTGAAACCCCTTCCGCCTGCAAGCCATTTGCAAGAGCCTTTGCATTTTCAATAATGTTTTTAGCATATTCCTTAAAGGAATCCTGAAGGACTTCACCAAACGCAACAGCCTTGGCTGCAACGACATGCATTAGCGGCCCCCCTTGGATTCCTGGAAAGATGGACTTGTCTATTTTCTTGGCAAACTCCTCACGGCAAAGAATTAATCCTCCTCGAGGGCCACGGAGAGTTTTATGCGTGGTCGATGTTACAAAATCAGCATAAGGAACAGGGCTTTGATGAAGGCCAGCAGCAACAAGACCGGCAATATGGGCCATGTCGACCATTAAATATGCGCCAACTTCATCGGCAATTTCCTTAAACTTCTTAAAATCAATTTCACGAGGATATGCGCTCGCCCCAGCTACAATCAGCTTTGGCTTATGCTCAAGTGCCTTTTCACGGACATCATTGTAATTAATCAAATGCGTTTCCTGATCAACGCCGTACTCAATAAACTTGTATTGAACCCCACTGAAATTTACAGGGCTGCCGTGTGTTAAATGGCCGCCATGGGACAAATTCATGCCTAATACAGTATCTCCCGGCTCAAGTATAGTGAAATATACCGCCATGTTTGCCTGGGCGCCCGAGTGAGGCTGGACATTGGCATGTTCAGCACCAAAGATTTCCTTAACCCGATCACGAGCTAAGTCCTCGGCAATATCTACATACTCACATCCGCCATAATAGCGCCGGTTAGGATAGCCTTCCGCATATTTATTAGTAAGCACCGATCCTTGCGCTTCCATAACCGCTTCACTGACAAAATTCTCCGATGCAATTAGTTCAATTTTTGAACGCTGTCTTCCCAATTCCTTTTGAATTGCTTCATATACTTGTGGATCCCGTTCTGCCAAATGCTTCATGATAATCCCCCTTGAACGTCCCGTTATTAAAATGCTGAAAATTCTCTATTATTTTAGCAGTTTCCTACTGGAAAAGATACTCAGGTGCAGGAAAGATTCTCTGATGTCCGCTCGTAGACAGCCCGCGGGCCTCCGATTAGCTTTGGCCTCGTTTTAGCCAAGGTTACGTTAGCTTCCCCAAGCCTTCTTCGTCCCACCCTGACAGGAACCGCAACTCGCTTCAAATGCATACCTATCAAAGTTTCACCAATATCAATTCCAGCTTCTGCCTGAATTGATTCAACTACAACAGCATCTTCCATCCTATTAAAGGCATATGTAGCCATGGCACCGCCGGCATGGCGAACAGGTACAACAGACACTTCTTCCAGATTGTGGTCACTGGCGGTTGTCCTTTCAACTATCAAAGCTCGATTTAAGTGCTCACAACACTGAAATGCCAGTTTCACCCCTGTTTTATCTCGGAACTTGTCCAGCTGCCGATAAATTAGTTCAGCAATTTCCATTGTCCCGGCTGTCCCGATTCTCTTTCCAGCAACCTCGCTAGTACTGCAGCCAACTACCATCAGGCTTCCAGAACGAAGATTCACTTGGTCTATAAACGCTTCGAGGATTTCCGATAACTCCTGTTCAAGTTCTTCAATTGTATCTGACATTATTAATCCCCCCTTATAGGCAGACTGAAATCCATCACCAAAATCATCATTATATAGAATGAGTACCTGGCCTGCTTCAGGCAAATCAGCTTTATAATAAGCCTATTGGTTTTTCTTTTCGTATTCAGTAATTTTGCCAACCCGGTTGGCATGTCGGCCGCCCGTGAATTCAGTGGTCAGCCAAATTTGCGCGATATCCCTGGCTAGGCCAGGTCCGATGACCCGCTCACCCATGGCAAGCATATTCGTGTCATTGTGTTCCCTTGTTGCTTTTGCGCTAAAAGTATCATGGACAAGTGCACAGCGAATGCCCTTCACCTTATTTGCGGCGATACTCATACCGATTCCAGTCCCACAAATCAGAATTCCCCTATCAAACTCTCCAGAAGCAACCTTCTCTGCCACAGGCAAGGCATAATCCGGATAATCGACCGATGTGCTGCATTCACAGCCAAAATCCTTATATTCAATATTTAATTCTTCTAAAAGGGATGCAATTTCCTTTCGGATATTCACCCCTCCATGGTCTGAAGCAAGTGCTACTTTCATTCTGACTCCTCCTGCTTATTGTTATGATTAATCCGGTTCTGAAGGAAGGTTTCTAAATCTGCCAGTGCTGATTTCCTTAGTGAATACCATTTATATAACCAGTCTTTACTTTTTCAGCAGCCGGCTCATCGCCTTATCAATGAGCCGCTCTAACTCCGCAAATGTCGCCCGATACACATCCACGTCGCCTCCATATGGGTCACTCACATCCGGATAGCCATCCTCCCCCGCAAATGCTTTTAGGGTAAAGGTTTTGGAAGAAGCCTGCGGAAAGTTGGATATAATCGCCTGTTTATGCGAGAGCGTCATAGCCAGAATGACCGTAGCCCATTCCACATCAGCACGGGTAAGCAGACTTGATTGATGGTTATGGGTTATACTATTTTCATTCATAACGGTTATAGAATTCGATGAAGCAGAAGCTCCGTCCATTGCATAGACGCCAGCAGATCTCACCTCAACGCCTTCATGGTTCTTACTTTTCAGAATAGCCTCAGCCATTGGGCTTCGGCACGTATTGCCCGTACAGACAAACAACACACGATGCATGAACGCTTCCTCCTTTGCTATCATTATAAAACTGTTACCCTCAATTATCCAATCAGCTCTCTGGTTTGAACTTGAAAACCAAAGGTATATTTTTAGAGGAAACTTTCCTTCAAAACAAAACAGCCTCCACGTCGGAAGCTGTCCAGGCTACTATACCTCTAATTATAAGGGAAGCAGAAGTTTAATGCCAAAGGCCAGCAATATGATGCCGCCAAGTGACTCACTATAGGAGCCGAGCCAGCCCTGAACCTTCCTCCCTATTAATAGACCCAACCATGTCATTACTGTTGCCGCAAAACCAAAACAGACAATTGCTGCCACGGTCCTGGCTCCATAAATCCCTAATGTAAGCCCGACTGAGAAGCTGTCGAGACTGACACTTAAGGCAAAAAACAACAAGCCTAAACCAATGGGTGTAATAATGCTTTCCTGCCCTTTTCTCAATCCAGCCCAAATCATTTGAATACCGAGCAGGATCAGCAGCAATCCGCCGATTAACGATGCAAACGAGCCAAATTGCTCGGACAGGAACCTGCCTGCGATCATGCCAACGAGAGGCATCCAAACATGAAAAATACCTATCGTAATGCCGATTTTAAAAATCTGGCGGAGCCTGAGCCTGTACATACCCATCCCCAGCCCAACTGAAAATGCATCCATCCCAAGTGCGAACGCCATTAAAAGCAGCGTTGCAATTTCCCCAACTAATGACGACATTCTGACCAGCCTCCCGGACATGCTAGTTCATCATATGCACGTCCAACAGGGAATAGAAGGAAGTTCAGAAAGGTTCCGCAAAATTTATCCACCCGGACCTACTCATCCCGCATAAATTGGAACTAAGACACACCGCAAGATCCTGGATTTAAAGGAAAAAATTAGTCAGTTAACTGCCCTTAAAGATTTTTCCTGGGCAACGGGCTTTGCGCAACTAAAAACCAGTGGGCGATGAAAATGCCCACTGAATTTTCCATTGTATCCCGCTGCTATGCATTTCACTCATGTATCACTTTATTTCCGGCTGCCTTCATCAGCCTGTTCATAATAGCGTGGCCGACTCCTGCTTCAGGAAAAGTTTCACTTAGGATGATATCAAGTTCGTGTTCATTGAAAATTCTCAAGGTATCATAAAGTGCGGCTGCCACGGTTTCAAGATTGTCTCTCCTGCCACACGCAAGGACGATGTTAGCATCATATCCCCCTGCAGTTTCTTCCGTTGCTAAAATTCCCACACGCTTTCCGTCCTGTATATAATTCGCCGCGGCTGCCTGAAGGAATTCCCTATTGCCATCCACAAGATATAGCGGAGCTTCAGGTGCATAGTGTCGATACTTCATTCCGGGTGCTTTTGGTTTCGAATCTTCACTTCGGAGGGCAGGATCGATCTCTACTTTTCCGATAACTGCTTCTAGCTGTTCAAAGGTAATGCCTCCTGGCCTAAGAATAGCAGGAATGGGGCTGGTACAATCCAAGACTGTTGATTCCACACCAACTCCAGTTGTCCCCCCATCGAGGATACCGGCTATCCTCCCATTCAAATCATCCGCAACATGGCGTGCTGTAGTCGGACTTGGCTTTCCTGAACTATTAGCGCTTGGCGCAGCAATTGGAAGCGCCGATTCCTTAAGAATTGCCAGAGCAACAGGGTGATCCGGCATCCTTACACCGACAGTTCCAAGACCTGCAGTTGCCTTTTCAGATAATACGCCCTCTTTCTTATGCAAAATAAGAGTCAAGGGGCCCGGCCAAAATGCCTCTATAAGTTTTTCCGCCACCTCGGGCAGATCTGCTACAAATCTTTTCATTTGGATTTTATCAGCAATGTGAATGATAAGCGGATTATCAGACGGCCGGCCTTTTGCTTGAAATATTTTTTCGACCGCATCATCGCTTTCAGCATTGCCGCCGAGCCCGTAGACAGTTTCAGTCGGAAAAGCCACCGCTTCGTTAGCTTCGAGAAGCGCTGCAGCCTGTTTAATTTTATCTAAATCTTCAAGGACGTTATCTACAGTCCATATAATTGTATCCATTCTACCTTCACCTTTATCTAACTTACGGCTAAAGCCACAAGTGTTCTCGAACCAATAATAAAAGAAGAAGATAGTAAAAACAAGCGTTATCAACATATTGTGGATAACAGCAGTGGAAAAGTGGATAACTTTGTGGATAAATAGCCCTTATAAAGAATATTTCAAGAAAATGGAATTGTTTATACTTAAAACATTCAGCACATGGATAGAATTGAAAAATTCAGAAGGCAATTCGTTTTTGACGATCTTTTTGAATCCTATCATTTCAAAAAATGGAATTGCATTTCGTTTATTTGTTGCCAGAAATAGAGCTGTTATATTTCGTTCAGCAGCCAGCAGCAGCATTTGTTCAAACATTGCCAGTAAATCCTGTTCACCCATGCCAGGGGAAATCGCTAAAGATCGGAGCAATCCGCTGCTTCCATACTGCTCCATGCCCAGGCATCCTCTTATCCATTCCCTATCTTCAGCCAATATAACGCCGCCCTGCAGTTCTTCAGTCAAACCCTCTGTGCTTAATCCAGCCTTTGTTAAAAATTCAACCATCTTAGTAAAATCCGTTTTTTCCCCGCGTCTTATTGTTAACTGCATTTTCCCCACTCCAATTCTAGTATTCTACTCTATGAATATGAGTGAGGAATAAAGAATAGAACAAATTAAGAAGAGCGCTAGGCGCTGAAGCTAGACAGTTCTCAAAGTAAAGATATTTCTCTGATAATATTAAGAGGCTATCCGAATTCGGATAGCCTCTTATATCAATCATCAGTTATTTATTATCGTTTTCCCAACGGGCTTTTCCACCCTTTTCTCCTATTTCTTCATAGAAACTCTTGTCATGGTTGCGGGATGTAGCTTCTCCGCCCTTTTGTCCAATTTCGGAGTAGAAATCACTATCATGGTTTCGAGCAGTTGCCTCTCCGCCTTTTTCTCCGATTTCCTGATAGAAATCCTTGTCGTGATTCCTGCTCGTTGCTTCTCCACCCATTCTACCTGCTTCTTCACGAGACATCTTGCCGTTGTTGTTGTTGTTAGCCATCGTAAGATTCCTCCTTCATAAGTGAGATTGGTAGTACACTCTACTTTTATCCTACCTTCTCAATTAAAAACACTTTAAACAGTTTTGTAATGAAGTCGTTAGCTTTTTGCAAAGAAGGAGGAAAACGTTACCTCTCCTTCCATACTTATTAACCCCTTTACATGGGTTAAAATTTGCAAAATAAAAAGGCCCGTCAAAAGGCCTAATTCATAAGGTTTTCCCATAATTCCACAACAAAGAATTTCACTTTAACTGCCTGCTCATCTTCAGGGGTGAATACAGGTTTTTCATTCCCGGTTTTCTCTGTTACGCCCTGTTTTTTATCCTCGGCTTGTTCTTTATCATGAACATCTTTATCGTCAGACGTTTCATCCTTATCGGTCTCTGGCCCTAGCTTCTCTTCTTGAGAAACTTCATCTATTACTGGTTCAGCCACTTCTCCTTCCTCTTTAAAACCCGGAGATGCTATTGCAGTGCCACTTGAAAAATCCAGAAAGCACAGTGGCGGGTACAGGACACACCACCAATTTGCCCCTTTACCCTCACCAAGAGTAATCAAAATAGCTTCATATTCCCCAGCTGGATATAAAAACTGTCCATATAATTTAGTAGGAAACTTCACTAGGCCAAATTCAGCTTTTGCTTCTTGTTTAGAGCCATTTTCCTCCAAAATATTTCGAGCAATTTTCTCTATTTCTGGTATTTTGTTTTTAATGGTTTCCCTTGCCTCATCAAGTGATGTTAAATCGCCAACCCATTCTGCAATTTTTACATTCACCTCATCGCGAACCTTCCGCTTGAGTTCCTGATCCAGTTTTCGGTCACTATTGGCTAAAATTCTTAGCCTGATTGCCTCCCCAGGAATAACAATCTCCTCCTGTCCGGAAGCTTTCACCTTTGGCATATATAAATTGGCAATGGTGCCAATTGAGAGTACAACTAAATATAACCATACGAGAAGTTTACTGTTCATTTCCCCCACCGTCCCTTCACTATCAACAGTGTCGCCACGAAGGAAGAATCATAAACTAGTAAATTTCTTTTCTGAAAGAAAAACTTTAAATTGTACTTTTTTTGAATCCCAAACTACTTCAGGGAGCGGTATATTCAAGTCCGCCCGAGGCATTTATTCGTTTGTTGTACGTTTTAATGAAATGGTTGTTTACGATGTTGTTGTTCGTTTGCAGGTAAATTTGCTCCTCAGTGGAGCCTGCTGTGTGGATCGGTATGATATTATCCAAATCTCGTCATATAAGGTTCTCATCGTGTGGAAATTTTCTGAAAATTGGGGATTTATTGTGAGGGAAGGTGTTTTGAGACGGGTGCGCTAGCAGATTGCTATCTTTTATGAATACTTTTACGGATTTATGAACACTTTTTCTGATTTATGAACACTTCTTGGAAAATATGAATACTTACCGTTAAGTGGCGGCGAAATACCTCGTAATAAAAGACCCGGCACTCAGGCCGGGCGGCTTCATTTATGTGATTGGTTCCGATATGCTGACTTCTTTGAGCAGCACAAACTTTCCTTTTTCAAGAATCAATTCCTTAAGTGTATACAAAAAAGCGGATTCTACTTCCTCACTGTTTACATACTCAAGGATCATATCCCAAACCATGAGCGGCTCATTGACCTGGATGGCAGGAATATCAACTAGCCCAAAATGGGGTTCTGTTGTCAACAGTGTCATGTCTCCGGAATGGAGGCCGTTTGCTTTTAACTCTATGATGGCATCTTCAAGCTTATGCAAACAGTCAAATATGCCGGCAATGGCATGATTCATGTTTATCTCCCCCTGTGTTAAAATGCCGACTCATGTTTTTACCCACTTGCAGACCTCTTAAACACATAATTCGAAAGAATCACTAAATTTATGACTGTCACTTGTTACAAACGTAAACCATACGATCTCTTCCATTTATGTCATGAACAACTTCCACCGATCCTTGTGGAAAGGTTCTCCTAGCAAGCTCAGCAACCGCCTCCCCTTGCCCTGCTCCTATTTCAAAGCCAACCAGCGAACGTTTTTTTAGCACCATCGGAAGCTGTTCCATAAAACGCCTGTAAAAATCAAGCCCATCAGCTCCTGCGAACAAAGCCCGGTGCGGTTCATGTTCTGTTACCACATCAGACATCCATGATTTGTCGTTATCCGGAATATACGGAGGGTTTGAAAGTAGAACATCCAACTTTCTCCCTGATGCTATGACGGGCTCCAAGAGATCGCCTTGTATAAAGATAATATCTGCCCCAAGCGCTAGTGCATTTTTTTGAGCAACCTTCAATGAATCAGCTGCAATATCCGTAGCAGTTACACACAGCCCCGGAAGCTCCAGCTTCATAGTGATGGCGATTGCCCCGCTTCCAGTACCAATATCCGCTAACTCCAAGTCTTCAGGGCTGCCAAACATCTTCCTTATCCTACTGATTGCGCCATCAACCAGCTCTTCCGTTTCGGGACGTGGTATCAATACTTCCGCGTTGACTATAAATTTCCGTCCATAGAATTCCTCGTAGCCAATAATATATTGAACTGGCCTCCCCGCTGCATGCTCCTTTACGGAAGCCTGGAATGCCATAAATTGTTCCTCTGGCAGCTCATCACGCATTGATGCAAACAGCTGGGTCCTCGTCATGCCTGTTACATGCCGCAGCAGCAGTTCTCCGGCAAATTCCTCTCGACCCGCCTCTTTTAAAAAAGAAGAAGCCCAGTTCAGGGCTTCAAACACTTTTTTACACATTTGAGGCATCTTCCAGCTTCTGGGACTGATCCTCAAGAATCAATGCATCGATAATTTCATCAAGCTTTCCTTCGAGGATAATGTCCAACTTTTGGAGTGTCAGGCCAATACGGTGATCTGTCACACGGTTTTGCGGGAAGTTATAGGTACGGATCCGCTCCGAACGGTCACCGGTTCCAACAGCAGATTTTCGCACCTGATCATACTCCGCTTGAGCTTCCTGCTGGAACTTGTCATACACACGAGCACGGAGAATTTTCATCGCCTTGTCCCGGTTCTTGTGCTGGGACTTTTCATCCTGCATTGATACTGTTATTCCTGTTGGAATATGAGTAAGACGGACGGCAGACATAGTCGTGTTGACAGACTGGCCACCCGCACCGCTCGATGCAAAGGTATCAAATCGAATATCCTTGTCGTGGAGTTCAATTTCCACCTCTTCCGCTTCAGGAAGGCATGCAACAGTAGCAGTGGATGTATGAATCCTTCCGCCTGATTCTGTTTCTGGAACACGCTGGACACGGTGGGCGCCATTTTCATACTTAAGCCTGGAATAAGCCCCCTGGCCATTTATCATGAAGATAATTTCTTTAAATCCGCCAAGTCCGGTTGGGCTCGCATCCATTACCTCCGTCTTCCAGCCTTGTGCCTCCGCATAGCGGCTGTACATACGGTAAAGGTCTCCGGCAAACAATGCAGCTTCATCTCCGCCAGCGGCGCCGCGGATTTCAAAGATAACATTCTTGTCATCGTTCGGGTCTTTCGGGATAAGGAGAAGCTTCAGCCTTGCCTCCAACTCCTCAAGTTGCGTAGAAAGCTCACTGACTTCTTCCTTCACCATTTCTTTCATATCAGCATCCATCTTTTCCTCCAGCATCACCTTTGCATCCTGGAGCTGTTCACGCGCAGACTTATATTCTCGATAAACTTGTACTGTTTCCTGTATATCTGACTGCTCCTTGGAATATTCACGGAGCTTTTTGGAGTCACTAATAACGTCCGGATCGCTTAAAAGCTCATTCAGCTTTTCATAACGATCCTCAACAGATTGAAGACGATCAAACACACTCATTCACCTCAAGTTTCTTTAATCTATATATTTGTATCCATTTTTAAAGGGCAGTAAGCATGACTGCCCAAAAGGTTTGGTTTGTTTCTGCTAACCACTAAGAGACGTATCCCTAAAGATAGGTACTCTTTATTATATTACAGGTCAGTTACTCCGTCAAAAGCGCATGGGAAGTTTTAGGTTTTATATATTTTGCTCCTTACCCTCTTTAAAACATATGACCTTATTCCTTCAGGTCCACATTCAAAAGACTATAATTAAACCCATCTTATTATTACTAGAAATGATTAATCATCACCAGGGCGGGTAACTGACATAAAAAGTAACTTTAATCAGGTATACCTCCTATCAGCGAACTAGAAAGGGTGAAAAAATTGTGACCTTTGTGGAACTTTTAAAAAAAGGGAACAAATCCTCCGGAATTGCAGCTCTTGCCAATACAGTGCTTGCTATAATTAAAGGAATTGCTGCAATGATTAGCGGGAGTGGAACAATGATGGCAACCACGCTCCATTCAGTGGCAGATGCAACCAATCAGGCATTTGTGTTTATTGGAAGCGCGATTGCCGAAAAGACACCAACCCGTAAGTTTCCGACAGGTTTCGGGCGGGTTGTTAACTTGTTTGTATTAATTGCAGTCATTGTCATTTCCATTATGTCCTATGAAACATTAATAAAAGGCTGGGAACTGATTCAGCATCCGAAAGAGTCAGGAAACTTTTGGCTAAACGTTCTTGTTCTCTCCGCTGCTGTCGCTCTGGATGGTTTGGTTCTTGTAAAAGCAATGAAGGAAATTGTCCATGAAACTCGGAGCGAAGCTAAGGGAATGGCCATTGTTTCTTCTGCTTTTAAGAATGTCCGTCTCGCTGCCCCTCCAACCAGGCTTGTTTTTTATGAGGATATTATTGCAACCCTGGGAGCTTTGCTCGCCCTCGGAGCCGTTATCCTTTCTAAAACTACAGGTCTTCTATTCCTCGATGGAGTTGGGACACTCTTGATTGGTTTGATGTTATTTGGAATAGCAATTAAGATTGGCTTTGAAAATACAATTGGGCTGATTGGTGTCGCAGCTCCTAAAGCAATTGAAGACAGGGTAGCAGCGACCATTCTTGCCGATCCAGATATTGACGATATCAAGCAAATGCGTATCATCCAGGAAGGAAGGAGATATCATATCGAAGGTTATATTGAGCTAAAACGAGGTTTCACACTCGCAGTAGCAGATGATATAAAATTCAGAGTCAGGGATAAACTGCTTACCGACCCCGATATTGGGGACGTCACAATTGGAATTCTAGAAACAGATGGCATAAAGGATTGGAAACCAGCGCCTGAAGAATAGAGCCCGAATAAAAGCATGAGCATCTCCGTGCAGGAACATGCACTTCGTTAAAGGCCGAAACTCCTGTCCTTGCAGCATGTTCATAAGCTGAACAACAAAAAAGAGGCTTGTCCATCACCGGCGGACAGCCTCTTTTCTTATAACGCTTTTGTCTTATTATCAATTTCAACTTCTTTTACAGCAACAGCTGTGTTGGGGACCTCGTGATGATGCCTGCAGCGCGGTTCATAAGCTTCTGACGCACCTACAAGAATGACGGGGTCATCATATGAAGCTGGGCGGCCATCAATTAGGCGCTGCGTCCTGCTTGCAGGCGATCCACAGACGGCACAGACAGCTTGAAGCTTTGTAACCAACTCGGCAATCGCCATCAATTCAGGCATTTTGCCAAAAGGCTCCCCCCGAAAATCCTGGTCAAGTCCTGCGGCAATTACCCTGTATCCGCTATTCGCAAGATGCTGAATCACATTGACAATTTCCTCATCAAAAAACTGGACTTCATCAATAGCAATAAGATCCGTTTCAACATCAATATAATCAAAAATGGCTGTGGAATGAGCAATAGGCATCGCAATAAACGAGGAACCATTGTGGGAAACCACAGACTCCTCACTGTAGCGGTTATCAATTTTCGGCTTAAAAACAGCAATTTTTTGCTTCGCGAACTGAGCACGGCGTACCCTTCGGATCAATTCCTCCGACTTCCCCGAAAACATGCTGCCGCAAATGACTTCAACCCAACCGCTTTGCTTCATTACGTACATTATGCTGCCTCTCCTTCCTTGCATACCCTGTCAATTTATTATGTATATTTGAACTAAGTCTCACACATCGTCATATATACTCTATAAAACCCATTTTTAGGCAGCACAAACCAAATATCTGCCAAAAATCGAGAAATTTTGCGTTTTAAAAAGTAAAAAAACAGGCAAGCGATGTTGAATCCTGCCTGTTTTGAACAGTTGCTATTATTGCTGTTGCTCTTGCTTAATGCCGTATTTCTTGTTGAAGCGGTCAACACGTCCGCCAGCTTCAGCGAATTTTTGACGGCCTGTATAGAAAGGATGGCACTCGGAGCAAGTTTCAACACGAATCTCGTTTTTAACAGATCCTGTTTCAAACGTGTTACCGCAAGCGCAAGTCACCTTAACTGTCTTATAATTTGGATGAATTCCTGCTTTCATTCTTTTCATCTCCTTCCGCCCTGAGTCATTCCGAAACAGAGTTATAGAATCGGGCCCTATAAGCCCGAGGTGGAAAAACACACTGGTATCATTATATCAGGGACGTGCCCTTTTTGCAAGATGGGATTTACTTGAAAAAGGATTTCTTATGATTGTTGTCTTCTTGAGGTGCTAGCTTTCATTTCTTCGCCAACTTGAGCAAAAAATTCCTCATTTGATTTTGTTTGCCTTAGCTTTTTCAGGAAGCGCTCCGCAAAATCAGGACTGTCGGACATTGACTTCCTGATAGCCCAGAGTTTGTCAAGATGGTCCTTCGGCAGGAGCAGCTCTTCCTTTCTTGTTCCAGAACGGCGGATATCGAGGGCAGGGAATATTCTTTTCTCCGCAAGTGAACGGTCAAGATGAAGCTCCATATTTCCTGTACCCTTGAATTCCTCATAAATGACATCATCCATCCTTGAACCTGTATCAACAAGAGCTGTAGCAAGGATAGTCAAGCTGCCTCCCTCTTCGATATTCCTTGCAGCACCAAAGAAACGTTTTGGACGGTGGAATGCAGCAGGGTCGATACCGCCTGACAGGGTACGGCCACTAGGCGGGATGACAAGGTTATACGCCCTCGCCAGCCGGGTAATGCTATCCATTAGGATAATGACATCTTTCTTATGTTCAACAAGTCTCATTGCCCGTTCCAGTACAAGTTCCGCAACCTTTATATGATTTTCCGGAACTTCGTCAAAAGTTGAACTTACGACATCGCCGGCTACAGACCTCTCGATATCGGTTACTTCCTCAGGGCGCTCATCGATTAAAAGCACAATCAGTTCCGCTTCCGGATGATTGGTTGTTATGCTGTTGGCAATTTCCTTTAATAGCATCGTCTTGCCTGCCTTTGGCGGTGCAACAATTAAACCACGCTGGCCAAACCCGACAGGTGCAACCAGATCCATAATCCGAGTGGAAAGATACTTTGGAGTTGTTTCCAGTTTGACTTGCCTATCAGGATACAGAGCCGTCAATGCCGGGAAGTGAACTCGTTCTTTTGCAGATTCAGGATTTTCACCATTGACTGCTTCTACATGGAGAAGTCCATAATAGCGCTCACTTTCTTTTGGAGGCCTTACCTTTCCAGATACTTTGTCCCCATTCCTTAAGTCAAAACGGCGGATTTGCGAAGCGGAAATATATATATCCTCCGAGCTTGGGGAATAGTTGATCGGGCGAAGGAAACCAAATCCCTCCGACTGGATGATTTCCAGGACGCCTTCCATAAAGAAAAACCCTTGCTCTTCCGCGCGAGCTTTTAGAATTGAAAAAATCAATTCCTTTTTTGTCAGCTTACTGTAATAAGAAACTTTGTATTGCCTCGCAAGTTCGTATAGTTCTTTTAATTTCATATTTTCGAGGCTGGTAATTGTTAATTCCATTTAGACACCACACTTTACTTATTTGGTTCATGTCTTGCTGCATCCACAAGGATGCCTTGGCCGTAAGGGAAGACAAAGAAAAGTACCAGCTGGCAGCTTATCTTTACATCTGCCAGTATTGCCATATTCTTGTACCCATCTTTTTACGAACCTGGCGCCTGTACCTTTTATCCCACTCTTAACGGGCAGTAAGACTCCCATTTCAAGTTTCTAGGATTAAAGGAAAATAACCGGGAGATCAACTGCCCGTAAAGGTCGGATTGGCTCATCTACCATCAATGCAGGGATAAGAAAATCCCACTGATGGATGATTCACTTTATAAGCAGTTGAAATACCTTGTTTAGTGCAGAGAGGGATTCTTAAACATGAAGGATTCTTGAAGTTTAATTGGAAGATAGACTAAACCTGCAAAACAATTTATATTCTACCCTTATTCACAGGAAATAACCATATTTTTTTACTATCTTTCTAGCGCCAAAAGTCCCGGGCTTTTCAAATGCCCGGAATTCTGACGAAATTTTTTATTTTATTACAAGGTGAGGCTTTTTCGTTAAGCTGTGCCGCCCATCGATAAAACGGACTGTCCCCGACTTTGCCCTCATGACGATAGAATGGGTAGAACCATATGAGCCCTTAAACTGGACACCCTTAAGTAATTCCCCATCCGTAACTCCAGTTGCGGCAAAAATCGCGTCATCCCCACGGACAAGGTCTTCCATTCGGAGTACCTTATTGACATCAAGGCCCATTGATTTGCAGCGCTCAATTTCCCCGTCATTTTGAGGTTCAAGCTTCCCGATCAGCTCCCCGCCAAGGCATTTCAGTGCAACAGCCGCAATAACGCCTTCAGGGGCTCCACCGGATCCAAACAGAATATCAACACCAGTAAAATCAAAGGCTGTATTAATTGCTCCAGCAACATCGCCGTCATTGATTAGCTTAATCCTTGCACCGGCTTCACGAAGCTCCGTAATGATTTTGGCATGACGTTCACGATTAAGGACAGTGGCAACAACATCCTCAATGTCTTTATTTTTGGCACGGGCGACAGCCTTTAAATTATCAAGGACAGAGGCATTAATATCTATCAAGCCAACCGCTTCCGGACCAACCGCTATTTTATCCATATACATATCAGGTGCATGAAGAAGGTTTCCATGGTCTGCTATAGCTAAAACCGCGAGTGCGTTCCATCCTCCCGCTGCCACGATGTTGGTTCCTTCTAGAGGATCTACCGCAACATCGACTCTAGGGCCATATCCCGTACCGAGCTTTTCGCCAATGTAAAGCATAGGCGCCTCGTCCATTTCTCCTTCACCGATTACAACTGTTCCCTTCATCGGGACAGTATCAAACACATCCCTCATCGCTGAAGTGGCTGCATCGTCTGCTTCATCCTTCAAACCTCGTCCCATCCAGCGGGCAGAAGCAAGTGCTGCCGCCTCCGTTACTCGGACAAGTTCCATTGTCAAGCTTCTTTCCATGGTCTTTCTCCCTTCATCCAGTACACATTTACAAAAATTCAGAAAAGGCGCTGCCTAAAAGGGCAGGCACCTTTAAGACATTTTTCCCTCCATGTGGAGGATATGTTTCTCTTTATATAGGTATCACGTATTTTTAAGCTGTTCCACTTCTTCTTCTGTCATTGCTTCACGCCAGGCAGTCGCGCCAAGCCCGTGAAGTTTTTCAACGAGATTGCTATAACCCCTGTCGATATGTTCCAGCCCGGTAACCTCAGTTATTCCTTCAGCCATAAGTCCTGCTATAACCAAAGCGGCACCGGCACGCAAGTCGCTTGCCTTCACCTTAGCTCCCTGAAGCTGGACAGGACCTGAAATGATAGCTGAACGGCCTTCAACTTTAATGCTTGCATTCATCCGGCGTAATTCATCAATATGTTTAAACCTGGCCCCATATATCGTATCCGTGACCATGCTCGAGCCTTGAGCTTTTGTTAAGAGTGATGTGAAAGGCTGTTGCAAATCGGTAGGAAAACCCGGGTAAACAAGTGTTTTTATATCTACAGCCTTTAATTTAGAAGTGCTTTTCACAAAAATCTGATCATCACCAGCTTCAACGTAAACACCCATCTCACTAAGCTTGGCCAGCAATGATTCAAGATGCTGAGGAATGACGTTGTCAACCAGGACACCTTCACCCATGGCTGCACCAAGAATGATATAAGTCCCGGCTTCAATTCTGTCTGGAATGATGGTATGGCGGCATCCATGGAGACTATCGACACCATCTATACGGATGACATCTGTACCGGCCCCTTTAATGCGCGCACCCATATTTGTCAACAATGTTGCCACATCGATAATTTCCGGTTCCTTTGCTGCATTTTCAATAATTGTCCGCCCTTTGGCGCGGACCGCAGCAAGCATGATATTGATAGTTGCGCCGACACTTACTACATCGAGGTAAATCCGCGCGCCTCTCAATTCATCTGCCCTCAAATAAATGGCTCCCTGTTCATTTGTGACACTAGCACCAAGGGCCTCAAAACCCTTAATATGCTGATCTATTGGCCTTGGGCCGAGATGGCATCCACCAGGAAGGCCAATAACTGCCTTTTTGAACCTTCCGAGCATGGCACCCATTAAATAGTAGGAAGCTCGAAGTTTTTTTACTTTCCCATTTGGAAGCGGCATTGAAATCATTGCCGAGGGATCGACAGTCATTTCATTATCGGAAAGCTGTACCTTTCCACCGATTTCTTCAAGCAGCCCTTTTAATATTTCAACATCTGAAATATCGGGAAGTCCCTCAATTACTACGGGGGAATCTGCAAGAATTGTAGCAGGGATAAGTGCAACCGCGCTGTTTTTGGCGCCGCTTACCCGGACAGTACCCTTAAGCGGGTATCCTCCGGCAATTTTAAGCTTTTCCATTTTAGAAACTCCCTTTCCAGCCACCGTACATAAGCTTTACGGCCAATTTTAGTACCGACCGCGGCTAAAGGTATTATTTTCCATAAGCAATAGGCATAATCCGACAGTTTGTCTATCCATTAGTTTACACGAAAAACACCTTTTCATGTACCGATAACCAAAAAAGTTTTCCATCATTTAACGGGCGGTATAATCCCCCGCCCGATCGAAAGGCAACAAACAAACCAGCAGAGGGAATTAAGCTTCCACAAAAGTCCAATTCCTTAAAAATTTGGGCTCAGTTCTTAGAAAAATTAATCGGGCTTTACGGGACTATCCATCAGTGGAAAAGTCGCCACTGATGGAAGTTTCACTTTATCCCACTCTTAAGGGACAGTAAGCCCTAGGGCAACTGTCCCTAAAGGTCCGATTGGTTCAACTAACCATCAGTGGAAAAGTCGCCACTGATGGAAGTTTCACTTTATGGAAAAAAGAAGCTGCAAAAAATCATTCGAAGAGATAGACCAATCACCAATTATATTATTCGGATAAAGCTTTCCTTTTAAGTCCTAATTAGCGGGAGTTCCAGTCCTTAAGGAATGCCTCGATTCCTTTATCTGTAAGTGGATGGTGGAAAATCTGCATCAATACTTTGTAAGGAATTGTGGCTATATGTGCACCTCTTAATGCAGCTTCAGTTACATGCATTGGGTGTCTTATAGACGCAGCGATGATTTCAGTTTCAAGGCCATGGACAGCAAAAATTTCAGCTATTGTCGAGATTAGATCAAGCCCATTTTGCCCAATATCATCAAGCCTTCCAAGGAATGGTGAAACATAAGACGCACCTGCACGGGCAGCAAGAAGTGCCTGATTTGCATTGAAAATGAGGGTTACGTTTGTTTTAATGCCTTCTTGCGAGAAAGTATGGACCGCCTTGAGTCCTTCTGGAGTCATTGGCACTTTGATTGTGATGTTTGGAGCAATTTTTGCAAGCTCCCTGCCCTCTTTAACCATGCCTTCAGCATCGAGAGCAATTACTTCCGCACTGACCGATCCAGGAACAAGCTCAGTAATTTCCTTTAGGCGGTCTTCGAAAGAAACGCCTTTTTCCTTAGCAACAAGCGAAGGATTTGTTGTTACACCGGATAGAAGACCAAGAGAATATGCTTCACGGATTTCATCCATATTGGCTGTATCAATAAAAAATTTCATTTTTAACCCTCCATTGTTAATTAGTACCTGCTGTCAAAAAATACATTGAAACCGCCTCTATTTCAGGGGCGGTTCCGACTATCTTTATAATGTATACCTATTTAGGTTATATATTGAATTTGAAATTTTTTCCTGATTTTAGTTCCAGATACAATGGCTACGCTTGACGAACCTCGCAGGCTCTACAGAGTCAGCCCTGGTCTTCCGTAAAATCAATGAATGTTTTTTTACGCCTTGCCAGAAGAACCGAATTCACGCATTTTTCCTTGAACGGTTTCCTTGATTGCATCACGAGCTGGCCCTAGGTATTTACGTGGATCGTATTCGTTTGGCTTCGCTGCCAATACCTCACGGACAGCCTTTGCAGACGCAATCTGGTTTTCAGTGTTTACATTGATTTTTGCAGTTCCAAGTGAAATGGATTTTTGGATATCCTTTGTCGGGATTCCTGTTCCGCCATGAAGGACAAGCGGCACGCCTGTCGCCTGACCGATTTCTTCCATTTCCTTGAAGCCAAGGTTTGGTTCACCTTTATAAGGTCCATGTACAGAACCAAGAGCTGGTGCAAGGAAGTCAATGCCAGTACGTGTCACAAGCTCCTTACACTCTTCGACATCAGCATAGATAACACCGTCAGCAATGACATCATCTTCCTGTCCGCCGACTGTTCCAAGCTCGGCCTCAACAGATACTCCCTTAGAGTGTGCATAATCAACAACTTTAGAGGTTATCTCAATATTTTCTTCAAAAGAATGATGTGATGCATCAATCATAACTGAAGTAAAACCTGCATCTATTGCAGCTTTACACTTATCAAAGCTTGAACCATGGTCAAGGTGAATTGCGACTGGGACTGTAACGTTATAATCCTCCATCAAGCCTTCAACCATTTTTACAACTGTTTTAAAGCCGCCCATATATCTTCCAGCACCTTCGGAAACACCAAGGATGACAGGGGAGTTTTCTTCTTGCGCGGCGAGCAGGATTGCCTGAGTGAATTCAAGATTGTTTAAATTGAATTGTCCAACCGCATAGCCTTCCGCTTTTGCTTTGTTGAGCATTTCGGTCATAGAAACTAAAGGCATTTTTATTCCTCCTTAAAGTAGGCTGTTTCGTTAAAAGGCTTCCGTAGTAAGGTTACCCCTCACTTGGCGGATTATGTATATAGGCCAACTAACAAAACATTAAATTCCATTAGTTATCATATCAAACCATTTCATCAAATGCCATTAATCCGTCATATGTACGCAAACTGTCATAATGAAAACGCACACATAGTTGTTTACCCTTGTCAGCGGAATTAAAACACCTTTTCCAACTGGAAACTCAACTGGTTTTAAAAGCACCTATTGCTTTACAGCATAGGTCCGCACCGCGTTCCTGATATCATCAATATCAAACGGCTTTGCAAAGTGAGTGATAGCACCCAGGTCTTTTGCCTCCTGAATCATGTCGAGCTCCCCATAAGCGGTCATGATGATGACTTTAATATCAGGCTCAATTACCTTCATCCTTTTCAAAATCTCAATGCCATCCATTCCCGGTATTTTCATATCCAGAAGGACAAGGTCCGGCTTATGTTTTTTTACAATATCCAAAGCCTGGATGCCATTGGCAGCCTGAAACGTGGCATATCCTTCTTTTTGAAAAACTTCATTAAGCAGGATGCGAATCCCGAATTGATCGTCAACTATTAGTATTTTTTCCTTCATTGTAACATCGCCCCAATTCCCTATTTCTTCTTTATGTTTAAAAGGAAACACCGTCCTCAACTATTTCTCTTTTTCTTACTAATATCCTGCATTTTCTGTCCTCCTTTTTCCGACAATTTTTGCATAGTGAAGGAATTTGTCTATAATGAAAGGAAAAACATCGAGGGGGAAGCAATGAATGCTGAAAATGTTTTCGACACAGCTGACAGGACTGTTAGGCAGAATACAGAATAAACAGGAAGAAAACTTTGAGGACGCCGCCCGTCTGCTTGCACAGGCATCAGCTGGACAGGGCAAAATCTATATTTTTGGGCCAAACGAAATGGCTGCTGTGGGAATGGAGGCTACCTCCGGGGTTGAACCGCTTCAAAGCGCAGCAATTTTGGAACCTTCTTCACCACCAACCTTTACGGCTGCTGACAGGGCAATGATAATTACTCGCTTTTCCTCCGATCAGAATGGGATTGAGGCTGCCGAAGTTTTGCGAAGAGAAGGAGTTCCGTTTATATCCGTTTGTACGTCAGATGAAGACAACGAAAAATCACTTGCTGAATTAGCCGATGTACACATTGATCTTTTCCTAAAAAAGGGGCTGCTTCCTGACGAAACAGGAAACAGGTATGGGTATCCAGGACCAATCGCGGCCTTATATGTGTACTATGGATTAAAATTCACAATTGATGAGATATTGGCTGAATACGACCAACTCTAAAGCTTCTCAAGATGACTTTGGAATGGTTTTTTTATCATGCGATTTCCACTTGTTCACAAAACAAATACAAAACATTTCCTTTTCAGACGTATATCATGCCAATGTTTTCCGGACAAAAAAAGCCAGTCTCCTCTTTAGTTGAGGAACTGGCTTTTATTATGCATTACTTCCCTTGAAGTGAAGCATGAATGAATTCACGGAATAAAGGTTGAGGGCGTGTCGGCCTTGACAGGAATTCTGGATGGAACTGTGAAGCGACGAACCAAGGGTGTTCTGTAACTTCAATTGTTTCAATCAGGCGGCCATCCGGGCTTGTACCGGAAAAGACAAAGCCTGCCTGTTCCATATCCTTGCGATAATGATTATTGAACTCATAGCGATGGCGGTGGCGTTCGTATACAATTTTCTCACCATAAGCTTCATAAACTTTTGTACCCTCAACAAGTTTGCAAGGATACAAACCAAGACGAAGAGTTCCACCAAGGTCTTCAACATCCTTCTGTTCAGGAAGCAAATCAATAATTGGATGTTTCGTGTTTGGATCAAGCTCGGACGAGTGCGCGCCTTCAAGGCCAAGTACATTACGGGCAAATTCTATAGTTGCAAGCTGCATCCCCAGGCAAATCCCCAAGAAAGGCACCTTTCGTTCACGGGCATATTTGATTGCCGAAATTTTCCCTTCGACTCCTCTGTCCCCAAAACCGCCGGGTACAAGAATACCGTCCGCATCGCCAAGCAATTCTTCAACATTTTCTTCATTAACATGCTCGGCATTCACCCAGTCGATGTCGATATCTGCATCATGCGCATACCCAGCATGCTTAAGTGCTTCGACAACAGACAAGTATGCATCCTGCAATTCAACATACTTTCCGACAAGGGCAATTTTTGTCTTTCCTGTCAAATTTGTTACTTTATCGACAAGAGCCTTCCATTCAGTCATATCCGCTTCGCCACATTGAAGCTTCAAGTGATCGCAAACAATACTATCCAGGTTTTGTTCCTGAAGATCCAACGGAATGGTATAAAGAGTTTCTGCGTCACGGCATTCAATGACTGCCTTTTTATCAATATCACAAAACAGCGCAATTTTGTCCTTCATATCCTGGGATACAGGAAGTTCTGTCCGGACGACGATGACGTTTGGCTGGATTCCAAGGCTTCGTAATTCTTTTACACTATGCTGTGTAGGCTTGGTTTTCATTTCCCCGGCTGCTTTAATGTATGGGATTAATGTACAGTGAATATACATTACGTTCTCATGGCCGATATCGCTCTTGATTTGGCGAATAGCCTCAAGAAATGGCAGCGATTCAATATCCCCTACTGTTCCGCCGATTTCAGTAATAACCACATCCGCATTTGTCTCATGGCCTGCGCGGAATACGCGCTCCTTGATTTCATTTGTGATATGTGGAATAACTTGAACCGTCCCGCCAAGATAATCCCCACGGCGCTCTTTTTTCAGGACTGTCGAATAAATCTTTCCCGTTGTAACATTGCTGTTCTTAGTCAGATTAATATCGATAAAGCGCTCATAGTGGCCAAGGTCAAGGTCTGTTTCCGCCCCATCGCCTGTTACATACACTTCCCCGTGCTGATACGGGCTCATCGTTCCTGGGTCAACGTTAATATATGGGTCAAACTTCTGGATAAAAACGCTTAGACCCCTATTTTTCAAAAGTCGTCCTAATGAAGCAGCTGTGATTCCTTTTCCAAGCGAGGAAACAACCCCGCCGGTTACAAAAATATATTTTGTCATATTAAGTCCCCCTCTAATACAGTTTGTTCAATTCCTGCCTGATTACAGCCTTTTGTCGAAAAAAAACGGTGCCATGAGTTAAATTGTCTTCTAAAAGGGGATTTGAATCAGTCTTGCAGAACGGCTAGAAGCCAGAATCTTCACGCCGGAAAAAAATAAAAAAGCGCCCTCCTGCAGCAGTTGCAAGGGGAGCGCTTGATAGCAATTGATATTCGTTCCTTTTTTAAGGAGCCCAAAAACGATTCTACAGGCAAGAGGATAGGATTGTCAAGCCTACATTTCCTCGTCTTCGTCCTCATCCTCGGCCAGCTCTTCTTCTTCAAGGGCTTCAAGACTTTCTTCCAGGTCGTCATCAAGATCTTCATCTATATCTTCTTCAAGGTCCTCATCGATGGCTTCATCATCGGCGATATCAAAGTCTTCTTCTTCCTCATCAATATCATCAAAGCTGTCATCATCTTCTTCATCAAGAATATCATCTTCGACAAAATCTTCGGGATCATCAAAATCGGTATCATCAAGTTCTTCATAATCATCCAGTTCTTCATCCAGAACCTTTTTCGCCTTTTTCTTCTTCGGCTTGGCGGCATGAACCTGCTCTTCCTCAACTGTATCGACAGGATACCATACCCGGAGGCCCCATTTATTTTCACCTAGTGAAATAAAACGGCCATCTATGTTCAAATCAGTATAAAACTGTGCAAGCCTTGATCTTACTTGCTCGCTGGACAGGTCTGATGCTTTCGAAATTTGATCCACAATATCATGGAAGGATAAGGTTTGCTTCGTATTCTTCAGCAGTTCATAGGCCATTTCAATCATGGACATTTCCTTCAACTGCTCTTTAGAGTAATTTTCTAGACTCAACATTGGCACTTCCTTTCAAATTTACGCCCAAAAGGCTCAGGAAGGGATTCTCCCGAAATACATATTCTTCATTATAAACAAAATGTTCCCGTTTATGCCAGTTATAACTGGGTGCGGCAGGAATATTTATTCCACTCTTAACACTCAGTAAGCGTCCCCGCAGATGGAATGGTCACTTTATCCCACACGATTGTTACGGCCGCCTTCTTCTCTCTCCCGCCTTTCCCTTTCCATTGATAATTCCTTCAAGGCAAGCATGAGGAAAAGAATGGCAAGGAGCAAAAAGGATATAGCTCCAAGCTGGTGTTGATATAAATAATAAAGTGGCCAGGCTGACAGGATGAGTAAAGCAATTATATACTTTGTCTTTATCTTTTTCATCTGCCAATCCCTCCCAAGTATGTATGCCAATATTATATAGTATCCGGGACAAATTTTAACTCATTTTCTTGTTTTTTGGAAAAATATTTCTCCTATTTCAAGGAAACTTATTACAAAATAGCCCAGGGAAGGCTTCCCCTCCCCGGGTTTCTTTTTACTTCCATCTTTAGCGCTTGAGCTTTTGCTCTACTTCTATATAGGTTAAACCTAAAGCTTTTCTGTAATTTCCGCTCCAGGCGCTTCGCTTTCCGTGGGCGGGCGGGGAGCCTCCTCGTCGCTTTTCTCCTGCGGGGTCTCCCACTGTCCCTTTTCTCCCACAGGAGTCTACGCGCCTTCCGCTTCAATCCAATAGAATTCCTACGCTTCTCAAATTCTTTAGTTGAACTTAAATAGCTTTGAACGCGTTCCGGATACTTGAAGTCCCCTCACTATAAGTCAACATTGAATCGCTATCATTCATCGTGTTTCCTTTATCCCACCCTTAAGTCTCAGTAAGTCTCCTTGGGAGACAACTGAGACTTAAGGTGGTCCGATTCGTTCAACTAACCATCAGTGGAATGTCGGATCAAGGCGCTTGCGCTTTTGTTCTTACATATTCCGGCGATATTGGCCGCCAACCTCGTATAGTGCATGAGTAATTTGGCCAAGGCTTGCTACCTTTACCGTTTCCATTAGCTCGGCAAAAATATTCCCGCCAGATACTGCCGCTTCTTTAAGCTGCTTCAATGCATTCGCTGCCTTTTCGGCATGTTTCTCCTGGAACTTGCGAAGATTGGCAATTTGAAGCTCCTTTTCTTCCTTGGAGGCTCTGGCTATCTCCATATTGTCCATTTCCTCCTCTGAAGGAGGATTCGGATTCAGGTACGTATTCACACCAATAATCGGCAGTTCACCGGAATGTTTTTTCATTTCATAATACATTGATTCATCCTGTATTTTTCCTCGCTGATATTGCGTTTCCATTGCTCCAAGGACGCCGCCGCGATCATTGATTCGTTCAAATTCCTGAAGAACCGCTTCCTCAACAAGGTCCGTTAGCTCATCAATGATGAACGCTCCCTGCAGCGGGTTTTCATTTTTCGACAGGCCGTGTTCCTTGGTAATAATCATTTGGATCGCCATTGCCCTGCGGACCGACTCTTCTGTCGGAGTTGTAATCGCCTCGTCATAGGCATTTGTATGGAGAGAATTGCAATTATCCTGCAATGCCATCAACGCCTGCAGCGTAGTCCGAATATCATTGAAGTCAATTTCCTGGGCATGGAGCGAACGTCCGGAAGTCTGAATATGATACTTAAGCTTCTGGCTGCGTTCATTCGCTCCATATTTATCACGCATGACCGTTGCCCAAATCCTGCGGGCTACCCGGCCAATGACTGTATATTCCGGATCAAGTCCATTTGAAAAAAAGAAGCTCAAGTTTGGCGCGAATTCATTAATATCCATCCCGCGGCTCAAATAGTACTCCACATAGGTGAACCCGTTTGCCAGGGTGAAGGCTAGCTGAGAAATCGGATTGGCTCCCGCTTCTGCAATATGATAGCCAGATATGGAGACAGAGTAATAATTGCGAACCTGATGGTCAATGAAATACTGCTGTATATCTCCCATCATCCTTAGCGCAAATTCAGTGGAGAAAATACATGTATTTTGTCCCTGGTCTTCTTTCAGGATATCGGCCTGAACGGTACCGCGGACATTTTTGAGTGTATATGCCCGAACCTCCG
Source organism: Bacillus sp. FJAT-18017 (assembly GCF_001278805.1). Taxonomy (GTDB): domain Bacteria; phylum Bacillota; class Bacilli; order Bacillales; family Cytobacillaceae; genus Bacillus_D. The sequence goes on along the minus strand of NZ_CP012602.1, from coordinate 371,242 downwards.
CAAATTCCTCTACCGTCAGCATCCTTCCTAGCTCTGCTTCCTTCTTTTCAACCTGTTGATGGATGGCAGTATTCATGAACATCGCGAGGATGATTGGTGCAGGCCCATTGATGGTCATGGACACTGAAGTGGACGGGTGGCATAAGTCAAATCCCTTATACAGTTTATTCATATCGTCAAGCGTACAGATTGAAACTCCGCTCTCGCCAATTTTCCCATAAATATCGGGACGGTAATCCGGATCCTCCCCATAAAGGGTAACAGAGTCAAACGCGGTGCTAAGCCGTTTTGCAGTATCATCCTTTGAAAGATAATGGAAGCGGCGATTTGTCCGTTCTGGAGTCCCTTCACCTGCAAACTGCCTTTTTGGATCCTCGCCTTCCCGCTTGAACGGGAACACGCCTGCGGTATACGGGAATGACCCCGGAACATTTTCACGATACACCCAGCGGAGAATTTCTCCATAATCTTTGTATTTCGGCAGGGCGACCTTTGGAATATCAAGTCCTGACAGGCTCTTTGATTTCAGCGCTGTACGAACTTCCTTATCACGGATTCTGACCACATACTCATCCGCCGCATAATCCGCTTTCATTTTTTCCCAACCGTCTAAAACTGCCTTAGATTCAGGAGACAGCGCAGCGACAGTATTTTCTTTCAGCTTATTCAATTCAGCAAGCACATCTTTACTGCTCGTTTGGCCCAGTGAATTAAGGACTCCCTCTATTTGAAATAGCTTTCTCGCCAATTCCGCCTGCTGTTCTGCTTTTTTATGATAATTGCGGACAGTTTCGCCAATTTCCCTTAGATAGTATCTGCGGTCGGTCGGAATGATAACATTTTGTTTTTCAACTAAAGCTTTTTTGTTAAAAGTGGTCTGCCAATCAGCACCAGACTTTTCATTAATTTTTTCAATCAATGCAGCAAATACTGCGTTGGTACCCTGATCATTGAACTGGCTTGCAATGGTCCCATATACCGGCAAATCATCCGGGTCTTTTTCAAACAGCATATGGCTGCGCTGATATTGCTTCTGAACTTGGCGCTTGGCATCCTCCGATCCTTTCCTCTCAAACTTGTTGATGACAATCAGGTCCGCAAAATCAATCATGTCAATTTTCTCAAGCTGAGAAGGAGCGCCGAATTCACTCGTCATGACATACATGGAGATGTCGCAAATCTCGGTAATAGCTGCATCTCCCTGGCCAATTCCGCTTGTCTCCACGACGACGAGATCAAAGCCAGCCGCCTTGGCAACTGAAACCGCATCCTTAATTGCAAGTGACAGCTCGCTGCGAGAGGCTCTTGTAGCAAGGCTCCGCATATAGACGCGAGGATTGAATATTGAGTTCATCCGAATTCTGTCCCCCAGAAGCGCACCGCCTGTTTTTTGCTTGGTTGGGTCGACAGACAGGATGGCAACCTTTTTATCGGGAAGTTCATTGAGAAAGCGGCGAATCAGCTCGTCTGTCAAAGAACTTTTTCCAGCGCCGCCTGTTCCGGTGATTCCGACAACTGGCACTTTTTTTGCAGCAGATCTGACCTTTTCAATGACCTCCGCAGCTGCGGCAGCCTCTTCGCCTGAAGCTACATGGTACTCTGCCAGGGTAATTAGCCTGGCAAGGGACCTGATATCCCCAGATTTTAACCCCTCAATCTCCGAGGCGGGGTCATTGGAGATTGTTGAGAAATCACACTCCCTGACCATCCTGTTAATCATCCCCTGCAGGCCATGCTTGCGGCCATCTTCCGGAGAAAAAATTCCGGATATGCCGTACTCATGAAGTTCCTTTATCTCTCGAGGTATGATAACTCCGCCTCCGCCGCCATAAATACGGATATGGCCTGCACCTCTTTCCTTCAACAGGTCATACATATATTTAAAATACTCAACATGCCCGCCCTGGTAGGAGGATATCGCAATACCCTGGGCATCTTCCTGAATCGCAGCATTGACGACCTCCTCAACCGAACGGTTATGTCCAAGATGAATGACCTCGACCCCAGTCGATTGCAGTATCCTCCTCATAATATTGATTGAAGCATCATGTCCGTCAAACAGGCTTGACGCTGTCACAAAACGGACGTGATGCACAGGTTTGTAAATTTCTTGTACGCTCATTCATGGTCCTCCTTTCAATACGCAGACTTTGAATAGTGTCCGCCCTGTTTTCCTTTGCTGATTCCCGAAAGAAGCAAAGCAGTCTGATGTTCAATGTATTCCTCAAGCGTGAACCTTTTTCTTAACGCCCAGCGCCTGAACCCCCACATTTGGCCGAGCACAATAATGTCATGCGAAATAAGTTCGGCTTCTTTCTCCGAAAGCTCCAACTCTCCATTAGCAATACACCGGTTTATCAATTCCCGGAACATGCCAGCCATTTCGTTTTCTTTTTTAAAAACATATGGCAAAGCATCTTTTGTGAGCGATTTCGCTTCCTGGTACATGACCAGGACTTCATCCTGCATGTCATCCATAATCCTGAAATAATCGGCTATTCCCTGCTTCAGGCTTTCGAGTGTATTGCCCTTATTATTCAGGTCCTTCATCAGCTGGGTTGCAACTTGGTCGTATATGCTGTCGCACACGAGGTAAAGCACATCTTCCTTCGTGCGTATATATTCATAGAGGGTCCCGATAGAGAAGCCAGAGGCCCTCGCAATTTCCCTTGTTGTTGTACGGTGGAACCCCTTTTGTTTAAAAAGTGCAACCGCACCCCTGATCATCTGGCTGCGTCTCCTTTTAACCAGAAGTTCATCTTTTACGGAAGCTTGGACTTCCCTTTTTTTCAAAAATCCCACCGCCCTTGTTCGTTTATCGCGATCTATTGCTTTCTAATCCGCTAGGGTTTCATGTTAATTGGACTAATGAGTTCTAGCTTACAAAAACAAAGCACCCAAGAAATGCCGCTAAGCACTAATCTCCCTGAAACCGTTCGTCAATGACTAACCAACTTGCCTCTTGCTCGAAATGTTCTTGATGAAACATCTCGCCATCTCAAAGTTTGCCCCTACTAACCCACGTAGCAAATTACTTCGTCAGCATCCTCGAGATGACGAGACGTTGAATTTCCTGGGTGCCTTCGTAGATTTGGGTGATCTTCGCATCGCGCATGAACCGCTCTACCGGATAGTCCTTTGTATAGCCATAGCCGCCAAACACCTGGACAGCCTCAGTGGTTACTTTCATAGCAGTATCTCCGGAAAACAACTTTGCCATCGCAGAAGCCTTGGCATATGGAAGGCCTTCCGATTCAAGCCATGCGGCCTGGTAGGTTAATAGCCTGGAAGCTTCTATTCCAGTTGCCATATCTGCAAGCTTAAAGGATATTCCCTGATTGGCTGCAATCGGCTTTCCGAACTGCTGTCGTTCCTTTGCATAGTCGACCGCTGCATCAAGGGCGCCTTGGGCAATTCCAACAGCCTGGGCAGCAATGCCGTTCCGGCCGCCATCTAGCGTCATCATCGCAATCTTGAAGCCCTCCCCCTCTTCACCTAGTCGGTTCTCAACCGGAACACGGCAGTCTTCAAAAATAATTTCCGTTGTTGGTGATGACCTGATGCCCAATTTCTTTTCCTTTTTACCAACAGAGAAGCCCGCAAAGTCTTTTTCAATAATGAATGCCGTCGTTCCCTTTTGGCGGCTCGACGGATCAGTCAGGGCAAAAACCACATAAATATCAGCAATCCCGCCGTTTGTAATGAAAATCTTTGAGCCGTTCAAAACATAATGGTCCCCGTCAAGACGGGCGGTCGTCCTCATGCCGCCAGCATCCGAGCCGCTTCCAGGTTCAGTCAAGCCATAAGCACCAACCTTTGAACCCTCAGCCATTGGGCGAAGATACTTCTGCTTTTGCTCTTCATTGCCGAATTTATAAATCGGCCAGCCGGCAAGCGAAGTATGAGCTGACAGAGTCACACCTGTTGACGCACAGACGCGGGAAAGCTCTTCTACTGCAATACAGTAAGCGAGATAATCGCTTCCGATGCCGCCATACTCCTCAGGCCAGGGAATCCCGGTCAGCCCTAGCTCAGCCATTTTGTCAAACAGCTCCCTGTCGAACCGCTCTTCTTCGTCGCGTTCCGCTGCGGTTGGCGCAACCTCATTCCTCGCAAAATCACGGACCATTTTCCGAATCATTTCATGTTCTTCGCTTAATTTGAAATTCATGTTCCATCCCCCTCAATCTAGTAAAAAATGACTTAAAGCTGCCGTGCAATGACGTGCCGCTGGATTTCACTTGTTCCTTCATAAATCTCTGTCACCTTCGCATCACGGAACAGCCGCTCAACCGGATACTCCTCTGTATAGCCATAGCCGCCAAACACTTGGATTGCTTCCGTTGCCGTTTCCACCGCAGTCTTTGAGGCAAAAAGCTTTGCCATCGAGGCCTCCAGACTGCATTTTTTCCCTTCCGACCTAAGTGAAGCTGCCCGGTACACTAGCAGCCTTGAAGCTTCAACAGCAGTTGCCATGTCAGCCAGTTTAAAGCCAATTCCTTGATTGGCTGCAATCGGTTTTCCAAACTGATGCCTTTCCTGGGCATAGCGTACCGCTTCAGAAAGTGCCGCCTCGGCAATGCCAAGCGCCTGCGCTCCAATCCCGATTCGGCCGCCATCCAGATTGGACATTGCAATTTTGAAGCCCTGGCCTTCTTCCCCAAGAAGATTTTCACGCGGAACCTTCATATCCTCAAATGTAAGCTGGACAGTCCGCGACCCATGCAGCCCCATTTTCTTTTCGTCTTTTCCAATGACCAGACCAGGTGACCCCTTTTCAACAATGAACGCTGAAATTTCCTCCTCAGCGGTTCTCGCAAACACAATGTAAATGTCAGCTTCCCCGCCATTTGTGATGAACACCTTTGACCCATTGACAACGTAATGGTCACCTTTAAGGACTGCCTTCGATTTTAATGCTCCTGCATCGGATCCCGCACTTGGCTCAGTCAGGCAGAACGCCCCAAGCAATTGCCCTGAAGCCATTCCCGGAACATACTTTTTCTTTTGTTCCTCTGTTCCAAAATAAAGAATCGGGTTGGTTCCAACTGACGTATGAACACTCAGGATAACGCCCACAGCCGCACTTACCCTTGAAACCTCATTGATGGCAATGATGTAGGACATAAAGTCCATCCCCGCGCCGCCGTACTCCTCCGGAACTGGAATGCCCATTAGCCCAAGGTCACCCATCTTTGCGATCAGCTCCCTCGGGAACTCGCCCTGTTCCATCCTATCCACCCATGGTGCGATCTCTTTCTCTGCAAAATCACGCACCATCTTCCTCATCATGTCATGCTCTTCAGTAAAGCGAATATCCATCCTTATCCCCCTGTCCGGCAGATCGCCTGGCAGTTAACTGGCATTTAATATTCGTAGAAGCCGCGGCCTGACTTTTTCCCGAGCCAGCCGGCTTTTACATATTTCCTTAATAGCGGGCATGGACGGTACTTGCTGTCTCCAAAGCCTTCATAGAGCGTTTCCATAATATACAGGCAAGTATCAAGCCCAATAAAATCCGCCAAGGTAAGTGGCCCCATGGGATGATTCATCCCAAGCTTCATGACCTCGTCGATTGCTTCCTTTGTCGCCACACCCTCATACAACGTATAAATTGCTTCATTAATCATCGGCATCAATATCCGGTTAGAAACAAAGCCAGGAAAATCATTTACTTCCACCGGAACTTTTCCAAGGACACGCGTAATCTCTTCAATCTGGCTGTACACCTCATCGGATGTAGCCAGGCCACGAATGATCTCCACCAGCTTCATGACTGGCACCGGATTCATAAAATGCATGCCAATTACCTTTTCAGGCCGTTTCGTTGCCGCCGCAATCTCCGTAATTGGCAGCGATGACGTATTACTCGCAAGAATCGCATGCGAGGGGGCAAGCCTATCCAGCCTGGTGAAAATATCCGTTTTCACATCCATATTTTCTACGGCAGCCTCAATCACAAGGTCAACGGAAGCCGCATCCTCAAGTGAAGATGATACTGAAATTCGACCAAGTGTTTCTTCCATTCCAGCCGCCTCAAGTTTTCCTTTTTCCACTGCTCTGATGAGATTCTTCTTAATTCCTGATAAGCCACGCTCCACGAATTCCGGCTTCAAATCATTGAGTAAAACCGAATACCCAGCCTGCGCGCAAACTTGGGCGATTCCCGAACCCATCTGGCCCGCCCCAATGACCATAACATTCTTGATTCCCATCCTATCCCCTCCATTTCTAAACCTAGCAATCTATCGTTTTGGAACCTCAATCATAATCGCATCCCCTTGGCCGCCGCCGCTGCAAATCGCCGCAATCCCGATGCCTCCGCCCCTGCGCTTCAGCTCGTGCATCAGCGTCACAATCACCCGTGCCCCGCTCGCTCCAATCGGATGCCCAAGCGCCACCGCTCCGCCATTGACATTCACCTTCTCAGGGTCAAGCCCCGCAATCTTGTTTGAAGCAAGCGCAACAGCCGAGAACGCCTCATTGATTTCGAACAAGTCGATTTCCTCAAGCGACCTTCCCGTTTTTTGTAAAAGGCCGTTGATAACCAGCCCCGGCGTCTGGGGAAAGTCCTTGGCTTCGACAGCAATTGCCGTATGGCCTACGATCACAGCACCTATTTCTCGTCCTTCGCGCATGGCCCTGTCTTCACTCATCAACACAAGCGCGCTAGCTCCATCATTGATACCAGGTGCATTGCCGGCTGTAATCGTTCCATCTTTGTCAAACGCCGATTTAAGTGAGGACAATTTTTCAAGTGTTGTATCTTTCCTTACAGATTCATCTTCTTTAACAATTATTGGATTACCTTTGCGCTGCGGCACCGCAACAGGAACAATTTCCTCTGCGAACACACCACTATCCATTGCCTTGGCTGCAAGTTGCTGGCTCCTGAGTGCCCATAAATCCTGCTCCTCACGTGTAATCCCCATTTCCTGGGCTGTTGAATTTCCGTACGTCCCCATATGGACGCCAGTGAAACTGCAGCTCAAACCATCGACAATCATCAAGTCCTTCATCTGGGCATCACCCATCCTGAATCCAAAACGGGCTTTTGGCAAAATATATGGGGCGTTGCTCATCGACTCCATGCCCCCCGCAACGATCACCTCAGCATCACCCGCGCGAATGATCTGGTCACCGAGCGTCACGCTGCGCATTCCCGATGCACAAACCTTATTGACCGTCTCGGTTTTAACCTCCCAGGGAATCCCCGCGTGCCTTGCTGCCTGCCTTGATGGAAGCTGTCCCTGACCGCCCTGGAGGACTGTGCCAAGAATCACCTCATCCACCTCATCCGGAGCTACTCCTGCCCGGTTGAGAGCCTCCTTAGCCGCAATGCCTCCTAGTTCGGAAGCAGTAAAGCTGCTTAATCCGCCGCCAAACTTGCCAAACGGTGTACGAACCCCACTCAAAATGACTGTCTTTGTCATAGAACCATCCCCTTTGTTTTTTGATACTAGAACTTACGAAAACAAAGTTAACAGACTGCCTTCTAATCGACTCTGGCCTGGTTTTTTTGCTGTTTACGGTCGTTTAGACTGGCATTTCAGCAGTCCTTACTAAAAAAATCTAAATAACTGTAAAAATCTTTTTTACTTCTTCCATTTCGACTGAACGCTCGCTCGACTTAACTTAAAGTGAAAGCGCTTTTATTTACAGCTATAATTTTACAACAAGAAAAGCAGGAACTGAAATTTTAAACACAACATTCTTAATTTTGTGTCTTCTCATGTCCCTGCTTTTTAACAAATGATTATGAAACGAGCGCGGCTGATGTTCCGATCACCGATTTTTCCAGGAGCTCGGCTACATCGTAAGTTCCAACACTTTCTTCGACTTCCTTTGCCTTTGTGCCGTCTGAAAGCATCGTCAAGCAGTACGGACAGCCGGACGATATAACAGATGGATTCACCGCCAGCGCCTGCTCAGTCCTGGCAACATTAATTCTGTGTCCGGTTTCCTCTTCCATCCACATCAAGCCGCCTCCAGCACCGCAGCACATGCCATTTTCACGGTTGCGTTCCATTTCTGCTAGTTTGACACCGGGAATGGATTTTAAGATTTCTCGTGGTGCATCATACACGCCGTTATAACGGCCAAGGTAACAGGAGTCATGGAAGGTGATTGTTTCATTCACCTCATGGCGAGGGACGAGCCTGCCTTCCCTGACCAGTTCAAATAATAATTCAGTATGATGATAAACTTCTGCCTCAAGCCCAAAGTCTGGATACTCATTTTTAAAAATATTGTAGGCATGCGGGTCGATTGTAACGATTTTTTTTACGTCATTCTTTTCAAACTCTTCGATGTTCTTTGTCGCCAGTTCCTGAAACAGGAACTCGTTGCCGAGGCGGCGCGGTGTATCTCCGGAGTTCTTTTCCTTATTGCCAAGGATGGCAAATTTGACACCAGCCTCATTCAGCAGCCTTGCAAAGGATAGGGCGATTTTCTGGCTTCTGTTGTCATAGGAGCCCATAGAACCGACCCAGAACAAGTACTCGAATTCCTCGCCTGACTTCTTTGCTTCCTTTACCGTCGGAATATGGACGTCTTCACGGGCATCCCGCCAGTCTTCGCGTTCTTTACGGTTTAAGCCCCAAGGATTACCCTGGCGTTCAATATTGGTCATTGCACGCTGTGCATCTGGTTTAACCTTTCCTTCTGTTAAAACTAGATAACGTCGCAGGTCGATAATTTTATCTACATGTTCATTCATAACCGGGCATTGGTCTTCACAATTACGGCATGTTGTACAGGCCCATAGCTCTTCCTCCGTAATGATGTCCCCGACTAGGCTCGGGCTGTAGCCAGCCGCTGCCGCCGCTTCACCGGCACCACTTCCTGCCGAAGCCAGCGCCAGCTTGTTGCCGGTTGTACTGGCAAATGCATAGGTTGGCACCCATGGCTGCTTCTGCGTGACTGCCGCCCCATAATTGGTGAGATGATCCCGCAGCTTGACGATAATATCCATCGGAGACAGCATTTTCCCTGTACCAGTTGCAGGACACATATTTGTACAGCGTCCGCACTCTACACACGCATAAAAGTCAATCATTTGCAGCTGATTGAAATCTTCTATTTTCCCGACACCAAAACTCTCCTGTGTTTCATCTTCAAAATCAATTTTTTTCAGCTTCCCAACAGGTCCTGTCCGGCTAAAATAAGTGTTGACCGGACCTGCGATAAGGTGGGCATGCTTCGATTGTGGTACATATACGAGGAAGGATAACAGAAGCAGTAGATGAATCCACCAGGCAATGTAAAATAAGGTGATTGCTGCTGTCTTTCCAAGCCATCCAAAGCCTGCAGCAATAACAGATGCTACTGGCTCAGCAACAGAAGCCTCGCCGCCATGCCAAATTATGGCCATTGCATTGCCAAAAAGGACCGACACCATCAGCCCGCCAATAAAAATTAATACAAGTCCCGACTTGAAATTACGCTTAAGACGGACAAGTTTTTCAACATAGCGGCGATAAAATGCCCAGATAACAGCTACTAAAATCATTAAAGTGACGATTTCCTGAAAAAAGGTGAAACCAGAGTAAAGAGGTCCAAGCGGCAAGTGAGAGCCGGGTTTTATCCCTTTCCAGATGAAATCAATTGCTCCGAACTGAACTAGAATAAATCCATAAAAAAACATTACATGGATGATTCCGCTCTTTTTATCTTTCAACAACTTCTTTTGGCCAAAAACATTTGTCCAGATTTTTTGCCACCGCTCTTTGGCTGCTGCATCGAATTCTGCTTTTTTGCCAAGCTTGATATAGGCAACCCGCGTATTAACAACATAAACAAACAAACCGAGTGCGTAAGCGGTTACAAATAAGAATGCAATCAAGTTTACCCATAACAATCCATTCACTTGAAACTCCCCCTCCATATTCTCCTTCTGCCCCTTTTAATTCTTTACGAAAAATTCAGAACTATCTATTTGTATTATAAAAATGAATGAGCATTCAGTCAACCTTTTACCACTCATACATTTACTCCTATAAGTAAAAGCTATGGGTAAAAAAACTTAGAAAAGGAGGCGAGCCTCTATTCTTGTTATCCTTGTTTCTGGATTTCTTTTATTTATTACTGTCTGGCTCGCCGCAGACTATCATTTGGGACAGAAAAAAATGATAAAGTCTGCTCCACCTTCTTTTCCGCGGCGGTTTGGGGCCGTTCGTATTTTTACAAAAGGTGGGGAGCTATTCACTGACTACTTTGAAGAGCTAAAACGGGCTAAGGACTATATTCATGTCATATTCTACATTCTTAAGGAAGATGCCTTAAGCAAGGAATTTCTCGAAATATTAGTTGATAAAGCGAGGTCAGGGGTTGAGGTTCGCTTGCTGGTGGACTGGGCGGGAGGGCGAGCCTTGAAAAAGAAAACGATTACCACTCTTAAGGAGGAAGGAATTAAGTTTGCTTTTACCCACAAGCCTACGCTGCCCTACTTATTTTTCACACTTCAATCCCGGAATCATCGGAAGATTACCATTATTGATGGTAAACTTGGCTATCTTGGCGGCTATAACGTTGGGAACGAATACATTGGCGGAAATCCAAAACTCGCTCCATGGCGTGACTACCATCTTAAGCTTTATGGTGAATCAATACAGGACCTCCAGCAAGTTTTCCTAGATGATTGGAAGAATGATACAGGAGAGGATTTACGGAATGTTCCTTTATATCAGCGAAAAAACGGGAAAGGCCCAGCCCTGCATCAGTTAGTTCCGACTTTAGCTGGAACCACTCTTGAAGATATGTACCTCGAAACATTTGAAAGAGCCAAAGAACGGATTATTATTGGAACACCTTACTTTATCCCGAGCAAAAAATTGTTTTATTCCCTGCAAAATTGCCTGGAACGGGGTGTAGCACTGTCCATTATTGTCCCCGGTAATTCTGATCACCCACTCGTCAAGGAGGCAGCCTACCCGTATTTCCGGGTGCTTATCAAAAAGGGTGCGAGGGTATATCAATTCATGAATGGCTTTTATCACGCCAAGACACTGCTAATTGATCAAACGGTCTGTGATATAGGGACAGCCAATTTTGATAAAAGAAGCCTATTCCTAAATAGTGAGATTAACTGCTATATGTATAGCCAGGAGCAAATTCTCGAAGCTGAGTCGATTATCCAGGCAGATATCGCTAGTTCGAGGGAGTTGGAGCTTGCCTGGCTGGAAACGCGTGATTTTGGCCGCTCAGTGAAAGAGCTTGCCGGAAGAGTAATTTCACCATTTCTTTAGACTTTTACCAGGGGGAGATTGTTTGAAAATAAGATTTGGGTATGTTTCCACGGCTCTTTCCCTCTGGGAAGCGTCACCCTCCCGGACGATGACGTTTGCCCGCTATAAACTCCTGGGCAAAGAGGAACGCCAGGAAAAGCTGCTTGCTATTACAGCAGAAAACTTAAAAAATACGCTGCGGATGCTTTATTACAACGTGTCTCACGGGATTGAGGTATATCGGCTTTCAAGTTCAATTGTCCCACTCGCTACACACCCTGAAGCAAGCTGGGACTTCGCCTCGCCTTTTAAGGCTGAATGGCTGGAAATCGGTTCGTTTGTAAAAAAGTATCAACTAAGGGTCAGTTTTCATCCCAACCAGTATACTCTTTTCACCTCCCCAAAAGAGGAGATAACGGTGAATGCGGTCAGGGATATGAAGTACCATTACCGGATGTTTGACTGCATGGGACTGGAACGCCTCGGAACCCATAATATTCACGTTGGTGGTGCTTATGGTGATAAGGAGGCGGCACTTGAGAGATTCCATGAAAATATAAAGCGTCTTCCTGTTCATATAAAGGAGATGATGACGCTTGAGAACGATGACAAAACATATACAACTGAAGAAACTCTTTCGGTGTGTTTAAAAGAGGATATCCCGCTTGCCTTTGATTATCATCATCACATGGCAAACTCTTCAGAGCGCCCCTTAGAAGAGGTACTGCCACTAGTTTATTCGACATGGGCTAACAAGCCGCAGGTTCCCAAAATCCATATCTCTTCTCCGAAATCTGACAAGCTTTATCGTGCTCATGCCGATTTTGTCGATATAGATTTCCTCATGCCGCTTTTAAAGCTGCTCAGGGAGATAAATCAGGATGTTGACTTGATGATTGAAGCAAAAGCAAAGGATCAGGCTCTCCTTAAGCTTGTTCCTGAAGTGGCCGCTATACGTGGTGTCAAGCGGGTTGGCGGTGCTGCAATTGAGTGGAAATAGAAAGCGACAGTGCCAGGCACCACCCGCTTTTCTTGTTACACAGATTGAGTTTCACAGCACCTGGAAACAGAGCTAATCATGCCTCTGACAGATATAAAGCGGCCTCCTTTTAACTAGGGGGCCGCTTTAAGTATTCTTCAATCCACATCTTCGATTAAATTGAGGACAGGAACATCACGCTCTTGCTCGGGATCTTCTTTCCAATAAATCCTTGCCATTTTCGCGGATTCATCTACATTTTGAATTAGAACCCGTTTTCCTTCATAGGTTACATTTATATTATCAGCAGACTCCATAATCTCCTTTGCACGCCCTACATTCATGAGATCCACCCCTCAATAATTTTGTCCTGTATACTATTTACCAAAAAACGGGCTTTTATCCGGAAAGCAAAAATAGAAAAAAACCTCCGAATTCACGGAGGGACAAGTCATTACATTCTTTCAGGTGCAGAAACACCGATAAGTAATAAAGCATTTTTTATTGTAATTTGAACCGACCTTACTAGAGCCAGGCGGGCTTTAGTCCTTTCCGCCTGTTCAGGGTCAACAACCTTTTCCGCATTATAGAAGCTGTGGAATGCGGATGCTAAATCAAACACATAATTGGCAATCCGGTGCGGTGTACGCTTTTCAGCCGCTTCACCAACAGCCTGAGGAAATTCGCCAAGTTTTTTAAGCAAATCAATTTCCTTTTCGGAAGAAACCTGTGATAAATCGACATCCGTTTCAACTGTGAAGCCTTGTTCCGAAGCTTGTCGCAATATGCTTGAAATACGAGCATGAGCGTATTGAGCATAATAGACAGGATTATCATTCGACTGGGAAACAGCAAGATCCAGGTCAAAATCCATATGTGTATCGGCTGAGCGCATTGCAAAGAAGTAGCGGGTCGCATCAAGGCCAACCTCTTCGACGAGCTCACGCATGGTAACAGCTTTTCCGGTTCGCTTGCTCATTTTCATTTTCTCGCCATTCTTGTAAAGATGTACGAGCTGAATAATTTCAACTTCCAGGACATCCTTATCATAGCCCAGTGCCTGAATGGCCGCCTTCATACGCGGGATATAGCCGTGGTGGTCTGCTCCCCACACGTTAATCAGCTTTTCAAAGCCACGATCAAGCTTGTCCTTATGATAGGCAATATCAGGAGTCAGGTATGTATAGGAACCATCCTGCTTGATCAAGACGCGGTCCTTATCATCACCAAACGGAGTTGAGCGCAGCCAGGTCGCTCCTTCCTCCTCAAAAATGTGGCCATTTTCTCGAAGCGTCTTTAATGCCGAATCAATTTTTCCATTATGGTAGAGAGACGTTTCCGAGTACCAGACATCAAACGGTACGCGGAAATCCTCCAGGTCCTTTTTCAGCTTTGCCATCTCAACTTTCAGGCCATGCTCACGGAAAAAGTTGAAGCGCTCCTCCTCAGGCATTGAGACGAACTTGTCCCCATGTTCAGCTGCAAGCTGCTTGCCGATTTCCTTAATATCCTCACCATGATACCCATCTTCAGGCATTCCCTTTTCCATTCCGAGTGCCTCGAAATAGCGTGCCTCAACGGAAAGCGCAAGGTTATTGATCTGGTTGCCTGCATCATTGATATAATATTCCCGCGAAACCTCATAGCCTGCTTTTGCAAGTATATTTGACAGCGAGTCGCCAACAGCCGCACCACGCGCATGGCCAAGGTGGAGGTCGCCGGTCGGGTTTGCCGATACAAACTCAACCTGAATTCTCTGGCCCCTGCCAGTATTCGTTTCTCCATACGCGTCTCCAGCTTCAAGGATGGCTGGGATTAATCCAGTCAAATAGCTATTATTCAAGTAAAAATTAATAAAGCCTGGTCCTGCAAGCTCAATTTTTTCAATCGATGCTTTAGACTGATCAAAATTAGCTACAATTGCTTCGGCAATCGCACGCGGTGCTTTTTTTGCCACGCGTGCAAGCTGCATCGCCATATTGGTGGAATAGTCCCCATGGGCTTTGTCCTTTGGCGTTTCCAATAGTACATCCGGAATCTGCTCTTCCGCAGCCACTCCTGCTTTAAGCACGGCAGCTTTAATTTCATTTTTTAAGTTTTGTTGCACCTGTTCAACTAAGTTCATTGCTCTTCCTCCTCAAACATGATTGCCAAGCTATATGTACCAGCGGGTGCTCCCGCTATCATCAAGTCATATTTCAGCCTGAATATTCCACCCCGCCCGTTTTCACGGATTGCCTGAGCAAGCCGGTCGGTAACGGCTGAAACAGGAAGAGTCCCGTATTGAGTCTCATAGCTGCCCCGTGTCTCCTCACCAAGGCGGAATGGGAGCCGCATCTTGGCAGCACCGCTTCTTAACAGCAGCGCTTTGCCGCTTTCCATTTTAAGTATCGAGCGCACATTTCCTTCTGCTGTGAGTTCCTCATACTGAAGATAGGCTTCATTATCTTTTTCATAAAAAAAGCCGTTTCCTCCAGTGACGATTTCATCCTTAGCGCCGTCCTGGGTAATCGCCGTACTGACCGTAACAATAACTGGCTTCGGATCCATCCGGCCACTTCCTTTACTATCTATCTTATTTGCTGTTTTAAATATGTCTGCTGATTGCCGCTCCAATCACTCTACTAGAAAACCAACATTAAACGTGAAAACAGTCACCTTATAAATATGGCATTATATCATGATTTTCAAACCAGCTCTACGTTTATCGGGATAAAACCACTAACTTATTATATCCTTCCTGTCCCTACAATTCAAAAAGTGCCTGCTTCGGATTGAAACAGGCACTTTCCTCTCTATTTACACTTGCTTATTTCACAAAGCCGAGCAGCATTTCACGGATCATTTTGCTTGCCGTGTTGGCCGTTTGCTCGGATGGATCATATATAGGTGCAACTTCAACAAGATCGGCGCCTACAACCTTAACTTCCGAGCGGGCAATTTCATGGATAGAAGCAAGCAGCTCACGGGAGGTAATGCCGCCTGCATCAACCGTACCTGTTCCTGGAGCATGTGCCGGATCAAGTACATCGATGTCGATTGTGACATAAACCGGACGCCCGGCAAGCTTCGGCAAAATTTCCTTCAGCGGCTGATGGACGTCGAATTTTGAAATATGCATTCCGACACTTTTTGCCCAATCGAACTCTTCCTTCATACCAGAGCGGATTCCAAACGAATAAACATTGTGAGGGCCGATGTGCTCGGCAATTTTCCGAATTGGCGTCGAGTGTGATAGCGGCTCGCCTTCATAGTGTTCACGCAGGTCGGTATGGGCATCAAAATGAATGATTGCCAAATCAGGGTATTTCTTGTAAACCGCCTTCATGACTGGCCAAGAAACAAGATGCTCACCGCCCATGCCGAGCGGGAACTTGCCCGCAGCCAACACCTGGTCAACAAACTCTTCAATCGCATCAAGGCTCTTCTGAGCGTTACCGAACGGAAGTGGAATATCCCCAGCATCAAAATAGTTTAAATCCACAAGATCTCGGTCAAGGTATGGGCTGTACTCTTCTAGCCCAACTGATACCTCGCGAATTCTTGTAGGGCCGAAACGTGACCCTGGACGGAAGCTGACTGTCCAGTCCATTGGCATCCCATAGAGAACAACCTTGCTTTCTTCAAAATTGGGATGGCTTTTAATAAAGACATTGCCTGAATAGCTCTCATCAAAACGCATACTTCATTATCCTTTCCATGCAAAGCGAGAGGGAGACTGCGCCTCCCCCGCTGAAATTTATTCACTGTATATAAAATACGACAAAAGCTATGTCACTGTATATAAAAATTTCGTTTCTACTTTACAAGGTCAGCAACAAATTTCGGCAGAACAAAGGCTGCTTTGTGAAGTTCTTTTGTATAGTATTTCGTTTCAATATCATGGAAACGGTCATCAGAAACTTGTAGTGGATCGTATTTTTTCGAACCGATTGTGAATGCCCACATGCCGCTTGGATAAGTTGGGATGTTTGCAATATAGAGGCGGGTAATTGGGAAAATTTCTTTAACATCGCGCTGTACGTCCCGGATTAAATCCGCCTTGAACCACGGGTTGTCCGATTGAGCAACAAATATCCCATCTTCCTTTAAAGCTTTGGAAATACCAGCATAAAACCCCTTTGTAAAAAGATTCACTGCTGGGCCAACGGGTTCTGTAGAGTCGACCATGATTACATCGTAGTCATTTTCACTTTCGGCAATATGCATAAAACCATCGCCTACCTTCACTTCAACCCGGGGATCTTCGAGTTTCCCGGCGATTTCCGGCAAATATTTCTTTGAGTATTCGATGACTTTCCCATCAATATCGACAAGTGTCGCCTTTTTTACTTGTGGGTGTTTTAGCACTTCGCGGATGACCCCGCCATCCCCGCCGCCTACCACGAGGACATTTTCAGGATTCGGATGAGTGAACAACGGTACATGCGCAACCATTTCATGATAAACGAATTCATCCTTTATCGATGTCATTACCATACCATCGAGAAGAAGCATATTTCCCCATTCTTCTGTTTCAACCATTTCAAGCTTCTGGAATTCCGTCTGTTCTGTATGTAAAGTTTGCTTAATCTTCATTGTAATACCGAAGTTTTCAGTCTGTTTTTCGGTGAACCATAGTCCTCCCATATCCATCTTCCTTTCAAAGTGAAATTTGCCAATGAACACTCTAGCCCTGCAATACATCTAGAGCACGGCCGGCTTTTTACAGGTCTCTATTGCTATACTTCCCCAAAAGGGTGAATGCAAACACTTGCCAAAAAGGAAATGCAAACATCTAAAAAAGTATAAAATACCCTAACAAAAAAGCAAGAAAAATATTCATTCTCTTCAATAAAATGTTTAAAACACTTCCATTCTTTTCATACTGTTGATATGGCCCTAATTGGGTCCAATTTCCCTTTACAGAAACGGGGTGAAGAGATGGAAGCAATCACAGGCAAAGGTTTAAAGCATGCAGTAAAATATGTGCGGGCAGGCGTTTTCCTTAGCCTAATCATGATGGGAATAGCCACGGTTCTAGTATTCGGGGTTCTCATTTATGCTAGGGTGTTAGGTTCACCCCCACTCGCAGTACCACAGTCCACCCTTTACTTCTCCGATGATGGAAAGGTCATTGGTGAAACCAATACTGGACAGAAAAGATATTGGGTGAAGCTTGATGATGTTTCCCCTTATCTTATCGAGGCTACCATATCCATAGAAGATAAGAAGTTTTTTGAGCATAAAGGGTTTGACCTGAAACGAATTGCCGGAGCCGCTCTTGCCGACATCAAGGCATTTGAAAAGGTACAGGGCGCGAGCACCGTTACCCAGCAATATGCCCGGAACCTGTTTCTTGAGCATGATAAAACATGGAGCAGAAAACTGCGGGAAGCCTTATATGCGATACGGCTTGAAATGAATTATTCCAAGGAACAAATACTTGAAGGATATATTAATACTATTTATTACGGAAATAGAGCCTATGGAATCCAGGCGGCAAGCCAGTATTATTTTGGGAAAAATGCTTCGGACTTATCCCTTGCGGAAGCATCAATGCTTGCGGGAATCCCAAAAGGGCCAGGAGCCTACTCTCCCTTCGCATCAATGGAAAAAGCAAAACAGCGCCAGGGAATTATCCTAAATGCAATGGCAGAGAACGGTTATATAAAAACAGTTGAAGCAAAAGCGGCTGCAAAAGAGGAACTTGCCCTGACCGGAACGGACCCGAATCGTGAGCTAAAAGCGGCACCCTACTTCCAGGATGCTGTGGCAAATGCTCTGCGCTACCAGCTTGGTATCGATGAGCGTACAATCGAGCTTGGAGGCCTTAGAGTTTTTACAACATTGGACCAAAAACAGCAGGAAGCTGCAGAAAAGCAAATTAAATCAATTGTTGCAGCTGATTCTGAAATTCAGGCTGCTCTAGTTGCTGTTGACCCAAAAAATGGCCATATCAAGGCTATGGTTGGCGGCCGTGATTATGAAAAAAGCCCATTTAACCGGGCTGTTCAGGCTCTCCGGGAACCTGGCTCAACAATTAAGCCATTTCTTTATTACGCAGCGTTAGGTAATGGCTATACACCCGCGACTACAATGAGGAGCGAACTGACAACATTCCGGTTTGAAAACGGAGATCCTGATTATACACCTCATAACTACAATAACAAATATGCCAATGGCGATATTACTCTTGCACAGGCATTGGCTTTATCCGACAATGTCTATGCTGTCAAAACCCATCTGTTCCTTGGCCAGGAGACACTCGCTGAAACAGCCAAAAAGTTTGGAATATCAACAAAAATGGCCAGTGTTCCTTCTCTTGCTCTTGGAACCTCTGGAGTCCGGGCAATAGAAATGGCCAATGCTTATGGCATGTTTGCCAATGGAGGCAAGTATATTGAACCAACGTTGATTACCCGGGTTGAAACATCGGAAGGGAAAATCATTTATGAAAAGGATGCTGAGGAGGAAACATATTTAGATCCAGCAAAAGCCTATGTCATGACGAATATGATGACCGGTGTATTTGATACGAAGCTTAACGGCTATGCAAGTGTAACGGGAAGCACAATTGTAAAAGGCCTGACTCGGCCTTATGCTGGCAAATCAGGTTCCACTCCTACTGACAGCTGGATGATTGGCTATTCGCCCCAGCTCGTTTCAGCTGTCTGGACCGGGTATGATGATGCTCGCAAGATTGAGAAGGTCGCTGAAAAATCCTATGCCAAGAAAATTTGGGCTAAGTTTATGGAAGACGCATTGCAGGGTAAACCGGTCAAATCATTCAAACCGCCAAAGGACGGCGTAACCGGGGTTCATATCGATCCAGTCAATGGGAAGCTTGCAACGAAGGGGTGCCCGGTTAGAAGGTTTACGTACTTTGTTTCCGGAACGGAGCCTGATGAATATTGCACTGACCATCTTGATCATAATGAATTGATACCTGGCGCGAAGCCGGGCGGTGCCGATAAAAAATCATGGTACAAGAAGCTTTGGAATTGGGGAGACTAAAATATTAAGAGGTTTCTACAAAAAAGAGCCGGAGCAGCTATGCCCCGGCTCTTCCTATGCCTGCCTTTGTTATTCTTCGCCAAGACCGGTTTTCAGCTCAGTCGACGAATTGTCCCAAAATGCCTCATTGTGCCCTTTTAGGAAGTCGGCAAGAATTTTTTTCGATTTATCATCCATATGCTCGACAATAATATGGCGTTTGAGTGATTTATCCATCCGATTGACATGCTCCGGAAGCGACTTATAGCCGCGCCGGATTTCCCGGTTTACAGTCATTTCACAAGCAGTAACGCCGGCATAATATGGCCCATTCTCATTGCGGTCAATTGTAACCCAAACGAGCCAATACAGCTTGGCATCCGGGACTTCATCCTTATTGGCCAGGAACTTGATTCCTTTTTCAACTGCACTTCTTGCATGCATTGCGCCAACATCAATGATAGCTTCGGCATCTTCAACATCAATGATAACTGGTGAAATATTGTCCAGCGTCAACGATCCCTTGCCAAAGCCTTTATGATTATCAAGAGGATCGGTCTTGATAATATTAAAACCAACCTTTTTCTTTTTTTCTTCCATATCAAACTACCTCCCAGCAACAACAGTAGTTAAAGTTATCTAAAAAACTGTACAAAAAATTCAAATAACACCTCTTGAAGAGCAGGCAAGACACTTCCGAAAAGCGGTGATATCGTATAATCCCCAAGCGGAGTAAGGACAAGAATCAGGAAAATAAGTGCTCCATATTGCTCGTACTGAGTCATCTTCGCCCTCAGCCCGTTTGGAGCAAAATCCTCTAGAATCCGGTAACCGTCAAGTGGCGGAAATGGCAGCAGGTTGAACAGGAACAGCAATAGGTTAACTCCAAAGAACAACCAGAGAAAACTTATCAATGTCTCGGCGAATACTCCCCCGACTGTATATTTCATGATAAAAAGGTAAGCCAATAGGCCAAGTGTGCCAAGCAAGAGATTGCTAAATGGTCCAGCCGCCGACACAAGAATTCCGGCAAGACGCGGGTTTTTGAAAAAGAAACGATTCACCGGTACTGGCCGAGCCCAGCCAAATCCGACTACGAAGAAAAGGATCGCCCCGATCGGGTCAATATGCCTGATTGGATTTAACGTAAGACGGCCCTGATTTTTCGCAGTATTATCGCCGAATTTCCATGCAACAAATGCATGGGCGAACTCATGCACCGAAAATGCAATCGCGAGAGTCAATGCCACAAGAATGATTTCCTCAACCGTCCTATATGGAAAAAGCAAGGAATTTCCCCCAGTCCCTATTTATTTCTCTTTTTTGTAAGACAAATTTACAGTACTAGTAAAATTATACACGATGACTGGCTAAAAGTGAAAACTGCCTGCACCTCGCTTGCGCTTTTTTTCCTTTTATGAAAAACTAAAATCACCATCAGTCAAGGAGGAATAGAAGATGCCAATTGTAACTGTGAAAATGCTAGAAGGCCGGAGCGATGATCAAAAAAGAGCACTTGTTGAAAAGGTGACCTCAGCTGTTGTTGAAACATCCGGTGCACCTGCTGAAAACGTAACGGTAATTATTGAAGAAATGGCCAAGACTAATTATGGAAAAGCAGGCGTTAGGGCCAGCGATCAATAAAAAGGGCGCTAGCGCAATAGAGATAAATCTTACTCTCTTCATAGACTTACTAAAACTATAAGTAAAAAGCTAAGCCTCCCATTAATGGAGCTTAGCTTTTTCTTTTAAGGTCGATATATAGCTGTAAGCTTGTTCAATTTCCTCTTCCGTGTAACGCTGCTTGCTCTTAAGGGTAAAGACCTTTTCGGCAACCTCCGGACGTTCCAGGTTGTCAAAATAAAGTACCGTTGAGACAAGCTCAAGGAATCGGGAGTTTTGCCCATTCATATCCATAAAGCAATCCTCAAGGTTCGGCATCTCCACTCCACTCATCGCCAGGAACTCTCTTCCGGCCTCTGTCAGGCAATAGCGGTACTGGCTATAGCCGCCTTTGTTCTCCTTGCATTCTTCCAAAAAGCCCATGTTGCAGAGCTCCTCCACCCGAAGCGTCAATTCTTCCGAATAGGGGCCATAAAAGTGGAACTGGAAGCGCTCCTGGAAAGGGAAGGACATCTTTTTGGCAATATAAATCATCTTCTGCAGCTTCTTCCTTCCGACAATTTCTCCAGAAACAAGTACTGCATGCATCAATTTTGCATGGTCATTCAACAAGCTACTTCAACTCCTGCTCCCTTTACGGGAAGAAAATAGTTCTCCGGTCGCTTCCGCTTTTCTATATCTCAAGTATGCTGCGAATCTGCTTTTTTATATTTTTTTTCGAAGACTCATCGAATAATAAGTCTTGCGGGAAGTATAGTTTATGGTCGGTACGCCTTTTACCGGAAATCGCATCAACAATGGCGGACTCTCTGGACAGCTCCCTGATGTCACCATTTTTCATCAGCAATTGAATAGGAAGGCGCTCTTCTTCTTCCCCCGGGCGGTAAAAATCATAAGGCAAATCAGAGGATGAATCGACAACAAGGTAGTAATCCGGGTCAATGCCCGCCCTTCTGAACAGCCCAGTCAATTCAGCAAGCTTCTTGTATTCCTTGGCCGGATCGAATTCCGAGAATTTGAACAGGTTACGGTTAACGAATCGCCTGCACAAATCACTGAGGATTGCATCGTCTTCCTCCTGCCAAATTTGAAAATAATAAAGGATAATTGATTCATCCAATTTCAAGTAATCTTCCAAGACAAGGGTGCCTTCAAAGATAGAATAAAAGTGGAGGGGTTCATTTCGGAATGCATAGCCGCTTTCATGAAGATGCTTGGCACGGTGAAGGATTTTCGTCAAAATTACCTCCGCACCCCGCGAAACCGGATGAAAATACACCTGCCAGTACATCTGGTACCGGCTCATTATGTAATCCTCAATGGCATGCATACCGCTATGTTTGAAAACTACCTGATCCTCACGCGGCCGCATAACCCTCAAGATGCGTTCCATATCAAAAAAGCCATAACTAACACCTGTAAAATAAGCATCCCTCTGCAAATAATCCATGCGATCGGCATCAATTTGGCTAGAAATGAGCGATATAACCTGTTTTTTATCCGAAGTTTTCGCGATGATTTCTGCAACCTGTTTAGGAAAATCCTTGCCAGCCCTTGCAAGGACTTTGTTCACTTCTGTTTTGCCCAGAATAATTGCCCCAGTAAATTCTTCGTGGTCCAAATCAAATACTTTTTCGAACGCATGTGAAAACGGCCCGTGCCCGAGGTCATGGAGGAGTGCAGCACAAAGCGTCAAAAGCCTGTCTTCCTCATTCCATTCGGGGCGCCCTTTAAATACATCATCTACAATTCTCCTGATTATCTCATAGACACCCAGGGAATGGCTGAATCTGCTATGCTCTGCCCCGTGGAAGGTCAGGAATGTTGTACCAAGCTGCTTAATCCGTCTGAGGCGCTGGAACTCCCTAGTTCCGATCAGATCCCAGATAACTTTGTCGCGGACATGGACGTAGCGATGGACGGGATCCTTAAAAACTTTCTCCTCATTCAGTTTTTCTGAAAATCCCATCTCTTTTCCCTGCCCCTCTTAACTTGTTTCTATTATATCCCCATTTTGATTGAGATTCATCCCTCTTTCAGCAATTTCCAACAGCATTTTTCGACAATTACCTTTTATAATGATGAACTTAATAAATCTTTCCATAATTCCACTCCTCAAAGGGAAGCCTCTGAGAGTAATCGTCGCAGGAACACAAAGGAAAGCTCCCCGGAATTAGCATCGCAGGGACACAAAGGAAAGCCCCCCGGAATTAGCATCGCAGGGACAGACGCCCTTTGTCTGTCACGAGGCGCATTTTGCCTGTCACGAGGCACTTCGCTTTCCGCGGGCGGACTGGGAGTCTCCGTGCCTCCCGCTCCAATTTATATGAAATTCTTTTAGTTCATCTTATTTAAGATTAATAAATGGCAAATAATGATGACAGTAAAGTAATTCTTAAAAAAAAGAAAAACCACCCTGGTCCGGATGATTTATCAACTTTTGAGCTTTTTGCTTACTTTTTCAATCAACTCTTCCTCGGTCAATGCCGCAAGCGGCCTGTTATTGACAAAAGCAAAAGTCTTTTTCCGTCCTGGGCCACAATAGGATTGGCAGCCAATTTCTATTTTCGCATCAGGATCAAGCTTCTTTAAGCGCGGGATAAGCGTTTTGAGGTTGACTGCCTGACAGTCATCACATACGCGAAATTCATTAGTCATTCCGTTCATCCTCTCGGTACGGAGTTTTACAGCCAAATCATATGGCTTATTGGTTATATTTTGCAATTTTCAAGTTCAAAAAACATATGAATTATTGGTTTCGACTCTAATTATCTTTACAGCCTGAAACGTTTACTACGGCGGATACACTATATGTCCTATGGTATTTTACAGCTTCTGGACAGCCAATGCAAGCCGACCTACATTCCGATTCTACTATCCTTTCAAACGTTTTGTATAAAACTTGAAAAAAGTGTCCATGATATTGCTAGGAACAAAACATTTAATTTTGATTGGCAGGTATTTCTGCCAGACTGGAAGGCTGGGTTGGAATGAATACAAAAGTAAATGAAGAGAAGGAGTGTATCGAAATGAAGGTGCGCCAGGATGCCTGGACAGAAGAGGATGATTTATTGTTAGCTGAAACAGTGCTTCGCCATGTAAGGGAAGGAAGCACCCAGCTTAATGCCTTTGAAGAGGTTGGGGACAAGCTTGATCGAACTTCGGCAGCATGCGGGTTCAGATGGAATGCAGTCGTGCGTCATACGTATGAAAAGGCACTTCAGCTTGCCAAAAAACAGCGAAAACAACGCCAGCGTATGCTAGGAAAGGATCAAGGCGGCAAAAAGAAGCTGCTTTACACCCCTCCTGTTGAAGTCAACGAAGAATTCAGTACTACTGGAGTCTCTATGGAAACAGCAGTTGAATTCGATACACAACCTTTAAAGCAGCCAGAGAGCTTTGACCTGGAGAAGATGGTTGAGGAGCTTAATAGCAAGCATGCAGAAGCAAAGGTTCCTGCTAACAGATTCACAGTTTCACAACCGGCTTTAGTAACTTCCCAAACGGGGACAGGGTTCCAGCATGGCGGGCAAGGTTTAACAATGCAAACTGTCATTTCTTTCTTGCAGAATTATGATAGTAACAACGCACATGTTGAGGCGTTAAAAAGTGAGAATGAAAGATTGAAGCGGGAAATCGCCAACCTCCGCAAGCAAAATGAGGAGATGGAAACAAAAATAAATGATCTTGAACAAAATACAGGAGTCATTCAAGAAGATTACGAAACACTATTAAAAATCATGAACAAAGCCCGTAAGCTTGTCTTATTCGAGGAAGAGGAGCGTCCGGCGACTAAATTCAAGATGGACCGGAACGGAAACCTTGAAATGGTTGCTGAATGACTAACTGAAATCGAGCAAGCCGAAGATGATAACAACAATCAAAAGCCGTAAATCCATTCTTGGGTTACGGCTTTTGTAATGTGCCATTCCGTTCAGCAATCCGGGCAGAGTATCCTGGCAAAAGCTCAAGCTCATGCGGGGTCAACTGGCCGGAGTAAAGAAGACTGCTCATTTTTTTTAGCTCGATAAGAAGTTTTAGCATGACATCCTGCACTGTAAGTGGCGTGCCAAGCAGTTCAGACAGGCTTGCCATCACTTCCGGCTTCACTTCGGGATAGCTAAATTTTGTTTGTTCCCCTTTTAAGGCGAGTGAATAAAACTCTCTTATTAATTCCGCCCTACTTCCGCCGCTCTCTTCCACACTTAAATAGATTTGAACAGCTACCCCTTTTCTGAGCCTTCTTTGAGAAATTCCGGCAAACTTCTTGCCGCCAATACTCAAATCATAGCTGCCAGGGCAGTATGATCCAATAATTTCCCGTGCTTCAATTTCTTTTCCCCAATCAGCGAACATGCAGCGAATAAGCTCCAACATTGCGTCATAGCCCCTATTAATGTCTATTCCTTTTTCTTTTTCGGGTAAAATAAGTGAAATATTCAAGACTCCTTTATCAAGTACGACGGCAAGGCCTCCCGAGTTCCTTACAATAGGTGTAAATCCCTTGGAATAAAGATAGGCAAGGCCTTCTTTAAGATATGGCAGCTTTGTATCCTGAATACCCAGGACTACTGTATCATGATGCACCCAGGTTCGTGCTGTAGCTGGTGCAAGATGTGAGCCAACAGATGCACATAATGTGTCGTCTATGGCAAAGGATTGGATGGCTGGCATTAGCAGCCCTGTGGTAGATTGGTCGATAAGCCGCCACTGTTCCTGCCACAGCAGCGATGTTGCACTGTCTTTCATGGTGGTGCCTCCAGTTCAATTATGTGGTGTTATTATAGCATAATAACGACAAAGCCCATCAAACCTATAAAAGAAAACACTTTTCCGGTTTTTAATGATGGACTAGGTTTTTCCCATAAGATAAAATGTTGAGCAAAGGAAACATTTTAAACCAAGGGCATATATTAATTTTACAAGCG
This sequence comes from Bacillus sp. FJAT-18017, assembly GCF_001278805.1. GTDB lineage: Bacteria > Bacillota > Bacilli > Bacillales > Cytobacillaceae > Bacillus_D. The sequence continues at coordinate 345,512 of NZ_CP012602.1, read as the reverse complement.
AAGCAGCCCGAAAAAGAGTATCCTCTCCCCGGGTTCTTCAATACTTTATAGAAGTGGTTTTTACACAAGAAAGGGGAATGAATATGGAAATCCTTTTCGCCTTTGGACTGACACTGTTTGCGGGTCTTGCAACTGGAATAGGAAGTTTAATGGCATTTTTTACTTCGACAACAAATACAAAGTTCTTATCAGTGACCCTCGGCTTCTCAGCTGGAGTCATGATTTATGTATCAATGATTGAGATTTTCCAAAAGGCCAAAATCGCCCTTGTCGCAGAATTGGGGGCAAAAGGGGGAAACTGGGCAACAGTTTTCAGCTTCTTTGGCGGAATTCTCTTGATTGCCTTAATAGACAAATTAATCCCTAAACAAGGCAACCCACATGAATTGAAAAAGGTTGAAGAGATGCAGCCTGGTGCTATCGTAAAAGATCCAGCTTTGTTAAAAATGGGAACATTCACTGCATTGGCCATTGGCATCCACAACTTTCCGGAAGGGATCGCGACTTTCACTTCCGCAATCCAGAACCCGGCTCTTGGCGTTGCCATTGCGATTGCAATTGCCATTCATAACATTCCTGAGGGAATTGCCGTTTCTGTACCGGTATATTTTGCTACAGGAGATAAGAAGAAGGCATTCAAGCTATCCTTCCTCTCTGGCTTATCCGAGCCGATTGGGGCTCTCGTTGCCTATCTATTTCTTATGCCTTTCCTTAACGACATCATGTTTGGGGTAATCTTTGCGGCCGTTGCCGGCATCATGGTCTTCATTTCACTGGACGAATTGCTGCCCGCCGCACGAAAATACGATGAAACCCATCTTCCAATATATGGGCTTATTGCAGGGATGGCTGTCATGGCACTCAGCTTGCTCCTTATTATCTAAAACAACACAACACACAAAAGCCCGGTCCACTAAAGGCCGGGCTAATTTTATGTTTTATAGGTCTACTGCATTAACGCTTGCGCCGCTGTAAGCAACGCCAGGTTATACACATCATCCGTGTTGCATCCTCGTGACAGGTCATTGACCGGGCGGTTCAACCCTTGGAGAAGCGGGCCGACCGCTTCAAAGTTACCCAACCGCTGGGCAATTTTGTAGCCAATATTACCAGCTTCAAGGCTAGGGAATACAAAGACGTTCGCATTGCCCTGTAGGACGGAATCTGGGGCCTTAGCTGCCGCAACAGAAGGAACAAACGCGGCATCAAATTGGAATTCACCATCGATGATTAACAGAGGGTCACGGCGCTTAGCCTCTTCCACCGCTGCCATAACCTTTTCTGTTTCCGGTGATTTGGCAGATCCTTTTGTCGAAAAGCTCAGCATCGCAACACGCGGCTCCATATCGAACATTCTCGCAGTCCGCGCACTCTCGATTGCAATTTCAGCTAGGTCATTGCTGTCAGGTGCAATATTAATTGCGCAATCCGCAAACACATATTGTTCATCTCCGCGAACCATCAGGAATACACCAGATGTTTTAGAGACACCTTCTTTTGTTTTAATAATTTGCAAAGCAGGCCGCACCGTATCAGCAGTTGAATGAGCTGCACCGCTAACGAGCCCGTCCGCTTTATTCGCATAAACAAGCATAGTTCCAAAATAGTTTTCATCGAGCAAGATCCTGCGAGCATCTTCTTCACTGGCTTTACCCTTTCTACGCTCAACAAAGGATGCAACAAGCTCGTCCATCATTAAATAATTGGCTGGGTCATAAATTTCCGCAGCTTCAAGGGATACGTCCAACTGCTTGGCCTTTGCCTGTACCTCTTCAATATTGCCGATAATTACAGGAGTAAGGATACCCTCTGCAGCCAGGCGTCCCGCTGCCTTAAGGATTCTTTCATCCAGGCCCTCAGGAAAAACAATCCTTAGGTTATTACCGGAAATCTTTTGCTTAATTCCTTCAAATAAATCACTCACGTTAATTCTTCCTCCTTTTTAACACATATTCAGGATAACCCACTGACACTAAAATTCAAGAAAAATACCGTTCCGCCAAAAATGTCAGTCTTTTTAAAAATTTCGAGAGATTGGCTGTGGAATTAGACTCTTCCATACAACGCTCTTACCCCGTATTCTCGGGCAGTAAGACCTGCGCCAAAATTAATTTCACAAACAAGAAATATGGCGGGGATCAGCTGCCTGTAAAAGCCCGATTGATGAGATACGATTTATTAGGTCCTAGCGTTACCGGGCTTTGTGCGACTAACCACAATTGAAGAACACAGGGATGGAAGTTTCACTATATTTTCAGCTTTCTTTTGTCAAAATATCCTTTTTTACCAGTAATTAAACGGAGAGGTTATTAAAGGGCATCTATTGGGGGTTTTTGGCGAAACTATGATATAGTAGACGGGTATAAAGAGTAGAACGAATCGGGAGTGATTTGAATGAGCGAAGCTGCACAAACGCTTGATGGATGGTATTGTTTGCATGATTTTAGAAGCGTCGATTGGACGACATGGAAAATGACGCCTGCGGATGAACGCCAGGCCGCCATAAACGAATTCATGGGCCTTGTAGAAAAGTGGAATGCGACTCAGGAAAGCAAAGATGGCAGCCATGCACTCTATACTGTTGTCGGCCAAAAAGCTGATTTCATGATGATGATTCTCCGCCCTACTATGGAGGAATTGAATGAAATTGAAACAGAGTTCAATAAATCGAAACTTGCTGAATATACAATTCCCGCCCATTCCTATGTATCAGTAGTGGAATTAAGCAATTATTTGAAGGACGGCGAAAATCCATACGAAAACCCTCATGTACGCGCAAGGCTGTATCCTATACTGCCTAAAGCAAAATATGTTTGCTTCTACCCAATGGATAAGCGCCGCCAAGGTAATGACAACTGGTATATGCTTCCGATGGAGGATCGCCGGAAGCTTATGTACAGCCATGGCATGATTGGCCGTCAATACGCAGGAAAGGTCAAACAAATTATAACAGGCTCCGTGGGCTTTGATGATTATGAATGGGGCGTCACATTGTTCTCTGACGATGTGCTTCAGTTCAAAAAGCTCGTATACGAGATGCGCTTTGATGAAGTTAGTGCCCGTTATGGCGAATTCGGCTCGTTCTTTGTCGGCAATATCCTTGCCGAAGAAAAGGTTGAAAGCTTCTTCAGTATTTAAAAATGTGCTCCCGCCCCGATTTAACGTGGCGGGAGCATTTTTATTGTATCTTCCTTGACTAACAGCACTCTTCTTGAAGTACTAAATCGGCATTTTACCTCATATGATTGAAACAGCGAGTCTTCAATTCCGAAAAGGTAGAATCCCTAACCTTGGAATTGGAAAATCGGCAATAATGGCAGCGGAGGCTGACCCGTCGGCCGACCTCCAATGCGCAATTTATGAGGAGGGAATGCAAATGTATCCTTACGGAAATAATAATGCTGGCCAACAAGGCTATCAGCCCTATTCAGGAACAGGAGGGGCACCTGTAGGCCCTGGTATGCAACAACAGTCTTTTGGGGGCGGCTACGGAGGAGGTCAAATGGGCGGCTATGGAGGCGGAGGCGGTTTTCAAGCGCCTTTTCCACAGAGCGCCCCGACAACGGCTGGCCCACAAGTTCCTGGGATGCTGCCAATGGAAGAATCCTATATTGAGAATATCCTTCGCTTGAACCGAGGGAAGCTGGCAACGGTATATATGACGTTTGAAGGGACTCGGGATGGGCAAAGACGGCAGCAGGTTTTCAAAGGGATAATTGAAGCTGCCGGTCGTGACCATATTATTCTTAGTGATCCACAAACAGGGATGCGTTATCTGCTATTGATGGTATATCTTGATTATGTAACATTTGATGAAGAAATTGAGTATGAATACCCATTTGCAGCCGGTGGCGGTGGCACTTTTGGTGGTGGTGGCGGGTTTAGCAGCAGCGGCGGACCCGGACATGGCCAGAGCACCCTTCCGCCGCGTTAGGTTAAATGAAATAAAATGAAGAGGAGGGCAAGCCAATATGGATTGTCCTCCTCTTTTTTAAAGATACTTTGTTGCACCAATGACAATTAATACCCATGCAGCCAGGAATGCGACTCCCCCAAGAGGAGTAATGGCACCAAGAATACTAATTTTTGTCAGGGTTAAAACATATAGACTACCACTGAACAAAATAATTCCGGTTAGCATCAGCCAACCTGAGGTAGTAAACAAGGAGGCTGCTGGTATCTTTCCGAGGATGAGCCCTATCACTAAAAGTCCAGCTGCATGGAACATCTGATAGGTTACTCCAGTCTTCCAAGTCTCAAGATATTTCGGTTCAACCCGCCCCTCCAGGCCATGTGCTCCGAATGCTCCCAGGGCAACTGCCAGAAATGCGTTAACAGCCCCAATGATGATGAATGTTTTCACTTTATTTTCCCCCTAAAAGTCAAAGATTGAATCTCCGTTTGCCCCGTCCTCCATTTCCAGCTTCTTTCCAGGTATTATAGCAGTTCCACGATTCTCTACCACTATGGTTGGTGTTGCCTGAATCGGCTGTACATCAGGAGTTCTCGTTTCCCCTTCGGCAAGGATGACCTCGCATAAAGCCTTGATTGTATAGATCTTCTCACGTACTTGGGCCTCATTTGAACTCGATTTTGCCCGGTCCAATTCCTCACCCATTTTTCGTAGTAGAGTATGTATATGTATGTTCAAAGAAATCAACTCCCTGTTCCATTTTGCAATATCACCATTGTACAGTATTCCTGTTTTTTTCGCACATAGGCCAATATGGCAAATTTCCAAATCACGAATGACATCTTGACTGATTTTAGGACCCGAGTTGTCATTCACCACCTTTATGAATGACATCTTAATACCTTCACAACCCCGAGTTGTCATTCATCACCATTATGAATGACATCTTAATACCTTCACAACCCCGAGTTGTCATTCATCACCATTATGAATGACGTCAAGTTTCATCCTAATGCACGATTTATCATTTACGACCTTTATGAATAGCATCTCTCCACTTTAGGAGGTCCCAGCTTTATTAATAAACTCAATCATACTCAAAAAGAAGGCTGACCCGTTTGGATCAGCATTTTAATTAGTATTAAGTTCTTAGAGTGGTGGCAGCGCCCAGTCAATTTCAACATATCCAAGCTGTTTTAATAGTTCATTTGTTTTCGAAAAAGGCTTGCTTCCAAAAAAACCTTTTCTCGCTGAAAGCGGGCTTGGATGTGCCGAGGTAATAATTTTATGCTTTTTTGTGTCAATCAAAGATAGCTTGCTTTGGGCTGGTTTCCCCCATAGGATAAATACCAGAGGCTTGTCACGTTCACTTAACCGCGTAATTACCTGATCAGTGAACCGTTCCCATCCCTTCCCTTTATGGGAATTTGCCTCTCCCTGTCTTACGGTAAGGACTGTGTTAAGCAGAAGCACACCCTGTTCCGCCCAGCTGACAAGATATCCATGCTCAGGAGTTTCACTATCAAGATCGCTGCACAGCTCTTTAAATATGTTTTTAAGAGATGGCGGCGGGTTGATTCCCGGCTTAACAGAAAAACTTAGTCCATGTGCCTGGCCCGGCCCGTGATAAGGATCCTGGCCAAGGATGACAACTTTTACATCATCATAGTCTGTAAACATTAATGCATTGAAAATATCACTGTATTCCGGATAAATAGTTTTCGTACGATATTCTTCTATTAAAAATTCCCGTAATGTATGGAAATACTCTTTTTGAAATTCCTCTCCCAATACCTCAGACCAGCTTCTTGGCAAATTGTTTTCAAGCATATAACCCCTCCTTCTAATCTCTATTCCCCATTTTACTGCAATTCTATCATTTTTTCTGATTGGGTTCTTCCACCCCTATCATGTTTACGGCTTTGCGGAAAGGATAAATACTAAATGTGAGATAAATTTCATAGATAAGAAGGAGGAACCAATTATGTATAAGGTTGAAATCGTTGAAAATGGAGTCCAGGCCCAGGATAAGCTTTCCTTATTGGCTACCGAAGGCTATAAGAAGGACGATATCTATTTATTTGCGCATGATAAGAAGCGCGAGTCCCATCTTGCTGACGCAACTGGAGCAGAAGAGGTTGGATTAACGGACCAGGGCTTAATCAATTCGGTAACAGGTGTATTTAAAAAGCGGGGCGATGAACTGCGCACCCAATTTCAATCTCTTGGGCTTTCTGAATCTGAGGCTGACCGTCTTGAAAAAGAGCTGGACGAAGGCAGGCTGGTCCTTGTAGCTTGTAAAAAGTAAACAAGAAAAGCGCAAGCGCCTTGCTTAGCGCCGTATGGACTGGAGGGCCTCGAAGGAGATAAAGGAAACACGATGAGCGAAAGCGAATCGATGTTGACTTATCGTAACGAGGGGACTGAAGTACATTAGGCGCTAGGCGCTCCTCGAAAAAGCTACCACTTTTTCTTCGTGCGATGCTTATGCTGCCGAAGCATTCCTTGTGGAGCTAGACAGTTCTCAATGTAAGATATACTTTCTTATATCAGAACAACGAACCCCCGGGGAAGAATTCTCCGGGGGTTTTACTATAGTTTATCGGGCTTCAAACGACATCCATAAAAAGGAATACCTATATAATCCGCCTTTAAAATGTATCATCCCATAATCCTTTGATAAATTGATTTTGCATGAGTAAGATCTTTCGTACCGTGAACAAGGGCACGGCCATCATTGAAGATGACCATCCGCTCAGAACCAAGCTCTATCGAAATAAGATATGGATTTCCTTTGACAGTATAGCCAAGTGATCCGAGTTGCCCTGAGAGCTGCTCAAGCGAAACTTCCCCTTGTGCTGACGGGCGAATTTGCACTGTATCCCGTCCGCAAAGAACTGTGGTTTTGGTCATATTATCTTTATCAAGATATGGGTAAGTCGGATGTTCCCCACATGACAGGCAACCAGCAAATTTCGCTTTGCCCATTTTCATCGATGTATACTCATTGCGCCACATATCAAAGCTTACAAATGCCGTCCTAATTGCATTCCAGTCTTCTACTAAAATTTTTAGAGCCTCAGCGGTCTGATGCGAAACAACCATTTGAACAGCCGGTCCGATAATCCCCCCTGTATCACAGGTAAGACCTTGCAACGGAATTGTTCTCAAAAGGCAATTCAAGCAGGGAGTGACCCCGGGTAGAATCGTAAAACTCATTCCATAACTTCCTACACACGCGCCATAAATCCAGGGAATTTGATATTTCTGCGAAACATCATTTATCGCCATTCGGGTCTCGAAATTGTCTGTTGCATCAATGATTAAATCTACACCTTCAGCAAGCTCCTCTAGGAATTCCGGAGTGGCATCACCAATGATAGCCTCTATTTCCACATCAGAATTGATTGCTTTTAGTCTTCCTTCAGCCGCAGCTGCCTTCGGTAATTTTTCGGCAACATCTTCTTCTGTATAAAGCTGCTGTCGCTGAAGATTGCTCGCCTCGACATAGTCCCGGTCGATAATGGTTAATTTACCGACGCCCGCCCTGGTCAGCACTTCGGCGTTTCCGGAGCCAAGCGCGCCTGCACCAATCATCAATACATGCTTAGAGCTGATTTTCCTCTGCCCTTCATTTCCGATGCCTGGAAATAAGATTTGTCTTGAATACCGTTCTGCCATCACTTTAGCCTCCTTTCCGTAATCATCTGAGCTGTTTCTGGTACTATCAGTAAGGCAGCAAAGTGAATCTTTGCTTACTCCCCCTAAATACGGGATAAACAAAGCTTCCAATGAAGGAAGCCCCTTTAAAAAAGTTTTTAAATCAACCGCCGCTTACCGGCGGGATAAAAGCGATAATATCGCCTTCTTGTATGATTTCTTCATTCGTGGAAAATTCCTCGTTGATTGCAGCCATAACTGTATCCATTTTCGGAAGGCTGTATTTACCAGCAAGATCCGTCTTCAGTTCCCCCACTGTTTTCCCAGCAGCGTCTACGGATATAGACTCCACTCCTGCCGCATCACGTAAATGGGCGAAAAACATCACTTTATTCATTCAAATCACCCTCCTCGGGTTTTCCTTTTGGATAGAAAACAGTTTCAAGCTGATTGCCGACCCATTCTTCTCCATCTTCCCAATGCTCTTTCTTCCAGATTGGAACAATCTCTTTAATCCGCTCGATTGCATAACGATTTGCTTCGTAAGCATCAGCACGGTGTGGTGTCGATACAGCAATGACGACAGCCACATCTGTTATATCAAGGCGGCCAACCCGATGCGTTATCGCAACTTTAGATCCTTGCCAGCGCTCCTCAATTTCACGGCCAATCTGCTCAAGTTTCTTTACGGCCATCGCTTCATATGCTTCATATATTAAAAAAAGAGTCTTTTTGCCATGAGTGAGCTCACGGACTGTTCCAATAAAGGTTGTAATCGCTCCAGCCTCCCGCTGGACAACCTTATCTATGACAGTTTGTATATTGATGGGTTCCTTTGAGATTTCAAACATCATTTACCCTCCATGTACTACCAGGCATATTTGCCTTTTGTATTCGCCAGCTTTTCATCCTATTCAAACTATTTTGGGGACTGCGCCGGCAATGACTTCATAGCCGCCAATTTTTTCGACTTCTCTTCTGAAATCTTCAGATTGGATTACAGAAATAAGCAATCTCCCTTTTTCGCTTTCAAAAAAGTCACGGCGCATGACCAAATCATACTCTTCATCTGCAAGCGGGATAAATGATAAGCCCATTGATTTCGCAGCCGGATAGATTCCCAGGCCAACTGAATCCTTATCACTTTTCACCTCAGCTGCTACGCTCAAATGGGAAAACATTTCCCTGCTGTATCCAATAATTTTTTCAGGGGAAAGGCCTTTATCCTTCAGGAGGAGGTCAAACAGAATCCTTGTCCCGGCGCCACGCTGCCTGTTAACAAAATGTGCCCCTGTACTGGCAATGTCTTCAACTGTTTCAATCCCGAGAGGATTCCCTTCCGCAACGAACCAACCCTGCTTTCTCTTCAGGAATGGATAGAGGACAATGTCCATGTCAGCTAAAAACTTCTTAACGTAAGGCAAGTTGTATTCCTTTGTCTCAGGATCTAGCAAATGGACTCCAGCAACATGCGCCTCTCCCTTGCGGATTGCCATCAGTCCCGCCATGCTGCCAACATGGGAAGATATAACCTTCATATCAGTCCTTTTCCGTTTAATTTGTGACGACAAAAGGTCGATTGTCAGGTCGTGGCTCCCAGTGAAAACAATACTATTCGTTACTTCTTCAAGTGGTTTGAGAAGTTCCACCTCTGCGGTATCTCCCTGTTCATACCCAAGTATGTCAGTAGGAACGACGAGCAGTGCATCTGCCCGTACATAGGACATTGTGACACCTGCCGCCCTGGTCAATGGATTTGCAACATATCGCCCGTTTACATACCCAATATTCATTCGGATAAAATCTTCCTGGCCCATCGTTGAAACAATACGCCGTCCTAATGTTACATTGATTTTCTGTCGTTTTGGCACAGGAATCTGCAAGTATTTGCAGATGAGCGGCTGAACAAACCACTCCATCGCAAGGTAGGCAGATACCGGATAGCCCGGCACACCTACGACTGGTTTGCCATTAATCTGCCCAAGGATAACCGGCTTGCCTGGCCGAGCGGCAACTCCATGAGTAAAGACCTTGCCAATTTCCCCAATTACATGGACTGTGTAATCCTTCGATCCTGCGGAAGAACCTGCATTTATAACGACAATATCTGCTGTTTCACTTGCTTTTACTAGTGCTTCTTTTATATTTTCCGGATTATCCCTTACGATTGGAAATAAATGTGGCTCGCCGCCCCACTCCTTCACAAAGTTCGAAAAAACAATCCCGTTGAATTCAATGATCTTGCCTGGTGCAGGCTCGTCTTTCACGTCAATGAGCTCATTGCCAGTTGGAATAATGGCAACAGCCGGCTTTTTTATTACCTGAAACGCTGTTATCCTCGCTGCAAGCAGGGATCCCAGGTCCGCGGGACGCATTTTATGTCCCTGTGGAAAAATCATTTCCTCCTGAACTATATCCTCACCGATTGGTCGGATATGCTGCCAAGGAGTAGCTGGTTCAATAATTTCTACTGTATGGTCGTCTATCACATTCACATTTTCTATCATAATAACGGCGTTATACTGAGAAGGAATCGCATTTCCTGTATCAACATAAACAAATTGATCCCCTAGGGTGAGCCTTAACGGGTTCTGCTCATGCGCACTAAATGTATCAGCAGCAAGGACTGCAATACCATCCATAGCCGAAGCGTGGTAATGCGGCATCGATGTGCCGGCAAAAATCGGTTCAGCGGTAATCCTTCCAAGTGCCTCTTCAACGTTTAACCATTCCGTTTCCGGGAGCAGGTCGAAGGCAGCAAGTAATTCTTCCCTTGCTACAGCCCTGGGCTTGTCCTCGAGATAAATTTTCCGTTTATACCGCTTCTGTTCCATGTGCCGCTCCCCCTACCTTGTTGCCATCACTGGGACATATTCGCCCTGGGCGATGCCCTCTTTTTCTGAAGTGATCTCTACAATCCCATCGCTCTTCACCAATGTCGTAATTAAACCAGATTTGCCAATGATTGGTTCAGCCCACCATTCGCCTTTCTGTTCAAACAGACTGACCCGAATATAATCGGATCGGCCGGGACTTGAAGGAATATTTTTTGTGATTCTGGCAAAAATCCTGTCAGGCCTTTTTACGATTGTTTCTCCCTGCAGCCTTTTCAAAATTCTTTCACCGAACAGGTTAAAAATAATCATGGCGGATGCTGGATGGCCAGGAAGGCCAATCACGGGTTTCCCGCCAGCGATTGCAAGGATTGTCGGTTTGCCCGGCTTGATGGATATCCCATGAACAAACACGCCTGGGCTTCCAAGGGATTGAATTACATCGGTTGTATAGTCTTTTGCCCCAACCGAGCTGCCTCCTGATAGAATGAGGCAATCAACCTGTTTAAATAACTGCTTCGCCCTTTGTTGAAATTCTTCAAACGTATCAGGAACAATCCCGCCATAGACCAGGTCAATTCCCCAGTCACGAGCAAGACCTGCAATCGTCAAATAATTGATATCGCGGATTTGGCCTATTTGCAATTCAGCTGTTTCAAATGGAACGATTTCATCCCCGGAAGACAAATAGCCAGCCCGAATACGGCGATACACTGGCACATCCGTTATTCCGAGTGAAGCAAGGGCGCCAATTTCCTGCGGCCTCAGTCGAATCCCCTCTTTAAGAAGCAGTTCACCATCCCTTATATCTTCACCCCTGCGGATGATATTTTCTCCTGGTGCCACCTGCTTATAGATATTTAGAAGGCCGCTGATTTCTTCGCAATGCTCAATCATGATTACGCTATCACTTCCAGCGGGAATCATACCCCCAGTCGGCACATACACAGCTTGACCGAAACCGACCGGTACAGAAGCAGTTTCGCCCATTTTCACTTCACCCACGAGCGTTAGGAAGCCGGGCATAGACTCGGAGGACCCAAATGTATCGGCCGCTATGACTGCATAACCATCAACAGTAGACCTATCAAAGCCTGGAACATCTTCACGCGCCTGCACTGGTTCTGCCAGTACATAGCCAAGTGCTTCCTCCAGCCCGCGGTTTTCAACCACAGCAGTTCTCCCCACTTTTTCGTCAATCAAACTAAAAGTATCCTCTACTGTTTTGACCTTGAAAAATTGCATATACCCCGCTTCCTTTCTCTCTCGGCAGGTAAAGTTTACATTCTGCTTTTATCTTTTAGTGCTTGTTTCGCAACTTCATACTCTTCAGGATGATTCATATTGAAAAAAATCTTATCCAAAGCAATTGCAGAATACTTCTGCAACTCTTCTTCATCAATATAAAAAGTATCTATTTTTCTTAAAAGATCCTTAATCCGGAGATTTCCTCCAATAATACAGGACTCAATCTCTTTTATTATACTCTTTTGGTACACGGCGAAAAGGGGGTGGTGTGTTCCCCCAAAGACCGGAATGATAGCATCATGATTTCCCACTTGCATAATAAGGGTTTCAGCTAGCTTCCCTGATACAAATGGCATGTCGCACGCAACTATTAAATTAGAGTCAAAACTCGAGGCTTTAAGACCTGCATGAATACCTGCCAACGGCCCCATTCCAGGATATTCGTCTCCAACCGTCACCACATTTAGGAAACCATATTGTTTTGAATCATTCGTAACTAGAATGATTTCTTCAAAAATGCCACTGAGTTCATCTTTAATTCTTTCAATAGTAGGTTTCCCGCCAATTTCCAATAACGCTTTATTCGTTCCCATCCTGCTTGATTTCCCGCCGGATAGTAGGATGGCTGTCGCCTTCATGCCAACACCCTCCTCTTTTCTAATCTTTCAACCTATGACTATTGTTGATTCTGTCCTGCACCGCCTCCGGTATGATAACCGTTTTCTTGGGCAATAAAATCAAGGTGCAGGGTGTTCAAATCCAAAATGGCTGAGGACGGCCTTTTAATGAATTGACGTGTATCAACAATCTTGATATAACCCATGCATTTGTCGCATGCCTGGATTTGGGATGTTGAATCTCCTTCAACAGAAATAAATTTAATTGTGTCATGTTCGTCATTCCCACAGTGGGTGCAAGTGATCCTTTTGTCATGCCAGTGGACCAAACAACGCGGACAATATAGCTCTTTCTTTCCTTCTCCTTCTAGTTGCGCAAGTCTGGCAGGCTCTCCGCATAGAGGACAGCCGGCACCATGGACGCCAAAGGAGATACTAGGCTGTGCCTTCTCAGCTGCAAGCTGTAAATATGGGCGAAGCACGGTCTCTGCTATGAAATGGGGAATCCACCCTTCTACTTCGTGATCTTCTGCGAAATCGGAAAAATACATATCATTAAATGCTAACGCTTCATCAATCCAGCGTTGTGCAGTGTTTTCATCAATTAACTTGCTTAGAAAAGCGAGCTTTTCTTCCATACTATTATTATGTTTCACCAACAGAGTCCTTAATTCCTCTATCCACTGTAAAAATAGTGGTATATCAAAATCAAAAATTGCCTGAGATGCCACTGGCACCCCTGCCGCCAACGATGCTTTATCTACTTTTATATTGACTGATTGTTCCCCAAGGCTTTCTTTCCATCTTTCCTGAAGGCTGATAATCTCTTTTTGCAAATTCAAATACTCTTTGGATACCACGGATGTCTTCAACCCTGTGCACCTCTTTTCATGTATTGTCCTGCATCGGGCCAAGGCCTTCTTTAGGGTTATAGAATTGTCCAGCTTCACAAGTAATGCTTCGGCAGCATAAGCATCGCACGAAGCAAAAGTGCTTTTCTTTTGCGAGGAGCGCCTAGCCCCTCGAGGTCTTAAGCCGTGCCCCTCCGGAGGGCAGGCCCATCCTGCGGGTCCTTATCTTTTGCTGGTCGGGGCTGATCCAGGCGCTTACGCTTTTCTTAGTAGGAATGGCTGCCTTTACAGACAGCCATTCCCCTTTTTTGTTTCTATTAAAAGCGCATACATGTATTTACTCTTATTATGCACCTTTGTGTTTTTTCTTGTCCAGCTTATCAAGGTCGGGGAAGTTGCCCTTTTCCACTTCTTCATCATACCAGTCACTGTAGTGGCCTTTAGCCCACCATGCAGGAACCTTTCCGGTTACTACGCCAGTCCAGCCTGGGCGTGAGTGCTTGTGGATAACACTGAGATAAATGTGTCCGACAATAACCGCTATTCCAATCGCAAAGCCGACATTATGAAGGAAGTATCCCCATTGAATAAGTGCTTTAGGGAAGTACTCTGGAAACCACATTGTGAAGCCGGAACCGATGACCAGGATTGCACAGAAGATCTGGAGAATCGAGTTAATTTTTTCACCTGCGTTAAAGAATGTTTGTTTGACATGATCAAACTTTAAGCCAAACAATTCTTTGACGAAGTTTCCAAAAAACGCTATGTCACGCTTTTTCCAGGTTATTAATTCCTTCATCCAGAGCATAAACCACTTCGGGCTGAAGATTAATAGGATAAAGGTCGGCGCTATGAAAGCCACAGCGAAAATTCTGTGCAGCAAACGTGCGCCCTCAGGACCTCCGAAAACTGGATAGAGCCAGTCAAAGAATTCGGTATACATAGGCAGAGCCGTAATGTATAGAGCAAAGAAGGCTATACCATTGATCGCATGGGCCCAGACAAATGCCAATGGGAAACGGCGAACTTTAACATCCCTCAATTGCGGTTTACTCATGGCCTTCACCACCATTCTTATGCTCAGCTTCTTCAGTTTTTTTACTGAAAATCTTATTTGTTACAAATGCACCAACAAGGGCCATGGTAGTTGCACCAAGCGCCATTTTGCCGAGTGGCTGGGCATAGTCTTTCCAAAGTACTGCGGAGGTTGGTACCTTCGGATTTTCAGGCAATCCGTATACAGACGGCTTCTCGGCAAGTACATACACTGTATGAGTACCGCCAACTCCCTGTGGGTTGTAAACCATTGCATTCGGATAGCGTTCCTTGATTTCAGTCACGCGCTTTTCTGCCTTTTTGATCATTTCATTTTTGTCGCCAAACTCCATCGAGCCCGTATGGCAGACAGTGACACATGCTGGCTGCATGCCTTCTTCGATACGGTCAGTACACATTGTACATTTGTTGGCCTTACGGTACTCATCACCGTTTTTATCAATATAATTCTTTAGGGAAATCACGTCGAATGGGCAGTTTTGGACGCAATATCCGCAGCCTACGCACTTTTCATGATCGATAACAACTGTTCCAAATTCTGTATAGGAGATGGCATCTTCAGGACAAACCTTCTCACATGCGGCATCTGTACAATGGAAACATGCAGAATGGCGGAACAGATAGTCAAGATGTCCTTTTGAATTTTCATGCTCGATATACTCCAGCACATTCCATGTATCGGCCGTTACTTTAGGATGGGACTGGACGCTGCCTTGGTACGTTACATCCTCTGTAGGAAGGTCATTCCAGTTTTTGCAGGCGACCATGCAAGCCCTACAGCCATCGCATTTGGTGACGTCAACATATTTTACATATTCCGGCATTAGCCCTTCCTCCTTACGTCGCAAAGGAATGCTTTATACTCAGGAATCGTTGTGTTTGCATCACCGATATGCGGCGTTAAACGGTTAGCTGAATCCCCGGTTGCGTATCCTTTGTAACCAAAGTTCCATGGCATGCCGATCTGGTGGACCTTTTTGCCTTGGATTGTGTATGGTTTAAAGCGCTTCGTAATCATCGCATACGCTTCAATTTCACCGCGCGCTGACGTTACAATGACTCTATCCTTGCCCTTGATGCCTTTTTCCTTTGCCAGTTCCTCACTGATTTCAACAAACATATGGGCAGCAATTTCAGAGAGCCATTCCTGGTTCCTAGTCATTGAACCGGATTGCCAGTGTTCGCTGACACGGTATGTTGTAGCGACAATTGGAAACTTCTCTTTGTCACCTTTTTTGTTAAAGTCGCCGTCAAAAATCTGGACTGCTGGGTTCAAATCCTGGCTTGAGAATGGGTTCTTGATTGGGCTTTCAAATGGCTCATAATGCTCTGGGAACGGCCCTTCATTCATGGCTGAAGCAAAAATTGACGCAACCTGGCCATTTGCCACCATAATGAACGGATTTTTTCCGCCTGGTTCTGATGGGGATACAACTGCCTTGAAGTCTGGCACATCGTCCCCGACCCACTTCTTCTGGGCTGCATCCCAATGGATAACTGCCTTTTCTTCACTCCATGGCTTGCCGTTCAAATCGGCAGATGCGCGGTTGTACAGGATACGGCGGTTCATTGGCCAAGCGTATGACCAGTTCAGGAAGTGTTTGCCTCCAGTTTTGTTATCACGGTTTTTGGCACGGTTGCCTTCTTCCGGATAAAATCCACTGTAAATCCAGTTTCCGCTGCAAGTGGAACCATCATCAAGCAGGTCGCCAAATCCGGCAATCTGTTTTCCGGTTTTCACATCATAGCCATTGATTTCCCGGCATACCAAGTCAATATCAGGGTGATGGCCTTCGCCAAAATTCCAATAAAGCGCATTGATTGGCTTTGCAGCTGGTGTGTTTTCATTTTTGTAAAGAGCCTTGATTCGTGTTGCGAACTCATGAATGATTTCAAGGTCTGCTTTCGATTCACCTTTTGGCTCGATTGCTTTCCAGCGGTACTGCATCCAGCGGGAGCTGTTCGAAACAGATCCTTCTTTTTCAAATGAAGCACAGGCAGGCAGCAGGAATACTTCCGTTGCGATATCGTAAGGATTTGCTCCTGTTTCCTTTTGCCAGAACGCGGAGGATTCAGTTTCCCACAGGTCAACTGCGACAAGCCATTTCAGGTTGCCTAGTGCTTTCTTCTCTTCTCCGGCATTCGGGCCGCCGACAACCGGGTTGGTTCCAAACAGGAATGCTCCATCAAGCTGTTTGTCGTACATTGCTTTAAACAGGTTGATATGCGAATAGTTTTTATTGCCTTTTGGCAGATACTGATAGCAGAATTCGTTCTTTTTCGTTGCATTCGGGCCATACCAGGCTTTCAGCATACTGACAAGGAACTTAGGCTTATTGCTCCAGTAGCCAGCTTTAGGTGTTTCTTTTTCGTTGTATCCCGCCAGTGTTGCGTGTTCAGGCACAGAAGATTTTGGCGTCCCAACATAGCCTGGGAGATCCCCGTAAAGGAGGCCAAAGTCGGTTGATCCCTGAACGTTTGATTCTCCGCGCATTGCAGCCAAGCCGCTTCCCGGAATACCAACGTTACCCAATAGAAGCTGCAAGATTGCCATTGCACGCACGTTTTGGGAACCAACTGTATGCTGGGTGATGCCCATTGCGTACATGATGACGCCAGATTTTCCAACTTTCCCTGTTGAACAAAATGCTTCGCAGACTTTTAGGAAATCTTCTTTAGGAGTTCCTGTGGCTTCAACAATTTTGTCGACTGTATAGCGGGAATAATGTTTCTTCATCAACTGATAGACAGAACGCGGATGTTCAAGTGTCAAATCCTTGACGAAGTTGTCATCTTTGTCTTTTTCAAAAGCCCAAAGGGTTTTATCATAGGACCTTTTAGTTTCATCATAGCCAGAGAATAGGCCATCGTTAAAATCATAGCTATCTTTCACAATGAAAGAAGCGTTTGTATAGTTAGCAACATACTCTTTGTGGATTAGGTTTTTTTCCATTGCATAATTGACCATCCCAGCCAGGAATGCGATGTCGGTTCCAGAGCGAAGCGGCGCATAGACGTCAGCCAATGCTGAAGACCTTGTAAAGCGTGGGTCGACAGAGACAATTTTTCCTCCATTTTCCCTTGCCTTTGTCAGCCACCTGAACGAAATCGGATGGTTCTCCGCAGGGTTTGCCCCCATAATTAACGCACAATCAGTATATTGCAGATCATTCCAATGGTTAGTCATTGCTCCACGACCAAATGTAGGTGCCAGACCGGCAACCGTAGAACTATGTCATATTCGTGCCTGGTGTTCGAGATATACGACGCCAAGCCCTCTCATCAATTTGGACAGAAGATAAACTTCTTCGTTGTCGAGCGCGGCACCGCCTACGCTTGCAATTCTCTCTGTTTTATTAACTGTCATACCATCTTCTTTTTCAACAAAAGAAGCATCGCGGGTTTCTTTCACACGCTTTGTGATTGTTTCATACATCCATTCCCAATCTTTTTCTTCCCATGTATCGCTGCCCGGTGCGCGGTAGCGCGGCTTCAACACACGCTTTTCTGAGGTATAAAGCTGTCTCAGGGTTGTTCCCTTTGAACAAAGTTTTCCTTCGTTGATTGGGTTGTCTGGATCCCCTTCTGTGTATACAACAGTGTTGTCCTTTGTGTGGACAAGGATTCCGCACCCTACGCCGCAATAGCAGCAAATGGTTGGTGTTACTTTTGCATTGGCTGTCTTCAGCTCTTTCGATTGTGCATGGGCTTTCTTTTCGTCAAACCCAAGCTCAACGATGGCCAATGTAGCTGCTGTAGCGCCTGACAATTTCAAGAACTGCCGGCGATTCAGGTTGATTTCAACCATCTCTCTGTCTCCTTCCCTTAATTAACTAAAGCATCCCTTAATTCCCCGAAAAATCAGTATCACCGACAAAGATTTCCCCTGCGCGATTCCCCCTTTCAATTCGATTCTGCAGCAACAACGGATTCTCGAAGGTCACTGTGGACCCTGCCTGCAGTAGTATAAATTACAGCCATTTTCCCCCTTAAATAGCCTACTACTTCTATATTTAGATATTTGGCTAACTGGATGGCCTGCTTTGTTGCAGCTGTCCTAGAGCCGATGACGGCGAAGCCAAACTTTGCTGCCTTGGATAGCATTTCATATGACACGCGCCCTGTAGTAAGGAGAATCAAATCTTCCGGATTAAGCCGATTGCGAATTGCATGGCCAATGATTTTGTCGACAGCATTGTGTCTCCCGATATCTTCCCGGATCTCCATATTGCCAGCTTCATCAACGATGCATGCTCCATGCATGCCTCCTGTTTCCAGGTAGAGCTCCGAAGCTTGCGCAAATTCAGCACGTTTCTTCAATAAATAACTTAAAGGGTAGTTCTTAGTTGAATTATTTCTTCCAAATTCCTTTACATCTGTCATTGAGAAGAAGGTTACTCCACGGCCGCACCCAGCAGTGTAATGCTTCTTTTTTGAAAACATCTTGTCTCCATCAAAAGAATTATTCAATGTAACTTCGAGCGTTGCCATACCTTCGTGAAACTCCACTTTCTCAACATCATCCGCTATGTCAATCATCCCTTCCGAGAAGAGATAGCCATACACCCAGTCTTCTAAATCAGATTTCGTAAGCTGAAAAACGGCAATTTCATAACCGTTGACTGTAAGATTGATCGGATATTCCTCAGGACAGCTTTTTCTGTTCATTGTCCTTCCTCCTTTTCCGTCCGGCACCATTTTACCTATCTTCATTGTAGAAACCTCGGCCGAATACAGCAGTGATATTTATCACCCTCCCGGAAATTGGGAGTCTATTTTGAAAACCCTTGCAAATCAAGGCTGGTACAAGATCGACTATTAAAACTTATAATAAAAAGAGCCGAAAAAGTGGTTTTAATTTGACAGATTGGTTGCGCTTTTGTGTCTAAGTTTTGTACATTTTGTGACTGCTAAAGATTAATAACGTGAAGATAGAATTAAATATCCAACCTTCAAATGCTAGCGCTTACAACAATTGCTGCTCTGCAAACCTTCCCCCCGTATACATAGAGTAATCGGGATGAACATTTTCCGCAGTAATTTTTATCACGTCTACATGTGTTAGACACAATATCGTAACAAATCAGAAATGCCTACCAATAAAACTTTCATTTTTATATGTTAAGTGAACAGCTGTCATAAACTGTGTGTTGACATCAAGTCTCATTCTCTTTACAAAGGGGGTTTTAACTGAGTAAAATGAGAAAGATACGTAGGTGAAGACCCGGGGATTGCTAGTAGTAATCACCCTGGATGACCTGTTAAAGGAGGCAGTATTTATGTCGATTAAAAAAGTAATCACTCTTGCCGGTTCTGATACAAGCGGAGGCGCTGGAATTCAAGCCGACTTAAAAACATTTCAGGAGCTTGGCGTTTATGGCATGACTGCTTTGACAACAGTTGTCACCATGAAGCCTGATGGGTGGAATCATGAGGTACACCCTCTGCCAATCGATACCTTGAAAAAACAATTGGATACAATCCTTTCTGTTGGGATTGATGCCATGAAAACAGGGATGCTTGGCACTGTTGAAATTATTGAACTAGCTGAAAAAGTAATTAAAGAAAACAAGCTCGATAAAGTTGTAATTGATCCGGTTATGGTCTGTAAAGGCGAGGATGAAGTCCTTAATCCTGAAACAACAGATGCTATGCGCGAGCTGCTTCTCCCGATTGCGACTGTTGTCACTCCTAACCTGTTTGAGGCTGGGCAGCTTGCCAAGACCGGACCAATCCGTTCAATGGATCAATTAAAGGAAGCCGCAGCGATTATCCATGAACAGGGTGCAAAATATGTAGTCATTAAGGGCGGGAGCAAATTCGATTACGAAGGCGAAGCGATTGACCTCCTATACGATGGAAAGAACTATCATTTATACAAAACATCGAAAATTGGTACAACCTATACCCATGGTGCAGGATGTACATTTTCTTCAGCTATTACAGCCGGACTTGCTAAAGGGATGGACGTTCAATCAGCCATCGATACAGCAAAGTTATTCATTACCGAAGCTATCCATGAAGGATTCCAGCTTAACCAGTATGTTGGACCTGTCTGGCACGGCGCCTATAGAAACTCATTGTAAAACAACTAGCAACAAAAGGCCTGGAAAAATTTCCAGGCTTTTTTTAATCGTTTACCTGAAAAAGAAGTGCATGCGTTTCGCTTTTCAAGGCCAACTTTAGTATGATAAACAATATTAAAACTGTAGAATCAAAAAGGGCAGATAGCTGCCGGAAGGGGGAATCCTTTTGGGACCGGTCTTATTAGATAAAGTTCAGGCTGCAATCAACAATTATTGCAGCAAGGAAGTGTATATCCATCTTGAAACGACTAATGGTGCCTATGCAACACATAATGATCAGTCGTTCTTTTCCTCAGGCGCCTATATCCGCAATGCCAAAGTCCAATATGAATATGGGAAGATTACTGGAAATGGCCCCTATAGGGTAGGCTTAAAAATCCCGCTTGGCTGGATATATGCAGAAGGAATCACACATTACGAAGTGGATGAAAAGGGGAGACTGCTATTGGCAGGCCACGACTTTAGCGGAAAGCTTGCCGTTACCCTAGAGATTAGCCCCACACCGTTTGAGTAAGAACAGGAACACAAGCTCCTGAAACCTTGCTAATATATGTTATTGGGCACATTTCAACTGTTGTAAAACACTGAAACATCGCCAATACGGCTTATTGAGCATATTTTGACTGTCGAAAAGCGCTGAAACATCGCCAATACGGCTTTTTGGGCACATTTTGACTGTCGAAAAGCGCTGAAACATTGCCAATAAACCTTGTTGGGCACATTTTGACTGTCGAAAAACACTAAAACATCGCCAATAAAACTTTTCAATCAGTGGCAATAAAAAACTGAGCAAGCTGGTATCGCAGACCAGCCTGCTTATGGAGGAGAGTATAGTATGGATAAAGAAAGACATGTGCTTGTAGTCTTTCCTCACCCGGACGATGAGGCATTTGGGGTATCAGGGACTATCGCTTCCCATGTAAAAATGGGGACCCCTGTGACTTATGCCTGCCTCACTCTCGGCGAAATGGGACGGAACATGGGAAATCCCCCTTTTGCAACAAGGGAATCCTTACCCGGAATACGCCGGCAAGAGCTTCAGGAGGCAGCGAGAGTTCTTGGTATACAGGATCTTCGCATGCTCGGATATAGGGATAAAACGGTTGAATTTGAGGATGAGGAAAAGCTTGCAGCTAACATTGGTTCTATCATCGATGAAACCAATCCCTCACTAATTATTTCATTTTATCCAGGATACTCCGTCCACCCTGACCATGATGCAACCGGAAGGGCTGTAGTCCGTGCTGTCCAGGCAATTCCAAAGGAAAAGAGACCAAAGCTGCATTGTGTCGCATTCTCAAATAATTGCATTGATGAGCTGGGCGAAGCGGATATCGTATACGATATCACTCCAGTCGCCGATATTAAATTAGCAGCGATAAAGGCACATAAATCTCAAACCTCATGGACTATTCAGGATATGGAAGAAAAATTAAAGAATCAGGACCCTGCAATGATGGTCTGGGTCAATAATGAGCGATTCTGGACCTATAAAATGGATTAAACGAAAACCGGACAGCCTAGCTATCCGGTTTTACTTCTTTTGTGCCATTTATAGTGTCGGTCCAGTTCCTTCCAGTGCATCTTTTAAATAGCTCATTTGGTTCCCGTCTTCTCTTTTTAGCATATCAACAATGAACCTTTTGGTAATCCTCATTCTCAGGCCAGTCGTTTTAATGATTGCTTCAAAGTGAGCTTTTGTTCCTCCATCCGCTTCACTAAATCTGTATCTGTAAGTAGACTGAAGTCCATTTATATCGCTCCGGTAGGAAAAATGCTTATTCTTTTCATTTTCAACAATTTCTAACTCATTCCTCGTTTCGCGGCCTCGAATCATCCGCGTTTCGAGTACTTTGTCGCCCGGCATCAAAAACCCATCACTTGGCTTGTCTATCTTGACAACATTGGGCATGAATTCCGACATATTTTCCATATTACTAACATACTCGTATACTTCTTCGATTGGCTTTCTGATGATTACACTTGCTTCAAAGTCCGCCAAGATCGCTTCACCTCTTTATCTACTTTTGCTTTTACCCTTCTATCATTATATCTTTTTTCCTTAAAGGTTTCTCCTGTACTGCCGCTTTCTAAACCCACTAAAGTGGTAAACCTATGGTAGGCAAAATCCGTGCAAAAAGGTAAACTTAAGCCATTAAAGGAGGATTTTCGATGCTAAAAAAAATCTATATGCCTTTGCTCCTCATTGCCTTTCTGGCTGGGTGCAGTTCCGGGCCAAACTACACGATAACACTCATGCAGCCGCTATATGTTTCAAATGAAGAAGTTCCTTTTACAATAAGAGTGCTGGAAGGAGATGAGCCTGTAAGCGGCCTTAAAATAACAGCTAAAACCGATATGGTCAAAATGGCTCATGGTGCCTCTCAAACAAATTTTAAAGAAGAAAAGGACGGTATCTAATCTGGTACAGTAAAAATTCCAATGGCTGGTAAATATAAAATAATAATGACAATTAAGAATGGCGAGGAAGAAACTACGAAAGAAATGGAATATGAGGTTAAAACGGCACAATAAGGAGAAGAACATGCAACAACTTCGAAAATGTGCTTATTTCTTCGTCCCACGGGATTATTAATGAAAGCCCATCAATGTCCTGCAGAAAAAAGAGATAGAAATCTATAATGGCCTCTAGCTAATTTTAGTTGGAGGCTGTTTGTCGAAAAGTATAATTAAATAGTGAGTGATTACTCACTTCATTTTTTAGCCCCCCTGACATATAATAGAGTCATAAATGAGTGATTACTCACTCTTCTATATATGGAAAGAGGGGGAGAACAGATGAGCAACGAATCGATTGTTTCTATCAGAAATGTTTCGAAAACCTTTGGCAACCAGAATGTCTTAATAAATATTAATTTGGAAATCATGCCAGGTGAAATCTTTGGCCTGCTTGGTCCCTCAGGGGCAGGAAAAACAACAATAGTCCGCCAGTTGATCGGCCTTGAAACTCCAACTGAAGGGGAGAATTGGTTGTTCGGTGAAAAAATGCCCTCGCTCAATCTTGTTGAAATGGCTGGATATATGTCTCAGTCCGATGCCCTTTACAATGAATTATCAGCAAAGGACAACCTTGAATTTTTTGCTGCACTATATGGGCTTAAGGGGAAAGAACGGCAAGAACGGATTAAAGAGGTCATGAACATGGTCCAGCTTACTGATGATTTAAACAAACCGGTAGCCGCCTTTTCAGGGGGAATGAAACGCCGGCTTTCCCTGGCTGCTGCGATGCTGCACGAACCGAAGCTATTAATCCTTGATGAACCAACCGTAGGAATTGACCCGGTTCTTCGGAAAACTATTTGGGATCAGTTTTACCATTTGAAGGATTCAGGCACTGCCATCATAGTCACAACCCACGTAATGGACGAGGCAGAGAAATGTGACCGCTTAGGGATGATTCGAAATGGCGAACTGATTGCAATTGGTACTCCTGCTGAACTAAAAGCAAATACCGGGTCAGACACGATTGAACATGCATTTCTTGTTTACGGGGGTGCATTCTAATGAGAATACGTGCTCTAATCATTCGGATTCTAAAGCAATTTTTCCGGGACAAACGGACAATGGCTTTAATGATTCTCGCTCCAATTTTAATCCTGACGATGCTCAACCTTGTTTTTAATGGGAAGGATTATGTTCCGAAAGCTGGATTGATTGGAATTCCTGAACAGTTGAAGGATCAATTAGACCTTTCGGATGCTAAAGTAAAAGACTTTGATTCTATCTCCAATGCTGAACAAGCTCTAAAAGATGGAGAACTGGACGGATATCTTGAAGTGAAAGATAATAGACCTTCGATTGTACTCGAAGGGAGTGATCCGACTGCAAACAGGGCATTTATGCTTTGGGTTCAGCATGCTTTTGCTCCAGTCATGCCTGAAACTGAAACACAGGAACTTACTGTTGAGTATTTGCACGGTTCCGATTCTATGAGTCAGTTCGATTATTTTGGACCTGTCCTGCTTGCATACTTTGTGTTCTTTTTTGTATTTTTAATAGCTGGGGTATCCTTTCTGCGCGAGCGGACTAGTGGAACATTGGAAAGGCTGCTTGCAAGCCCATTAAGGCGCTGGGAAATTGTCATTGGCTATGTTGTAGGATTCGGCATTTTTACAACCATCCAGGCTGCGATTATTTCATGGTACGGGATATATGTACTTGATATGCTTATGGAAGGATCGCTCCTGCTTGTCTTGCTGACAACATTGTTGCTTTCATTTACTGCACTGACGTTGGGTACCTTACTATCGGCTTTCGCAAACAACGAGATGCAGATTATCCAGTTTATTCCTCTCGTGATCGTCCCACAGGTATTCTTTTCGGGGTTATTTAATATTGAGACAATGTCTGAATGGCTAAGCTGGATTGGGCCATTAACTCCTCTCTATTATGCCGCGGACGCAATGCGGGATGTAATGGTAAGAGGGTATGGGATAGAGGAGATTTATCCTGACTTGCTGTTACTGTTTGGGTTGTCTGTCCTGTTCATGGTTTTAAATAGTGTCGCCATTAAGAAGCACAGAAAAATATAGGAAAGGGGCGGGAGAAGCATGAATGAGATAGACATGTCCATTGAAGATCTTTTTGAAGATGGTGAACTAACCGAAAAGCAAAAAAAAATCCTGATTGCTGCCATCGAGTCTTTCTCCGAAAAAGGCTTTGCGGCAACATCAACTAATGAAATCGCAAAAAAGGCTGGCGTTGCAGAAGGAACCATTTTCCGCCACTATAAAACAAAAAAAGAGCTGTTAATCAATATTGTTTCACCAGTCATGGCCCGTCTCGTCGCTCCCTTTGTCATTAGGGACTTCGATAAGGTCCTAAACAAACGGTTTGAAACATATGAAGAGTTCCTTCGAGCCATGTTCATTAACCGCAGGGAATTCTTTGAAAAAAACAGCCAGATCATTCGGATTCTTGTTCAGGAAATCCCATTCCAGCCGGAACTGCGCGAACAATTCAAGGAGCATGTGGCATCCAAATTGTATGAACGGTTTGCCAGACTTGCTGACTATTATAAGGAAAAGGGGGAAATCATTGATATACCAGCACCCAGCGCACTGCGGCTGACCGCATCGTCCATCATTGGTTTTTTCATAGCAAAATACCTGATTATCCCCGAGGCCTATTGGGATGATGAAGCCGAAATGGAGCGAACCATTCATTTTATTATGAATGGGATTGGTACCTCAAAAGAATAACCAAGAAGCCTGCCAACTTTATGAGGCAGGCTTCGCTTTTGCAGATATTGGAACACAAGCTAATTAAGTACGGCCTTACTGCAATTCTTTTAACGGAATGCGGTAGAGCTTATCATCCTTTTCGCCAGGATTCCCGCGCCCATCCGTATTATTACTAACAAAGTATAAGTAATTACTATCGACAAGGACATCACGAATCCGGCCAAGGTTGTTGATTAACACCCTTGTTGTTCCTGCATTGATATCGAACTCGCGGACTGCATTGCCCCTCAATGTCGCGACATATAGCCTCTCTCCATCTGTATCCATACCAGAGGGCGCCCACGTCTCGTTGCCGGAATGGAAGAGTGGGGTTTCCATTCCTTCCTTCTGCTCATCGCCAATAATGATTGGCCAACCATAATTCTTGCCCGCCGCTATCCTGTTAATTTCGTCATGGGCAGACTGTCCATGCTCACTAGCATACATACTCCCGTCCGATAGCCAGGTAATCCCCTGCGGGTTTCGATGGCCATAGGTGTATACATAGGAATTAGGGAAAGGATTGTCAGATGGTATACTTCCATCTAAATTCATGCGAAGGAGTTTGCCGCCAAGCGTTGCTGGGTCCTGGGCAGTTTCTGGATTTGAAGCATCACCTGCAGTGACATACAACTTCCCATCAGGCCCTATTTCAAGCCTGCCGCCATGGTGCACAGGACCGCTAGGTAAACCGTCCAAAAGTGTCTCCTCTTCCCTCCACGCACTGCCGTCATAGGATAGGACAACGACTCGATTCTTTTGGCCACCAGAATCCGTATACGTATAGTAAGCAAACGCAGAAGATTCCGTAGGAAAGTCAGGGTTCAGGACAAAGCCAAGCAATCCAGCTTCGGAGGCATCTGATAGAGTTTTTTTCAATTCAACCTTTTGCCTCACTACCTTTCCATTCTCAATTTTCACAATTGAACCTGGCCGCTCTGTAATAAAAAAGGTATCCTCTGCCTTCGCTATAGACCAGGGAACCTTCAATTTCTCTGCAATGACTTCTACCCCTTGAGTAACAGCGGGCTCCGAATCAGTATCGGATTTGCCAGGGGCAGCCTCGTTCCTAGTCCCAGGTTCACTATCCGGTGTGCATGCAGCCAAAATAACGGCTATAAGCGCCAACGCGCCAATCCATCTTCTCATTGGTTACAGCTCCCTCTGCTTTAAATGTGTAACATCTCCACGCCTTTACGCGGTGCGGCCGACCCTACTATATTGTGATTATTTTTTCAATTGCCTTCGCAACACCATTTTCCTCATTGGTTGACGTAACATGCGAACATACGGATTTTATATCGTCAGGTGCATTTCCCATGGCAACTGATATACCGACCTTTTTAAACATTGAAATATCGTTATAGTTATCGCCAAGGGCCATCGTCTCTTCTAAAGATATGCCTCGATTCTTAACAAAGGCCTCAAGCGCGATCCCTTTCTGTGCATCAATCGACGTAATTTCAATATTTTCCGCGCCTGAGGAGCTAATAGCAATTCCCGGGATCGCTGATAGCTCTTCTTTCGCTTCGGCCAACATGCTCTGATCAAGTGAGAATGCGAGGAACTTTAGTATCTCAGCTCCATCTCCATCAAATAGAGGGCGATATGTATCAACCTTCTTTACCAGTCCTTTATGGAATCTTTCTTCCGCGGCAGCAAGCACTTTTTCAACATCCGCCTCCGGGTTGGCAGTTAGAAGGATATCGGACATGATGGTAACTGCCTGATCATAGCTATCGGTAAAGGTGCCCTTATTTGTATATACTTCAAAATAAACATCGCTTTTCTCCAGGCGTTCGGCTATTTCTCGGGCTTTTTCAATACTCAACGGATTTGATGCAATTGCAACTCCTTCTTCAGAGCGCACTTCCCCTCCATTAACGCAAATAACAGGGCATTGAATCCCAGCCTCCTCGAGAACAAATTTCGCCTCAAGATAGGAGCGGCCGGTCACAACAACAAACTCCACACCCATATCTCTAGCCTTTTTAATAGCCTCCCGATTTTCCTTGGTAATTTCCTGCCCCGATGTTAAAAGGGTACCGTCCATATCAGATGCAACACATTTAATCATGATGTTTTCTCTCCAATCGTAAAGCGGCGTTCCGCCTTTTTCATCCCTGCCATTCTACCTCATTTGTTCCTGTATATCCTGTTTCAAGGCTTTGATTGATGGTTTCTGTGTATTAGTCCAAATACTTCGACCCTTCCCGTCTGCTAAGTGGGGCAAGCTCTGTACTTAAGATAAACTCTTTCACCGATATTGGGTTCGTTTTTGAGTATTCCCTAAGTGCCCAGCCAATTGCCTTTTGTATAAAAAATTCTTTGCTCCCTGTATTCTCCCGTATGTATGTATATAATCGCTTTTGATCTGTTTCGTTTTTATATTTAAGCTGATGCAAAATGGATGTACGGCGTAGCCACATATTTTCAGAAACTGCCCACTTGTCCATTTCTGCCTGGATTTCGGGATACTTCTTTGCCAGTATTCCAACCGGCTTTGAGGCAAGAGTATCTACCGTATCCCACCAGGATTTTGTAGTAATCAGCCATTTTAAGAAGAGAAGTGAATCCGGGCCCAGCTTTTTGCTGTATCTTTCTAAGTATCCAAGCGCAGCATATTGGTATTCACGTTCAGGCAGCTTCCATAATTCTTCGACAAATATGGGGTTAAAGGGCTTTTGTAATATGCTTGTCCTATCATAAAATTCCTTCTCGAGCTTTTTCCGCTCCGGCATCTTCAACCCTATGAACGGGAATAAGTCCTTCATATATTTTTTCATTCCCGCTGCATTTTCAGGATTGCGGTGTGCGTTAAATATCGTCCGAAGTTCTTTAAGCTCATCCATTCTTCAGCAACTCCCATCCCCTGAATTTTCATTTTTAAATCGGTCAGACCGGAACATAAAATTCCTGGCAAATGATTTTTTCAGTGCCTTCTTGGTCCTCATACTCCTTGTAGGGGATAGAAAGGGACCGATAGATACTATGCCAGAATTTGATCGCATGTTCGTTTTTTCCTAGTTGGGCTACAAAATAACTTCCGGGTCTTAACTCAAATATCTTCTTTGCTGCTCTGGTTGCAGCTCCTTTTCCCCTAAAACGTTTATAAAGGAAAAAGTCATTAATTACATATTGAATATGCTTAGTAAAAGGAGGTTCAAGCAAAAGGACAAACCCTGCATTTTCACCGTCATCGACGATAAAATAGGGATTTACACCTTCTTTTTCCCAAAAATATGAAAAGGAATCAAATTCGTATGTGCCAGCTGAATTCTCCTTAAGGCTATCCGTATACGCTGATAAATCATGCAAATAATGTGCGTACATATTTCTCAGAATTTCCGCATCTTCCCTGGTTGTTTTTCTTACCGTAATACTCATTTCTCTCACCCCGTTAAATTGTCTACTTTTAACTATTCTATCATCAGGCTGGCTTCTCCTCTGTATGATTTACCAACCTGATGCCAAACTACTAAAGAAGCGGGAAGGGGTGAAGAACATGACGAAAAAATACAATAAGGGCAGCCGCAACCAAAGCTCCCCTGAAGCAGGGCATAATCAAATGGAAATCGCTCTTGAAAACAGCGGGGATAACAGCAAAGGGAATGTAAGGGGTAAAAGTCAGAATACCAAAACAAAATAAAAAATGCCCGGCTGCAGAATAGGTGCTGCAATCCGGGCTTACCCTGTCATTGTCATCGATGATAATCCTCCCAAACTTGGTGATAAATTTCATATGCGGTTTCCGAAAAGCCAAAGTCAATCAATGCTAGAAATATCCAGAACACCTTCTTAATCCATATAACCTCAATTTGCGCGGTAAACAGTGCAATGATGATGGAAACGAAAACTACAAACGCAAACACCCTTTTTCGAGTATACCGTTTGCTTTCAGCCATGCTATCACCTCCTTATACCAATTGCTCCTTCCTGATCACCTTTCCGTCCTCACTCCTTCCTTTTTATCTTTTGTGAAATTATGCACAATCTCTTGAATAAGAAAGCCGGCACCTTCAAGCATGCCGGCCCTGTGTGCTTACCTTATTTACGAATGGATTGATGTAAGGTTTCGACTCATGCAAACTAAACATTCTAATCTTTTGGTTGTTGATAAATATTTGTTCTCATAGCCGGACCCTCTTCCCGGTCCTCGTAAAACTCTTCCTGTATAGCAAGGTTAGCCTGCTCTGCCTTGCTCTTTGGAGTGGCATCTCCCTGATTGGCACTATTCCCGCCTGTCAGTCTTTTGTCCAATTCAAGATTCGTTTCAACTGCCTCACCTTTATTTTTCTTGGCCATATGAATCCCTCCTTCTTCTTATCCTTAGTTTTCTCGTTTCCTGGTCGATTCAAACACTAATACTATTACAACAAAATAATCTACATAGGAAATGCAACTGAAGCACACAAGGGTGACCGTGCTTAAAGCAATCCAGAACAGCCTTGGCAGGAACTGAATGAGTATGACCAGGAATTTGAGCGTATTTTATGTAATAACAAAGCGTGCGGAGAATTGCCCGCACGCAATTTTGTTTACTAAAAGCATCTGAAGGAACGGATTCTTCTCAAGTCTGTTCCATAATAGGACCAGCCCCTTCTCCTCCAACGCCAGCCAGCAATCGATGTCCTCCCTACAAAAGTTGGATAGAACCAAAAGCTGTTGCCATTATTTAGCCAAATGTATGTGTAACGGTAAAGGCAGCGCCTAATTCCGCCCGGATCAACCGCGAACGCAGCCGCCTGGGATTCTTGCGGTGTTGCAAATGGCGGGGGGCCGAATGGAGGACCGTCCTGGCCTCCACCTGGAAAAACTCCTCCTGTCGCCCCTCCACCGGGAAACATCCCGCCAGTAGCTCCGCCACCGGGGAATCCTCCTCCTGGAAACTGGCCTCCTCCAAATCCGCCTCCCGGAAATTGCCTGAAATCACCTTGTTCCTGTCCAGGGACATATCCGTTTGCGTAAAAGTTATTGTTATCCAATGTAATTCCTCCTTATAATTATTCCTTAATGGACTTTTACCTCTGCCAGTGATCGGATTTGGCCCGCGACCTTATCCCTGATAGCGTCTACCTTTTTAAAATCCATAGCTGGTATATAGATTGCTTCAAGTTCGTCATGAAGTTCTTTAGCCCTTGCCAGATGGGAGGTTGCTTCCTTCATCTTTGCTTTGTACCTTCCCGAAATTGATTCAATCCGGCCAGCAAAAATTTCATCGGTTGCCGGCGCAATTAAAAGCTCATACATATCGATGATTTCATCTCCATCACGGCTTGGAAAGTATTCATGTGGCGCGGTACTGTCAAAAATTGCAATCCCAATTTCGCGAAACACAACCATATCAAGGCTATGCGGGTCAAATCCACAATGATAAATTTCCACATCAATTCCCCGATCTTCTGCGCCCTTAGCAAGTTTCTTTAGCATTGTGGACTTTCCGCTACCCGGCCGTCCCTTGATAAAATATCTCTTTTGTACATCCTCGGTAAGGTTAGGGACAAAGTCCACCGCACCGGCAGGAGTGGCCGCACCGAGGAATCTGTGGCGGACATCACTTGATTTATTCAGCCTGATTTTCCCAAAGAACTGGTCAATCAGCTTTGCAGTCAGTTCATCTGCCTTTTGGAAGTCCATACTCTGGATGTAAATAAGCTCCCATTCGTCATGAATTTCAAGCGCATCCTTAAAAGTGGAATAAGCTGTCTTAAAGGCTTCTCCTATATTCTTATTTAAGTTTAAAATTTTATCTTTATGCTGTTTGAGAGCTGACGAATCCCATGCTTCTCCCAGGTTAATATACTCTTCAATTGCACCAGGCGCAGATGGCTCAATCACATGTGGATGTGTCCCATCAACGATACCGATTTTCAAAGCTGGTATGATGACTCCATCTATGGATTGGTTATCAGAAGAGCAATGAAGCAGCTCAATGTCAAAACCACGTTCGTTCCACTCCCTGCCGATCGCCTTCATTAGAGAAGATTTCCCCGTTCCAGGACCTCCCTTTAGGATGAAAAGCTTTTCTAGCCCTTGAAGATTGGAATCATACAAACTATGGAAGCCCCTGGCCGTATTTCCCCCAGCAAAGTAATTCCTAATCCTTCCCGCCACTTGCACACACCCCTATTCAAACAAATGGATTGTTTCACCCATTATCGTATGCAGCTCTTCACCCATGGGTGAATGCCCACAAACAGATTGATTTTCAGCAAAAAGCAACATTAACTGCAATGCGTTTAAATCACGTTATGCGGGGAATAGTAGCAGTAATTAAGCATTCTCCGCCCCGGGGCGGTTAACATATAAAAGCAAAAGCGCCTTGCTAGCCCCCACAGCTTAAGGTAAGGCTCGCCGGATGGGTCTGCCCCCGGGGAGTATTGGCTTAGGACCTCGGGGGGGCTAGGCGCTGGAGCTGGAATTCTCAAAGAATACTTTTAAAATAATATAAATAAAGGACTCCGACTCCGGGGTCTTTTCTGCATAACAGGCATTTCCCCGCGGTTTGGGGACATGATATACTCGTTGGAAATAACATTAATGGAGGAAAAGGATGAGGGACGTAACACTAGAGCAGATTTTCAGGCACCATATCACCCAGAAATACTTGAATCGCTCGGGTATGGCACACGCCATTGCAGTTGCCCATCACGCATTCAATATGGCAAAGGAACACGGCCAAGACGTCGATATCGCCTCTAAGGCGGGATTTTTACACGACATGGGCCACTATACCTGGTATCGGAACGGAAAATGGGATTATGAATTGTATAGGAAAAATGATATACATGCCATCAAGGGGGCAGAGCGTGCTCACAAACTGTTGATCCGGCTCGGCGAGAACCCGGTAAAGGCCAAGACAATTGCGCTGGCTATCCTGTTTCATACCGACTCCTTCCTGCCTACAAATGACATTGTCCGAACTCCGCTGCAGCAGATTGTTAAATGGGCGGATGAAAAGGATGAGGAAGAAGGCGGAGCGCATCATTACCGGACTATCGAGTATGACAGGGCACTCAATAGCCTCAAACGGTTGGATAAACTAATTGATGTAGAGTTGGAAAAAGAAGACCCTGATCAAGCCTCGTAGGAGGAGTCAGGGTTTTTGATTTTAGGATATTCGCTTTTAATAGTATTTCAGGGAGGCTTATAATTAATTTAAAAGTGCTCTTGATTACACTGCTTAATTTCATTATTTTGAGACCGAAAGTGTCATACGTATAGGTGGCGAATAACCTTCCATAGCAGCATGAGGGAAAAATGTCATGATAGTTTACAACGAAAAGAAATGAGATAATTTCCTGGGGAATAAGAGTACATTTTGTCGATAAAGATTCTTGGCAGATGTTAATGAATGATTTGCGAAAGAACACACCAGATTAGTGGAATTGTGCACCACTATTTCGTCAAATCCACTAGCCCGGCTTGTATACTTTCTATCAGCGTATTAGGGGATAGTTCAATTTGAACCCCTATTTTCCCGCCGCTAACTATAATTGTTTCCTGCTCGGCTGCCCGAATGTCAATAAATGTCCTATAAAGCTTCTTCATTCCTACAGGCGAACATCCACCTCTTATATAGCCTGTGAACTTTTGAATATCCTTAACAGGTATCATTTCTACCTTTTTATCCCCTGCAGCCCTGGCAGCCTTTTTCAAATCCAATTCCTCTGCCGCGGGAATAACAAATACAAAAATTTCCTTTGATACACCCTGGGCAACAAGTGTTTTAAACACTTGCTCTACTGGCCGGCCGATTTTTCCAGCTACTGATACACCATCAATTTTGCCGTCATTTGCTCCATAGGAGAGCATGGAATATTCAGCCTTTTTCGAATCAAGAATTCTCATCGCATTAGTTTTGCTGCCCGCCATTTTTCTCAACTCCTTTAAAAAGAAAGCTGTGTTAAACAAATGTGTTGATTTCCGCTACAACCAACACTTAATAAAATCAACATAATCTGCTAACACAGCCAAAAAGAAAAAGGAATTCGCCTGTCCGAATCCCCAGCTTTTACATATATATTATAATACTCTTGTCTCAAAAAAATAGAGGGTTATTTCTGTAATTAACACAAAGGGAGGTGGAGACCCCCCTTTTGATTAAACTACACTCTATTGGAACCATGCCTGGAACCAGCGTGTTGATGCAACAGCATAATCAGCGCGGGTAACTTTCTTTGTTGGTTCGAATACTGCCTCAATTGTAGGCTTCAGATCGAATGCCCCTTGCTTGATACTGTACTTAACAGTCAGGATATTAAGATCGATGGCTGTCTGGACATATCCCTTTAGATCCGCCGGGATACTGGCACTGTCCTTTAATACAACTCGTTCTCCGTTATAAAGGAAGGTTACATCTCCCGTGTGTTCCTTAGCGAGTCCCTGAAGGCCTAACGCCTGAACAAGTGAGTAGGCAAGTTCAGCACGGTTCAGCGTTCCATTTGGATTGAAATTCCCATATGAATCCAGGCGCATAACCCCATTTTGCGTAATGGCGCCATCCTTAATAGCAGAACCTTTAGCAAGTGTGGCAAGTGCATATGGAAGGTCTGCAGCTGCTACATCCTTTGCAACCCCGGAAAGGTTCTGGCGGATGCCTGCGCCCATAACAAGGTAGCGGGCAAGCTCTTTTCTCAGAAGATACTGATCTGGCTTAAATGTTCCGTCGGCATAGCCGTCGATTAACCTTTCATTGACCGCCATTTGGATCGCGGATGCTGCAGCATGCCCGGAGATATCATTCAGCCCGGAATAGCCGCTTACCTTTGTAAAAGCAAGTGAACCTGTCACCGTTTCAGGCAATGCGATCCCGATCGGATTCAGTTCATCTCCTCTTAAGCCCCTAACCTCTGCCTTCCATGTACCCGCCTTTGGCGAAGTTACCGAGACAGTGCGGTCCGGGTAAAGAGCAAACAGGAGATTAACCCCAGAGCTATACTCCGTCCCATCAGGGGCTATTAGAATTAAGTTAACTGGATTGCCCGTCTGTCCCAGAAGACCGTAGGCATCAATTCTCGCTGTAAGCTGGGATATCCCTTCTGGAACTGTAAATTCATGCTGGCTTGGTACTGCAGGAGTATACGCAACTTCAAATGAGACCCGCTCTGTTTTTGAATTGACGTTGCTGTAGAACGTTTGGTTCTCATTTACTGTTTTCCCGTACGTTTTGCCAAACAGGACTGCTTCTAGGGCAGCATAAGCATTTACATAGCCCGACCCTGCTTCCCACGTTTCATACCCAGGCATGTTGGTAGCAGTATCCTGAAGGATTTCCTTGATTTCATCCGGTGAAAGCGTAGGTTCAGCTTCCAGCATCAAAGCTACGATACCTGCAACATGAGGGGTTGCCATTGAGGTACCGCTCATTGATGTATAGAAAGGCAGGTAAGCTGGTTCAATCATATTGGCATCATCAGTGATGGCAAGTGAAGAAACAGGTGCCAGCACACGCGTTGAAATAATGTTTACGCCAGGAGCAGTAACGGTCGGCCTGTCTTCCCATGTAAATGTTTCCCCATCCATTTCAAATGTCCCGCCAACACCTTTAGTGCCTCTTGACGAGAAGTCTGCCAGTGAACCATCTTTTTCCCCTGCGGCAACCGAGATTACCCATGGAGCTTTCGCGTATGGGTTATGAGTGTTTTCTCCCGGTCCTTCGTTTCCTGCCGCAAAAAGAACCGTTATGCCGCGGTCATGGGCCGCTTTTGATGCAATGTTAATTGGATTATTCGGATCAAAGTCTCCCGATCCGCCCCATGAGTTCGTAATAACACGGATATTGTATCTTGATTGGTTGGTAATCGCATAATCAAACCCGCCAATTCCATCCAGAATTAGCAGGGCCGCACCTGAACCATATCCAATCAAATCAGCACCAGGAGCAACGCCTTCATACTTACCGCTTGAACTCGCCCCTGTGCCTCCTACTGTTCCGGCTACGTGCGTGCCATGGCCTGAATTTGTGTCTGTATTGACTACATTTTCAAGGTGCGATACTGGCAGGATTCCAGGTGCCAGCGAGGCTAAATTGGTGCTTCCAAGCACGTTTTGAACGAGGTTTTTGCCAAATTGATGGTCGCGGTGGGTCCCATCAACACCGCTGTCATTGACAACAACTCCGACTCCCTTTCCGGATAGAGGAAATCCCCCATTCGCTTTTTGCATGGCGGCATCCGTCTTGGCCTTATCCACGCCAGTTAATGACGTTGAGTCATAGTTATAGTATTCAAGCTTGCGATTCAAGTAGAGGGACTTTACACCTTCAGCCGATGCCAGCTGTTTGATTTGATCCTTGGTCGCTAGTACCCCTGCGATTGGCAGTGACTTCATTGTTACACCAGTCGAGATTCCAAGCTTCTTAAGCAGATCCAACTGCGGAGTGGACGGTGCACCTTCTCCATCAAACGTGACAATAACCTGCAGACTGCCAGTAGCTGTTTCAAGTGCTTTTTCTAGGTTGCTGTCAACTACGGCAGGAAGAAGTGCCGCCTTTGTTTTTGCAAATCCAGGTGCAAATAATGAAAGTAATAATACCAAACTGACAATGCCGGATAACCATTTTTTCATTATGCTTTCCCTCCCACATTTTTTGAGTTTCCTACTATGATTATCGTAAAAATCCCAACATTCTTCTATTCAGCAAAGGGTGTAACTTGTTTTTAAAAAAGTACTATTTTTATGTCATACAAAAGTTATAGAGTAGAAATGGACTATATCCGTAGTAGTAGAAAATCCCCGCCTTAACAGCGAGGATCCTTTGGTTTATTTATTTCTTACTGAGCGGCAGGGTGATAGCTGGCAAAATATCGGGTAACCGCCACGGCGTAATCGGCGCGAGTCACTGTTTTGCCTGGGTCAAACTTAGCAGTAATGGTTGGTTTAA
This sequence comes from Bacillus sp. FJAT-18017, assembly GCF_001278805.1. Lineage (GTDB taxonomy): Bacteria > Bacillota > Bacilli > Bacillales > Cytobacillaceae > Bacillus_D. The sequence goes on along the minus strand of NZ_CP012602.1, from coordinate 309,119 downwards.
GATCAAAAGGCCCTTGGACAACTGAAAAGTAAGCATTCAATATATTCATATCAAGGGCAAGTTGGACATGTCCCCTCAGCTCTTGAGGGATAGAAGAAGCATCCTGGATTGGCACTCTCGTATCGTTATACTGCACAGTCAGCGCCTGCCCTTTTAACTTGTCAGCCTCTTTCTCTAGCCCCAATGCTTGAACGAGCGAGTATGCCAACTGAGCACGGGTTACCTTTTCATCGGGGGCAAACTTGCCGGAAGCACTCGGAAGCATAACACCTTTATCATCCTGATTGACATCCTTCAATGCTGCCCCTTTACCCAGGACAGCTTCAACAAATGACAGATCTGCTGATTTAACGTCGGAAACACTGTTCACGCCTGTTATAGGGAGCTGCTGCCTTACTCCGGCCCCCATTACAAGATAACAGGCAAGCTCAGACCGCTTTAAAGCTGCATCCGGTTCAAAGTTCTTTGTATTTTTTCCGTCAACAAGCCGCTTCGATACTGCAAGTTTGATAGCCGATTCTGCTGGATGGCTTGCGATGTCATTGAGTCCTGTATAGCTGCCAGCTTGTTTTGAAACGACCTCGATAGCAAGCGTTTCAGGCAATGCCAGCGCACCTTCAAGACCCTCTACACTTACTTTCCAGGTACCGGGCTGCGGATTTACAACCTGGACTGTACGGTCGACATATAACGGAAAGAGGAGGTAAATGCCTGATGTATATCTCGTTCCATCTGGTGCAGTCAGGACGAGGTTTACCGTATTGCCCGTCTGGCCAAGCAGGCCATACGCGTTCGTCCGGGCAACAAGCTCAGTTAAACCTGCAGGAACATTAAATGAGGACTCATTGGTTAGCGCCAGAGGGCTATAATTCAATGAAATTTGCTGGCTCTCTGCACTGATTTGAGCTGTAGAATTGAAAACGAGATTACTATTCAATGTTTTTCCATATGAACGGTTGTTTAATGCCGCATCAACTGCCGCGTACGCGTTGACATAGCCCGCACCCACTTCCCAGCTCTCATAGCCAGGCATATTGGTCGCAGTCTCCTGAAGAATTTGTTTTACCTGAAGTGGATTTAATTCCGGATTGGCATCAAGCAATAGGGCAACAATGCCCGCGACATGAGGCGCTGCCATCGAAGTACCGCTCATAGTCGTATAGTAAGGCAGATAAGCCGGAGGGATAAGGTTGACATCATCTGTCGCCCCCAAGGCCGCAACTGGCGCAAGGACCCGGGTTGATATGATGGTTTGCCCTGGTGCTGTTACAGTTGGACGGTCTTCCCACTTCCATGTCTGGGAGCCAACTGTTACTGTACCACCTTTGCCCTTCACTCCCCGGGATGAGAAGTCCGCAAGCTGGCCTTGCTTCGTTCCCGCTGCAACCGTAATAACCCAAGGTGCTTTTTTGTAGTTTCCTGAAATAGTAGAATCCCCTGGCCCGGAATTACCGGCTGAGAAAATAGTTACAATGCCTCTGTCGTATAATTTCTTTGTTGCGATATTAATAGGATTATATGGATCAAAGTCGGTACCTGCATCACCGGTATCTCCCCACGAATTTGTAATCACACGGATATTGTATTCTGCCTGATGGGTAAGCGCATAATCAAATCCTCCAAGAGTATCAAGCATGGCCACTGCTGCACCTGAGCCATAGCCGATCAATTTTGCGCCAGGTGCAACACCTTCATATTCCCCCTTTGACATAGCCCCAGTTCCTCCGACTATTCCGGCGACGTGGGTACCATGTCCAGAGGTCGAGTCAGTATTCGGTACGTTTTCAATCCAGCTAACTGGTAAAAGTTCATTAAGTGCATTCAAATTGGTGGCCCCAAGGACGTTTTGGACAAGATGCCCGCCAAACTCGTGATCTTTATGTGTTCCGTCAACACCACTGTCATTGATGACAACTCCAACTCCCTGGCCATTTACTGGTATTCCACCGTTCTGCTTTGTAAAGGCTGACTCATTTCTGAGCCTGTCTACTCCAGTTAATTCAGTGGCTTCCTTATTTTCATACTTAAGCTTTTTATTCGAATATATCGAAAGTACATTTTCGTTCTGTGCAAGCTTCTCGACTTGCTCCTTTGTTGCAAGCACGCCTGCTATTGGCAGCTTGTTAAGGACTATCCCTTTTTCAAGGCCTAATGAATGAAGAACAGAAAGAATTTTGGATTGTGTAGCGGCATCTTCCTTAAATGTGACAATGACCTGCTGAGGCTGCAGACTCTCTGTAATCGTAGATAGGAGCCCTTTTTCGATTACAGCGGCCCCATTAGCACTCGCTTTATTTGGGGCTGCTTGAAAACTGCTGAAAAAAATACTGAATACCAAGCATAAGGACAAAATTAAAGAAGTTCTTTTCAATCTCCCAACCTCCATGTTCTGAATATTCTAAATTCAATTTATCATTTACCCTATTATCCCATTGTTTAAATGCTATTCCTATTCTCCACAGGCAATATTCTGCACAGGTAAAGGTACTAATTCTTCTAAGACCAAAGTAGTATTTGAAAAGTAGAAAAGTAGAAAAGCCACAGCCTTAACTTTTTCGCTGCCTGTTTGTTTCCTGAACAAAAATTAATACACCCTGCTTAAAAAAGCAGGGTGCAAGTCAAGTTATTCTGTTAAGGCAGGGGTATTAGCTGATTTTGCACCGCATAAATCACAACCTGTGATCGGCTTTTCACATCAAGCTTTTTAAAGATTTTGCTTACATGAATCTTTACTGTTTTATCACTGATAAAAAGAGTCTGCGCGATTTCTTTGTTATTCATTCCCTGGACAAGGCAAAGCAGGACTTCTCTCTCCCTTTCAGTCAGCAACGCATCCTTGGATTCCTTGGGAGGTTCTTCCTGAGGCTGGTTAAAGCTAAGGAACTTTTTAGTCATGGAAGGAGCTATTACTGACTGTCCGCGGGCAACAGAACGGATTGCCTCGACCACATGCTGAGATGGAGCATCTTTTAGGAGATAGCCATCAGCCCCTTCCCTTATTGCCGACATAAAATATTCATCATGGTCAAACATTGTGAGTACGAGGACTTTAATTTGCGGGAATTCCTTCTTTATAATTCCAGTTACTTCGATCCCGTTCTTATCCGGAATATTTATATCCATTAATATAACGTCAGGCAGGATTTCCGGCACTTTAACTAGCGCATCCTGACCCGAAACTGCCTCGCCAACGACTTCTATATCCGTCTCAAGATCCAGGATATTCTTCAGCCCATCCCGGAGAACCGCATGGTCATCGACTAACATGAGCTTGATCATTTATGATTCCCCCTTCTATTCCCATCCGTGGAACGGTTAGTGAAATTTCCGTTCCTTCTCCTTCTCTGCTGTCGACCTGCAGGGAGGCCTGAATTTTTTCGGCAGCCTCATTCATATGAAGAATTCCGAAATGAGGCTCATTTCTTGCCTTTATCATAGCTTGGAATAAAGAGAAACCGATTCCGTCATCTTTTATTTTTAAAAAAACATTTTCCCTTTGATAGCTAATCATTACTTCTATTTTGGCTGCCCCCGCATGCTTTAGTGCGTTCTGTACACTCTCCTGGAAAATATCAAATATCACCTTTTCCGTCATCGAGCTTAACGGAAACTCGGTTCCCCTTTTTTCGAGTTCTATATGGACTGGATGTTCTTTCCTTACCGCCTTTATCCGTGATTCTATAGCGGTAAGGAGTCCAACCCTCTCTGTAGGATAAGGCCTCAGTGCATAAATGGACTCCCTCACTTCTCTTAAACTCAGACGCAGTTTTTCTGTACTTTCCTGTATCAGCTTTAAGGAATCCTCTGGAGCTTTCGGGAATTTCCTTTCTGCCGTTTCAAGTGTCAGGACCGCTCCTGCAAGCGTTTGAGCCACTCCGTCGTGGATATCACGCGCAATCCGGTTCCTTTCCTCCAAGATGAGCCTCTTCTCCTCCTCGGAGAAGAGCCATTTTGTTTTTATTAAAACCGCAAGCTGGTTTGCAAGTGTAACAGCGGACTGAACATCTTCTTCTGTAAAACTCTTTGTCCTGCTTCTGCCAAAGACAAACAATCCAACAAGCTCTTCATCTAGCAGAAGCGGGGCATACATCTTGGACCGGATTTCTTTTTGAAAGAATGGAGATGCCGGGCCGGCCTCCCGCCGAGAATTGTGGAAAATGACAAATTTTTTCACCGTGTTGAGCGCCTTGGCATCCTCACCGGATAGCTCTATCCCCTCATTCGTGAGACCAGTTGAAAAAACTCTATTCCAGTTGCTATTTTCCTTTGTCCAAAGAATACATGCATCAACATCAATGAATTCAGGGAGGTTCTCTACAAGGAAATCAAGCCAATTGTTGGAGGCAATCTGTTTATTCAGCTCTGAGGAAATGCTGAACAGCGCCTTAAGCTTTGACTTTTCCTTTTTTAGCCTGACGATGATTGAACTCAGCAGTGCCAGCCCGACCAGGGGAGCAAAGAAGAAAAAGAATGTAATTGCATCAATTTCCCCACGATTCTGATTGCCAAGCACCACGAAAAGAACAAGGTATCCGTACGATATCGCCATGCTGTTCAGTTCCTGCAAAGTTTTTTGCCGCCACATTTTTATTGTGTATGGCTGCGGGCGGACAAATAGAATGATATCAACGAGCATATTGTTAATAAGATAAAATGGGACAATTGCGGTCGTAATATAGAGAAGCCCTCCAATTACTGCAGGCTTTGTGTCAAAGTCGCCAATTGTAGAGGCCCACTCGGAAAAAGCCAGAGCCACATAAAAGCTGATGATTAATTGGGCTGGATTAAAGCAAATAATCCGGAGTGGCCTTCTTTTCGCTATATTTACGGCTAATACGATAATCGCGTACGACCAGATTGCATATTCCAGACCGTGCATCACATATATGGCATAGACAATTGGAAACGATATAGTTGTAAAGCCGCGCCAGACGGGCATAGGATATACTTCAACCACCCCGAGAAACGCTGCAAGCAGTACGAAGATCAGCCACTGTTCAGGGACTTCTATCCCTGGTGTTGTAAGGAAAAGGATAAGTCCTCCGGCAATCGATATACCCGTCATCGCCAGGTGCGCAACTCTTTCCTTCTGCTGTACCAGCTTTTGTCCAGCCATCCTCTTCCCTTCTCCCCTATTCTAAATTTTCTGTTAATTATAATGTAAGTTAAATTATTATTTTTGTACATTAAAAAGGCTCTCTCCTCAAAGAAAAGAACCGCTTATCCATTCTTATAATCAATTGAAAAACCCAGACCGGCCAAATGGCAATCCACTGTCCGATGCTGGGACAAACCCCGCTCGGTTTGTTTGCATTTATTATCGCAAATCTTTCTCGTCCATTACTATTCAGCAAAAGCCATATTTGATCTACTACTTTAGTAGTAAAATGATATGCATATTCATTTGCCTCAAAATTGATTTATTTAGAGGCCACTTTGTCACGTGATTGTCAATCTATGGGAAGTGATAAAGATTATTTTTGTAATAAACTTAAATTGTATTCGTCATCACTTAATATCTTTGAGTAAACAGGTATATTTTTTTAATATATTTTGTGAAATTTTTCACATATCAGTGTTAAATACCTTATTAACCACACATATCTTGGAAGATTACTATAATTAGAAGGTGAAAATAATGATGTATGACTTAGTTCTTTTACATGCGCCAAGCGTTTATGATTTTAGGGAAAACTCGCTTTTGGCCGGCCCAATCAGTGATGTTGTCCCATCTTCTCCAGTTTTCGAGATGTACCCGATTGGGATCACCTCGATTGCTGACTATCTTGAACGCTACGGACTCAAGGTAAGGATTATTAACATTGCCAACAGAATGCTAATGGATGAAAATTTTGATGTAGAAAAGAAGTTAAAAGGCATCAAGGCGAAGTGTTTCGGAATCGACCTCCATTGGCTTCCGCATGCACACGGCAGCATTGAATTGGCAAAGATAGTAAAGCGGCTGCATCCTGATACACCTATTATGTTCGGAGGCTTGTCCTCTACGTATTACCATAAGGATTTAATTGAATATCCTTGCATTGATTTCGTCCTCCGCGGTGACTCAACTGAAAAACTTGTCCTCATGCTCATGAACAAGCTTGAATTCGGGAATACACTTTACGAGGATATCCCGAATCTAACGTGGAAACGCGGAACTGAGGTTGGATACAATCCACTTTCCTATGTACCAAAGGACCTTGATGAATTTGATGTTCCAGGATACAGATATGCGATAAAATCGGTATTCAAATATAAAAACTTTATGGATCCCCTGCCATACAACGGCTGGCTGCAATACCCAAACACAGCTATCCTAACTGCAAGGGGATGCACCCAGAATTGCCTGATTTGCGGCGGCTCCAAAGATGGCTATGACCAGAACTGCAACCGGAAATCCCTTGCACTCAGGTCACCTGAAAAATTGGTTGAAGATATTCAGTTTATTCAGCGCTTCAGCCGCGCGCCCATCTTCATCCTTCATGATATCCGTCAGGGCGGCAAAAAGTATGTCGAGGAATTTTTCGGCAGACTGAAAAATATCAATTTAAAAAATGAACTAGTTTTCGAACTGTTTCAATACGCAAATGAGGATTTCTTCAAACAAATCAACGAGGCGGTCCCTAAATATAGCGTCGAGCTTACTCTCGAAACCCATGATGAAGGAATTCGCCGCTATAACGGCAAATTCAACTGTACCAATGCCAAGGTTATCGAAACCCTGCAATTCGCATTAAAGCATGGCTGTAAAAAAATTGATTTGTTCTTTATGATAGGTATTCCGCACCAAACGTATCAAAGTGCACTTGAAAATGTTGATTTTGCTGAAAGAATTCATCTTGAATGCGGCCAGGATCCACGGTTATTCTACTTTGTAGCACCACTCGCCCCATTTCTTGATCCAGCAAGTGCTGCATTTGAAAATCCGGAGCTCTATGGCTACAAAAAATTGTGCCATACCCTGGAAGACCACCGTAACGCAATTACCCAGCCATCCTGGAAGCACATGCTTAGCTACGAAACAGTCGATATGACCAGGGATGACATTGTCGATGCAACCTATGATTCAGCCAAGCTTCTTAACGACTTCAAATTGAAATACAAATTGATTGACAGGGCTGGCTATGAAGATATCAAGTATAAAATCGAAAAATCCCAGGAATATATCGAACGTATTGATCATCTGCTGACTCTTCCTAAAGAGGAATACCAGGTGGAATTGGTCACGATCAAGAAGGAAATTGAAGAATTGAATAAACACAGCATCTGTGGAAGCAACGAGCTTAAGTGGGAAGTTCAAAAGAACTATGCTAATTTCTTCTCCTTAGCTATGGTTGGTCTTGAACAGCTTTACAAGGATTATTCAAATAGTGTCCGTTCCCGCCTGCAGCCTAAAGTGCGCCACGAAGTCAATCTAGATGCTTAACATTTAAGGAGTCCACTATGGGCTCCTTTTCTTTTTTGAAGCTTTGTTTCAAGTATTCTCTGGTGGATATAAATTATTTACTATATTAATCCTCTTCACTGTCCTTGCCCCCTCTATACACGTCAAAAGTCCTACTAATTTTCCCCAACAGGATTATTATTTCAAAATAAAGGGTAAGAATCTTTATCGCACACGAAAGGAGCCTAACATTCTGCATGAATAAAAGGAACGTATTTTTTTTATGTTTATTATTTGCCGCACTTTTAACCGGCTGTGCCGAAAAGGAAAAGTTGGCAGATGGATCTGAGCTGATAAATAAAGATCAATTTGTATTTGCGGCTTCAGGTGAATTCAAGCCATTCAGTTACATTGATGAAAAGGATTTGTCGATGGACGGCTTTGATATCGCAGTCGGTGAAGCCGTTGCCAAGGAATTAGGCCTTGAACCTGTTCAAAAAAGGTTGAAATTCAAGGGTATCGTTGAAGGTGTTAAGACAGGGAGGGCCGATGCGGCCGTTGCTTCACACACCATTAATCCTCAAAGGAGCAAGCATGTATCCTTTTCTACCCCCTACTACTATTCAGGACCGCAAATTTTCGTGCGCCCCGACAGCGGGATAGAAACGGTCGATGACCTAAAAGGGAAAGAAGTAGCCGTCGCAAAGGGCTCAACCTATGCAGACACTGCAAGTAAATACACGTCAAATCTAAAAATGTACGATAGTGACATCACTGCGCTAAAGGCTTTAAGCATCGGAAGGCATGACGCCGTAATTACAGATTTTGTAACTGGAAAAAGCGCGGCTAAGGAAGGATTCGAAATCGAAGGCCGCCAGTTAATTGAGCGTAGTGAACAGGCGATTGTTTTGCCAAAGGATAACCCGCAGCTGCTGAAACGTGTGAATGAAGCACTCGAATCGCTTCGTAAGGATGGAACCTTAACGAAAATCTCCGAAAAATACTTTGGAGAAGACATTACGAAAAAACCGGAATAATCATTAATTTTAACTTTGCTTGGAAAGGAAGATCACACTTTGCCTAGTTTCTCACATTTTTTCTCAACTTTTGCAGATAGCAGCGGCCTATTTTGGGATGCTATGCTTTTAACGCTTAAACTTACTGCTGTATCTGTGTTATTCGGTATTTTGATTGGCTTATTTTTCGCACTCTTAAAAATATCAAATATAAAAATTCTTGGTTTTATCTCTGATGCGTATGTTTATCTTGTCCGTGGAACACCCTTGATTGTTCAAATTTTCATTCTTTACTTTGGTATTAGCGGGATTTTTTTGATTCCGGACTTCTGGGCAGCGGCTCTTGCACTTGCCTTTCATAATGGGGCATATATTGCTGAGATATTCCGTGGGACCATTCAGGCGGTTGATAAGGGCCAAATGGAAGCCGGCCGCTCTCTCGGAATGAGCAAGGGGCTTGCTATGAGAAGAATTATTTTGCCCCAGGCTTTCCGGCGTGCCCTTCCCCCGTTGGGCAACCAATTTATTATAGGACTTAAAGATTCCTCACTGGCAGCCTTTATCTCAATGAACGAGCTATTCAACGTGGCAACTACATTAGGTTCCAACAATTTCGATGAAATGACCTATTTGCTGATTGTAGCCGTTTATTATTTGATACTTGTGGCTCTGCTCACATTTATCGTCAACCGTTTTGAAAAAAGACTGGCAGTCAGTGATCGATAGGAGGAACAAGGTATGGAAGCTCGTGAAATGATTAGAATAGAAAACCTGAATAAATCATTCGGTGATTTACATGTATTAAAAGATATTAACCTAACAGTATATGAAAGTGATGTTGTCTGCTTAATTGGAGCTAGTGGGTCGGGAAAGAGTACTCTGCTGCGGTGTCTCAATTTCCTTGAAAAAAAGGACAGCGGCAAGCTCATTTTAAATGGAGAAGAAATTCTGCAGGGAACACATGATATTAATGAAGTGCGCCAACAAATCGGCATGGTTTTTCAGCACTTTAATCTTTTTCCTCATATGACAGTTCTTGAGAATATTATTGAAGCACCCATTCATGTCAAAAAAATCCCAAAAGAAACTGCTACTCAAGAAGCACTTGAACTTTTAAAGAAGGTGGGGCTAGACGATAAGGCCGATGTTTATCCAAGTAAGCTGTCAGGCGGACAAAAGCAACGGGTCGCCATTGCCAGGGCCCTTGCAATGCGGCCGGACATCATGCTGTTTGATGAGCCAACCTCCGCTCTTGACCCTGAACTTGTAGGTGAAGTTCTTCAGACTATGAAGGAACTTGCCGTGGACGGAATGACAATGGTTGTTGTCACCCATGAAATGGGGTTTGCACGCGAGGTTGCCGACTGGATTGTGTATATGAATGAAGGAAGTATTGTGGAAAAAGGCCATCCTGATGAAATTTTCTCAAATCCAAAGGAAGAGCGCACACGGGAGTTCCTTAGTTCAACTGAACTAAAATAGGTGCCGCACCACCCGAATTTTCTTGTTTCACCAAATTGTTACACTGATAATATAAATGGGGTACCGGATTCTTTACCGGTACCCCTTTTTTGGAATCTAGCTCCAGCGCCTAGCGCCTAGTGTCCTTCGCTCTCCGTCCTACGATAAGTCAAGCACGAATGCGCCTCGGCTCTTCGTGTTTCCTTTATCTCAGTTGGAGAGACTCCAGGCTATACGTCGCTGACCACTAAGGAAAGCATCCTGAGAATAAACATCGCAGGGACACAAAGGAAAGCTTCTCAGAATAATCTTCGCAGGGACAGGCGCTCTTTGCCTGTCGCGAGGCGGTTCTTTGCCTGTCACGAAGGCGCTTACGCTTTTTGTACTATTCCATGAGTTCCTTATTTTTCGTTTCCTTGCCAAGGAACAACACTGACGCGGCACCAATCAAAATTGATATACAGAAGACTGTGAAAATAACCTGCATTGATGCTCCCTGACTGGACAAGTACGGAACGAGCAGCGGTCCAAGTACACCGCCAATTCGACCCACCGATGCTGCCATACCTGCACCCGTTCCCCGTACTGCAGTAGGGTATTGTTCTGGCGAGTACGCATATAACGCACCCCATGCCCCAAGGTTAAAGAAGGATAGGAAGGCTCCAGCCGCCAAAAGCATGGTTAGTGACTCGCTTGTCCCAAAGAAATAAGCACTGACCGCTGTTCCAGCGAGATATACGACTAACACAAACTTCCTGCCTATTTTTTCAATAAAGTAAGAAGCTGTATAATACCCAGGAAGCTGAGCAAGTGTCATAATTAAAACGTATTGAAAACTCTGGACCATACTATAGCCTTTTCCGATTACTACGCTTGGAAGCCAAAGGAACATCCCATAATAGGAGAACACAACACAGAACCAGAGAATCCAGAGCATGGCAGTCTGTCGCTTATACTCCTTTGACCATAGTGTTCTTATACTTTCTAGTACTGTTGGTTTCTTCTGTTTCTCCCCTGAGGTAAACCGAGGTGAATCTGGCAAATGAACCCTAAGATATATAGCATATAAAGCTGGTATAGCGCTAATTAAAAGAGCAATCTGCCAGCCGAATTCCGGGATGACAAAATAGGAGATTACCGCGGCAATCAGCCAGCCCCATGCCCAAAAGCTTTCCAGCAAGACGACAATCTTGCCTCTCCTGTCTGCAGGCACCGACTCGGATACCAATGTCGATGCAACAGGAAGCTCCCCTCCGAGACCCATTCCAATTAGAAAACGCAATACGAGAAATATACCCAATGATGTTGTTAACGCTGATAGTCCACTGCCAATTGAGAAAAGCAGTAACGTAATGATTAATACTTTTTTACGTCCAATTCGGTCTGCAAACAATCCAAAAACAAGGGCACCCACAGCCATCCCTATTGAATTGATGCTGCCAATCCAGCCCATTTGCTGGGCCGTTAAGTCCCAATCGATTTTTAATGCTGCTATGATAAATGAAAGCATTCCTACATCCATCGCATCAAACATCCAGGCAAGCCCAGCAATACCCAGCAGCTTCCTTTCTGATACTGTCTTTTGTTTTACCATACTGACCCCCATCTTCTGTCTTTTCTATTCGTAGTTTGTCCTAAATCAAACATCTCTTATTTGTTAGGCCATACCATTATAACAGCTGTCAAGACAAGGGTAATAGTATTTTCGCTTCAATTTTTTTAAAAAAATAGAGGCTTCCCTTTTATATGTTAGGGACAGCCTCTACTGCTTTTTGTTAATGGCCGCCAAGATAGGCCATTTTTATTTGCTCACTTTCGTTCAATTCGGCAGCTGTACCAGACAGAACCACTCGGCCTGTTTCAATGACATAAGCTCGATGAGCAATTGATAGAGCCATGTGCGCATTCTGTTCCACAAGCATAATGGTTGTACCAGTTTCGTTAATTTCACTAATAATCCGAAATATCGTTTTTACCAGAAGAGGTGCAAGCCCCATGGATGGTTCATCCAAAAGGAGCAGCCGGGGTCTGGCCATTAAAGCCCTGCCCATCGCAAGCATTTGCTGCTCGCCTCCCGATAGTGTCCCGGCATGCTGCTTACGGCGTTCCTCAAGTCTTGGGAAAAGCTCGAATATCTTTCCAAAGTCCTCCTTGATACCAGCTTTATCCCTTCTAAGATAAGCCCCCAATTCGAGGTTTTCTTCAACTGTCATATTAGCAAAAACTCTCCGCCCTTCCGGAACATGAGAAATGCCCAGTTTTACAATTGATTGGGCTGCCTTCCCTGAGATAGACTGGTTTTGAAATTCAATTTTGCCCTGTTTTGGCTTGAGCAGGCCAGAAACCGTTTTAAGGAGGGTGCTCTTCCCAGCTCCATTCGCTCCAATCAGCGTAACAATTTCCCCTTCATTGACCTCAAGAGAAACGCCTTTTAATGCCTGGATATTACCGTAATATACATTGATTCCATCGACTCTCAGCATCAGGATACCTCCTCGCCCAAATAAGCCTCAATAACCTTTGGATTATTCCTGATTTCCTCTGGTGTTCCTTGTGCAATTAGCTGGCCGTGGTCAAGGACGTATATCCGTTCACAGACTCCCATAACTAACCCCATGTCGTGCTCAATAAGCAATACAGTCAGGTGAAAACGGTCTCTAATAAATGATATCAGTTTCATAAGTTCTTTCGTTTCATGTGGATTCATGCCCGCTGCCGGTTCATCCAATAAGAGTATTTTGGGATTTGCAGCAAGCGCCCGAGCAATTTCCAGCCTCCGTTGCTGACCGTAAGGAAGGTTCTTTGCCTTTTCATCCCTGTATTTTTCCAGTCCAAAAATTTTAAGGAACTCGACTGCCTTCTCATCCATTTCCCTTTCTCCTTCAAAATGCTTAGGAAGTCGGAAAACGGAGCTGGGAATTCCATGTTTTGCAAGCGAGTGATAAGCAACCTTCACATTATCTATGACAGATAACTCTCCAAACAGCCGAATATTCTGGAAGGTTCTGCTGACCCCTTTTTTTGTTATTTTATAAGGTGCAAGCTTATTCAGCCTGTCACCGTCAAGGACAATTTCACCTTCAGTCGGGACGTATACCCCCGTAAGCAAGTTGAAAAAAGTTGTCTTTCCCGCACCGTTGGGGCCGATCAGGCCAACCAGCTCACCCTGAAATAATTCCAGATTTACATCCCATACTGCCTTCAGCCCGCCAAATCGAATCCCAGCCTTTTCGACCTTAAGCAACGGTTTGTCCTGTGCCATCACTATGCCCCCCTTCCTGCTTTTTCGACTTTTTAAAGAATGATGTTATTTCCCTAGTTCCCATAAGGCCTTGCGGACGATAAATCATTGTAAGAATGAGTACAAGGCTATAAATAATCATTCTTGTATCGGCATATGATTGCAGCGTTGTTGAGATGAGGGTCAGAAGAATTGCTGCAATAATAGCTCCCGACATGCTTCCTAAACCTCCAAGCACAACAAAGATTAAAATATCAAATGATTTCAGGAAACCGAAATTTGATGGCTGGATGATGTAAAAGTTATGGGCAAATAATGCGCCGCCCACCCCGGCAAAAAATGCACCGATGACAAATGCAACCACCTTATAATACGTTGTGTTTATCCCCATTGCATCAGCGGCCGTTTCGTCCTCCCGGATAGAAATACATGCCCGTCCATGAGTTGAATTAGTGAAATTGACGATAACAAGGATCGTAATGAATACACAGGCGAACGTCCAGCCCCACGTGCTCATTTGGGAAACTTGCATTCCGCTTGCGCCCCCGACGTAATCAAAGTTCAAGAGGCCAATCCGAACAATTTCCCCGAATCCCAGAGTTGCAATAGCTAGATAATCTCCTTTAAGCCTCAAACTAGGGATTCCAATGACTAGGCCAAAAACAGCAGCGACCAGGCCGCCTACCAGAAGCGCAACAATGAACGGGAGCTCGAACTTCATTGTCATGATTGCGGAAGCATAAGCCCCGACAGCAAGGAATCCCGCATGGCCAATTGAAAATTGTCCAGTAATTCCAATAATTAGATGCAGGCTAGCTGCAAGCATAATGTTTATCCCTATCGTAATTAGCGTATTAATGTGGAAAATATTCAGTGTTCCGCTGGTTATCAGAACCTGTATAACTGAAAATACAACCAAGGCAAGAGCGATCCAAAACCAGAAACCTTTAGAGCGTTTTAAGGTTTTCATTCTGTTCCCCCCTATACTTTCTCTCTCACGTTTTTACCAAACAGTCCAGCCGGGAGAAAAATAAGGATTAGAATCAGGACGATAAAGGCAACGCCATCACGCCAGAGGGAATAGCCAAGAGCACTAACAAGTGCTTCAATCACTCCGAGCAGAAGCCCGCCGACCATGGCACCCGGGATAATGCCGATTCCCCCCAAAACCGCTGCAACGAATGCCTTGAGGCCTGGAATGATTCCCATTAAAGGTTCAATTTTTGTGTAGTACGTACCAAAAATAACTCCCGCAGCTCCTGCAAGTGCGGAACCAATTGCAAATGTAGCCGAAATTGTATTGTTAACGTTAATGCCCATCAGCCTTGCTGCATCGGCATCGTGTGAAACAGCGCGCATCGCTTTGCCAATCTTTGTTTTATGGACGATAAATTGAAGAATAATCATAAGTGCGACGGAAACACCTAATATAAATAGGGACTGGCTGCCGACCGAGAGCCCGAATAAATTAATTGTTTCTTTAGGAAGAACATCTGAAGGATAGGCCTCAGGTTGTGCACCTCGGATATAAATGACGCCATACTCAATTAAGAGCGACACACCAATCGCAGTAATAAGAGCTGCAATTCTCGTGGCATTCCTGAGAGGCTTGTACGCAATCCTTTCAATCAACACACCGAAAATGGCACATACCGTCATTGTCAGGATAAGTGCCGGGAAAAAACTCAGCTCAAGGATGGTAATCGAATAAAATCCGACAAAGGCGCCTACCATGAATACATCCCCGTGTGCAAAATTGATCAGTTTAACGATTCCGTATACCATTGTATAGCCCAGCGCAATCAGAGCATAAATGCTCCCAAGTGAAATTCCGTTTATCAGCTGCTGTACGAATTCCATTATTAAACTCCCCTTGAAAGGTACTTTAGTCGAATAGAAGCACATCCTCCTAAATGATGATGCGCCTGTTCCGCTATAGTTTAACTTTTAAGCCGAAATAGGGGGACATCGCCCCCTATTTCCCATATTGCTTATTGTTTTGCTGCTTGTATCAAGCGATCGAATGCGCTTACGCTTTTCTTTAAGGGTTTACTTTGGTCTCAAATTTCTGTTCGCCGCCCTCATATTTCAGGATTGCCGCAGATTTGATTGGATCATGTTTATCATCAAGTGTCAGCAGGCCGGACACAAGTTGAAGGTCCTTTGTTTCTTCTAGAGCCTTTTGGATTTTCGCAGGGTCCGCACTTCCGGCACGTTTAATTGCGTCAGCCAAGTAGTAGGCTGTATCATAACCAAGTGCAGCGAAGGCATCCGGTGATTTGCCTTTGTACTTTGCCTTGAAGGCCTCAACAAACTTTTGAATCCTTTCATCCGGGTCAGCAGCGGAATAGTGGTTAGTGATAAATGTATTATTCAACGCATCACCGCCTGCAATTTCAACAAGCTTAGGAGAATCCCATCCATCTCCTCCCATAATTGGCACGGTAATACCCAATTCACGTGCCTGCTTGATGATAAGGCCAACTTCCTCATAGTAGCCTGGCAGGAAGATGAAATCAGGGTTCTTTGACTTAATACGAGTTAGAGTAGCACGGAAGTCAGTATCCTTGGCAACATACGCATCCTCAGTCACTACTTCTCCTTTATAGGCTTCCTTGAACGCTGCAGCAAGGCCTTTTGAATAGTCACTTGCTGTATCGACGTATACAGCAGCCTTTTTTGAACCTAGCTTATCAGCAGCAAAGTTTGCCGCTACTGTCCCCTGGAACGGATCGATAAAACATGTCCGGAAGGCATAGGAATTTACTTTTCCTCCCTTGTTCGTGATATCTGGATTTGTACCTGTAGGAGTGATGACCGGCACTTTATTTTTCTCTGCTACTTGAATCTGGGCCAATGTGTTCGTACTTGTGGCTGCGCCTATGATTGCCGCTACCTTATCCTGGCTGACGAGCTTTACGGCCCCTGAAGTAGCTTCGGAAGCGTCTGATTTGTTGTCGAATTTAATCAGCTTAATTTTCTTTCCATCGATGCCCTCTTTGTTAATATCCTCAAGTGCAAGCTCTAGCCCTTCCGCAATGGATTGGCCGTAGGAGGCTACTCCTCCGGATAATTCGAGGTTCGCTCCAATTTTAATCGTCTTGCTGTCTCCACCCGATCCGCCTGTTCCCTGACTGCCGCAGCCTGCCAACACGCCGGCAAGCAAGGAAAATGATAGAAAAATACCTGCTAACTTTCTTTTCTTCATCCAATTATCCCCCTTATATTCTTTTTTCGGATGATGATAATTCGTGCTGCGAAATGAATTCTTTTAATTCATAATAAAACCAATATTCTGAAAACATTGTACATGATAGTCCTAAATCCGTCTAGTATAATAATAGTTTTTTGCCATAGCTTTTTATCTCCAAGCTTCCCCAAACTTCGACAAAACGAGAAAATGTTTTTCTTAGCAAATCCTTTCTTTGGAGTGGTTTGTATTATAATGACACTATCAACGAATATTTTTCAATTTATATTTAGGAGATGTGATTATAGTGGAAAAAGAATTGATCGACCGATTTATTTCTTATATTAAAATCGACACTCAATCCAGTGAAGAAAGCGAGTCCTTTCCCTCAACTTATGGCCAGCTTGAGTTGGCTAACATGCTAGTAAACGAACTTAAGAGAATTGGCATGGCGGAAGTAACAATGGATGCCAACGGCTATGTAATGGCCACTCTTCCAGCTAATACTGAGAAGGATGTCCCTGTAATTGGCTTCCTGGCTCATGTGGATACGGCTACGGATTTTACTGGCAAAGGAGTAAATCCACGGTTGGTTGAAAACTATGATGGAAAGGATATCACTCTCAATGAAACCTCAGGAGTTGTGATGAAAACATCTGAATTTCCTCAGCTAGCTAATTACACAGGCCATAAGCTGATTACAACCGATGGTACTACTCTACTGGGTGCGGATAATAAGGCAGGTGTTGCCGAAATAATTACAGCTATGGATTATCTTATACAAAACCCGGATATCAAGCATGGTAAAATCAGAGTTGCTTTTACCCCAGATGAAGAAATCGGCCGCGGGCCGCATCGGTTTGATGTTCAAGCCTTTAGCGCTCAATATGCATACACAGTGGATGGCGGTCCCCTTGGGGAGCTGGAGTTTGAAAGCTTCAATGCCGCTGCTGCTAAGCTAACCTTTAAAGGGTCCAATATCCATCCTGGCACCGCAAAGGGCAAAATGGTCAATTCGATGAAACTGGCAATGGATTTCCATCATCACCTGCCAGCTAGTGAGGCCCCAGAGCTGACAGAGGGCTATGAAGGATTCTATCATTTGCTTTCCTTTAATGGTGATGTTGAAGAAACAAGGCTCAATTATATTATCCGAGACTTTGATAAGGAAAATTTTGAGGCCCGAAAAGAAAAAATGAGGGAAATTGCAGCGGATCTAAAAAAAGCTTATGGAGAAAATGCTGTTATATTGGAGCTTAACGATCAGTACTATAACATGAAAGAAAAAATTGAACCTGTAAAGGAAATTGTTGACATTGCACACAAGGTTATGACAGGTTTGGACATCTCCCCAATTGTTAAACCGATACGGGGCGGAACTGATGGCTCACAACTGTCCTATATGGGGCTTCCAACTCCGAATATTTTTACCGGAGGCGAGAACTTCCACGGAAAATATGAATTCATATCAGTAGATAACATGCTCAAAGCTGTCCAGGTCATAATCGGAATTGCTGAATCATTTGAGAAACGTGCTTAATCTAAAAAAGCGGCCGTCGCATTTAGGACAGCCGCTTCAACTTTTTAACCCTATTCTTCTTTATGCCTCAGTGCTCTTAGCCATTTTTATGACATCTGTAAGATTGGTTTTACCGCTATATCTCATAACACCTTTTGAATAAATACGGTTTGCAATATAGCTCAAAATGCCAATTGATATTACCAGGACAACAATTGACAGGATGACCTCAAGCGAACCAGCTTCACCAAGGACAATCCTTGAGAATGTAACCATTGGCGAGAAAAATGGAATATAAGAACTTGCCAGAACGATTCCTGCATTCGGATCCATCATGGTTTTAAACCCTAAGAAGAAACCACCCATGAGCAGTATGGATATTGGGAATATGATTGTACCGATATCCTCCATCCTGCTGATTGTCGAGGTTATGGAAGCAAATAACAAAGCATAGACCGTATATCCCAGCATGAAATAAAGTCCAAGGAATAAGAAGATTTTAGGATTCAAGACGGATAGGTCCAATGCCATTCCCATGATGTTCATTTCCCCAGTTGTCCATCCCAGAAGCTTGGCAATGACATAACCAAGAGCAACCATCCCGATTTGCAATAATCCTGAAAGCATTGCTGCAATGATTTTTGCATACATCATCGTAATGGGCTTCACTTTTGTAATCATGATTTCCATTACTCTAGTTGTCTTTTCTCCGGCAATCCCCAGCGAAACCGTATTTCCGAACATGATGATAAACATATACATCAAGAACAGGAAGAAGTATACCAGTCCAAGAGATTCTGTTTCCTTTAAGGTAACCTCATTTACTTTTACCGGGGTTAGAAGGGCTCCCGCAACAGCAGGATCGATCCCATTGGCTGTAACCACATTGTTTATATATTGCGGCTGAACGACAGCATTAATCAGTGCCAGTACCTGATAATCTGCCATGCGCCTGAAATGGTAGTCCACCTCGGGGGCTTCACCACTTCCTTTCAAGACAATCAGCGCATCAATATTTCCAGCCTCAACCTCTTTTTTAATCCCCGAAACTTTATCTTCACCAATCTTTTTAATTTCTGCAAAATCAGCGGCGTTCCCCGCTTCGCTAGTATTGAATTCATAGGCTTGAGATTGGTCACTTACATAGACGGTCATCTTTTCTTCTTTGTCAAAATAATGCATAAACCCGAAATAGCCCAGAACTACCGAAAATAGAACAGCGGCAGTTATTATGTAGCTTTTTGCTGATAAACCTTCCTTTAGATGAAACTTTAATACCGTCAGAAATTTTCTCACTTAACCCACCCTCTCGACAAAGATTTGATGCAGTGTAGGCTCTAGCAGCGAAAAGTTTTGCAGTGTGATCCCAGTGGATGCGGCTGCATTCAAGATATCCATACCTTCCTTTTCGTTATGTACCTTTGCTATGTACACATTGCCATTCTTCTCAAATGGCAAATTGAATTTGCCGAAGACAGGTTCAAGCTTCTGAGCTGAAGTGATTTTGAGATTTTTATAGCCGTAATCATCCTTGACCTTCTGTAATTTGCCAGCTACTTCAATATTTCCTTGCTTCATTAGGCAGACATTCTCACAAAACATCTCAATGGATTCCATTCGATGGCTTGAAAGGATGATTGTTTTTTTCAGAGCGACAAGCTCCTCTATAACATTCCCAAGCATTGTGGCATTGACTGGGTCAAGACCGCTGAAAGGCTCATCAAGGATAATGATATCCGGGTCATGGAGGAGGGTAGCAATAATTTGTATTTTCTGCTGGTTTCCCTTTGATAGATCACTTGCAAGCTTATTTTTATAGTCAGTGATTTCAAACTTCTCTAGCCAGTAATCTATTCTTTCAATCGCTTTCTTCTTGCTAAGCCCTTCAAGTTCACCAAAGTATCTTAATTGTTCTGACACTTTTGTTTTAGGGTATAGGCCCCGTTCTTCGGGAAGGTAGCCAATCGACAACTCATCTCTGTGAAAAGGATGGCCATTCCAAAGGATTTCTCCGCTATCACGGCCAACAAGGCCGAGCATCATCTTAATGGTTGTCGTCTTACCCGCCCCGTTCCTTCCTAGCAGGCCGAGTACCTGGCCTTCCTGCAATTCGAGGCTTATATTATTTACAGCTACATTTTCCCCATACCTCTTAGTAAGATTGCGAATTTCCAATCCCATGTAGATCCCCCTTTTCCAACTCTATTATTCTAAATATCTAATTCCAGATCCTTGGCTGTTGAAGACCTGAGCCTTATTGGCCAAATGAAAGCTGCCCACCCCTACGTATACGGCTGTTATGAGCAATAAGTTCCCATTAATTGAAAAAATATTCCAACCAATTGCCTCCAATGCAAAAAACCTATAGAATAGACTGTTTTAACTTGGTGTCTATTCTACAGGATACGGTTAAACCATATTTCTATTGATAATCGTGCTATTCTTCCTCAAAAAATAGCATCCCATCCACTTCCAAAGGGGAATAAATTGAAGCTTGAAGATCGACGCGCCCAAATGAAAATTTAACGCCTTCCTTTTCAAGGAGCCTGCGCTGGGTCATGTTGGTTTCTTCATCCTTTATTGCCACTTCTCCTTTGCTATTAACAACCCTGTGCCAAGGGAGCTGATACTTTTCACTCATGGAGTGAAGGATTCTAACAACCTGCCTTGCTGCCCGAGGACTGCCCGCCACTCTCGCAATTTGCCCATAGGTCATAACATTTCCACGGGGTATGTCCTTTATGATTTTAATAACTCGTTCAGAAAACTGCTCCATTCAACATCTTTCCTTCTATAGTGAACCTAAAGGCGGGTAAGTATCACCTACAGATTCAGGCTTTTTTGAAAATGTACATTCTATGAAATTTTACACAAGGGATTTTAATTTGTCATGGAGAAGCAAAAAGTAAATCGCATGTGAAGCCATTCGGTGGGGAATCATCCATTATCAGGTAAACCGTTCGACAAAATTCGAGAACACCATTAATAGAATCAAGCTTTTTTCCCGTATGAAAAAATTTTTTCAGATTACTCCAAAAAATAGCTCTATAAACCTTTTACTCTTTAAAGTATTATTAAGCCATAGGATCGGGAAGGGGCAACAACTGGAATGAAGAAAGCAAGAGTTTATGATTTTGTTTTGTTTTTTTCCGCAATGGCTATTTCCTTTTATTCACAGGGATTATTGATAGATAAAAACTTGTTTTTAAAAACGCTGCTTTTATTTTTGGCATTCTCCATGTTATATCAGCATCTTCGGATTGTAGACAAAACCGGTAGTACCACTTTTGATTATGGGATTAACTATGGCCTTGCACTTGGTATTTTTGCCGGACCTATGGGGCTTTTTATTTTTGAGGCCATCTACCGGTTCCTGATATTTTTTAGGCGAAAATATACAAAAACGGATGACCCCGAAGAATTATTTGATACATTTTACAACATTGGCGCCTTTACGATTGTGTATTCCATTGCGTTTTATTTGTTTGATTTTCTTTACCCGCTACTAGATGCAATGCCATTTGGCTTTTGGCTGTTAATCATCTTGCTTGTAGGTATAACATCTTTAGTAATAGATGTCTTTTTAATCGTTGCCTTTTATCTCCTTGGGGACATCCGAACGGTAAAGGAAGCAATTGATTTTATTAAAAGCCGGAATGTCCTTGATATGGGAAAAACAGCTCTGACCAATGGACTCCTGCTATTATTTCTGTTAGATGTTGACTGGGGTATGCTCATTGCCTTATTTATTCTCAATTACATAGTCAGCCTTTCATTTTACTCAAAATCACAAAGCATTCAAGATAAATTTGAAAGAGATAAATTTGAACAAATGGCTTACACAGACTTCTTGACGGGAGTCCACAACCGTGCGTTTATGGACAAGCGAATGGCTGAACTTGGGGGAACGGAGGAATTTATTGCGATTATTGTTGCCGATATTGATAATTTCAAAAGTATTAACGATAGTTACAACCATTCCGTAGGTGACCAGGTTATTAAACATTTTGCCAGCACATTGAAAAGCTATTTAAACAGTAACGATAATTTGTTCAGAAGCGGTGGCGAGGAATTCACCATTTTCCTTCGCAATCGAAATTATCTTCAATGCAAAGAGTTGGTTGAAAAAATCTTGAACGGGCTAGATGAAAAAATTGTGGAAGCCGAATTTGGGTCTGAGCATATACATATTCCCTATACTTCTTCTTTTGGTCTTTATTATTTTAAGGTGAAAAGCCAAAATTCAATGGAGAAAGGCTATATCCAGGCAGACCAGCTGCTTTTGGAAGCCAAACGGCTCGGCAGGAACCGGGTAACCGCCTCCAGTGAATGTACTGAATATGAACAAACTCTGGTAAAATAAATTGCCATTCCCGATAAAGGAATGGCTTTTTGCTTTATGTGCTACTTAAAATATTTGACAGTTTAAGGTATAATAGGCGATGGTAATTAGTTATATTATTGGGCAATCATTCATTGCTTACTTTTGTGGAAAGAGAGTGTGACCATATGGGCCGCAAATGGAATAATATTAAAGAAAAAAAGGCTTCAAAAGATGCAAATACAAGCCGTATTTACGCTAAATTTGGCCGTGAAATATATGTAGCAGCAAGGCAAGGAGAACCTGACCCCGAGTCCAACCAGGCTCTCAAGGTTGTTCTTGAACGGGCTAAGACCTACAGTGTTCCTAAGCATATTATTGAAAAAGCAATTGAAAAAGCAAAGGGCGGTTCCGAAGAAGCCTACACCGAGCTGCGGTATGAAGGCTTTGGTCCGAGCGGCTCCATGGTCATCGTAGATGCTTTGACCAACAACGTCAATCGTACGGCCTCAGATGTCCGTGCTGCCTTTGGAAAAAATGGCGGCAATATGGGTGTAAGCGGGTCTGTTTCTTACATGTTTGATGCTACAGCGGTCTTTGGTATCGAAGGTAAGACTTCTGATGAGGTACTCGAGCTTCTTATGGAAGCTGATGTGGATGTACGGGATATCATTGAAGAGGAAGACTCTGTCATTGTCTATGCCGAGCCTGACCAATTCCATGCAGTACAGGAAGCATTTAAACAGGCTGGCATCACCGAATTCACTATTGCCGAACTCACTATGCTCGCCCAAACTGATGTGGCACTAGATGGGGATGCGTTAGCCAAATTCGAGAAAATGATTGATGCCCTTGAGGACCTTGAAGATGTCCGCCAAGTATACCATAACGTGGATCTGAGTGAATAAATATAACAATGGCTTTCCGGTTTAAGGGAAAGCCTTTTTCTTTTGCCCGGGCTAAATCTGAATCTTTTTATATCATCATACGTATTACTTGTTACAAGTCAGTTGTATTGAAAGGAGCCACCATGGGGAATATCTATATTTTTTCATTGATTTTCGGGTTGCTGGCATCAATTCTTATTTTTCCATTTACCGCAACCCAGCCTGCAGCAAAGGCAAAAACGGCTAAGAAGGACTACAAGCCTGGATTGGGAATCCTGGCAGGAATAGCAATCATTTTTACAATAGTTATTTTTATTTATTATTATATAACTAATCTGGATAGGAACTTCTCTTCCTTCTGGCCATTTCTCATCCTCATCTCTGCTTTAGGTGCTCTGCTTGCCCGGGGAAAGGAACAACTTGTAAAATCCTTAATCTTTATCGCAGGCCTTTTGCTTGGATTTTATTTCATGACAGCTTTTCTATTTAATGCTGATGAAAAGTTCGAAACTGCAAAAATGGAGCAGCAGACCGAGATAAAGACCTTTGATGAAACAAAGACGCCCGCAAGTGTCCCGCCTCAATTTGCCCGGAATAAAATGAGGAAAGCGTTTGGCCAAGTACCAAATACCAGCTACTACGAACTTGGGAGCCTGCAGATTCAAAAGATAAATAATGAGTATGTTTATATTGCTCCTGTTGAGTTTTCTGGATTTTTCAAATGGTTCAATGGCGATAAAACACCAGGCTACTTTACCCTAAGTGCAACAGACTCAACAGCAAACCCGAAATTCGTAAAATCCGATATGATTTATACCCCTTCGTCTTATTTCGGCAAAAGTATTGAACGCCATATCAGGATGCAGTATCCAGATTATATTTTTAAAGGCGATGTCCAGCTTGAAATCGATGAGGAAGGCAAACCTTATTATATCCGTTCATATGGTAATTTCATTTCAGCAAGAAATGGATTTTCTGTTAAAGGCATAGTTGTCGTTGATCCTTTAAGCGGCAAGACCGAAGACTTTTTATTAAAGGATGCACCCGCATTCATAGATGGTTCTGTTTCACCTGAAGTTGTGAGCCTGCAAAA
This sequence comes from Bacillus sp. FJAT-18017, assembly GCF_001278805.1. Classification (GTDB taxonomy): domain Bacteria; phylum Bacillota; class Bacilli; order Bacillales; family Cytobacillaceae; genus Bacillus_D. The sequence goes on along the minus strand of NZ_CP012602.1, from coordinate 285,007 downwards.
CAGCTATTTCGGCAAATATATACATGGATTTTGGAACAGCGTGTTTGGAAAAACAGATGTGAAGCTTCCTTCGGATGAGGGAACCGAAGCTAATGTGACTCCAATCTTTGATGAAAACGGAGCTATGTATTATTTCACCGACTTCACTAGCCCCAAGGAAGGCGTCGATTCAATGCTCGGCTATTCACTGACAGACTCACGTAGCGGGGATGCCACCTATTATACGGGCAACCTTGAAGAATCGTATATGGATTCCGAAGGTGCCTTGCAAATTATTGAGAAAAAATTCATTGAAAAGAAGTGGAAGGGCCGGATGCCAGTCTTATATAACTTCTATGGAGAAGCCAGCTGGCTTACACCTGTCCTTGATTCAAACGGCTTTTTGCAAAATTACTTTATTGTCTCAGCTGCAAATCCAGAGATCTCTGTATACGGTACAACACCGAATGATGCTCTCCGCCAATATAAACTTGCCCTCCAACGAGGCGGCGGCGGTGTTGATGGCAGTTCCCAAGCTGAAGAAAAGCAAGTAAGCGGTACGGTCCTCCGTGTATATAAGGAAAAGTCAGGAGACTACACTGCTGTATCGTTCCTGCTTGATAATCGCCAAAACTTTATTCTCTCATCCGAACGGCTTCCGCTTGCTATTTATCTGAAAGAGGGAGACAAGGTCGTTATTACCTATCTCGATACAGGTGAAACTTTCCTGACTGTTAAAGAGATGAGGATTGAAGGATTAGAATAATACGAAAAACACGATGAGGACATCTCATCGTGTTTTTCAATATCTATTTAACCCACTTCCTAAGGAGCGGACCATTATCGCCATAAACCGGATCAGTTTCCGGTACAGGAACATTCTGAATTTCCTGGAGAGCTTGAGCCCGCTTGGCCGGATCCTGCTGGACTATATTAGGGGTCATCCCATTTGGATATGCGCCAATGACTTCGAACTCCTCACTTGCTTCTACAAGCTGATGGCCGGTTCCAGCCGGAAGCAGGACAACATCCCCAGCTTTGACTTCCAGACGTTCCCCTGAATCACCGCCTAGCAGAATTGTTGCCTGGCCAGACCTTACGCCTAAAGCTTCATGGGTATTGGAGTGATAATGATGATAATCATAAATACCTCCAGACCAGCTGCCTGTCCAATTATGGCGGTTGAATGTCGCTACAATATCATTGGGATTATCACTAAAGATGCCCTCATAGATAATCACTGGCAATTCTTGATTGTTTGGAATCCGTCCATCGTCCTTAAGGAAAAATGAACGTTCATTCGCTGACATAACGAAACTCTCCTTTCTATAGCCATATATTTTATTGGTTAAAGATTTCTTGCGTTAAAGGTATCTCCTTTATCCAAATTTCCTGCTTCATAGCCCTTGTAAAACCATCTCTTCCTTTGCTCAGATGTTCCATGTGTAAAACTGTCTGGAACCACATAACCTTGCGATCGTTTTTGAATGGTATCATCACCAACTGCCATTGCGGCATTTAAGGCTTCCTCAAGATCTCCCTCTTCCAGGTATCCCATTCCTTGTGCATGATGGGCAAAAACACCTGCATAGTAGTCGGCCTGCAGCTCAAAGCGAACCTGATATTGGTTGAATTGCTTCTCATTCAACCTCTGGCGCTGAGCAGCCAATTTATCACTTTGTCCAAGCAATGTCTGAACATGGTGCCCTACTTCGTGCGCGACAACATAGGCCATTGCAAAATCACCCGGCGCCTTAAACTTTGTCTGCAAATCTTGATAGAAGCTTAAATCAATATACAGCTTTTGATCTCCAGGGCAATAAAACGGTCCAACAGCCGAACTAGCCGAACCACACGCTGACTGAACACTTCCTGTATATAACACCAATGTTGGCTCTTTATATTCGAGCCCCTGTTCCCTGAATATCTCGGACCAAACTTGCTCTGTATCTGCCAGGACAACTGAAACAAAATCAGCGAGTTCCTGCTCTTCAGCTGTTTCCTGGTATGGTGCTGGGGATTGCAGTCCGGTACCGCCCCCCATGCCATTTAAAAGGCTTCCAAGGTCCCCTCCACCAAGAAAAGTCATGATTAAAACCAGCACAAGCCCGCCAATCCCACCGCCGAGAAGTTTTCCGCCTCCACCCATACCTCGTCTATCTTCAACATTGGAACTTCCTTGTCTTCCTTTCCATTGCATCTGTTGTTCCTCCTTGGAGTAAATAAAAATCATTTCACTTTTACTCCCTTATACCCAGTTAAATGGCTTTTAAAATCTAAATCGCAGGCACCGTTATTTTCCATTGAAACTAAAAAGGAGCAGGCATCTCTAATTGCCTGCTCCTTTTCCGCTTATTCTATTTCTAGTTCAATTGTAACTTTGAACAAGTCACCATCGGTTTCGATATCCATTCTTCCATCATGAAGATCAATAATAGACTTGGCAATGGCAAGGCCCAGGCCAGAACCCTCTGTATGGCGGGAAGTGTCCCCCCGTTTAAATCGCTCAAAAAGTTCCTCGCCATTTCCATTCAATTCATACTTTGAGATATTCTTGAAGGTAATCCAAGCTAAATTGCCTTCCTGTCTGGCAGCTAAATAAACACGAGTTCCCTCTTGCGTATATTTCAGGATATTAAGAATGAGATTGTCAAAAACCCTCCATATTTTTTGGCCATCCACTACAGCATATACGGGGTGTTCCGGGAGTGAAACTCGGAAAACTAATCCTGAATCCTGTATATTCTCATCGTGCTCGGCAAGGGACTGATTCAATAACTGGACAAGGTCAACCTTAGTCCTTACCAATTCAATTGCCCCGCTTGCCATTTTTGACGCTTCAAAAAGATCATCGATCAACACCTTTAACCTTTTTGATTTCCTGTCAATTATTTCTATATATGATTCCCGCTCTTCCTCTGCCAATTGGGGCATCTTTAATAGTTCTGTGTAGGTAATAATCGATGTTAGCGGTGTCCGCAAATCGTGGCTCACATTCGTTATTAACTCCGTCTTTAGCCGCTCGCTCTTAACCTGTTCCTTATGAGACTCCTTTACTTCCTGCTTTACACTATTAATATTTCTAGCCAGTCTGCTCAGTGGTGAGTTTCCTGAGATTACAAGGTCTTTTCCGATAGTGCCCTTGGCTAGTTCATCTGTCATCACCAGTATCCGATTGAACTGTCCAGCATATTTCAGAATAAGATATATTATTGGCACTGCTATAGCAACGAGGAGAACTGCATATACCCCAAAAAGCCCGTCATGCTTGATTATATAAATATATTGATTCCTTCCGAATATAAAGGCAGTGATTGGAATGAATCCAACAATAACGGCCAGCAAAGCGAGGATTTGTGTGCCTATTTCCCAATGAAGGAATGCTTCCTTTAGTACGTGATATCCTTTACCTACGAGACTTCCCTTAATGTCCTTCGACAGAAACTCCGGATCACTCATTCTTTTATAGAGAGCCGTAGCGAGCAAAACAATAAGTGCCGCGGGAATTCCTATGAGGACTGACTTTATAAATGTCCCAATTAATGGAGCGCCTACATATACGAAGAAACTATGTCGATTATCAAAGAGAGAAATTACAAATGCAATGGTAGCCAATCCGGATACCAAAACCATCACATCAATTGGAATAGCTTTGAGAATTTTCGAGAAATTTCTCTCTTTCGCAAGTAGATATTTAGAGAAAATAACTAGACTTGCAATAAGTGAAACGAATCCAATAAGTATATTACTATAAAATGATATCTGCATTTTCTTAAAATGGTTATAGCTGGCCATAATCGCATGGTTCTCAGGGGTATCAGCAGCCACACCAATATATCCGCTCAGTTGTTTTTCATCAAAATGTATTCCAGGAGGGCCGTTAGGATAGACCAGTGTATTCACTTGTTTAGAATAAAGCGAACTTTCCTTACTGATTTTGTCTCTGGCCTCATTCATATTATCTGCAGAAATATTTGTATAAGCTCTTCCGCTCGATACATCTTCAAAGTAATAGTTAAACGCCTGTTTTCCCCGTTCGAGCTCTAGCGCAATAATCTTAAGGTTTGCATAATAGGTTTCCAGTTTTCTTACCTTCTGCTTCATCAGAATCGCCCGGACATACTCATCATCTTTGAAGAAACGCTCCATATTGGAAATTTCCCTATCCCGCTCATTCTCAAGCTCGGCAGCCTTCTCTTTTTCGCCTGAACGGTTTGCCTCTTCTATTTGATAGTAGTATTCATCATGAATTTCTTGTATCTGGGTATCGAGATTATATTTTTCCTTGCGGGCAGATTGAATGTCACTATCTTGCACCTTCAACTGTTTCAAGGCTTCCTCTTTCGTGAGTCCGTTTACCTCAAGCATATTCAAGCTATCGATAAACGAACCTTGAATCGCCCGAAAATCCGAAGTTTCAAAAAAGCTATTTCCAAAATAGGTTTTGCTATATTGCAAGAATGTCATAACCCCGCTCAAGCCTGCGCCCAGTAACAGGGCAGCCAGCACCGCAAGACTATTTTTCCATTTTGTAGCCAATGCCCCACACCACCTTTAAATACCTGGGATTCTTCGGATCAATTTCAATCTTCTCGCGGATTTTCCGAATATGGACAGCAACAATATTTTCGGCATTGAAGCCGGGCTCTTTCCAAACCAGTTCATAGATTTCATTAATTGAAAAAACCCTGCCTGCGTTCGTCATGAGAAGCTCAACGATTCGGAATTCAATCGGAGTCAGTCTGATTGGCTCCCCGTCAAGGGCCACTTGCTTTGCTGTTTGGTCCAATGTCAGTCCATTCAAATCTATCCGCTTATTCATTCCCTCATATGTTCCGAGATTCATATAGCGCCTAAGCTGGGACTTGACTCTTGCAATTAGTTCAACCGGATTGAAAGGTTTCGTTACATAATCATCCGCACCAATTTGCAGCCCAAGAATTTTATCTGTATCCTCACTTTTCGCGCTTAACATGATAATCGGTATATTTCTCTTTTCACGTATCTTGAATGTAGCCGCAATGCCATCTAGGCGCGGCATCATAATGTCCATCACGATAAGGTGTATTTCCTGACTATGTAGTTTCTCAATTGCTTCAAGCCCATCTTTGGCCTTAATTACTGTAAGGCCTTCATTCCGCAAATATATCTCTATGGCATCACGTATCTCTTTTTCATCATCTACAACTAGCACATTGCACTTTTCCACTATTTTCCCACCCCTAGGAGAATTATAGCATCCCCCATTTCGTTAAGATAACTGTAAACATAAAGTCTTACGATTGCCCCATTCAATTTCTGAAGAAATTCTTAAGATTTTTGGGCGAAAAGAAAGGCTTCCCCAACCAATGGGAAAGCCTTCTGTCTTAATTATTCAATTACACCACTAACATTGTAAGGATCCAAATCTAAATCAGGCTCCATGCCAAGCGAGAGCTTTGCAAGCTGCGCACCAAGAAATGGGCCTACAGTAAGTCCAGAGGCACCGAGCCCATTCGCGAACAATAGATTAGTAAAACCCGGAATTTCCCCAATAACCGGAAGGAACCCTGGTGTATACGGACGGTATCCAACCCTTGCTTCTGTAAAAGCAGCATCAGCCAATCCGGGGGCAATTTCCAATGCTTTACTAAGTACCTCATTCAGGCCGCCGGCTGTTATCCGCAAATCAAAATTCATGTCATTCTCATGGGTTGTCCCTATAACAATTTTGCCATCCTCGAACGCAAGGATGTACTGGTCATTTGGAGGCATGATTACTGGCCATCTAGATGTATCCCGATTTTCAAGCCTAAGATGGACAATCTGCCCCTTTTGTGAGGTAAGCCTTAGCTTGATTCCTAGGGGTGCAAGCAAATCCCCAGCCCACGCACCAGCAGTGACGATGATTTTATCGGCAAAATAAACCTTTCCATCGACTTTAGCTCCAACTACATTTCCAGCATCAACAGCCAGCTCAGCCGAACCGTTAATAAGTGCCGCACCATGCTTGCAGGCTGAGTTTAAAAGCGCATTTCTTAATGCGCGGCCATCTACTCTTGCAGCACCGCCGACCTTAACAGAAGAAAACTCTTTGGAAACAGGAGGAAACAAATTCACTGTTTCCGACCCATTGAACTGTGTAACTTCACCAATTTCAGGCGCATCTTCACGCCTTACAAGAGCCCTCTCTTCCATTTTGGAGAGTTTTTCAGACTCCTTGTGAAGACTTAGTGCTCCAACCTTGCCATATCCGGTCTCTGTTTCCCCGTCTTCTTCAAGCTGCTGGATAAGCGATGAATAATACGCAGCACCATTTTTGGCAAGTGCATACCATGCTTTATTGCGGCGTTGTGACAGCCATGGGCAGATAATCCCGGCTGCAGCATCTGTAGCCTGTCCCGGGTCTTTCCGGTCAATAACAGTAACAGCGGCACCTTCCTTCGCCAAATGATAGGCTGCTGATGCCCCGAGGATGCCAGCGCCGATTACAATGATTTTTTTCATATTAACACCTTTTCTAAAATCTTCATTCTTCTATTTTACAAAAAAGTTTGGCCAACTCAAAGCCAGGCTCTCACGCATTGACAAATTCAAGCAAATGGAAATATACTGAATGAAGCAGCACCACAAAACTGAAAGGAAAAGGTACAGGAGCAATGAAGCTATAATCTTATTTTTTGGAGTGAACTCATGATTAATAAAAATGAGGAAACCTGGAGAATAGGATTCGTATGCCCTTTTTTGCTTATCAAGTACCGTGCCTTCCGTATGCCTTTTTTGGTATGCTTGTTTTTGGCGATGCTTGCATAAGGATCTTTGCATACATACATCCAACCTCTCCAGGAAGACCTGGGGAGGTTTTTCTGTTGATTATAGAAACTCAGTTTACCCGTAAGCGTGCCTAACAAATTAACTGAGGTGATCTGTATGGAACTAATTCAAGTACGAAATGTAAAAAAGAGCTTTGGAGATCGAGATATACTCAAGGGTATTTCTTTTGATATACGCAATGGCGAAAAAATCGGCCTAGTTGGTTGGAATGGCTCAGGCAAGACAACGCTGATCAAACTTATTATTGGAGAGCTGGACCCTGATACCGGGACAATCTTAAAAAGACCGGCCAGCTTGAGGATTGGCTATCTTCCCCAATCTACTGAATACGATATAACTGCTCCTTATATGGAAAATGGAAAGGAGCTTTGGGAGACAGCCAGCAAGCTTGGTCTGGAAAAAATTTCGGCCTGGGAAGGACAAAGACTTGAAAACTTGAGCGGCGGTGAACGGCTTAAACTTGCACTGGCCGGAATTTGGTCAGTAAACCCTGAACTGCTGATCCTGGATGAACCAACCAACCATCTCGATCAAAAAGGGCTAGAATGGCTCATCACATCCCTGAACAAAACGAAGCAGGCAGCTCTCATCATCTCCCATGATCGTTACTTTCTAGACGAAACGGTGACAAAGATACTCGAAATTGAGGATGGTACCATTGCTGTTTATGATGGAAATTTCACTGCCTACCGAAAAGAGAAACAGCGTCGCCGAGAGCAGCAAGAACGTGATTATCAGAAACAGCAAAGAAAAATAGAAATAATCAACGAGCAAATTGAAACCTTTAAGAGATGGTCCGAAAAAGGACACCGCGAGGCAGGAAAAGGCAGAACACCTGCGGAAAACCGGCAGGCAGGCTTTAAAGAATACGGACGGGTCCAGGCCAAGAAAAAAGACATCCAAATCAGGTCAAAGCTAAAGCGCATGAACCTAGAACTTGAAAAGCACAAGGTTGATCGCCCAAAGGAAGATCTAAATGTAGATTTCAATTTCGAAACGAACCGGAGCCGAGGCAAGCGGATACTTGAAGCAAAAGGCCTTACAAAAGCGTTTGGAGAGCGCATGTTATTTGGGAAGAGCCATTTTTATATACGGCATGGGGAAAAAGTAGCCTTGATAGGTCCAAATGGTTCCGGAAAAACAACATTTATCAAGATGCTGCTTGGCGATGAGCCTGTTACGAAGGGTTCGCTCTGGAAAAGCGAATCACTGAAGATTGCCTATCTAAGTCAGGATGTTAAAGACCTACCGGAAGAAAAGACCCCTCTTCAATCTCTTGACCTTGAAAAATGGGAGGAGATATCGAAGGCGAGAACCCTGTTTGCCAATATGGGAATGAAGGAAGAAAAGCTGCTAAACCCTATTTCTGCACTGAGCCTCGGTGAAAGGACCCGGGTAAAGCTTGTGCATATGATTATGCAGGAATACGATGTGCTCGTTCTTGATGAACCGACAAATCACCTTGATTTGCCAAGCCGGGAACAGATGGAACAGACCCTTGAAAGCTTCTCGGGTACACTGATTATCGTTTCGCATGACCGCTATTTCGTTGAAAGACTGTGCGATAAAATTCTTTTAATAGAGGATAATCGAATCCAGCGGTATGAAATGGGCGTAACAGAATTTTTGAAGAAAAAAGAATCTAATGTAAATCAGGGCGAAAGGATCCGACAGGAGGAGCTGGCTGTGCTCGATACAAGGATTACAGAACTTCTCGGAAAAATTATCCAGTTTCCCAAGGATAGCGAGGAATATATTCAAATTGATTCACAACTAAAAGAGTTAATTGAGAAAAAGCAGTCCTATCAACAAATCGTCGTTCATAATGCAGATGAATGACATTTCGGGTTTCCGAACAGAACAAAATGTCATTCATAACCTCGATGAGTGACATTTCAGGTTTTCGGACAGGACAAAATGTCAATCATAACCCCGATGAGTGACATTTCGGGTTTTCGAGCAGGGCAAAATGTCATTCATAACCTTGATGAGTGACATTTCGGGTTTTCGAGCAGGGCAAAATGTCATTCATAATGCAGATGAATAACAAATATGGATTCCCTACGAAGGATAGAGCTATCCCGATTCAAATAGCTCCATCCTTTTTTCCTCTAATAATTTTCCCAACATAAAAAAGGTTTCGTACTAGTTTAATCCTGGGCAAAACAATACGACTACTATTCCCAGGAGGCCTTCATGAAAAAAGTTAAAATCCTTGTCTTATTGTTGATGATGTTTGCACTCACAAGCACATCCTTCTCCCCTGCATCAAAAGCAGCCGGAATTACAGCCGAGCTGAGCCCTGCTATTCAAAAGCTTTTAGGCACAACACTATCTGGCAGCGAGACTGAAGCAATTATCACGTACAAGACCCCACCAGTATTAAAGGATGTACAGTTATTACAGAACCTTGGTTTTAAAACAAAGACGTTCGACAATTTGCCAATGATTGCAGTTAAAGGAAAGCTTGGTTCCCTGGTTACCCTACTTGCCTCATCCACTAACATTCTTTCAGTCTATGAAAATAAGGAACTTACGTATTTCCTCCGCGATAGCCGGAACCTGATTGGAGCAGAGGCCGTCTGGAATAACCTTGGTTTTACTGGCAAGGGCGTTACCGTTGCCGTAATTGACAGCGGTATCGACGCAACCCACCAGGACTTGAAATTTGGCGATAAGGTCGTCCAAAACGTCAAATTTGTTGCTGGGAATCTTTTTGGCAATGAGCCTATTTATCTCGAAAATGTAATCAATACCGATACTTCTTCGGGGCATGGCACCCACGTAGCAGGTACGATTGCTGGCAGCGGCACGGCCAGCGGGGGCCTTTATAAAGGAGTTGCACCGGATGCTAAACTTGTTGGCCTAGGTGTTGGTGAAGGTATCAATATTTTATGGTCACTGGAAGCTTTTGACTATGCAATAGAGAATAAAGACCAATACGGCATTGATGTTATTAGCAACAGCTGGGGAACAACTGGGGAATATTCACCAAATGACCCAATCAATGTTGCCTCAAAAGTCGCCCACGATGCTGGTATGACGGTCGTTTTTGCAGCTGGGAATGAAGGTCCCGGGGACAATACTCTTAATCCATATTCCGCTGCACTATGGGTAATTAGCGTTGCAGCTGGAACAAAGGATAAGCAGCTAGCCGACTTCTCTTCCAGAGGAGTTGCGGGGGATGAATTCCTTCATCCGGATATTACTGCACCTGGGGTAGACATTGTTGCAACCCGTTCATCAACAGGCCTTGTCATGAACCTACTGGGAACGACAACAGATATATCGTACCTTGATCCTGAACATCTATTGTTTTATACAACCTCCAGCGGCACAAGCATGGCCGCTCCGCATATATCCGGAGTGGTTGCACTCATGAAAGAAGCAAAGCCTGATTTGACGCCGAGCCAGGCTCTTGACTATATGGTCCAGACCGCCGATTCAATGGCAGGTTATCAGTATCATCAAGTTGGCGCTGGTTATGTCAATGCCTTTAAAGCTGTTCAGGCTGCTGCTTCCGCTCAGTAAAGTTAAAGAACTCCGCCTATCGTCATGGCGGAGTTTTTTACTATTATTCAGCTATTGCAACTTTGCCTTCGGTTGTATCCAAAGCCTCCCGCTTCCGGATTAAACTTACCAGGAAGTACACTAGCGGGGTAATGGCAATCGATGCGAAAAATTTAAATACATACTGAGTTACAATCATTGTGCCAAGTATGGCAACTGGAACAGTCCCATAGAAAGCTATTGCAATGAATATCGTTGTGTCAACAAGCTGGCTTAACATCACTGCAGCATTGTTTCGCAGCCAAAGCTTCTTCTGTCCATGGCGGTTTTTCAGCTTATTAAAGACAAATACATCCAGGTTCTGGCTGATAGCATACGAAATCAGGCTTGCGATTATGACTCTGAAACTACCGTTCAAGATTGTTTCAAACGATTGCTGCTCTGTGAACACTGGGGCAGCAGGAAGCGCAACCGTGATGGAAATAAACACAAGGGCTAGAATTTGGGTAATCAGCCCGGCCTGGACAGTCCTTTGCCCGGCTTTTTTCCCGTACACTTCAACAATGACATCTATGATTGGATAGGTAAAAACATATACGATGACCGCCGCAGGCAGGATTGCCCAGCTGCCGATACTAAAAAGCTTTACTGCTACGATGTTGGCCAAAATCAACAGACCTACAAATGCACCATTCAGATAGAATAGCATACTTGATCCCCCTTATCGGTTATCTACTTTTTCAGGATAAAGATCGTGGTTCATCAAACGGAAATACGCCATTTCCTCATACTTTGTGCCTGGCTTCCCATAGTTGCACCAAGGGTCGATTGAAATCCCGCCCCGTGGTGTAAACTTCCCCCACACCTCGATATAGCGAGGATCCAGCAGCTTGATCAAGTCATTCATGATGATATTGACACAGTCTTCATGGAAGTCACCATGGTTCCTGAAGCTGAACAAATAAAGTTTGAGAGACTTACTTTCTACAATTTTCTTATCAGGGATATACGAGATGTACATCGTTGCAAAATCCGGCTGATTGGTCAGCGGGCAAAGACTCGTAAACTCCGGACAATTGAATTTCACGAAATAATCGCGATTTGTATGGAGATTATCAACCGCCTCCAATACTTCAGGTGCATATTGAAACGTATAGTTGTTATTTTGATTTCCCAACAGTGTTAGATCCTTCAAGCCTTCCTCATGAGTCCGTCCAGACATAAAAAAACCCCCTCGTAAAGTTCCCGCCCTTTACAAGAGAGTTTTAGCAAATGTTCAGTAAAAAACAAGGATAAAAAGAAAAAGCCATGTCCGGTTATGGACATGGCAAATTGTCATGTATCCATAGTTTTTTATAGAGGGTATCAGCTATGAACCTCTCCCGTTTCAGGAACGGATTTAATTTTCCTTTTCATATACTACAGAATAGGCTTATAAACGTCAACCCTTAATTTAGACCATGATCTTGCAGATATCATTTGTGAATTCGACAGGATCCTGAATAGGCAGGCCTTCAATCAAGAGAGCTTGATTGTAAAGAAGATTTGTGTAGAGACCAAGTTTTTCACGGTCATTTGCAAGTGCATCCTTCAGCGAGGTGAACACTTCATGATTCGGATTAATTTCAAGTACCTTTTCAGCCTTAACATCCTGGCTGTTCGGCATGGAGCGGAGGATTTTCTCCATCTCTATGGTCAATTCGCCTTCAGCTGTCAGGCAAACAGGATGCGACTTGAGGCGTTTCGATACCCTGACATCCTTTACCTTCCCGCCGAGGACATCCTTCATGGCATCAAACAACTCTTTGTTTTCCTGCGCTTCCGTTTCGGCTTCCTTCTTCTCTTCTTCCGACTCAATGCCAAGGTCACCGCTTGCAACTGACTTGAACTCTTTCTCCTTGTAATTCATCAGCATCCGGATTGCAAACTCATCGATATCCTCTGTGAAGTACAGCATTTCATAGCCTTTTTCTGATACTAGTTCTGCTTGTGGCAGCTTTTCAATCCGTTCAATGGATTCACCAGCAGCATAATAGATATACTTTTGGTCCTCAGGCATCCGTGATACGTACTCATCCAAAGTAACAAGCTTCTTTTCCTTGGATGAATAGAACATTAGCAGATCCTGCAAGGTCTCCTTATGTGCTCCAAAATCATTGTAGACACCAAATTTCAGCTGACGGCCAAATGATTTATAAAACGTTTCGTATTTTTCTCGGTCATCTTTCAATAGGGATAGCAGTTCGCTCTTAATCTTTTTACTAATATTCTTCGCAATCAGCTTCAGCTGTCGGTCATGCTGCAACATTTCCCGCGAAATATTTAGCGATAGGTCTTCAGAGTCGACCATTCCTTTGATGAAGCCGAAATGGTCTGGCAGCAAATCTGCGCACTTGTCCATAATCAGAACGCCATTGGAGTAAAGCTCAAGACCTTTTTCAAATTCCTTTGAATAATAATCGAACGGGACCGTTTCCGGGATATAAAGGATTGAGTTGTACCTAACCGCGCCGTCTACACTGATATGGATAGATTTTAGCGGCTTATCAAACCCATAATGCTTTTCATTATAAAAGTTCTCATAATCCTCATCAGTCAACTCGCTCTTGTTTTTGCGCCAGATTGGCACCATACTGTTGACAGTCTGTTCCTCAACAACCTCTTCCCACTCATCCTCGCTGCCTTCCTTTTTCCTACTCGTGCTAATATCCATCTTGATTGGATAACGAATGAAATCAGAGTACTTTTTGACAATCGATTTTAAGCCATATTGCTCAAGAAACTCATCATAGTTCTCGTCTTCAGTATTTTCTTTTATTTTTAAAGTAATTTGCGTACCGATGCTTTCCTTTTCAACCGGCTCGATTGTGTAACCCTCAGCACCTGTTGACTCCCATTTGTATGCCTCTTCGCTGCCAAGCGCTCGGCTAACAACCGTTACCACATCCGCCACCATGAAGGCTGCGTAAAACCCGACTCCGAACTGGCCAATGATGTCATGGCCATCTTTTAATTCTGTTTCCCTCTTAAACGCAAGTGAACCACTTTTGGCTATCGTCCCAAGGTTTGTTTCAAGTTCTTCCTTCGTCATCCCAATTCCTGTATCAATGACTTTAAGGGTCCGGTTTTCTTTATCAGCAACGATTTTTATGTAATAGCTTTCTTTATCAAAAGTAAGTGAATCATCTGTTAGCGCTTTGTAATAAATTTTATCAATCGCATCAGATGCGTTAGAAATCAGCTCGCGAAGGAATACTTCTTTTTTTGTATATATCGAATTGATCATCATTTCAAGCAGCCGCTGCGACTCAGCCTGGAATTGCTTCTTTTCCATATTTATTTCCCCTTTCCTTATTGTAGAAATTATTCGTTAGCACTCTGATCACGAGAGTGCTAATCCCACTATTTAAATATCATATCACAATTATGTATGTCAATAGCTTACATTTTAATAGAAACTTTAACGAGACAAAAAGGAACCCCACTCCTGGTGGAATGAGGTTCCCAATTTGCTATTATTTCTTTAATGGCCCTTTTTCCTTCAACTTCACCTCATAAGTAAAGTCTACCGGATTTTTATCGTCCGCAGGAGCTGCATATGACGTAATCATGTAGTTTTTACCGTTCTGGAAAAGCTGCCTTAATGTTAGCGCATCTTTTTCTGTCACATTGAATGGATCAACTGTGATAACTTTGTAATTTGTCTTTGCACCCTTCTTATTACCAACTTCTGTTTCATTAATGAAGGTTACTGTGTAGTTTACATATTGGCCAGCAAGTTCTTGGAAGGACATGAAACTATCTGTTGATCTGCCATCCGCTGTAAAGTTGATTTCCGGGATTGATACATTGTCAATGAACCAGCCGCCATCTGTATGGCCCCAGTCTGTCAAATAACGGAATGCAACATGTACTTTCTTGCCCGCATATCCACTAAGGTCAAAAGATTCCTTTTGCCATACTTTAAGGTTTCCGGTAAAGCCAGGAACGTTTTCTTTGATTTTTGGATAGCCTTGCTCCACCACATCACTGCGTGTATTTTCATTCGCCAGGCTCTTCCATGTCTTGCCGCCATCTGTAGACACCTGAACAACACCGAAGTCCCATTGTTCCTCAATATCAAGGTAATTATCAAAATTTAAAGTAGCATTTTGGACGCCAGTAAGGTCAGCCTCAAATACAAGCGCATTATCAGCTTCATCACCGGAACCGCCCCAAAGGACTTTGTTTGCTGCATCTGTTGGTGAGGCAACAGAGGTCCAAGGAGTACCTAAGAAGTCAACGCCATCAAACTCAATTGACCTGATTTTTTCCTGGAAGTCTAGCGCTTTAAAATCACCGCCCCACGCCGGAACGCCTTCTTTTTCAAACTTAACCGCTTTTTCAAAATCTACTGTTTTACCGCGCTTAGTGCCTTGCTTATCAACAACAACATCACGTAGGTCGATGCTATCGAAATTGTAAACGCCGCCTCCAACACGGTCAGAATCCAGTGTTAGCGCTGTAATGAAGTCCTGGTAAAGCTGAGTGAAGTCTTTTTCAATACCATGCTTCTTCAAGATGTCATTTACACTATTAATACCCTGTGTTTCACTTAGTGCCAGGTCGCGAATGAATTCACGTCCGAATTTATCGTTCATATAAAGAGTGAACAGATACACCTGTCCATAATCGGCAATGGTCTCAGGACCAGTTTTAGCACTTCTATGGTCATCCCAGTTCACCAATGAGTTTTCAGGATGGTCAAGATAAAAGTTTATTGAACTATCATCATGGCCATAGCCGCCAAGGTACTCGGAGAACGTCGACATTCCTTCGTTAATCCATGTTTCTTCGGCCCCATCGTTGTCAGCGTGAATCAAGTGCTGAAGCTCATGAATAGTCGTTCCGAAGAAAGTGGATTCCAGGCGTGTCTCCCAGCTGTTTGTGTCAATGGTAATGATGTTTCTATCAATATAGTTTTCTAGTGTTTGCCAGTAGAAACCGGCCACAAAGAATGGATAAGTAGGATCTTTATAATTATCATCCTGGATATTATCGACGAGCATGATAATTTTATCACTGCCCTCATAATACCCGGCTGGTACATTTCGACCAGCTAGCGGCGATTTTGAACCATCATGGACATCAGGAGTACCGAAAAATGCAGTTGCCTTAGGATAGATATTATTATCAAACTCATCGCGGAGTTTATCTACCTGTTGCTGTGTTACCACATGAGCAGGACGCGTATCTCCAGCTGGGAACGCAAGGTCATTTGCCACCCAAATTTCAACGTTTTCGCCAACACTACGCAGGGTGAAAGGCTTAAACTTCAAGTTTCTATTTAAAAATTGCTTAGTTCCGCCATCATAAGTAAATGTACTTTGGGCAGATGTATTTGAAGCTGCTGGAGTTTCATTAAAGTTAATATTTGCGGCTTGCTCCTCAATGCTTTTCTCTGCCTGTTTCAAAAAAGATTCATTCTGTGACAGCTGGTTCAGCTGTCCATCAATGTCAACCCGGTCCCCATACCGTTCGACGTTCCAATCAGGAGTTGTTTTTGCCTGAACCTTGGAGGAGCTTGGCCCAAATGGCACAGCCAAAGACAAAGCGAGGGCCCCCGTTGTAAGTAATGATAGCAATTTCTTCGTATTCAATTGCTTTTCCCCTTTCATTTGGAAGTACAAGAGTAATCTTAACATGGGGAATATTCAGAATAAATACCTCCTGTTTAGCAATTACTTCCATTTTAATGTATCTTTATTATTAAAATAGGTCATATTACATATTTTCTTTTCCTCACAAAAAAGAAATTCCCCTTGATTCGGAAAATTTCTTCAAAAAGCGATGCATCTATTCTCCTGGATATTGTTAAATAACGGAAATTAACAGGTCATATTAATCATTTTTATCCATTTTTCACTCATATCAAGAAAATTATAGTAATTCCACGGTGACTTGAATAATTAGTGCTAAAGTAGTCAGTCTAAGAATCGGCTTAACAAACTTGGGATTCATTTTTTCAGCAATCCTGACACCCATCTGTGCCCCAGTCACCGATCCAATCATAAGTGCCAGTGTCATGGGCCAGATGATTTTATCAGTGGCAATGTATGTGGCTGCCGCGCCTATACAGCTAGAAAAGGTAGCAAGCCGCACCAGACCGACAGCCTTGATATAGGCCATATTTAAATGGCTAAACAGATAAAACATCAGCGTCCCTTGCCCTGGTCCAAACACCCCGTCATACATGCCAATTCCGTAAAGGCCCGGGACACTCAGTTTATTCATACGCAGAGGCTTGTTTCCATTAAAGCCTCCTTTTGCTAGAAAGGAAGTTAAAAACGCAAAGACCAAGAGAAAAACAGCAACAATATACATGTTTTCCGGAGAAATCTTTGAGGCTATATAGCCTCCACTCACCCCTCCAAGCAGGCTGACCGGGATAATCCAGAATGATTCCTTTATGGATATCTCTTTTTTACGATAAAGATGATAAAAGCTTGAAAGTGAACTAAATGTATTCGACACCTTGTTGGCACCAATTGCTGAATGGGGAGGCATCCCGAGAAGCAGCATAGCGGGCAGGTTAATCATCCCGCCACCTCCTGCCAATGTACCCAAGGTTGTTGCACAAACTCCGATTAGAAACATCAACATATATTCCATCCTGTTCCACCTCCAGTTACAGTATAAGCACTCGAGGATAATAAGGATATTCATATATTTTAATGAAAAACCATAAGACTTACTTATTAATATAATTTTCACCTTTCACGAACTAAGCTACCAATCATCTCCTACATATAAAGCCCTCTTTCATACTAGTATGAGAGTAGCAAATACAATTGGCAGATTTAGAGGGTATTTTGGTGGTAGAAAAGCGAGAGGAAGCCACCTAGCATACAGTCCGCTTTATGAAAAAACAAAAGCCTGTCCCTGGGACCAAGAGGACCCAGGAAACAGGCTTAAGAGAAGAAAGACATTTGGATTACGAAAATAATCCCAAAAACATAGATAAGCGGATGAATGTTTCGTGCTTTCCCGCTTACAAGCTTAATAATCGGATATGCAATGAAGCCTAGAGAAATACCTGTGGCGATGCTTGAGGTAAGCGGCATTGTGAGGATAATAATAAATGCAGGAAACGCCTCATCAAATGCTTTCCAATTAATTTTCGCTAACCCCTCCATCATGTAGCAGCCAACAATGATTAATGCTGGGGCAGTAATTGCGGGCAGTCCGGCAATAGCACCCACGAGCGGTGAGAAGAATAGTGCCGCGATAAACAGTCCGCTGACCGTCAAAGCTGTAAGCCCTGACCTGCCGCCAGCCGCAACGCCTGTAGAAGACTCAATATAAGCGGTGGATGGGCTTGTGCCAAGCGCCGCGCCGACCGTAGTGGCAACCGCATCCGCGCTTAAGGCTGCTTTTGCCCTTTTTAACTTGCCATTTTCCACTAGTCCAGCCTGTTCAGTAACACCTATTAAGGTTCCCGTTGTATCAAAGAGTGTCACCAGTAAGAAGGCAAACACCACAGTATATAATCCATTTGAAAAAACACCTGCAAGATCCATATCAAATAGAACAATAGATGGCGGTGATGAAACAATTCCATCTATTTTTAGCATGCCAAGAAAGTATCCAATAACTGCTGTTACCAGCATTCCGATAAACAGCGCCCCCTTCACATTTCGGGCAAGGAGGATAAGAGTAATAAGCAAGCCTCCTATTGCCAGGAGGGTTCCCGGTTTATGAAGGTCACCAATTGAGACAAGAGTTTCAGGGTTAGCTGCAACGATACCAGACATTTTTAAACCGAGGAAGGCAATGAACAAGCCAATACCCGACGTAATGGCGTATTTCAAGGAATCTGGGATTGCTTCAATGAGCATCTCGCGGAATTTAGTTAGGGACAATAGTAAAAATAAAATCCCGGCTAGGAAAACCGCTCCGAATACAATTTGGTAGCTGACTCCATGAGTGGCCACAACACTCGCAAAATAGGCGTTCAAGCCCATCCCAGGAGCAATCGCAATTGGGTAGTTTCCGAACAATGCCATGATTAAGGTACCCACAGCAGCAGCTATAATAGTTGCCGTAAACACTTGGTTGAAAGGCACGCCTGATGCTGAAAGTATCGCTGGATTAACGACGATGATATAGGCCATCGCCATAAACGTAGTAAAGCCAGCCATAATTTCAGTTCGTATATTTGTCTTCAAATCTTGAAGTTTAAATAACTTTTCCATTCTACTTCCCCCAAAAGGCATATATTAACTAACTTCGTCATTTAAATGTTCGCCTTTAAAAACACAAAGCTAATAGTATGCCAAATTGGCTTCTAAGTCAATAACCAATGTTCGCCTTTAATGTGTCAAAAAAATAAACGCTAATACCCGAACATATAAGGTTAATCACGTTTCTAATCCGATTTTATTTACAACAAAAATGCAATGGGTAGGTTCCTATACCATAGACATTTTTTATAAAATATTGATAGAGTTAAACTTAAGGTGGTGAAAAAATGTTTAAATTGCTGCTTATAGAAGATGATGAAACATTATTTGCGGAAATGAAAGACAGGCTTACGCAATGGTCTTACGAAGTACACGGGGTACGCGATTTTGGCCAGGTGATGTCTGAATTTACGGAAATCATGCCTCATTTGGTCATTATTGATATCCAGTTGCCGAGGTTTGACGGATTCCATTGGTGCCGATTAATCAGGTCCCATTCGAAGGTACCGATTATTTTTCTTTCCTCACGTGATCATCCAGCCGACCAGGTTATGTCAATGCAGCTTGGTGCTGATGACTTCGTCCAGAAGCCATTTCACTTTGATGTTTTAATAGCAAAAATCCAGGCCATATTGCGAAGGGTCCACAACTACAATGTAGAAAAGCCCCAAACCTTAAAGGTATGGTGCGGAGCTACTGTCAACTACGAGAACAACACAGTAGCCAATGAAATAGGTACAGTTGAGCTGACAAGAAACGAAATTTACATATTAAGGGTCTTGATAGAACAAAAAAACAACATTGTCTCCAGAGAGGATTTAATTAAAAGCCTTTGGGACGATGAGAGGTTCGTGAGCGACAACACATTGACAGTCAATATAAACCGCCTCCGGAAAAAGCTCGATAAAATTGAGCTTGGGATATTCATTGAAACGAAGGTTGGTCAGGGATATATTGCTCTGGAAGAGGCAAGCGGATATGTTTAAGGATTTCCTTGTTGAAAGAAAGAGTTGGATTGCCATGTTCGTGGCACTTGAACTCCTATCCCTTTTCATTGCTTATGTTGATCCGACCCTCCCGGTAGAATCACTTCTTTATATTGTCTTTCTGTCATCCTGCCTTTTCCTAGTGTTTTTATTCTATCGCTACCATAAAGAGACCCGCTTTTACAAAACACTCAAGGAAACGAACCTTACTACAAGCAGCAGTATTGAGGCTGAAAGACCTTTCGAGAAAATGGTCAGAGATACGATTACACTGCAAGCAACTGAATTAAAGAAAGATATATCGTTTAAGCAAAATTCATTAGAAAAGCAAAAGGATGAATTATTGTCTTGGATTCATGAAGTGAAGACACCTTTAACGGCTATGCAGCTGATCATAGATAGGCTTGACAATAAAGATTCAAAGGCAAGCCTTCAATATGAATGGCTAAGAATCCACCTTTTATTAGACCAACAGCTTCACCAGAAGCGGATTCCTTTCATGGAGAACGACTTGTATATTGAAAAAGTCGATTTACGCCAGCTAGTATTTTCCGAAATTAAAACACTCCAATCATGGTGCATGCAAAAAGGCATAGGTTTCGAAACGGTATTCGAAGGTTCCGAAGTGCTGACTGATGCAAAATGGGCTGGCTTTATCATAAGGCAACTGTTGACTAATGCCGTCAAATACAGCAATGAAACGGCAGATATAACTATTCGGTCCTTTGATTATAACGGCGGTACGGTCCTTGAAATAAAGGATTTTGGAACAGGGATATCAGCAAGGGACTTGTCCCGGATATTTGATAAAGGCTATACATCCACATCCAAGCATCATGATAATAAAGCAACGGGAATGGGACTTTATCTTGCAAAAAAAGCCGCATCCCCCCTATTGATTTCCATTAGTGTCATTTCAACCCCAGGAGAAGGATCAGTATTTACACTTACCTTTCCAAAGAGAAATGCTTTCAACGAGCTTTCAGGCATGTGACAAAAATGTCACATGCTTTTCTGCTTTTGTTAGATGAATCAAAGGAAAGCAGGACCGGAATGCCGGTATGATAGACGTATCGAAGGATTTAAAGGAGTGTGCAAGTTATGAAGATATTGGAAGCAGCAAGGATAGATAAAGCATACGGCAACCGGTTCAATAGACAGGAAGTGCTAAGAGGCCTCGATATTTCAATTGAAAAAGGAGAGTTTGTGAGCATTATGGGCGCCTCTGGATCAGGAAAAACAACCCTGTTGAATGTACTCTCTTCTATTGATTTTGTTACACATGGAACAATAAAAATTGAAGGTAAAGAAATTACCGGAATGAAGGAAAAGCAGCTTGCTGAATTTCGGAAAAACCACCTTGGTTTCATATTTCAAGAATACAATTTGCTCGATACATTGACAGTGAAGGAAAACATTCTTCTGCCACTGTCCATTGCCAACATCTCAAAGAAGGAAGCAGACGCAAAGTTTAAGCAGGTCGCCGAAGAGCTTGGCATCTATGAACTCAAGGATAAATACCCGAATGAAATCTCCGGCGGGCAAAAACAACGGACATCAGCAGCGCGGGCATTCATCCATGAGCCTAGCATTATTTTTGCTGACGAACCGACAGGAGCCCTGGATTCAAAATCAGCTTCTGACCTATTAAACAAGCTTAGCCAATTAAATGTGAAACGGCACTCAACCATTGTAATGGTTACCCATGACCCCGCGGCAGCTAGCTATTGTAGCCGGGTAATTTTCATTAAAGATGGCCAGATTTATACACAGCTGACCAAGGGCGATGAAACGCGGCAGGCTTTCTTCAAGGATATCATCAAAACCCAGGGTGTTTTGGGCGGTGTACAATATGAGCATTAATTCACTCATTTTCCGAAACCTGAAAAAGAACCTAAAGAATTATTATCTTTATGTCTTTGCATTGGTCTTTACTGTAGCGCTTTATTTCGCTTTTGTTACCCTGCAATATGATCCTGCAATGGATGAGACAAAAGGGACCATCAAGGGCGCTGCTTCTATTAGGGCCGCATCGGTCCTGCTAGTTGGAATCGTTACAGTTTTTCTGCTGTTTGCAAATAACATCTTTATTAAGCGCCGAAGCAAGGAGATTGGCTTATTCCAGTTGATTGGTATGACGAAATCGCGGATATTCCGCATTCTCACTGCCGAAAATTGTATCCTTTACTTTTGCTCCATGGCGATTGGGATATTTATAGGGTTTTCTTTTTCAAAGCTAATCATGATGATTCTCTTTAAAATCCTGCAAATTGAACTGGAAGCGAGCCTTAATTTTTCTTCACAGGCCTTTTATCAAACAGTTGGGGTCTTTAGTTTGATTTATTTATTAATCATGTGCATGAATTATGCATTTATTAAAAGGCAGAGTATTTTGTCCCTTTTCCGTGTTACTAGCTCAACTGAGACACGGGTAAAAAAATTGTCTGTTTGGGAAATTCTCATGGGTATCATGGGCATTGGATTGATTGCCACTGGTTATTATGTTTCTTCAAGGCTGTTTAGTGGTGACATTACAGAAATGAACAAACTATTCATGGCAATGATTTTTATCCTGGGATCGGTCATCATAGGAACATACTTTTTTTACAAAGGCTCAGTCAGCTTTGTCTTTCAATTAATCCGTAAAATGAAAGACGGATATTTAACAGTCAATGAAGTGCTGTCCCTTTCGAGCATAATGTTCCGGATGAAATCAAATGCGCTGTTGCTGACAATCATTACAACCGTATCTGCCCTTGCAATTGGATTGCTTTCATTAAGCTACATCTCCTACTATTCTGCCGAAGAATCTGCCCGCAAAAATATTGCAGCTGATTTCGCATTTGTAACACAGGAAGATGCCAGGCAGTTTACTAGCCTACTGGAGGAGAATACTATCCCTTTTACAAAGAAAGAAATCCCTGTAATTCAAGTTCCGGCTAATCTTGAGGAAATTATGCTAACAGAATTTGAAGGAGGAATTTCAGACTCTGACTCTATGCAAATTTCAGTTATAAGTGAGGAAAGTGTAAAAGGAGCAGCTGTTGCTCCCGATGAAACGTATTTTACCGGCTACCACGATGCACTCCAAAAGTTCATGCCTCTAAAGGATGCTGGAAACATTGAACTAAAAGGGAAGAATCTCGTGATTTCACAGTCCTATCTAGGAATGAGAAACGAGCATCATATTTCATGGTATTTTACTAGCGGTGGCACTCCTGTTGCAATCGTTGACCATAGTGTATTTGAAAAGCTTGAGAAGGACCTGTTACCAGAAATACAAAAGAAATCTTCACTCTTTACTGGAATTACATTAAAACATGAAGAAAAACTAGAGGAAGCAAACGAGCTTTTCCTTGCCAACTCTTTTAGTGAACGTAACTTCAATGATTCCCGCCTTCAAATGTCAATAGATCAGAAAATGACGTTCGGATTAATTATGTTTATTGTCGGATTTTTGGGTTTAACCTTTCTAATTACGTCCGGTTGTATTCTCTATTTTAAACAAATGGACGAGAGCGAAGATGAAAAGCCGAACTACACAATTCTGCGGAAACTCGGTTTCACCCGTAATGACCTGTTAAAAGGAATCCAGGCAAAGCAGTTGTTCAACTTCGGCATACCACTTGCGATCGGCCTCCTGCACAGTTATTTTGCCGTCCAATCGGGCTGGTTTTTCTTTGGAACTGAATTATGGACACCGATGATTATGGTTATGGTCCTTTATACCGTTTTGTACTCCATATTTGGATTGCTTTCAATCATGTATTACAGGAAGGTCATTAAGGAAGCTCTTTAATAGTAACCTCCAGCAACTGAACAGCTGGAGGTTTACTTTTTACAAATGGACCAACTATGAATCTTTTGATTTGCCATCTACAATTCTTCCAATGAAGAAACCATCAACTTCACTGAGCTTTCCTCTCCAAAGAATGTCACCCTTTGAGGGTGTCGGTTTGCTGTCACCGACATAAACATTGGCATTTTTCAAATGAATATAATTGGCTTCAGGTTGGCTTTCCGAACCGGCGCTTTCTCCCGCATTCGATAGCATATCACTAAGTTTTTCTGCCACATCACTTCCATCTTCAACTGTTCCACTTAAAGATTCAAAGTAGTCCCTGGCCGAAATGATAGTGCCTGTAACCACTGCCCCCTTGACATTTAATGTTATGTCTAGATTAAAGCCGTGATTATTGGCGGCTTGAACAAATAACTCCAGTACAGTATCTTTTGGTTCCGGCTGATTACTCATCTTCCGCCTTCCTTTCCAATCCCTCCAAGAGAAGGTAGGTGTCGTCTTCTTCCGAGAGAACCGTGTAGCTCCCCTTTTGTTTTTCTTTATTTGCTTTGCCTGCCTTTTTGCTGGGTTCTTTGGGCTTGTCTGTATGTTCCTGACCTTTACGCCCATTCACAGCTTGCTCGCCCTCTTTACTGTTATCCTTGCCTTCCTGGCCATCTTCGGAATTGTTGTTTTCTTCTCCCTCTTCCTGGCCTTCTAAGGAATCGTCATCTGCCTCTTCGTCTTCCGAGCCTTCCTGAAATGTCTCTGTTTCTTCTTCGCTCTCCTGGTCTTTCTGAGAAGCATCTGTTTCCCCTTCGTCATCCTGGTCTTCCTGAGATGTATCTGTATCTTCTTCATCATCCTGGTCTCTCCGAGATCCATCTGTTTCTTCTTGATCTTCCTGGCCCTGTGAAGCACCTTTTTCTTCCTCTTTATCTTTCTTAGCTTCTGAGGATGCACCTTCTTCTTTTTCGCTTTCCTGTTCTTCCGATGCAGTATCCGTTTTTTCTTGGTCTTTCTGGTCTTCTCCAGAGGCCTTTACTTTTTCATTTCCATTCTGTCTTTCATTTACAGAGCTGCCATCATCGGAATCTTGTCCAGCCTTTTTTTCATTATACTGTGTATCCGAATTCTCCGTATCATTATCCTTCTCGCTCTTTTTCGCATCAATCAATTTTGAGAGCATGCCTTCCAACGAGCTTAATCGCCCCTGCAAATCTTTATTTTGTTTTTTTAACGTCTCATAGCTTTCATCTGTAGAGGTGCCATCCTTTCCCTCACTACTTTCAGCATCATCTTGTTCTTCAGTCGGCTTTTTAGACTCCTCATGATCACCTGTACCTTCAGTTTGTGAAGATGATCCATCACCGGCTTGATTGGATTCTGTATCTTTTTTTTCTTCGTCCCCTTTAGGAGATTCATTTTGGTCTTTATTCTTTTCACCATCGTTTTCAGGTTTCTGTGATTTGCCTTCTTTGGAAAGTACTAGTTGCGACTCATCCTCTTTGGCATCACTATCATTATCAGAATCAGACTCCTCTTCTGAACCCTCAGAATCCTGGGTCGACCCATCTTCATTCTCCAGGCTATCATCCTGACCTTCTGCTGAGCCTTCTTCCGCCTTTGAAACTTTTGAACCACTCTGATTTTTCTCCTGGTCTTCCTTTTCCTGAATGAGCTTTGTTAACATTTCTTCCAGCCTATTCAAGCGACTATCAACACTATCATTCTTTGAATCCCTTTTTTCACTAGAAGCAGTAGAAAGGCTAGTATCACTTCCGTCCTTTGCTGACGTTTCTTCTTTTGTGTTTTCTCCTTCTCTACTAAAAAGTTTTGAAGTAGAATCCTTTAATGAGTGGAATGCTTTTTTGGAATTACTCTTTGCCGCATTTCCCAGTCCGGCAACACCGCCATTAACGCCATCCATTACTTTTTTTCCATTTTCGGGAGTAGCCAAATATCCAAGTGTCGCACCGATTACTCCTCCTGCCAGGGTTCGTTTTAGTGCTGCTGAATTAACACTCGTTTTGTTACTTAGTAAAGTTGTTTGATTTTCCTTATTTTCTTCCATGTTCGTTCCTCCATTTATGCTTTATTGTAGTAATTAAAATGTCACACATTAAATTCAGGTGAATTTAATCGGTTTCCGGATAGCTTGCTTTCCAAAGCTTCCAGCCGCTCCTGAAGCCTTTTGTTTTCTTCCTCCAGGGCTTTCGTTCCCTCATTGGCTTTTGAACTTAAGTAAGGATCACTTTCCCACCAGTCCATACCAATTTCTTTTGCCTTATCGATAGATGCAACAATTAGCCGGATTTTTATCGTCAAAAGTTCTACATCGGCAATTCCAACTGTAATATCACCCGCTATCACTACACCTTTATCTAATATTTTTTCTAATACATCTACAATTGTGCTGGATTGCATATTATGCTCGACTGCCATTCGGAAAGCCTCCTTGCTTTGTTTAAAGTAAGCTGCCTAAAGGACCCAAATCAATATTTAAATCCTCAGCATCCAAGCCAAATATCTCCTTCAACTCTTCCATTTTTTCTTCAAGATTCATCAAAGCTTCCCCCAAAGCTTCTATTTGATCATCCGTCAGCGTACCACCTTCAACACGCCTCATGGCATGCCTTTCAACGATTTGTCTTAGGAGCTCGATGATTGTCAAAACAAGCTGGGCTAATCCATGTTCTGCGTTATCAGGATCCAAATTAATTTTTCCATTTGCTTGGCTGGCCGGTTGCATGGATTAAGTCCTCCCTTTGTTGGTCAAATTGTTCGGAAGAAATTGCTTTACCTTTCTGCTGAGCCTGTACAAGGGATTCAACAGAAGCAATTAATACCCGAAGGTCTAAATAAACAAGGTCGACTCCTGCGATGGAAATTATTAAATCCGCCTTGATTGCGACCCCTTTATCGAGGATGACATCCAATATATCAATTAATCCTATATCTTTGTTTTCAATTGTTTCTCGTACTGTCATATCCTCATCTCCACTTATGAAAGGCTGGAAAAATGGTAAACAGGCCATGGCCCTGTAGCTTCAAACTGCCACCCTTTTTCTTTCATGTCCTTTTCAAATTGCTGAATTTGCTCCAAAAATGGTTCCACTTTTGTCTTAGAAACTAGGTAAACACTATTCCACGTCATTTGATCTTTTCTGCCAGTAACATCCTTGCCCCAGGTTTTCTTTACAATTCCTTCAATAGCAAATCCCTTGAGTTGCAAGTGGATATCTTCACTCACAGCAATCTTTTCTTTTTCAACCTCTCTTTCAATTAACTGGTCCAGCTTTTTCTTTTCAAAAAATTGCTTTCCTTTTGATAGACTGCTAATTTCTTCTCTTTTTTCTTCAATTACCGGATTATTCGCGCTAACTTCTGCTTTTAATAACTTGTCATCGCAGTATATCTTTAAATTCCACTCTTCGTTGTTGGAAATGAGATTGAAGGTGCTTTCCATTCGGGAAGAATTGGACTGAATCGACTCCTTTAAGCTATTTTCACTCTTGTACAAAGTGCAAAATTTCAAAGGAATAATCGTAAAAAGTTTTGATAGATTCAAAACCGTTTCATGATGGTGAAAGGCTTTTTCCTGAAGCCAGCCCATATCGTTGTCAATCCGTTCCTTAATCGTTTCTTCCGTATAGGTTTGTGAATCCAGTTTGCATACGACTGCGGTAATCCCATTGATTCTAATGGGATAAATCTCCCCTTTGCCGTCAAAATCCTTAAAGGGTGGCAATGGTTTATCAGTTATTTCCTTTGTTGGAACCAATCCATATAAATAAATCAAGTCTTCCATCGTTTCTGCTGCCCTCATTTCCTTTTCGCCATCTCTTCCCACTGTTTCAGTTCGAGCTGCTTTGCGACTTCATACCGGAGAATCAATTCCTCTTCCTTCGCCTTATAGGCTTCCTCTGGTATTTCTCCAAGCTCATACATCATTTGTAGCTGAATCAATTTTTGCTGTATGGTAGGAAGGTCATAAAGTTCCTTATCCGCCTCCTCCTTAACCTTCTCCGCAATTTTCACAACAAGGTTAATAGGGGCAGAAACAAGCTTATGAATCATCCCGCATTCTCGACAGTTAAACGGATATTGACAAAATTATACGCAGGCCAGGGGCCACTGTAGTTGAAATCGACCTTATCCTTCCATTTTTCATAAGCCTCATTAATTTTCTGATCAAACTCTGCTTCTTTTTCTCGGTCTATCAAGAACGCGGCATTTAATAACATTTTTTCTCCTATCGGATCATTTGCCTTTGAAGCCTCAGCCAGCTTTTTTAAAGGTTCAAATATTTCCTGTTCAACCTCACTTTGAAGGGATTGAACAATTTTTTGAGCTATGCCGCCTAATTGAATTCTTTCATAATAGCTAGCTGCTTCGGATTTTCCTTGAAGCGATTTAGTCATATTCCCAATTTTTTCATTTCCGCTCACCTGGGATTCCAGCCATTCCTTCTTTCCAATCACTTTAAGTCCAAGTTCAATCTTGCCCTTAATCGCAGGAAAAAGTTTTTCAAATTGTGGATATAGATTTTCCAGAAGTACAGCAACATCTTCTTTTGATTTAAAGACATTACCAAAGCTAACCGGGA
The DNA here is from genome assembly GCF_001278805.1 of Bacillus sp. FJAT-18017. Lineage (GTDB taxonomy): Bacteria > Bacillota > Bacilli > Bacillales > Cytobacillaceae > Bacillus_D. Next base: position 257,107 of record NZ_CP012602.1, on the reverse strand, counting down.
TGACTGTCTGGTTTTTTTTCATAACTTGAGAAACAGTTCCCTGGTGCATCATTAAATTTTCTTTATTCGGGTGGTAGATTTTCATTGGTACTTCTGCGGCAACCATTGCTGCATCCTTATAGCGGATTAGAAAAAGGTCTGCTTTATCACTTTCAACTTCGACCTGGCCAAAACTTTCATCCGATTCTGCTTGTATTCCGCAAAATATATAAATTCCCGTTTCTCCTTGGCTCATAGTACGTCTCTCCTTTTACTCCTTATTAAGCTCCAGGTTATTGCATGCCTTTTTAATCATTTCCTTTGCTGTTTCTATTGGGTTCTCTACATCAATAGAACGGCTTATTTGCTGGGCTAAAATGTCGATGCAAAGCTTCTGGAATTCAGGATCGTTTCCATTTATGGAAATCCCCTCATCCTTCGCTATAGCCGCAATCCGTAATGAGGCTCTAAGGCTTGGACCAGTCTCACCTTTGCACTGTTTCCGCAAGCGAGCTACCAGGTTTGTAATAGTAGCTGCTTCACTTTTACTCATATCAATTTTTCCTGATAGTATAAGCGCTTCCCGTTCGCTGTCTTTATGATCAATATGAATGGTAATCAGGCGGTCTAACAGTGCATCCTGTGTTTCATAGACCCCTGAATATTCAGAAGGGTTACTGGTAAAAATGACAGTAAAATCAGGATGGACACGAATAAACGGTTCGGTTAATTTTGTTCCGTAAAGAGGGAGAACTCCTTCTTCTAAAATTGATAGAAAAATATTATTTGTTATAGGTTTAGAGCGGGTGAATTCATCATAGACAAGCGTGTAGCCGTTCTTTACCGCTTCTAGCAAGCGCCCGTCCCTCCATGTTTCCGTAATGCTTTCGTCTCTTTTATAAACAGACCGAATATAGTTATCTACTACCTTTTTGCTTGTATATCCTGTAAAGTCTCCTATCAGATCTTTATTGTTCAATTCGTGGTGTCCATGGATAAGCATAACTGGCCTTTTTCTTGTTTTTGCGAGTTCAAGTGCCAATGAGGTCTTCCCTGTACCGGAAGGCCCTGTAAAATGGACAGGATAACCCGCCTTTAAATATCGGGCTGAACGAACTAATAAATCTTCCGTAACTTTATCCCGAACAATTGATTGCTTTTGCGTTTTAGTTTTATTCTTTAATACCGTCACTCTTTCACCACGCCCTACATTTCTAGGTTAACGGAACTTCTAAACCGCAGGTCCCTTCTTTTATAGGAGGTAATTTCCTTTTCCTGATTAAGGCTTACCTCATATACACCGACCATTTCATCCTTTGCGTATTTTTTCATATATTCCTTTTCTTCAATTACTTCAACGATTAGTTTCCAGCCATTATCTGCTTCTTCTACAGTCGTAATTTTATGAATTGGAGCCACATATTCGTTAAAGAATTCAGTAACATTGGCTATTATTTTCTTAATTTCCATAATGGCCTCCCAATTTAATAATGGAGGCCAGGGCATTCATGCCCCGGCTTACTCCTACTTCTTATCAAATACTAAACCTTGCATTTCTTTCGTCCTGCGGCGCGGGAAGTCCGTTTTCCTGTACCTCGTCTCTGAGAAGCCCTACTGCCTCTGCATAGCGCAACCATGTATCTACACTTGCGATAACCACTCTGGCTTCTACTGTTAATATTTCAATACCAACCACTGACACTCTTACAAAGGCATCTATGACAATCCCCTTATCAAGTATTCTGTCAACTACTTCTGCCAAACTTGAACTATCGGTACTTTTCTGAACTCCTGCCATTATTCATTCTCCTTTCTATATTCCTGTTAAGAACCCATTGTCTTAATATTGTTTGATGATTTAATATTGGTAGCTCCTTTAATGTTGCTGACGCTTTTAATATCGCCCACACCTTTCACTTTACGGTCATCCTTTTTTTGCGAGGAGGATAGATTATCCTGTAGCTTTTTGCCCTTTTCTTTCGCTTGGCCTACTTTTTCTCTTGCCGCAAGTAAAGCTTCCTGTGTTTTGTCCTTGGCTTTTTCTGCTCCACTATTCAGCTTTTCAGCGAAAGTGTCCCTTTTTTCCTCTAAATGGTCCGTAAATTCATGGGCTTTGTCCTGAGCCTGCTCCACTACATTCTCTTTGGCTTTTTCAACTACAACATCTTTTACTTTTTCCTTTATTGGTTCCGGAGTATGTTTAATTACTTCCTTAGCCACTTTTCCAGCTGTTTTTTTAATAGGCTTATCCATTGCCAGCCCCTCTAATTTTTATTAGTTTGCCTTTGCTCCCGCTTCAGTTAATTGGCCAAGCATTTTTTCTATTCGATCTAGCCGTCCGTTTAGCTGCTTGTTTTCTTCCTTGATTTCTTCGTATTTTGACGAGTCTTGCCCCTCGTTATCTCCTAAATAACTTGAAGCAATTTGTCTGATTCCTTTTTGGGCTTGGTCTGTAAGAATTTCATTTGCAGCCTTCTTTAATTCCTGGCTAGTCGTTTTAAAGAACTCTGACTCACTTAAGGACTTAAGGGCTTTTTTGCCTGATCCCTGGCTAGAAAGCAGTCCGATTCCAACTCCTATCGCTCCGCCGAGCAATGCAAGATTAATGGAAAAGTTCCGATTCTCTACTTTTTCCTCTTGCTGATTGCTTTCTTCTTGATTTTCATCCTGTTGATTCATTTCTTGCTGCTGTTCGTTTTGTTCTTTCTCAGACATCTTCTATCAACCTCTTCCTGTTTGTTTTTATTTTTTCCAGGTGTTCTCACCCGGCTCGAATCGACTACAAAACTTTGTGGGCCATTAACTAAATTGCGGGTCGCTTATTAAACCTCTTCTTGGCTTTTCTTCATTCTGATATTCATCTTTTAGCAGCCCTACAGCCTCCGCATAACGCAGCCAAGTATCAACACTGGCAATAACAACCCTAGCCTCAACTGTGAGAATTTCAATTCCGAGGAGTGAGACTCTAGCGAAAGCATCAATAACGATTCCTTTATCCAGAATCCTATCCACAACTTCCGCAAGACTTGAACTATCTGTACTTTTTTGCACACTCATTCCTCTCTCATCTCCTTTCTGTTAGGCTTTTGACAGCGCATAAGCTTTTTACTTATCCGTATAGGCATATTTACCTTCGTCAGAAAAACATAAACAAAAAAAGACGAATAACATTTATGTACCTTTATATACATTTTTAGGCATTACATATATTGGAACAACCGACTTCTTAATAGTCTTTGGAAATTTACTTTTAAGAAAATGACAAATTTCTTTATCGATGTTAAATTGTGTGGTTGCATTGATATACACGTGTGCACAAAGGCACTTTTTACAATAATGCAGATTTACGCGGGGAATTCAAAGACGAGGTACTTTAAAAAGAGATATTAAATAAAAGTAATCTCCATACAACAATAGTCATCTGATTACTAATGAATTTATGACTTTATCTATCCCGAATTAGTACCCAAAATAAAAAGGCTGATAGGAGTAGCCATCTCCTAATCAGCCTTCATATTATTGAGGTTTATTTATATTTTGAGGATCAAACAACAGAAGAACCCTTCTACAGTGTTCTTCACATGCAGATTCTGCATTTTTAAAAAATCAACCATTTGTTCAAGGACAATCAGAGAATCGACATTCCCTGGCATAATCAATTGAAGTAATTGGCAAACCTGTAAATAGCCGGTTTTTCAAAAAGAACTAGGTTACTTTATTTATTCATTTTTGCCAGGAAGTCTCCTAATAAATCTCCCAGATCCTCCTCTGTTTCTTCCTCAGGTTCTTCACTAACTTGATCTGCATTTAGCTTAGCCGACTCCCAGTCAAAAGAATCTAAATCATCATCCATATCATCTAATTCACGGGAGGCCACAGCTTCATCCATATGTGTATCCAATGAGCTTTGATGAATAGTTTGATCGCGAGGGGGGAACAAATCACTGTTCTCCTGCAAATATAAAGCTTCATCGATATCAAGGGATTTGCTGTTCATTGAAGCAAGCAGCGCAGTAGCTCTGACCGGGTCGGTTAAGAGCTGATAAATAATGTTTCCAAGCAATGCTTCGGAATGTTCATGCTTTAACCAATCCCGCTGCGACTTGCTTAATTGATGAGGGAGAGGAATCGTAATCGTCTCCCGTTCCCTGGCTGAGGATTTTCCTACCCCATCGAGTACAAAATCCGCTATCTTGCTTGAAAAGTTCCTTCGTTCGGTTTGTTTTAACTTCTGCAGATGCTTTAACAGATGGTCCGGCGTATCTGAAGGAATGCGAAAAGATAGTGTCTGGCCTCTCTTAATTTCGCCTGTGTTTGATTTATTCATCATGCACCTTAGCCTTTAACAGGTTCTTTAGGAGCTGGTTTTTGCTTCTCTGCCTTTCGAGAATAATCAGTGATTAGTTTATAGTAGGCATTTGCCATCATCCAGATACTCTCTTTTTCATCTTCAAAAAAGTCAATATTATAGCCATCAAGATTATTGTTTAATGTTTTAATATATTCCTTCAGAACATTTGCGCCGCCACCAACGAAATAACAAATTTCTGTCTGGGAATTCTTCTGCCATACATTCCTTAATAGACGGTATTGTTTTTTGGCTAAGTCAAGAAGGATTCGATCAGTAATGTCATGAACGCTTGTCCTGCTCCCCTTCACCATAATATGATTCCGGTCGTTTTTCTTTGTAATGATATCCACTACATCCCTCCGGCTATCCAATTCGACGCCGTGCTTGCTTCTGATTTCTTCCCTAATTGTTTCAAGTGATTCAGATACACCTAAATTAAAGCCTTGTGCCTTATCATCATCTACGTTTCTGTTCCTAATTACAGCGATATCTGTAGACAATCCACCAATATCCTGAATGATGATTCTTTTATCAATTAAATCCTTATTAATAATTTTTAAATCATTGTCCATGACCAGGTTTATGTAAGCCGCAAATCCTTCTGGATATACTTTGATTTCATCGAATTTTATGTTTACTTTTATTCCCTGATACTTTGGCGTCACAAGGAATTCTACCTGATGGACTGAACCTGCCAATTTCGAACGGTATCCGGCATCCTTGCCTTCTTTTACTTCGCGAAGAGGAAGCCCAGTTCCTAGAGTATAATTGGCATCAACCACATTTTTCACCCTCGGAAAATTGCTTTGCTCTCTGACCGCATCCAAAGCTAATGTTGTAAAGAGCATGACCAGCGTCTGGTCTTCTTCTGATTTGCTGCTTCCTGGGTCAAGTTCTGTAGCATTATTACTTTTTGTCGCCAAGGCCCCAACACGATAAATAGCGTTATTTTCCTTCAAAGCGGGGGAATGCACCCTTACATGGATTCCTTCAAGCGGATTTTTGCTGTCTAGCTCCTCTATTCCAATTACAGGCCGGTCTTCTGTATCTCTGGCTATAATATTAGGAATATTTAATTCGTGTTCCAGCTCTCCAAAAATAGCTTTTATAGAATCATTACCAACATCAACTGCTGCAATCCTTGTTTTATTCATTTTTCCAATCCCTTTCATTTTAAAATTCCCTACGAAAACTGAGTACTATTTAAGAGTATATTTATTTTGGGTTTAGTTCAATGTTTTAATGAAAATCGAAACAAGAATGTAAACCTGTAAACTTTATGTAAACTTTCGTTCTTTGCAAACAAAATTGTAAACAAAATACACAAAGTCGTATACATCGCGCCTTAACAGCATGCATACGACTTTGTTTACTTGTAAACATTTTTGTGTACTTTTGTATACATATTTGCAAACAAATATACAAATTTGTAAACAAGGTAATCGCAGCCCTATCCCGGCCAAGTTGCAATTTTCCCCACAAAAAAAACAAATGGCACCATTATATTACCGGAGCCATTTGTTTGCTGTTTTATTCTATTATTGCCAACTATTATTTGTTCCGAAAACGGTCGAATCGGGTCTACTATATCGCTCCCAATATAAAGTAAAGCAAAAAGAAGAAAGCAATCACATACATCGCTGTAGAGATTTCATTTTTTCTGCCGGTAATTAGCTTTACAAGCGGATAGGCGATGAAACCGAATGCTAGCCCATTCGCAATGCTAAAAGTCAGTGGCATAATCACCAGCATTAAATAAGCAGGAAATGCATCTGTTATGTCGTTGAACGGGATTTGCTTCAAGCTTTGCGCCATCAGGCAGCCGACAATGATTAGAACAGGCGCAATCGCCTCGTTCGGAATTACCTTGAACAGAGGGATTAGAAAAAGGGCTGGAATGAATAAAATACCGGTAGTAAAAGAAGTCAACCCAGTCCTTCCTCCTGCTGCAATCCCTGTCGCCGACTCAGCGGCCGTTGTGATCGGGCTGCATCCGAGCAAACCCGCACCAATGACGGAAAAGGCATTTGCCTGGAATGACCTTTTAAATTTCGTCTTATCCGGAAGCATTCCGAGCTGAGCGCCCATATTTTGAAAAATAATAACCATCGATAACGAGAATACAGCGGTCCAAAAATTAACGGTTCCAATTTCGCTAAAATCAAATGCTAAAAAGATTGACTCATACCCACTGAACGAAAGGCTAAAATCACCCAGAACAGAAAAATCGACAATACCCAGCAGCCCGCCAATTACAGTCCCGGCAATTATCCCTAATAGGAAATTGCCTTTTATATTCTTTAAGAAAAGAGGAAGCAAAATCGACAATGTTAGCAGGGTTGTTAGAGCATGCGGGTCGCCAAGATTACCCAGCGCTACAAACGTGCCTTCATTCGCAACAATGACTCCCCCGTTTTTAAGACCCAGAAATGCGATAAAAAGACCAATGCCCGCCGTCATGGAATGGACCATCGATTGCGGGATTGAGCGCGACAGCCATGCTGCCCCTTTTGTCACCGCAGCAACGGCAAAAACAATACCGGCAATTAACACGGCTGCGAGGGACTGTTGCCAGGTCAGTCCGAAGGCAAACACTAGTGTGAAGACAAAAAAGGCATTATCCCCCATTCCCGGTACAAGAATCAGAGGTGAATTTGCCCACAGTGCCATAAGCATACAGCCAACAAAGCTACAGATAACCGTTGCAATCGTGACAGCCTCATAGGGCATCCCTGCCTGGCTTAGGATTGCCCCATTAACAACGATAATATAGGCAACCGTCATAAACGCAGTAAGGCCAGCAAGTATCTCGGTCCGAATAGTCGAATTCGCCGAGTCGATATTGAATAATTGATTCATTACAATTCCACCTCTACATAAAAGCGCTTGTGGCCAAACGCTTACTCCAGTGCCTTTTAAAAGACACCTTGCCCATTATACCAAAGCCCACTGTAAAAGGAATGGTATACTTTATAGATTTCCCCATCCTGCCAAAATAAAAAACAGGCGGCTAAGGATTGCCGCCTATGTTGGATTATTCAATTTCATACTCCTGAATTTTATAAAGAAGTGCTCGCCTGCTGATGCCAAGGTCTTTGGCTGTCTGCATTTTATTGCCATGGTTTTCGGTCAGTTTATTTTGGATTATTACATTTTCCACTTGCTTAATCAGATCCTTTAAGGACTGCCCGTCGGCGAGGCGAAGCGGCAAAGTCTCAACCTCTTTGCCTGTCACATGGTTTGTTTCGGTGGTTTTCCGTTTTTGGTGAAACACCTCTTGGTTAATGAAAATATCCTCCGGAAAAATGATCGAACCTGTGCTCATGATAACAGCTCTTTCGACGATATTGGATAATTCGCGAACATTTCCCGGCCATGTATACTCCTCAAGAAGCTTTAATGCGTCCTCATCAAAAGTGACAATCTCTTTATTGTTTTCCTGGGAAAACTTTTGCAAAAAGAAATTGGCAAGGAGCTTGATATCTTCCTTTCTTTCCCTTAACGGCGGAATCTCTAGCGGAACAACATTAAGCCGGTAATAAAGGTCCTCCCGGAATTCTCCATTTTCAATCATGCTCAACAGGTTCCGGTTCGTCGCAGCTATCACCCTGAAGTCCGCTTTGATTGTTTGGGTGCCCCCAACCCTTTCAAACTCATGTTCCTGAAGTACTCTCAGAAGCTTAACCTGAAGCGCCTGAGATACCTCGCCAATTTCATCAAGGAAGATGGTTCCCCCTTCAGCAAGCTCGAACCTTCCCGGTTTCCGTTGCACAGCACCCGTAAAAGCACCTTTTTCATGTCCGAACAATTCACTTTCCAAAAGCCCCTCAGGCAGGGCCCCGCAGTTTATTTTAATAAAAGGACCTTTCATACGCTGGCTATTATAATGGATTGTATTCGCAGCAAGCTCTTTACCGGTTCCGCTCTCGCCGGTAATTAGGACCGAGGCGTTCGTCTGGGCAACTTTCCCAATCACCTTATACAGCTGCATCATTTTTGGGCTGTTGGTCAGCAGCTTATCTAACCGGTAGTTATTGCTCAACTCACGGTGCAGCACCTGTACCTCTTCCTTCAGATTCTGGACCTGAAGTGCTCGTTTGACCAGAATTTTAACCTCATCATTATTAAAGGGCTTGATTATATAATCGTAGGCACCGTTTCTCATTGCCTCAACAGCGGTTTCGACTGCTGCAAACGCCGTCATCATAATCACATTTATATCCTTATCAAATTCACGAATTTCCCTGAAGGCTTCCATCCCGTCCTTATTCGGCATGCGTATATCCATGATTACCAAGGCTGGGTGCAGGGCCTTTGCCTTCGCAATTGCCTCCTCGCCGTCAGAAGCAGTATCGACCTCATACCCTTCTCGTTTTAGCAAAGCCTTCAAAACGGTCCGGACGCTAGCTTCATCATCTACAATTAGGATTGTCTTATTGCTTCTCATTCTTTTCACCCCTAATTGAATAGTTTATCGGAATAATGATAGTTGCCTTCAACCCGCCGGAAGGAATGTTTTCCATAAAAATCTCTCCATTATGCGCTGAAATGATTCGTTGGACTACCGCTAGGCCGATGCCAGTCCCTTCTTTCTTGGTCGTATAAAATGGATCGAATACTTTACTGATTTGTTCTTCTTCTATGCCCGGACCGGTGTCAGAAAAAACAATGCTGATCTTCCCTTTGATTGAGTCATAATCTGTTTCAACTGTAATTTCCCCCGGTCCATCCATCGCCTGGGCCGAGTTGATGAGGATGTTCAAAAACACCTGCTTGAATTGTTCAGGATCAATTTCGGCCTCTGGAATCCAATCCTGTAAATCAAGATTGAAACTAGTTTTGTGCTTGGATACATTCTTAACAAGGACTATTGTCTGCCTGATTAAGTCATTAACATTGACTTTCAGGAAATTCGCATCGGCTGATCGAGAAAAATACAGAAGCTCATGGATGATTTTATTTGCTCTGTCCACTTCCTTGATAATCAGCGGATGGAACTCCTGTCGCTCTTCCTCCGTGCTGCCTTCCTGCAAATACTGGACCAGGCTTTTGATCGCTGTTAACGGATTACGGATTTCATGGGCGACCGCAGCCATCATTTCACCAAGTGCGGCGAGGCGATCGGCCCTGTATACCTGCTGCTCCAGCCGCTTCTTCTCGGAAATATCTTTAAAGGTCACAATTGCACCAATAAACTTGCCATCGCTATCCTGTAGCCGGGATGTGCTTGAACTGATATACAGGTTTTTCCCATTTGCAGGATAATTCATTTCAATTCCAATATAGGTTTTCCCAGTCTGGAGCGTCTCCATTAGAAGACTTGAAAACTCGACGCCATGAATCATGCTCTTTGTATAAGGCCTGTTGATCACTTCCTCCAATTGAACACCGGTAAGATGCATGGCTGCTTTATTCATGAATGTAATATTGCCCTCTGTATTTACGGTAATGATTCCATCAACCATGCTATCCATGACATTTTCATTTAATGTTCTTGCATGGAGGATAGAAGCCGCCATACCGTTGACGGCGTCGGCAATTTCACCAATTTCCCCCCTTACAGTAATTCTTCTTTTCAAATCAAATTTCATCTGTTGTAAGCCCTGTTTGACAGCATTTATATCAACCAGAAGACTGTTCCAAAAATTAACCAGTAGCAGGATGACGGCCAGAACCCCGAGCCCAAAACAAAGAAAGATGATTCTATCCATCTTGTACAGCTGGCTTTCGACATCTCGGGTCAGTTCATTCGCCCAAACGTAGCCAATTACCTTGCCATCACGGATAAGCGGAAGCATGGCATTCATGATTTGCCCCCTGACCTGCTTTCCTATTTCTACTTGCTTTTCACCAGTGCTCATGACTTCACGGCCTGGATGTTCTTCCTCTATGTCTTTTCCGACGATATCCCCATATTCCTCACTCGGACCATAGGTAACAATAGCATCAAGCCCGCGAACGTAGTAGCCGACCCCAATCCCCGGATTTGCCTTGGCAAGGACATCAGTGAATTCTCTTAAACTCTCATTCAGAACACTAATTTTTGTTTCCTCATCGGCTGACAGGGTGCCCTCCTTTTGCAAAATAGCCTCAAAATCATGTTGAAGATATTGGTCCAGCATGGATGTAATGCCAAACAACTTTTTCTCCTTCTCCTCCAAAAGAGCTCTCTCAGCAATAGTCTTTGTTATAAATCCTGATACAAGGATGGGAATAGCGACAAAAAAAATTGTAACGATAATCATTTTCTTTCTAAGATTGCCGCTTGAGTTACCTTTCATAGACTAACATCCTTTCTTACTACCTATTTTACCGTTTCAAATAAAAAAAGATTGTAAAAAACGTTACAAATTGGAATCTCTCGACAAATGCTGCGCAATTTTCTGGTGACAAAAATGTGAAAAGTGTGAAAAAAGTAGCCACTCTATGCAAAAAGTAAACGCTTTCCCTTTTGCTCCATTTTTCAGAATTTAATTCCCCTGCTATAAAAACAGCTTCAAATCAACGGTTATAAAATTATTTTTGCCTTTTTTAAAAGTTGGCATGGTTCCTGCATTATAGAAAGTTGTAAGCACATTAAAACTTTATATATCTATTACTTTTTGGAGGTGCTCGAATGAGCAAGGTTATCACTACTGAAGAAATACCTGCTTTATTCAAGGATAACATGACCATCATGGCAGGCGGTTTTATGGGAGTTGGGACTCCTGAAAGATTGGTTGCCGGCATTTTGGAATCAGGCGTAAAGGATCTTACCCTGATTTGTAATGACACTGCATTTGTAGAAACAGGCGTTGGACCGCTTGTAGTCAACAAACGTTTTAGGAAAATCATCGCTTCCCACATTGGGACAAACCCTGAAACTGGAAGGCAAATGATAGCTGGAGAAACCGAGGTTGAACTTGTTCCACAAGGAACACTTGCAGAGCGTGTCCGTGCTGGGGGCGCTGGCCTTGGCGGAGTACTTACTCCTACTGGTGTTGGCACCGTTGTTGAAGAAGGGAAGCAAAAACTGGCTGTGGATGGCCGCGAATACTTACTGGAAACGCCTCTCCGCGCAGATGTCGCCATCCTGAAGGCTTATAAGGCAGACAAAGCAGGCAACCTTGTTTACCATCGCTCTGCCCGTAACTTCAACCCATTGATGGCACTTGCAGCCGACCTTGTTATTGTCCAGGTCGAAAAGCTTGTTGAAATAGGTGAAATTGATCCGGATGAAGTCGTCACACCGGGAATCCTTGTAGATAAAATTTTGGTTTCAGGGAGGGAACTGTAATGACACAAACTGAAATGACACCTAAGCAAATCATTGCAGCGCGTGTAGCAAAAGAAATGAAAAATGGCGATGTCGTAAACCTTGGAATCGGGCTTCCAACCATGGTTCCGAACTACTTGCCTGAAAACGTTGAAGTTATTCTTCAATCAGAAAACGGCTATATCGGACTTGGACCAGTCAACGGTGATATTGATCCTGACTTGGTTAACGCAGGCGGGCAGCCAGCAGGTATCAATCCTGGAGGAGCATTTTTTGACAGCCTTTTCTCATTTGAATTGATCCGCGGCGGGCATGTCGATGTAACTGTCCTTGGCGGCCTTGAGGTCGACCAAAATGGGAATATTGCCAACTGGATGGTTCCAGGCAAAATGGTTCCAGGCATGGGCGGCGCTATGGACTTAGTGACAGGTGCCAAGAAAGTTATTGTCGCAATGGAACACTGTAACAAAAAAGGCGGCTCTAAAATTCTTAAAGAATGCACATTGCCACTAACAGGCAAGGGTGTAGTTGATGTAATCGTTACTGAGCTCGCAGTCTTCCGTGTAACAGATTACGGGCTTGTTCTAGAAGAACTTATGGACGGGGTCACACTTGATACTGTTAAAGAAAAAACGGAAGCAGAATTCACCCTTGGCGAAAAACTCGCCAACTAATGATTCCTGCGGGGGCTTAAACCAGCAATCTACTAATTTATCAGGAGGAATTGAATATGCGTGAAGTTGTTATTGCAAGTGCTGTAAGGACAGCTATCGGCACTTTTATGGGAACTTTGAGCAACACTCCGGCTACTGACCTTGGTGCCATCGTTATTAAAGAAGCTGTAAAACGTGCTGGCCTAGAGCCAGGACAAGTTGAAGAAGTCATTATGGGTAATGTCCTTCAGGCAGGACTCGGACAAGGTCCTGCCCGCCAGGCTGCCCTTAAAGCAGGCATTCCTATTGAAGTGCCTTCGATGGCCATCAATAAGCTTTGCGGATCCGGTTTAAAAGCCGTACATCTTGCAACACAGGCCATCCAGACTGGCGAAGTTGAAATCATTGTAGCAGGCGGCATGGAAAACATGAGCCTAGCCCCATACCTTCTTTCAAAAGGACGCACCGGCTACCGCATGGGAGATGCAACCATCTATGACAGCATGATCAAGGATGGCCTTGAATGTGCAATGAATCACTATCATATGGGCATTACCGCTGAAAACATTGTTGAGAAATATGGCTTAACTAGGGAACAGCAGGATGAGTTTTCCGCATGGAGCCAGCAGAAGGCCGAAGCGGCCATCAAAGAAGGCAAATTCAAGGATGAGATTGTACCAGTCGAAATCCCGCAGCGCAAAGGCGAGCCTATAGTTTTTGACACAGATGAATTCCCTCGTGCCGGAGTAACTGCCGACAAGCTAGGAAAACTGAAGGCGGCCTTCAAAAAGGATGGTTCAGTTACTGCAGGTAACGCATCCGGCATTAATGACGGTGCGGCTGCACTCGTCCTGATGAGCCGTGAAAAGGCAGAAGAACTTGGCTTTAGGCCAATGGCTATTATCAAAGCCAACGGTGCTGGCGGTGTTGATCCTGCAATCATGGGTATCGGACCAGTTCCAGCAACTCGGAAAGCACTTGAAAAAGCGAATCTCACCATCAATGATATCGACCTTGTTGAAGCAAACGAAGCATTTGCCGCACAATCACTTGCGGTTGGGCGCGACCTTGAAATTCCAAATGAAAAATTGAATGTTAATGGCGGTGCAGTTGCCCTTGGCCACCCAATCGGAGCAAGCGGCGCCCGGATTCTTGTTACCCTTCTTCATGAAATGAAGCGTCGTGGCTCCCGTTATGGTTTGGCTACCCTCTGTATCGGCGGCGGCATGGGTGTTTCAACCATTGTAGAAATGGAAAACTAGATCATTTTGTTGCGAGCCTTCCCGATTGGCACGAGACCCTAAGTGGCTTGTGACCATATGCGGGAGGCTGCACGCTGCTAGGATTGGCTATTACATGCATACCTTTGTTCGTAAGTGAACAAAGGTATGTACATCCTTATGACAAAAACACATACCTGAACGGAGGATATACATGGTTGCCTCAATATCAAAATTCTTTACGAAAATGGTAGATAAGTATTTGCCAGACCCACTTGTTTTTGCCATGATTCTAACCATTCTCACCTTTTTGCTTGGCGTTGGCTTAACGGATACTACTCCTATTGAAATGGTAGGATTCTGGGGTGAAGGCTTCTGGGGACTATTGGCTTTTGCTATGCAGATGGCACTTGTCGTTGTATCTGGACACGCAATGGCGAGTTCACCGCTATTGCGCAGGTGGATGGGAAATATCGCATCTGTTGCGAAAACTCCGGCCCAAGGGGTTATGCTCGTAACCTTCATGGCTGCATTCTGTAGCATTATCAACTGGGGCTTCGGGCTCGTTGTCGGTGCACTGTTTGCACGTGAGGTTGCCCGCAGGGTACCAAAATCAGATTACCGTCTTTTAATCGCAAGTGCTTATATCGGGTTCCTTACCTGGCACGGCGGGCTTTCCGGCTCGGTTCCTCTCGTTGCTGCAACACCAGGAAACCCTATGGAAAAAATTTCAGGCCTGATTCCTATTTCTGAAACTCTATTAACTCCTTATAATATTTTCATTACGTTGACTCTATTAATTACTTTGCCATTCTTAACTAAAATGATGATGCGTCCTGAGAGTGAAATTGTAGCCATTGATCCAGAGTTGCTGAAAGAAGAGCCATCAACAGCTCGCAAACTTCCTCCAAATGCATCTATTGCTGAGAAAATGGAAGAAAGTAAAATCCTTGCCTATATTATTGGCGCCCTTGGTCTTGCTTATATTGTGTATTACTTCAATAAAAATGGTTTCAAAATCGATATCAATATCGTAAACCTGATCTTCATCGTCCTTGGAATCATCCTGCATGGTACACCAATGTCTTATATGCGTGCTGTTAAAGCAGCTGCAGCCGGTACTGCCGGCATCATTGCCCAGTTCCCATTCTATGCTGGTATCCAGCTGATGATGGAAGCTTCAGGCCTCGGCGGGCTTATCACTGAATTCTTTGTTAATATTTCTAATGTGCATACGTTCCCAATCCTGACATTCCTGAGCTCAGGTCTAATCAACCTGGCAGTTCCATCAGGTGGCGGACACTGGGTTGTACAAGGTCCATTCGTAATGCCTGCTGCTGAAGCTCTCGGAGCAGATATGGGTAAAGCCGCAATGGCCATTGCATATGGTGAAGCCTGGATGAACATGGCACAGCCTTTCTGGGCTCTTCCTGCCCTTGCAATTGCTGGCCTAAAGGCACGCGATATCATGGGCTTCTGTATAACAGCGCTCCTCTATTCAGGGATTATCTTTATTGTTGGATTATATTTCTTTTAAAAACCCAAAGATGGGGTACTAAGGCTTTCAGCCCTAGTACCCCATCTTATTTATCTTAATAATGGTTATTTCCTCATTGTTTAACTGGTCCGGCTTATTTAAAATCTCAGGTGTCTACTTTATTATCTGACTGAATCATAGAGGACCTTCTGGTTATTTCAATTTTTCTCCATCTCTCTACAATTTTTTGTTTTAAGGGAAATGACATAAAGAAAGGAAACGGGTGCCCCGTTTCCTTAAAATCAATTGAATTTGATTAAACTATTTAGTACCTTAAGGGAGTCTCTTCGTCCAAAATCCGCCTTTGAAGTAGCGTGGTTCATACGATATAACGAAGGCTGAAGGAGCAATTTTTTGGATGGTATCCATCAGCTTCTTTTCATTTGATCGCTTGGCAAGCACTTGCATAACAATTCTGTTGCCATCCCTGCCATCAGCCACCCAGCTGGTAACCCCAAATCCCTTTTCTCTTAGTATAGTAGGTACATTCATTTCCTCTTTATTAATAATGATTTGGACGGTTATGTAACCCAACGCAAGCCATTCCTCTATCTTGCTTCCTAAATAAACACCACTTCCCCAGCCTAAACAATAGGCAACGAGGTTATATGTTTTGTCGATATTTTCAAGGACTATATTTAATCCAATTAGATAAATGAAAACTTCGACTACGCTTAAGAGTGAAGCTAGGACTTTTTGTCCTTTCATTACAAACATCAAGCGAACTGTAAACAGAGAAACATACACAACATTAATAACAATAATGGTAACAATCATGCTCATTGGACTCATATTAGAACTCCCTGCTATAAAAAATAAATTATTTCGTCCTAATTATTCCTTCCCTTTTCTTCTTCTAGTAAACAATACAAAGAAAGAGAACCTTAATTGGCTCTCTTCCTCTAAAGTACCTAGTATTGGCTTAATGTCCGCTTTAGGAACTCTTTTGTCCGTTCTTGTGTTGGGTTGGTAAAGATTTGTTCCGGATGCCCTTCTTCAGCAATGACACCTTTATCCATGAATACCACCCGGTCCGATACTTCACGAGCAAAGCCCATTTCATGGGTAACGATTAGCATGGTCAGACCCGATTCGGCAAGTTCTTTCATAACCTTAAGGACTTCCCCAACCATTTCTGGGTCCAGTGCGGAGGTTGGCTCATCAAAGAGCATGACGTCCGGTTCCATTGATAAGGCCCTTGCTATAGCCACACGCTGCTTCTGTCCACCTGATAACTGGCTCGGTTTCGCATTAATAAAGCGGTCCATACCAACTACCTTTAAATACTTCAAGGCAATTTCTTCGGCTTCCTCTTGGGTCCTCTTAAGAACCTTCACCTGGCCGACCGTACAGTTGCTTAGCACATTATGGTTATTAAACAGGTTGAATTGCTGGAAAACCATGCCAAGCTTTGCCCGATACAAAGCCAGGTCATGCTTTTCATCAAGAATATTCTCACCCTTATAATTGATTTCCCCACCGCTCGGCATCTCCAAAAGATTGACACAGCGAAGGAGGGTTGATTTTCCTGAACCGGAAGACCCGATAATCGTGACAACTTCCCCTTTACCAACCGAGAAGTTAATATCCTTTAGGACTTCATGCGCTCCAAATGATTTACTTAAATGTCGAATATCAATGATTGTTTCCATCGTTCTCCCCCTAGTTTCTTCTCGTTTTCTTGGCAATATCATCAGGGGTTTCAACTTGCATTTGATTACCCATCATAATCGAGTAATTATCCGGGCCATCCATTCTCCGTTCGATATATCGCAAAATCCTTGTGACTGTAAATGTCATGACCAAGTAAAGCAAACTGGCCACAAAGAAGGATTCAAAATACCTGAAATTATTGCCTGCAATTGACTTTGTCTGGAAAAATAACTCAGTAACCGAAATGACATTCAAAACTGAGGTGTCCTTAATATTAATAACAAATTCATTGCCTGTGGCCGGAAGAATATTCCGTATAGTTTGCGGGAGGACAACATTCATCATTGTCTGGAAATGATTCATCCCGATGGCCTGGGCTGCTTCAAATTGTCCCTTATCAATTGAAATGATACCGCCACGGACGATTTCCGCCATATAGGCTCCTGTATTAATGGATACAATGATCAATGCCGCAACCAGGACGTTCAAATCTATGTTAAAGGCCATTGCTGATCCATAATAAATGACCATTGCCTGGACAATCATCGGTGTACCCCGGAAAAATTCAATATAAATTGAGAGAATAATATTAACTATTTTTAAAAGGACCCGTTTTGTTCCTCTGTCTGGCATTGGGAAGGTTCGGACAACCCCTGCCAGAAGGCCGATTAGCGAGCCAACAATTGTACCTACCAATGCTATCAGGAGTGTCATACCTGCACCACGAAGGAACATCGGCCAATAATCAGAGATGATTCTAATAATCCATTCAATACTCATGTAGCTTCTCCTTCCCATCATAAAACCGGCTGGTTTCAGCCGGTTTTATAATTGCATTTTACTTAGCAGCTGGCTGGTTTTTAATGGCTTCGTCCATAATAGAAGTCCGTTCTTCCTCTGAAATTGCACTTAGAATTTCATTTATTTTATCAGTCAAATCGCTGCCTTTTTCTAATCCGGCTGCAATTGCAGTATCATCCTCGGAAGTTTTGAAACCTTTTTCAAATTCAACCATGACATAATTGCTGTTTGCTGAAGAAGCACTTACTGCTTCTGGACGTTCAGATACATAACCATCAATCATACCTGATTCAAGAGCAACCCTCATTGCAGGGAAATTATCCATAGCAGTTTGTTTCTTTACTCCGTCGATTTGGTCGATGACCGAATAATGGAAGGTATTCAATTGCGCAGTAACCTTAGCACCGCTGAAATCCTGAATGGAAGTCGCATTTTCATATTTGCTGCCCTTTTTAACTACCATAACTAGGTCTGACTTATAATAGTTATCTGTAAAATCAATTGTCTTTTTTCGTTCTGCAGTAGGCGACATACCCGCGATAATGGCGTCTATTTTGCCAGAGGTCAGAGCTGGTACCAGCCCATCCCATTCGGTTTTAACAATAACAAGTTCCTTGCCAAGGCCATCAGCTATTTTTTTTGCAATTTCAACATCATAGCCGCCAGCATATTCGGCAGAACCAGAAATTTTAACTGCGCCATTTGAGTCATCAGTCTGTGTCCAGTTAAATGGCGCATACCCTGCTTCAAGACCGACTTTAAATGTATCTTTATCTGATTTACCGGAGCCGGTGCTCTCGCTGGAGCCACAGCCTGCCAGTAAAAGTATCGCAGACAGCATGAGTGTTAGAATAATAGATAATTTCTTGTTCACAACTTTTCTCCTCCATTTTTGGTGCCGCAGAACACAAAAAGCGGCCTGAGATAGACTCAGGCCGCACATATATGTACGCAAGCACAGATTCCCTCTCTTTATCCCGAATGAGATAGCACAACTCAGGTGAACTTGGGAGTTCACCGAGACAGTCCTGCAATTATTCACTGCAGACCCAGCAAGCATTATTGAGAAATAATACCCACTTCGGCGACATTTCCTTCTCCATAGCATCATTGCCTTCTCAAACTCCACTATGGACTGTTAAATACCGCGCCTCTACCTCACTGTTAAAAGTGAGGTTACTATTAAATTATATTTCTAAGGCTATACTATGAAAACGATTCTGTCAATATCCTGCATTTTTCCAGTTCATATAATTTAACGCAAAAAAAGCCAGGCGTCTAGGTATTGCATACCTAAACGCTTGGCTTTCTATCAATCATATTTTCATAAACATGTCGTTTTTGGCCCTAAAAAAACCATTTAGTTTACTTCTTCTTCTCTGCGGTTCTTTTTGAATAGCTTCGAAAGGACTTCATATACAATCGGAACAATAATTAACGTAAGCAATGTCGAGCTTGTCAAACCGCCAATAACGGTGATAGCCAGACCTTTTGAAATCAGGCCTCCGCCACCCTGACCAATCGCAAGCGGGATAAGTGCACCGATTGTTGCAATAGCCGTCATAAGGATTGGACGCAGCCTTGTTGAGCCTGCTTCAAGTATGGCCTCACGCATGGTTAGGCCGTCTCGTTCCATATCGATGATCCGGTCGACCAATACGATGGCATTTGTAACTACAATACCAATCAACATCAATAGACCCATCATCACGGACACCGATATGGTTTCGCCAGCAATAAGCAAGCCGACGAATGAACCGATGACCGTGAATGGCAAGGAGAAAAGAATCGCAAAAGGCGCCAGACCTTCTCGGAATGTAACAACAAGGATGAAATAAACGATCGCAATGGCTGCCAGCATTGCGACTCCAAGCTGTGTGAAGGTTTCATTCATATCCGCCTGAACTCCGGCAACACCGACCGTAACACCCTTCGGAAGCTCAAGATTATCGATTTCCTCTTGAACCTCGGAGGTTACCTTCGAAATGTCTTTTCCGATAGCTGTGCCTGACACGGTTGCGTAGTACTCACCCTTGCTTCGCGCAAGTGTATTCAAGGTTGTTCCCTCTTCTACAGTCACCAATTCAGAGAGGGGCATGGTTGTGCCCATAGCAGTCGGCACTGGAGTAGCCAACATTTCATCAATTGATTTAGGCTTAAGTGCCTGTTTCTGCTGGACGATTACATCAAGCGAAGTTCCATCCTTTTCAATCGTGGTCAGGACTTCCTTCGCGCCCATCGGATTGAGCATCATGATAATTTGGCCGGCGGTTAAGCCATATTTTTGAAGCAATTCATCTTGCTGCACATTAAATGTATATTCAACATACGCATCTTCAGCGGTAGAGGAAACATCCTCCAGTCTATCATTGTCATTCATGATAGCCTCCACCTTCTTGACAGATTCATTTAGCTTATCAAGATCCTCACTATAGAAGGTGTAGCTTACTTCATCCGGAGCCAGTGACATAGTTGTAAAGTTTTGGCTCTTCCACTCCCCGGTCTGGCCAATGTTTGTAACATATTCTTCAATTTCTTCACGTACCTCAGGGAAATTGTCCATTTCCGGATCAAAAATGAGATACATAAGCGCACCGCCCGCGCCTCCACCCATCATTGCGGCCATCGGGTCGCCTTCTTCATTGATGGAAACCTGCAGGATATCGATATCATCCCGCTTCAGGAGCTTTTCCTCGACGGCTTCAACATTTTTAAGTGTCTCATTCTTTAGTTCGCCTGTCTTTGGCGTATACGTCAAATACATGACCTTCTCTTCTTCACTGCCGAGGAAACTAAAGCCAATCAGCGGTGTCAGGGCGATACTTCCTGCCAGCAATACAATTGCAATGACAGAGGTGATGATTTTGTGGTTAAGGGATTTATTGAGTACCCCCTTATACCAGTTTGCTAACCTGCCAGCTTCTTTATGGCTCTTTTCAGTCTTCTCGCCATATAGCTTCTTCTTAAATAAAGTATGGGACAGAACAGGTACGATTGTAATCGCAACAAGCAATGACGCACCAAGTGCGAAAGTCATAGTCAGAGCAAATGGAGCAAATAGCTCGCCAACCATACCGCCAACAAAGATAAGCGGCGCGAACACTGCCACAGTGACCAATGTCGAGGACATGATTGGTTTGAACATTTCAATGGTCGCCTCGCGGATCAATGCCCGTCCAGTAAGCTTCTCATCCTTCAGATGCAGCCTGCGGTATATATTTTCCACTACGACGATCGAGTCATCTATAACGCGACCAATCGCGACCGTTATCGCTCCCAGCGTCATGATGTTAAGGGTAATATCCATCCAGTTCAACAGGACCAACGCCATGAATATGGAAACCGGAATAGAAATGATAGAGATGATTGTTGATTTAAAATCTCTTAGGAACAGAAGAATGATCAATACCGCAATCAATCCTCCGAAGACTGCTTTTTCAATCATCGTAAAAACAGATTCTTCTATTGGTTTACCCTGGTCAAGGGATACATCAATGACAATGCCTTCAATTTTACTTTTTTCTTCGTTAACCAGATCTTTCACACTTTTAACTACATCAACCGTGTTAGCTTGTTGTTCTTTGACGATTTGAATCGCAATCGCATCGTCGCCATTAGTCCGGGAAACAGACTTTACCTTTCCAACTGTTTCAACCTTGGCAATATCACTTAACTTAACAAACGGCGCCGGATTTTCCTGTGATGGCGTAACCGGAATGAGCATGTTCTTCAGTTCATCTTCAGTCATGAACTTCCCATCAACTGCAACTGCCTGTTCGCCCTCTTCAAATTCATACAACCCAAGCGAAACAGCCAGATTGCTCGCCTGAATGATCTCCTTCACTTTATCCTGGGTTAAACCGAACTGTTCAAGCTTTGCTTCGTCATAAGTCAACTCTACTTCTTCGATATGCTGACCGGTGATAGTTGCAGAACCGACTCCATCCAGCTTCTCGATTTTGGGGAGCAGGATTTTTTCAACAGTCGAAGTAAGTCCTACAATATCTTCCTCGGTGCTGCTGACACTCAATGCAACAACCGGCATCATATTCATACTTAAAGCAGTTATTTGAGGCTCTTGAGCCCCTTCAGGGAGGTCAACAGCATCAAGCGCTGACTCAAGCGCCCTTTTCGCTTCTGCCATATCTATGCCATATTCATATTCAATCTGGATGTTGGACATATTGGAATATGAATTCGAGTAGACTGCCTTTACATCCTCAAGCCCTTCGACAGCTCGTTCTATCGGCATGGAGATATCCTCCATAACCTTTTCAGGAGTAGCACCTGGGTATACATCCATTACCATCAAATACGGAATGGTTACATCAGGTATCGTCTCCATATTCATACGTGTTCCAGAATAAATCCCTGATACTGTTATAATAATGGTTAATAGCCATACAGCCAATTTATTCTTCAATACAAAATTTACAAAACCTTTCACTATGACACCTGCCCTTTATTGACTTAACTTGCCCATTTATTTATACTAATGACTGGTCGGTCATTTGTCAATGAGATGGCAATAGGGGAGATATTAAAAAATGATTAAAAAACAACTGATTATGGAAAAGGCGCTGGAACTTTTTGCTGAACAGGGGTTTGAAGCAACCTCTGTCCAACAAATCACCGATCGGTGCGGTATTTCAAAGGGCGCCTTTTATCTTTCATTCAAATCGAAGGACGAGCTTATTGCTGCATTAATAGATCATTTCATGATGCAGTTCGTGTCGGACATTGACTACATAGTCAATAGGCAAGGTTCTATAGAAAATCTTCTATACGACTTTTATTATTCAACTTTCAAGACATTCTATAAACGCTCTGACTTTGCCAAAATCCTTATTAAAGAACAAATGCAGTCCCTAAACCAGGAGCTCTTTTTAAAAATGCGCCATTATGACAATATGATGGAGAAAAGTATTCAAATAATGATAGTGCGATTGTATGGAGAGGCTGCAGAGGATATTACTTACGATCTTGTCTTTACAATAAAAGGGCTGCTGAACACTTATTCACAGTTATTCATCTTATTTCATATACCTTCACCTGATATAGAGCTCCTTTGCCGATCCCTTGTGGAAAAAACCAACTTAATCGCAAGAAATACAACCTTGCCTTTTATAACAAAGGATTTATATCACACTCTTCTAAACCCGGTGAATGAGCCACTATCCAGAGAGCAGCTAATTGAACTGATTAACGAAAAAATATCTGAAATTGAGGAACCAATAGAAAAAGATTCGCTGTCTTTGCTTGTCCGCGATCTTGAAGAACCTGTGTATAGTAGAACGATTGTTAAAGGCTTGATTGAGAATATCCGTAACCATCCTCACTGCAAATGGATATCCTATACGCTTAGGAATTATTATGAATTATAAAAAGCGCCGGCTCCAATGGCCGGCGCTTACACTCCCTACTTCTTCCCCAACTTGTAAAGGTCCCTGCTCTTGTAGCCTTCCGCAAGTATTTCCTTCATTTCCTCGCGGCGTTTCGCTTTCGTCGTATCCTGCTTTGCACTATATACATAGCGGGCCCAATCCTTTCTATAACCCGGGGTAAGTTCCTGATAAAAATCTAATAAGTTAGGAGTATCAGAAAGGTCTTTTTCAATTTCCGGGATAAACTCGATATAATCATCCACACACTGGCTAGGCTTTACTGCTTTACTAGTTTTGCCCTTCGCATCCTCTTTTAGGCCGACTACAGTAAAAACATCATTCAATCCAACCATGCGGGAAAACTTGATGGTGCTGCTGCCGACATAACCATCTTCAGCTACGCCAAGGCCCGGAAGGATTTCATCCCGATGGACGTATGTATCGTATACCTTGTTTCCTTTTTTTGCATAGGCAATATACAAATAGCCATTCTTGTTCAATCTTTGGTTTTCCGCAACATCTAGGACAAGGTTTTTCAACGATTCCATATCAACTAAGAACGCAAATATCAAATCGTATTTCCCTTCATTTAGCTTTGTGTCATAGCTCTCCAGTCCTGGTAGATAGTCTGTGTCCTCTGGCATATTGAGAACAGCAGCTTTCTCATATTTTTGCAGATTCAACTTTTCTACAATTGTTTTTGTCATCTTTAAAACCCCTATACAAATAAATGTATCTTCATTCTACATCCTTGGCAAATTGGTTTCAATTAGTCACATTGATTGTGTTTAAATGAAGGAAGTTCAATTTAACTAAGTATTCACTGTTGAAAAAACTCTGAGATTAAAGAGCCGCGGGACCCCCACGGCTCTTTTCTGCCCTATACTATACATCTTCTACTTTCAAAGAATGAAAGCTGTCTGTAAGTTCTGACTGAAAACGGCGCTGCTGTTCAGCTAGTTCTCTCATTTGATAATCAAATTGGCTTTGTTCACTTTCCAGTTTGCCTTTTATATGTGCAATTTGCTTAGTAAGTTCAGCTAAGCGATTTTCGGCTTTATCGGCTCGGAACTGCTCGAACTTAACCTGCTGCTGGAGTTCTTCATTCAGCCTGACCTGTTCTTCAGTCAAAGTTTCCAATCGTTGATAAACGTGGAACAAATCATTTTTAAAGTCGTTAATTTTTGATCCGGATGTTCTCGCTTTTTCAAGCATGAGTTCTTCTTCTGCCTTATCATATTTTTGCTTCAACTCTTCAGTTTCGGCGGATTTTTCAGCCAGGGCATGCTCTAAGCTGATTAATTGGCGCTTTAGATTGTTTACTGAATAGCTTTGCTGTTCCAACTCATTAAGCTTTTCCGTAAGTGTGATGTTTTCCCTCTGGAGTCCGGCAGAGTATTCTTGAAGCCGTTCATTTTCCTGCCTGCCATTCGCAACTTGGTTTTGCAAGTAGCCAAGCTTCTCCGTCATCGTGCCAACTTGAGTTTGCAGGTCAGCAACTTTCGGATCCGGCTGATCGTTTATCAATTGAACATCATTGTATTTTTCCTTGTAAAAGGAAAGTTCCTTTTGAGCCAAATCCAGCTTTTCCAAGAGGTTTTGCTTTTCTTCCAGGGCTGCAGCTTTAAAGGATTCCAGTTCCCTTTGCAGCTTGTTCCTGGACGTCAGCATTTCCTGCATATTCCGCTTCAGGCTCTGTTCTATTAGCTGATATTTATCTTCTATACTGTCTATGTATTCTTGTACATCCTTTTCATTAATGCCGCCGATAAACTTTGGCCTAAAATTGGACTTCATAGTATCTTTATTAATCTTGCGCCGTAACTCAAGCAATTCTTCCTCTACCCCGGTTATATGTAGATCCTTTACCACCTTTCTCCCTCCGCCCTTTACAAATATTTCTATTAATTACTATGTTAACACACCATGGTTATATTTACATAATTTTCTATAAATACATCTTCTTTTCATAGTGCTTTAGTCGTATTTTCCATTAATTTTTTTATTTTTTACCCATTGCACTATTAAATATATATTGATAATATATAAGAGCGTTAATTGGAAAGCTGCGAATTCACTATATATCTGGGGTCTTTCCAAGCAGATAATTTTTGACCACTTCTTTTTATGGAGTTAAGGCCATACGGACAGCCGGGTCAAATGCCGATTGGCAACTTTTTGTTGCCTTATTGATTGAGTTAAAAGCTCAAATTTTATAAGTTGGTTACTTTACAACCAGTGCATATGCACACAACTTGTGAAACGGTCAATAAGAGTGGTAAAAGTAATTATTTGCTATATAGACTCTGATCCTAGAATGATATATTGAATATTAAAGAGCTTCCTCCCTAATTAAGTTAGGGACCAGTATCGATATGGTTTTTTGCCATGGAAATGCGTGTATGCCTTTTTAATATAAGATTATATCAAAGCAAGTGTTGTGCGCCTTATGCGTATTGCATTTGCTTTTTTTGTTGTTTCGGCAAGTAAAAAATTCACTTTAGTTAGGAGCTTAAGAATGGGAAAAGCACTTATTATTGGCGCCGGTGGCGTTGCATCAGTAGCAATTCATAAATGTGTTCAGAATAGTGATGTATTTGAAGAAATCTGCATAGCAAGCCGTACAAAATCGAAATGTGATGAACTGAAAGCTAAGCTTGATGGCAAGGGAACAAAAATTACGACTGCCCAGGTTGATGCCAACAATGTTGATGAACTGATTGCCTTAATTAATGAAGTTAAGCCTGATGTCGTCATGAACCTTGCATTGCCATACCAGGATTTGACTATTATGGATGCCTGCCTGGCTACTAAAACAAATTACATGGATACAGCAAACTATGAGCCTGAAGATACAGCAAAATTTGAATATAAATGGCAATGGGACTATCATGAAAAATTCCGTGAAGCTGGAATCACTGCCCTTCTTGGCAGCGGCTTCGATCCTGGTGTGACTGGCGTGTTTTCTGCTCACGCACTAAAGCATCATTTCGACACCATTGAATATATCGATATCCTTGACTGCAATGCTGGTGACCATGGCTACCCATTCGCAACAAACTTCAATCCTGAAATCAATATCCGTGAAGTATCCGCAAACGGAAGGTACTGGGAGAATGGTGAATGGATTGAAACAAAGCCAATGGAAATCAAGCGCGTTTATGACTTCCCTGAAGTTGGCGAGAAAGATATGTACCTTCTATATCATGAAGAGCTTGAATCTCTTGCTAAAAACGTCCCTGGCCTAAAGCGTATCCGCTTTTTCATGACATTTGGCCAAAGCTACCTGACTCACCTGAAGGCCCTTGAAAATGTGGGCATGACTTCGATTGAGCCAATTGAGTTTGAAGGAAAGCAAATTATTCCTCTTCAATTCCTAAAGGCAGTATTGCCTGACCCAGCGTCACTTGGGCCGCGGACAAAAGGTAAAACCAACATTGGCTGTATCTTCCGTGGCAAAAAAGACGGTGAAGATAAAGTGTACTATGTGTACAATGTTTGTGACCATGAAGAATGCTATAGAGAAGTTGGTTCCCAAGCCGTTTCTTATACAACAGGCGTTCCAGCAATGATTGGCGCGATGATGCTCATGACTGGAAAATGGGATTACAAGGGTGTCTTTAATATCGAAGAGTTCGATCCAGACCCATTCATGGAAGAATTGAACAAATGGGGACTACCGTGGAAGGAAAGCTTTGACCCAGAGCTTGTGGACTAAGATGAAATTTGAAGAATTGCCAACCCCTTGTTATGTAGTGGATGAAAGCCTTTTGGAAAAAAACCTTAAAATCCTGAACGGGGTTATGAAGCGGACAGGATGCAAGATTGTACTGGCACAAAAAGCATTTTCAATGACTTCTTTATATCCCTTGATTGGGGAATATTTAAGTGGCACGACAGCAAGCGGCCCCTTTGAGGCTCGCCTTGGATATGAAAAAATGGGCAAAGAAAATCATGTTTTCTCGGCTGCCTATCGTGAAGACGAAATGGATGAAATTATTGAGATTTGTGACCATATTATTTTCAACTCCAACACTCAGTTAGAAAGGTTTAAGGATAAGGTTCTTGCAGCCGGCAGGAAGGTTGGCTTACGAATCAATCCTGAATGTTCCACCCAGGAAGGGCACGCCATTTATGACCCTTGCTCACCAGGTTCAAGGTTCGGGGTAACAATTGAACATTTCCGTCCTGACTTGCTTGAAGGTGTTTCTGGCCTGCATTTCCATACACTCTGCCAGCAAAACTCGGATGCACTGGAAATTACGTTAAATGCTGTTGAAGAGAAGTTTGGCCCATGGCTCTCTCAAATGGAATGGATCAACTTTGGCGGCGGCCACCATATTACCAGGGAGGATTATGATATCCCGCGCCTGGAAAAATGTATTAAGAGGATGCAGGAGAAATACGGCCTGGAGGTCTACCTTGAGCCAGGTGAAGCAATTGCTCTTAATGCTGGCTATTTGGTAACGACTGTACTTGATACAATAAAGAACGGCATGGATATTGCTATTCTTGATACGTCAGCATCCTGCCATATGCCCGATGTTCTTGAAATGCCATACCGCCCTCCTCTTCTTGATTCAGGAGAAGTTGGTGAAAAGCCGCACTTGTACCGCCTTGGCGGGCAAACCTGCCTGACTGGTGATGTCATTGGCGACTATTCCTTTGACAAGCCTTTGCAGATTGGAGACCGATTGGTGTTTGGCGACATGGCTATTTATACGATGGTTAAAAATACAACCTTTAACGGAATGCCACTGCCGGCGATTGCTATCCAGGATAAAAATGGAGATTGCAGAGTCGTCCAGAAGTTTGGCTACCAAGACTTCGCAATGAGGCTCGCATAAAACAAAGAAAAATAAAAGACCCGGATTTTAACCATATGTTAAAATCCGGGTTTTTTTTATTTTCTTTTCACTATTCATCCAAAAGCTAGATTTTATGATTCAAAAAGTAATTTTTCTGGATCCTCAAGCAATTGCTTGATTCTAACCAGGAATCCAACTGCTTCCTTTCCATCGACAATACGATGGTCATAGGAAAGAGCAATGTACATCATAGGCCGAATTTCGATTGTTTCATCATCAACAGCAACTGGGCGTTTTTGAATGGAGTGCATACCCAAGATTCCGACCTGAGGAGCATTTAAAATAGGTGTTGAGAATAAAGAGCCAAATGTTCCTCCATTTGTAATCGTGAATGTGCCGCCCTGCAGGTCAGATAAAGTT
Source organism: Bacillus sp. FJAT-18017 (assembly GCF_001278805.1). Lineage (GTDB taxonomy): Bacteria > Bacillota > Bacilli > Bacillales > Cytobacillaceae > Bacillus_D. Next base: position 229,046 of record NZ_CP012602.1, on the reverse strand, counting down.
AGTTTCGACTCCTTTGCCTTTAATGCCAGATTACTAATCTCCTTTTCTATCTCGGCAAAATTTAATCGATCAGCGTCTCTCACAACAGGAACAACTAGGCCCTCTTCTGTAGAAACAGCAACGCCAATGTCATAGAATTTCTTAATGACCAGTTCATTTTCTTGAATTTCTGCGTTCAGTAATGGATAGCGTTTAAGCGCACTGACGACTGCCTTCGTAAAAAACGACATAAACCCTAGCTTTACATCATGTTCTTCAAAAAATTCATCTTTCCGCTTCTTTCTTAAATTCATGACAGCAGTCATATCGACTTCATTAAATGTCGTTAAGATCGCTGCCGTTTGCTGGACCTGGACAAGGTTCTTTGCAATTGTGGCACGGCGGCGCGACATTTTTCTTCTTTCTACTGGTTTACTGAATTGGTTATATGCTGGTGCTTGCTGTGCAACTTGCTGTCCTGGTTGCTGTACTGCGGCCTGGGACGTGTTAGCAGCCGGGCGGCTCTCAGGTTCATAGTTTGCAACGTCCTGTTTACGCACCCTTCCCAACGGGTCTTGAGGAACAACATTCTGCAGATCAATTCCCCGTTCTCTCGCTAACTTTCTTGCAGCTGGAGAAGCAATGACTTCGTTAGTTGAAGCAGGTTTTCCTTCATCAGTTGGCGCTTCATTTGCCGCCGGCGTTTCTTCTGTGGCTGTCTCTTCATTTACTGCAGTTGTGTCTTCTGCAACAGGCAATTCATTTGCCTGTTTTGTGGAACCACTACCAGTTTCCTCAATAACCGCAACTGCTTCTCCAACCGCTACGTTATCGCCTTCTTCTTTCAAAATTTCTTTTAATACCCCACTGAACTCAGAAGTAATTTCCACATTGACTTTATCTGTTTCGAGTTCCAAAATATAATCTCCTGTTGAAACAACATCACCGGGGTGTTTAATCCATTGTGCAATGGTACCTTCTGTTATTGATTCAGCTAATTGAGGGATGACGATCTTCGCCATTTCCTTGCACTTCCTTCCTTAAGCATGTATAGGGTTCTTTTTCAGATTTTCGGTTTTTGTTAATGTCGCATTGATAATTCTTGCCTGCTCATTTTTATGAATGGCCGGGTCTCCCTCGGAAGGACTGGACATGCTTGGCCTTCCAATATAGGAAACTTTAATAGAATCTGGCAACAACTGTTCCAGGCAGGGAGCAATATAATTCCAAGCGCCCATATTTTGCGGTTCTTCTTGGGTCCATACAATTTCCTTTACGTTTTTGTATTGATGGATTATCTTTTTAATTTGTTCCGCTGGGAAAGGATACAATTCTTCTATTCTAATAATATCCAGCCAATTAAAGGATTCCGTATCCTTTACATTGTCACCTAGCTCTACTGCCAGGCGGCCTGTACAGAAGACAATTCGTTCTACTTGATCCCGTTCGGTTCCAAGTCCTGGCTGCTCAATACACGGATGGAACTGACCATTTGTAAATTCCTCTAAATATGACCCTGCCGAAGGATTCCGCAGTAAGCTTTTTGGAGTCATTAAAACTAAAGGCCTTACTGCATCTGTATTCAAGATTGCTGCTTGTCTTCTTAAAAGATGGAAGTATTGTGCTGAAGACGATACATTCGCAACAGTCCAGTTATTTTCAGCAGCCATTTGCAGAAAACGTTCCAGTCTTGCACTGGAATGTTCAGGTCCCTGGCCTTCATAACCGTGCGGCAGCAGCATCACAATTCCTGACCTTTGACCCCACTTGGAACGGCCTGAAGAAATGAATTGATCAAGGATAACTTGCGCACCATTAGCAAAATCTCCAAATTGAGCTTCCCACAATACAAGCGTTTCAGGAGAAATTACATTGTATCCGTATTCAAATCCAAGTATCGCAGCTTCGGATAGCGTACTATTATGGACAGCAAAGGATGCATTTGCTGCACTGATTTTATGCATTGGGCTATACTTCTCTCCCGTCTTTTCATCCGATAAAACAATATTGCGATGGGAGAACGTCCCTCTTTCAGAATCCTGTCCCGCTAACCGAATAGGTGTGCCATCCTTTAAGATTGAAGCAAAAGCTAATACTTCAGCATGGCCCCAATCAATTTTTCCATGATTCTCAAAAACATCTAGTCTGCGTTTCAATATTTTTTGCAGTTTGCCGAACACATTGAATCCTTCCGGCCACTCAAGAAGCTCTGAATTTATTTGTGTTAATGTTGATTGATTAACCGTAGTATCTATTTTCGGAATTTCATGGATATCCTCTGCTTGTAATTCAGAAATGGACCGAACCTCTAAAGGTTTTTTATTGATTTGTTCATATGCCTGTTTAAACCCTGCTGCTACCTCTTTTTCAATCCGCTTGATTTCCTCTTCAGACATAGACTTTTCAACTAATAGTTTCTGCTTGTATAAAGAAGTAATCGTTGGATGGCTGCGAATCACATTATATGTTACAGGATTAGTGGCCATTGGTTCGTCCATTTCATTGTGGCCCATCCTTCTGTAACCAATTAAATCTACTAAAATATCCTTATTGAATGTCTGGCGGTACTCAAACGCTAACCTCATAACTGCCAGACATACCTCAGGCGCATCCGCATTGACATGTATGACAGGAATGTTAAATCCTTTCGCCAAATCACTGGAATATCTCGTTGATTTTGAATCTTCGCTTTCAGTTGTAAAACCGATGCGGTTGTTTGCAATAATGTGAATGGTTCCGCCTGTTTGATACCCCTTCGTTCTTGAATAATTCAGCGTTTCTGCGACAACCCCTTGTCCTGGGAATGCGGCATCCCCATGGACTAATAGAGCAAGCGCTTTCGAAGTATCCTGTTTTGGATATCCTTTTTCAGAACGATCGTCTTGAGCGGCCCTTGTATACCCTTCCACAACTGAACCGGCAAATTCCAAATGACTAGGGTTATTCGCTAACGTGACTTTAATCTGTTTATTCTGGATGCGTCTATTCTTTACAGCACCCATATGGTACTTTACATCTCCAGTGGTGCCGCTTACTTCCGAATAATCAGGGTTATCATTTACCCATGATGAACGTTGAAATTGTGAAAAAATCGCTTCATAAGGTTTTTCCAATACATGGGCAAGTACATTCAGCCTTCCTCTATGCGCCATAGAGATCATGACATTTTCTATTCCAGCTTCTGCAGATAAATGAACGACTTCATCAATTGCAGGAACAAGCGCTTCCAACCCTTCAACAGAAAAACGTTTTTGTCCAACATAGGTTTTTTGAATAAATTGTTCGAATCCTTCCACTTGGTAAAGCTTCTTTAATAGCTCTGCTTTCCTTAATGCCGGAACTGCAGGTTTACTAAACTCATTTTCGATTTTCTGTTGCAGCCATTGTCTCTCTTCTGGCTCAACATGCTGAAATTCAAATCCACTATTGCCCGTATATACTTGCTTAAGAAAGTGAATCGCAGCTAGTCCATCTGAAAATTGGCCCTTCTTCTCCGGACAAATGATATCTGCAGGTATCTCTCTCACATCGGCTTCAGTTAAACCATAGTGAGACAAGGCAAGTAAATTAGATGGAGACTGTGATTCCAATGGATAAATAGCCGCCTCCAGATGGCCATTCGTCCGAATATTTTCTGCCAGATCCATTACCTTTGTAAGCTTTTTCATTTTCTTGTAAATGAATTCTAGGGAAACATCCTGCTTGGAATACTGCTGATGTTGCCCATTCATTTGTGAAGATTCAACTCCCGGTGCTCCCCACTCCGCAAACAATCCTCTTAAGCTTTCATCCACTAATTCTGAATTAGTCACATACAAATCATACTGTTCCAACAAATATCCAAGATTAACTCCATGGACGTTGTTCCACGGGCTAATTGGATTACTCATAATAAAACACCCCTTATTATCTTACTAAAACAATTTTCGCAATGTTCAATAACATTTGCAACTTACTTGTCTTGGAAACCTATACATTTCTTTTAAACTGATAATGATATTAATATATAACCAACAACTGTAAATTTTGCGGGGCACTACCATGAAAATTAACTTCTATAACTGGAAAAAAGACCATGCTAAAGAAGACGCAACTCATACGATTTTTTAAATTAGGAATGCGTCAATTTCATTATCTATAGTAATTTTGTTGTTCGTTTACGGTAGGCTGCCAACTTTTAGGGAAATATCCTACTTCACATTCTTTAAGGCCGTTTACAAAATGATTTTGATTAAAAAACTCCTTTTTAGGGTTCTTGTGAAATGTCGTAATCAGACTGCCTACCGCAAGTAATTCAACTCTTCATTTAAATACCCTATCTCATTTAAATAATTCAAATACTTTTTTGTAGAAATACATGATAAGTCAACTTCCTTTTTTGAAAGACGGTTCTTTACTTATTATTCAGCCCACCAATAGGTTTTTTGATTCCTTTAGGTGAATATTTCATTTTTCTTTTTCCATACTAAGTTGCAGAAGGAGGCTGAATCATGGCAAAGCGTACAAAGAAGAATGACCCACAGCAAAAAAACAAGCAAGGATTTGATTCAAGCAAGAAAGATACAGAGTTTGGAAAAGAGTTTGGAAGTGCCAATGCAAACCGTGCTAAAAAGGAAAAAGATAAAGAACAACGAGCCTATACCAATCAGGATGCATAATTAACTAAAATAGCGAGGAGCTCTATCATATGACTCAATCCAAATCGCAAAAAGAAAGGCAATGGGAAACGAGAAAGGAATCCCAAAATCCGCATGGGAAGGTTAAATCCTTCGAACAGCTGGCTGAAGAAGCAGGAAAAGGCAAAACCAAGTAGTATAAAAATGGACTTACCATTTATATGATAAGTCCATTTTTATTTGCAGAAGTTATGATTCAATTTCTTCCCTTCGCAGGTGTTGTCCACATGTTGAATGAAAGTTTAATTGTTATATTATTTTCAGGGTATGTAATCACCGCTGTAACATTCTCCAGTAATCCGCCCGCAAACTTTACTCTTTATTTCTTCCAATCAATTCAAACACATAACTACCCTCAAGTTTTCTCCGTTTGTAAAAGTTCACTTAGGGAATGAGTATTTATGTAAGGAGGGAACGAGCATGGCAATTAAAGCTCTAGTGTTGAATTGCAGTCTTAAGGATAGCTCGGAGACTTCTAATACCCGTGCTCTTATTGACGAGGCTGTGAAGATTTTCGAGGAAAACGGGGCTGATACGGAAGTACTGACAATGGCTGATTATTCAATTGGCTCTGGGATTACACATGAGGCAGTGAATAACCAGGACCAGTGGCCAATTATTTTTGAAAAAGTAAAGCAGGCCGATATTCTTGTGATTGGATCTCCAATCTGGCTTGGTGAACAAAGCAGCCTTGCTACCTTGGTGGTGGAAAGGCTATATGGCGGGAGCAGCCTTACTAACGAAAAAGGCCAATACATTTACTATAACAAAGTTGGTGGTGTGGTCGTCACTGGTAATGAAGATGGCGGGAAAAACGTCTCCAGCTATTTGATTTATGCACTATCCCATATCGGGTTCACCATACCTCCGAATGTCGATACGTATTGGGTAGGCGAAGCAGGGCCCGGGCCTTCATTCATTGAAGCAAATGGAAACCAAAACGAGTTTACAATGCAGCACGTAAAGATTATGGCCCACAATTTGCTTCATTTTGCCCGGCTACTGAAGGAACACCAAATCCCAGCAGAAGGTAATGTCATCAAAAGTGAATAGGTTTTGACATTTGGGTAAATAGCACTTGTTTTGGATATGAAAGAAAACTCGCCACGGCGAGTTTTCTTTTTGCATTTCTATGGGAGATCTTCAAGCACAAACAGTTGTGTTATTTAATTAAGCCTTCTTTTTTTAAATACTCTCTGGAGATTTCTTCAGGGCTTTTTCCCTCGGCATTGACTTGATAGTTCATAGCCCGCATTTCATCGTCACTGATTTTTCCTGCAAGCTTGTTGAGAGCTTTGGCTAGCTCGGGATGTTCTTCCAGAGTTTTAGCTTTTAATAGAGGTGCTCCCTGATAGGGAGGGAAAAGCGTTTTGTCATCCTCAAGCACTTTGAGGTTATACTGCTGCAGTTCACTGTCGGTTGAATAGGCGTCGACTAAATTGATTTCGCCACTTTCAATTGCCCCATACCTTAGCTTCGGTTCCATTGTCACGACATTCGGGAATTCGAGGCCATACAATCTTTGGATGCCCTTGTACCCATCCTCGCGGTCTGCAAATTCAAGGGTGAAACCAGCTTTTATAATTTTGGAAATTTGGCCAAGATCTGAAATGGTTTGCAGTTTATGCTCTTCTGCCAGCCGGGCAGGGACAGCAAGTGCATATGTATTGTTATAAGCCATCGGCTCCAACAGCTCCATATCGAACTGTTCCTTCATGCCTTCTTTTGCCTGACTGTACACTTCTTTGGCATCTGTACTAACTGCAGTTTCTTTCAGAAATTCTGAAATGGCTGTTCCTGTAAATTCCGGATAAAGGTCAATGCTTCCACTTTTAAGGGCATTAAATAAAAAGGAAGTTTTTCCGAGGCCCGGTTTTAGCTCTACTTTGAGGTCTGTTTCTTCTTCAATCAGGAGTTTATACATATTAATCAAAATCTCAGGTTCAGACCCCAGTTTCCCGGCAATTACAATAGTTTTGTCATCCTGGTTTGAAAGTAGCGGCAGGGCCACTATTAATAGCGCGACGGCTGCAAATATTCCGATTGAAGCAACTGATTTTTTAAAAGAAACCCGCTCAAACCAGCGAAGTAATAGGTCAAATAAAATTGCAAGCAAAGCGGCAGGGACTGCTCCCAGGATAATCAAAGCAGAATTATTCCTGTCAATGCCGAGCAAGATCAAATCACCAAGACCGCCTGCTCCTATAAGTGCTGCAAGTGTAGCTGTACCAACAATTAATACCATCGCAGTCCGTATACCTGCCATGATGACTGGCAATGCCAGTGGCAATTCAACTTTTGCCAAAAGCCTCCGGTTGTTCATTCCCATTGCACTACCCGCCTCAATTAAGGAAGGATTAACCTCCATGATTCCAGTCACGGTATTCCGCAGGATTGGCAGAAGCGCATATGCAACAAGGGCTATAATCGCCGGTACCTTACCAATTCCGAATATCGGAATTAACAATCCAAGCAACGCAAGAGAAGGAATGGTTTGCAAAACAGCCGTGATTCCAATTACTCCTTCTGCAATGTGTTTTTTTCTTGTCAGTAAAACACCAAGAGGAATTGCTATAAGTACAGCGAAAAATAAAGCAATGAACGAAATTTGAATATGCTCCAGTAACGCACTTATAAGCTGGTCTTTTCTGTCAGCGAACACGGAACTGATTGCGGCCACTTAGTTCACCTCCATCTGATGGGATAATAGACGGATGACCGACTGCCGATCCAGCATCCCGACAACCGTGCCACTTTCCATTATCACAATATGACTATGGTCCGATAGCAATGCAAGGATTTCAGGAAGACCGGCAGTGTTGGGGAGAACGGGTGCATTCAGAGTGGCTTCAGCGTCAACAGACTTTATCGCTTCTAATACATTTACCTGATCATCTCCGTTTATCCCGACAAATTCACGGACAAATGTATTTGCGGGGTCTCTTAGGATATCCTGTGGGGTGCCGGTTTGAACTACTTCACCATCCTTCATTAGGCAAATTCTCTCTCCAAGCTTCAAGGCTTCTTTCATATCATGGGTGACAAACACAATTGTTTTCCTGATTTGTTTTTGGAGTTTCAAAAGGTCATCCTGAAGCATTTCCCTACTGATTGGGTCAAGCGCGCTGAAAGGCTCATCCATCAAAATAATGGGAGGGTTAGCGGCAAGGGCTCTTGCCACACCGATTCGCTGCTGCTGGCCGCCTGACAGTTCATTCGGCTTTCTTTTACGGTATACATCCGGTTCAAGCCCGACCATGTCCAATAATTCATCAATTCGCTGGCTGATTTTTCTCTGTTCCCACTTTTTCATTTCTGGCACGATTGAGATATTCTCTTCGATTGTCATGTGTGGGAATAAGGAAATATCCTGAAGAACATAGCCGATATCCCATCGCAGTTCATGGATATCGTACTCACTGATTTTTTTATCCTGAATTCTGATCGTACCTTCCGAGATTGGAATTAACCTGTTTATCATCTTCAACATGGTTGTTTTCCCTGAACCACTAGGACCAATCAATACAAAAAATTCTCCTTCTCTTATTTCCAAATCAACATTTCTAACTGCATAAATACCATTAGGATAGGTTTTCGTCACATTCTCAAACCGTATCATGATTTCCCCCCCTCTACTCTACTAAAGTCTCTTTCCCCTGTTATCCTACTATCAATCAAATAAAAAGAGATGAATCAACGTTTAACATTGTTGTTCATTTTAACAGGTCTTGCATTTGTTTCAATTATAAACCAGAAGTGGTAGGTGGTATCTTTATAGTGCTCAGTCTAAATAAGAATATAGTTCCATTGGCTCAATTATCTTTATCCTTTTACTACGCTTCTTCTTCCGGGAAAAGGGAAATAGATAATCCAGGAGTAAAGCCCTTTATCAATACTTGATTTAATACGGTTATGAGGCAGAACCCCTTTATGAATCAACAATTGGTATAGACAACTATATAACACAGGTGATACTATGAAGGTGTTAAGAAGGGATGTAGTGAAGAATATGGATAACAAAACTACCAACACCTTGTTACTCAAGGGAATTGATATTTATTCCGATGAAAAATGGATTCACAATGGGTACATTAAAATACAAAATGAAAAAATCGTTGAATTGGGAACTATGGAAAACCTGACACCACTAGAAGAATGTGAGGTACTCAGACTCCCCTCTAACTTCAAGGCGGTCCCTGGATTTATTGATGTTCATATCCATGGAACAAATGGAGCGGATGTTATGGACGCTACCATTGAATCTTTAAATGTAATGGCGCAGACCCTCCCTAGTGAGGGAACTACAAGCTTTCTTGCTACCACAATGACCCAGGGAGAACGGCAAATTGAAAGAGCGTTAATCAACGCAGAAAACTACATTAAACATCATCAATCACCCGGTAAGGCTGAGGTATTGGGAATGCATCTTGAAGGACCATTCGTAAATAAAACAAAAGCCGGGGCCCAACCTATCCAGCATATGATTGATCCAAATGTCGAGTTATTTAGAAAATGGGAAACACTCTCTGGCCATACAATCAAACTAGTCACCCTTGCACCAGAACTACCAGGCGGCCTTGACCTGGTGAAATATTTAAAATCAAAGGACATTGTTGCCTCAATTGGACATAGCGATGCAACCTATGATGATGTAGTAAAGGCTATTGGGGCTGGGGCAACTCATGTCACACATTTGTACAATCAAATGAGAGGATTGCATCACCGCGAACCCGGTGTAGTGGGAGCCGCATTTTTAAAAGAAGAACTAAAGGCAGAACTAATTGCCGACGGGATTCATGCTCGTCCAGAAATGGTCAAATTAGCCTACAGGCAGAAGGGGCCTAAAGGAATTATTTTAATTACCGATTCCATGAGGGCAAAGTGCCTTAAAAATGGCCATTATGATTTAGGCGGCCAGGATGTAACAGTCAGCGATGGAAAAGCGACTCTTGCAGACGGAACCCTTGCTGGAAGCATTTTAAAACTGCATCATGGGGTAAAGAACATTATAGAGTTTTCTGGCTGCCAAATTGAAGATGCAATTGAAATGGCCTCAGTTAATCCGGCAAAACAGCTAAATATCTTTGATCGAAAAGGCAGTCTTTCTAAGGGAAAAGATGCCGATATTGTTATTCTTGATGAGAACAGGGATATTTATATGACAATCTGCCGTGGAAAGCTGGCCTATGTTAAAGGAGGAGAACACCATGAGAATAATACAAGCCAATAACTACGAGGATATGAGTCAACTAGCTGCCGATTATATAATAGGCAAAGTGATTGCCCAGCCAAAAATCAAGCTTGGGCTCGCGACTGGGGGAACGCCATTGGGTGTTTACCAAAAGATAACTGCGGACCACAAAAAGAACGGCACTTCATACCAGCAGGTCACCACTTTCAATTTAGATGAGTATGTTGGGCTATCTGGGCAAAATCCAAATAGCTATCGCTACTACATGAATGACAACTTATTTAACCATATAGATTTACAGGAGACAAACACATTCATTCCGCGTGGGGATGCAGAAGATGCAGAAAAGGAATGCGAGGCCTATGAAAAACTGCTTGCTAAGCATCAAGGAATTGATTTGCAGCTTTTAGGAATTGGGGCTAACGGCCATATCGGATTTAACGAACCTGGCACATCATTCAATTCGAAGACCCATGTAGTTCAATTAGCACCTTCAACGCGTAAAGCGAATGCGCGATTTTTTAACAGCAGCGAGGAAGTTCCTACAAAGGCTATTACAATGGGAATCGCTACGATTATGAAGAGTAAGGAGATTCTGCTGCTAGTATCTGGAGAACAAAAAAGCGAAGCCCTGAAAAGACTTTTGACAGGAAGTGTTGATGAAAGTTTTCCAGCATCCGTTTTAAAACATCATCCACATGTTACCATTATCGCTGATAAGGCTGCAATTGCCGGATTAAAGGTTCACAGTTAGGTCTCCCGGCTCCTGTTTCCTTTTATTGAAATGCAACCTTTTTTAGTCCAATTAGAAAGGATGCAGTTGAAAACGCCAATGATTAATAAGAATTCCCCCATCCCTATATATTATCAGCTTCAGGAGCTTATACGGGATTTAATAGATAAGGGAGAACTGAAACCCGGTGCCTTGCTCCCTCCTGAACGGGAGTATGCAGAAAAATTTCAAATTAGCCGGATGACTGTAAGACAAGCATTGACCCAGCTTGTACATGATGGATATCTGCACCGGCTGCAGGGTAAAGGCACGTTTGTTTCAGAACGCAAAATTGAGCAGCCGCTCCATCGATTAAGAAGCTTTACCGAGGATATGGTTGCCAGAGGGCTAAAGCCAGCCAGTCAATTACTCTCTTTTGAAATTATTCCTGCTCCTGTCCAAATTGCAAGCAACCTCAGTATTCAGGAACATGGACCGGTATATGAAATTAAACGGATCCGATTGGCTGATAATGTTCCGATGGCCTTTGAATCAAGTTATATATCAGCAAACCTTGCCAAAGGCCTAACAGAACAAATTGTAAAAAACTCTGTATATGCCTACCTTGAGGAAGAATTGAAACTCGAAATAGACCATGCCTCCCAAGTGATTGAATCGTCAATTGCCAATGAGGTCGAGGCTAATTTTCTGAAGATAAATATAGGCTCCCCCATTATGCTTATTCAGCAACAAACGTTTCTAAAGGACGGGGCTCCTATTGAATATGTACGTTCATCGTATCGGGCGGACCGCTATAAATTCATGATTCAAATGAAACGCTAAAAAGGAAAAGGTGTGTACGTATTAAACGTTCACACCTTTTTAATGACTATTTAAATTCCTTTAATCGATTTTTGATTTCTTGCAAATTCGGGAGGCCAGTCATTGCTCCTTTTTTAGTAGTAGCTAAACCTCCGGAAACACTTGCAAACTGGATGACTTCCTGGATTTCCTTATCAGTATAGTCTGCCAGAGCCTTTTCAGATTCATTGATTGAATAGAGAATCCCTGAAACAAATGCGTCTCCTGCCCCTGTTGTATCTACCACCTTGCTTACTATTGCAGGAACCCTTCCAATCTCATTTTTAAAACAATAGACGCTTCCTTTTTCACCTAAAGTGACTACTATTAGCGGTAAATCAGGCAATTGGGCAATACTTTCTTCTAAACTGCCTGCCCCAGTTAAAAACTCGAGTTCTTCCTCTGAAACCTTCAAAATATCTGCATTGGGGATAGTGGCAAGAATAGTCTCCCTAGCATGCTCTGGAGAATCCCATAAACCTAGACGGAGATTCGGATCATACGAAATGAGCATCCCCTTTTGCTTGGCCATTTCTATTGCCTTGAGAGTGGCTGACCTGGCAGGCTCACTGATTAATGACATTGAGCCAAAATGAAGGATCTTATTTTTCTCAAACAGCTTCGGGTCAAGTTCTTCTTCCTTAAGAAGTCTATCCGCGCTTGGGTTGATATAAAAACTGAAGTCCCGCTCACCTGAAGGCTCCAAGGTTACAAACGTGACACCCGTCCTGGCTTCCTCTGTAAACAACACCGATTCCGTATTGACTCCGTATTCGGTTAACGTCTCGAATAAAAAGTGACCAAGAACATCATTTCCAACCTTCCCAAGGAAAGTCGAAGCTCCCCCAAGCTTGGCAATTCCAACTGAAACATTTGCCGGTGCGCCGCCCGGGGCTTTTTGATAGGTTAAATTATCCGGGTCCAGAGGGATAAAATCAATAAGCGCCTCTCCCAAACAAACTACTCCGTGCAACCATGACACCTCTTTCAATCTTTAATTTAGATCCCAATGAGTCAATCTATATTCCGCTTCACCTTGAATTTTTATAGTCTCGTCCTTTGGATTTGGAAAATAACGAGCAGTAAAAACCTCTTCTCCATTATTGACGAAAATCTCAAGGGAGGAGTGATCCATAAAAACATGAAGCTTAGTTACAAAGTTTATGTTGCATATCCTAGTTTCTACCGAATCTGTTTTTACATTTGGCCTTTGTAAGCTGATTTCCTGTTTATCCGGGTTAAAGGATAGGGATGCTTCATTGCGGAATGAAATTTTAAAATGACTAGCTTTGCCATTTAAAAACTCCAAAAGTAATTCAGAAGAACTTCCCTTTATTCCTTCAAACAGACCTTGGCTTTCCTCCGTTTTACCAAACTCCACTACTTTTGGATTTCTTCGGAGCTTTTTTAACTCAACAACCGGACTTTGATACACCTTGCCATCCCTCAGACTCAGTTCCCTCGGTATGGTTAAAGCATGAACCCAATGATTTTCCACCGTTGGCTGGAACGCTTCCGTTTCATCCGTAATCCCCATCCATGCATAAAGAATTGTTCTCCCGGAGTCATCCTTAAAGGTTTGCGGTGCATAGAAGTCAAAGCCACGGTCTAGTTCAGTGAAAGGGCCGTGCTGAAAATCCGCTTTTTCATAGTCAAGTTTTCCAACAAAATAGCCCGATTGGAACACATTTTGATAGTAATACCCGTAAGGCTCTAGTCCCTGTGGCGAAACCAGCAGAACATCCTTTTCATTCAGGTGAATAAGGTCCGGACATTCCCACATATAGCCGAACTCCTTAAGGCCATTCATTCCTGCACCGGCGATTCTCCCCACTTCGTCCCAATGGTATAAATCGTTGGAAGTAAATAAAACAGCCGTGCCCTTTTCATCTTGTGTCTGTGCACCGACAATCATATACCAGCGTCCATCCTTCTCCCAAACCTTTGGATCGCGGAAATGTGCTGTATAGCCTTTTGGCAGCTGAAGAATTGGACCGTGTTTTTCGAACCTAATTCCATCAGTGGAAACAGCAAGGCATTGATAGGTTTCCCTTGTGCCGTCTTCCAGCTTCACATTCCCAGTATAAAACAGATAAAGCTTTCCATCTGCCTCAATTGCACTTCCGGAGTAGCAGCCATTTCGTTCATACCATTCACTCGGGGCCAGGGCAATCGGCTCTTCACGCCACGTGACCATATCCCTTGATGTATAATGCCCCCAGAATTTGGCACCATGCGAAGTGTTAAAGGGATTCCACTGATAAAAAACATGGTAGACTCCGTTATACTGAATTAATCCATTTGGATCATTTAATAACCCAACTGGCGGCATGAGATGATAATTCAACCGATACGGATCCTGTGTAACCTTATTCTTATATTTATCTACTTTGTTATAAGCCTCTTTAATAAGGAGAATTTCTTTCTCAGACATAAGCAGAACCTCCTTTTTGTGTCCTCTCCTAAATAGAAAAGGCAAGTGAATTCTTGCCTTTTCCCATTGTTTACTGTTCAATTTCCTTTTTTATCTTATCTGAAAACCCGAACATCCATGTCAATACGAATGCTACAGCAATTGCAATCACATTCACCAAAATATATTGCAAAACCTGTCCATTTAAATAGAGCAGGGTTCCAGGAATAACGGTAACCGCCATACCAGTTCCCTTAAGCCCAAGGATGGATGCCATGAATCCACCGATTCCTCCGCCAATCAATCCCATCAAAAATGGTTTTCCGTAGCGCAGATTAACACCGAATAAAGCTGGTTCTGTGATTCCTAAAAATGCCGATAACGATGACGGCAAGGCCAAAGCTTTTAACTTGGCTGATTTTGTTTTTAATCCAACAGCCAGAGCAGCGCCGCCCTGTGCGGCAACAGAACAGGTTACGATCGCATTGTACGGGTTATTTTTGAACTCGGATAGCAATTGAATCTCAAGCATATTGAAAACATGGTGGACGCCTGTAATGACAATAAGCTGATTCAAACCGCCAAGCAATAGACCGCTAATTCCAAATGGCCATGAAAGGACATTTGTTGCGACAGTTAAAATTCCTTGTTCGACAGTATGAAAAATAGGACCAATGATTAATAGCGACAATATGATCATCACGAGAAGGGTTAAGAAAGGTGTAACAATCAAATCCAATACTTCAGGGACACGTTTCCTGATTGCCCTTTCAAGCTTCGCGCCAAGAACTCCGGCAATAAATGCAGGTATGACGGAACCTTGATACCCGACGACCGGAATAAAGCCTAGAAATAGGATCGGGTCAGCTGTTCCGCCCGCAACAGCATATGCATTCGGCAGGGAAGGTGAAACAAGCATAAGGCCGAGGATTAACCCAATAATCGGTGTACCGCCGAAAACTCTAAAAGTTGACCAGGCAACAAGAGCCGGCAGGAAAACAAACGCTGTATCAGTCAATACCTGGGTGAATAATAAAAAGTTCTCTGAGATATCTTCCGGCTTCATTCCGAACAGAGCTAATATTTGTTCCTGCATAATCAGACCGCGAAGACCCATGAATAATCCGGTTGCTACAAGGACTGGAATGATTGGAACAAATACATCACCAAAGGTTCGAATCGCTCTTTGAAACTTAGAACCGCTCTTCACCGCTTCATTTTTTTGTTCGGAGGCAGACTTGGTATCAAGGCCAAATTTAGTTACTTCCTCATAAATCCGGTTAACTGTACCAGTCCCAAAAATAATTTGATACTGTCCCGAATTAAAGAAAGCTCCCTTAACTTTATTGATGTCTTCCACTTGCTCCTGATTGATTTTCTCTTTGTCATTAACCATGATTCGAAGTCTTGTAGCACAATGAGCCACAGATTGGATGTTGTCTTTTCCTCCGACTGCTTCAATCACAGCTTCAGCTATTTTTCGATTTTCCTCCATTATACTCACTCCTTTTTGTGTAATCGATTACATAAATAGTAAAAAATTTTAAAAAATTCAATTAACCATTATTTCATACCCTAACTAAAACTTTTTAATCTTTTTTTCTTTTGTGGAATCGATTCCACAAATAAGAAAAATAAAGTGTAACCGCCATAAACCAAGTATGGAATCGATTACACTATTATTATATACTCGAACGATTAAAAAGTCTATGATTAATTGTTTTGATTACATTTTGACAATTCTCTCCGCTAATCTGCTTCATTAATAATCCAGCTGCCTCACGTCCTGCATCTTCTATTGAAAAATCAATTGTCGTTAAAGCAGGCGAACTATACCTGGAAAGTTCCGATCCTCCCATTCCAGCTATAGCTATATCGTTTGGCACAGAAAGTTCCTTTTCCTTGATATATTGTATGGCACCAATAGCAAGCCGATCTGTTACAGCAAGCACAGCAGATGGCATTTGCTTTGCATTCTCGATAATGGCCTTCATGGAATCATATCCGGATTCAACATCAAATCTTCCTTTTTGAACCCAGTTTTGCTCAACAGTTAGTTTATGTTCTTCCAATGCATCCAAATATCCCTTTTTACGAAGATACCCTACCGATCGGTCTTTTTCATCAACACCAATAAAGGCAATATTTTTATGTCCTTTTCCAACAAAAAAGTTCACCATATCCTTGGAAGCCTGGTAATCATCAAAGAGTACATTAGCTAATCCAGGTATATGTTGGCCAACGGTTACAAATGGGATATTCAGCTGGTAGATTTCTTCAATTAATACCTCATTGATATTGGTGGCTGACAGGATAATCCCATCAACATGCCTGCTCTTTAAAAGCCTTAAGTACTCTATTTCTTTTTTAGGATCAAGATTTGTAATGGTAAGAAGAATTTGATAGCCTTCTTTTGCCAAGATTTCATCCAGACCTTTTACAAGACGGCTTGATGTTTCGGTACTGATTTTTGGGAGGATGACACCAATCACTTTGGTCCTTTTGGTTCGCAATGACTTGGCATATTCATTAGGTATATACCCTGTCTCTTCAATTACCTTCAATACCCTATTCTTTGCATCCTCACTGACATATCCCGAATTATTGATGACCCTTGAAACAGTAGTCCGTGACACATTTGCCCTTTCGGCTATTTCCTTAATTGTAATCATGTTTACGTCCCCCTGGGCAGCCAAGTAGTTTAATAACTATATTACACAATTATTCTCCCATACAAAAACTTTTATTTATTGCCATTCTAATGACAATTATCTGCCAAAGGTCAATGACGCGAGGGGCTTTTTGTCTTTCCTTGAAAAAAAGGGCATACTTGTAATTCTTTTAACAGTCTCCTATAAGGAAGAATGTTCTACTTATGATATGGTTCCCCGTGATACATCTAAATGAGTTTTTATTGCTTCAGACATTATTTATACGTTCTACAAACTTCTTCGCAGCACGTGACAATGGAACATTTTTTAAATAACATATCCCAATACTCCTTTTTGGTATTTCCTCTTCTAGCCTTATCTCGTATAAATCTCCGCTTTCTAAATAATGACTTGAAAACTCTTTTATGACACAAGAAATACCTAAATTTATTTTTGTGAATTCTAATACTAAATCATATGACCCAAGTTCAAACACTGGTGAAATATGAAAGCCCCTCTTTTTAAAGAAATTTTCCACAAATATTCGTGAATTCGATTTTTTTTCTAAAAAAATTAATGGCATTTTCATTAAATAGTCTAAACTAATCGGTTTATTCGTTAATCTTTTAAATTTTTCCCCACAGACAAAAATATCTTGAATCTCCTTACACGGGATGACTTGAAGGTGGTCGTCATAGATTGGCAAATTACATATCCCCACATCTGCCTTTCCGGATTTAATAAAATCACAGATTTCTGTTGTGGTTCCATTTAATATATTTAATTTGATTCCGGGGTATCTTGCATGAAATTCTTCCAAATACGGTAGTAAAAAATAGCGTGAGATGGTATCTCCAACCCCTATACGCAATTGTCCAGTCCTTAATGTTTTAAATTCAAATAGCTTTTCTTCTGCGGCGTTGATCATTCCCATGGCAGAATTAATATGCTCACTTAATAATTTTCCTTCATTTGTTAATACTATGCCCTTAGATGTCCGATAAAAAAGTTGTATTTCTAACTCATTTTCAAGCTTCATAATAGCTTGACTTACTGCAGATTGGGTCATATATAATTCTTGTGCTGCTCTAGAAAAACTTTTATTTCGGCTAACGACGTTAAATATACGATATAAATCCAATTTCCCAGTCATATAAGTACTCCTTATATCTGATATAATAAATATTAATTTTACTTATATCATTTTAGTGATGTATAGTAAACTCATAGCGTTTTAAAATAAGTAAATAATTCTATTTAAAGTGTACCCCGTTAGAGGAGAGATTAAATTGACAAGAGCCGTTGGAACAGTAGTTCGTGGGCTTCGCGGCCCCATCATCAACAAAGGGGATAATATTGAGCAAATTGTTGTTGATACAGTAATAAATGCAGCAAAAGTTGAAGGATTTTCGATTGAGGATCGTGACATTATAACAATAACTGAATCCATTGTCGCTCGTGCACAAGGAAACTATGCAACAATTGACGATATAGCTACAGATGTTAAAGCAAAATTCGGTAATGAAACGATTGGTATCATTTTTCCGATTCTTAGTCGTAATCGTTTTGCAAGCTGCTTGCGAGGAATAGCAAAAGGGGCAAAGAGTATAGTCTTAATGTTAAGCTATCCATCTGATGAAGTCGGGAACCACCTTGTAGACATCGACGAATTAGACAATAAAGGCATAAATCCATGGACAGATGTATTATCTGAAGCTCAGTTCCGTGAACATTTTGGTTTTGTCCAACATCCATTTACAGGTATTGATTACATCGAATACTATAAATCCCTGATTGAGGCTGAAGGTGTAACTTGCGAGGTTATTTTCTCGAATAACCCAAAAACCATTTTAGACTATACCAAAAACGTATTAACTTGTGATATACACTCACGTTTCAGAACAAAACGAATATTAACAAACAATGGTGCTGAAAAAGTATACGGACTCGATGATATCCTTTCAGAATCAATTAATGGCAGCGGCTATAATGAAGCTTATGGTCTACTTGGATCAAATAAAGCAACTGAAGACAGCGTAAAACTATTTCCAAACAACTGTCAACCAACCGTGGATGAGATTCAAGCAAAAATCAAAGAAGTAACAGGTAAAACCGTTGAAGTAATGGTTTATGGCGATGGAGCATTTAAAGACCCAGTCGGGAAAATATGGGAGCTTGCAGATCC
Source organism: Bacillus sp. FJAT-18017 (assembly GCF_001278805.1). Taxonomy (GTDB): domain Bacteria; phylum Bacillota; class Bacilli; order Bacillales; family Cytobacillaceae; genus Bacillus_D. Next base: position 210,378 of record NZ_CP012602.1, on the reverse strand, counting down.
AGTAGTATCACCTGCTTACACTAAAGGACTTAATGGTACTCCAAACGAAGTGAAATTAAAATACTTGGCAGATAACAACTTCTCTCATCTTCAGGGAGAAGAATTAAAACAAGCTATTTCCGAATACATCCAGAATAAAAAAGATGACCTAGTTGGTGCAATGGAAGCACAAGGTACCACACCTCGTAAACTAACAGACCTAATTGGATCATTATCTGATTTGACTTCGGGTAGTGGAGACAAAGGAACACCAATGGTCTATATTCAAGGTTACTTCGACAACTATACAAAATAAGATCAATACAAAAAGGATGTCTCCTAAATTCAGACATCCTTTTTTACTTTCAATATTTAACATACTCATACTGTAGGACTATTTAATTGTCTTCTATAGTAGTTGCAAGATTATACCGCATTTACTTATGGTAAGGTTCACCCCGGTTTATCCTGAACGCCCTATAAACCTGCTCAACTAAGATTAACCTCATCAGTTGGTGGGGAAAGGTCATTTTTGAAAATGAAAGCTTTTCATTTGCACGTGAAAGGACCTCACTACTTAATCCAAGCGATCCACCGATTACAAAGGCAATTTTACTTTTCCCGTGTAAGGCCAGCTTGTCCAAACTCGCTGCCAGTTCTTCAGAAGATTGCATTTTCCCTTCTATTGCTAATGCAATAATATGCGCATCCTGCCCTATTTTTGCGAGGATTCGTTCCCCCTCTTTTTTCTTGACCTGTTCCATCTCCGCTTCACTCATTTCCTCAGGAGCTTTTTCATCTGGCACTTCAATTATGTCTATTTTGGCGTAAGCAGATAGTCTTTTTGTATACTCTTCAATTCCCTGCTTAAGGTATTTTTCTTTCAATTTACCAACCGTCACTATCGAGATATTCACAATCCACAGCCCTTTACAATTTAATTACAAACAGTTTACAAACAAGTTATCAACAGGAGTTATCCACATGTCCACATTTTTTATCCACATCTTGTATGGGAGCATCCGTTCGCCACAACATATATTGCGGTTTTCTGACAGAATTCGCAACTTGTTGATAACTTATCCACACCCTGCTTATCAAGAATTAGGAAGGTTTCCTGTTCATTTACCACCATATCCAAAGCAAGATTTACCTGATCATCACAACAATAAATCAACGACCTTACCCCCATTTATTTACCTATCATCCACAATCAGCGGTTAGTTATTCTAATCATACCAAAGCGGGATAGTTATCCACAAAATACTTTAATATGATTCCTTTACCCTCATATTAAACAGTTCACATAATTATTATTAGAATAAAAACTTTGTAGCAAAGTAAGCACACCGGGTTCGAAGGAAATCACTTTAATAGGCCACCCATATATAATGCTCCGCGCCCAGCCGTCAAAAAAATGGCGGAACCTCTCAGGTCCCGCCGCACTTAGCTTACATTTTATCCTCGCCAAGTTCAAGAGTCGTTTTCATCTCTTTCCCCTGCCTATAGTACTTAATCTCCATTTTTTCGCCAATCTTCTTTTTATTGTATAAATGCTTCCGTAAGTCGATGACGTCTTCAATCTTTTCCCCATCCATTGAAACAATAACGTCCAGTTCCTTTAAACCGGCTTTATCTGCTGGTGAGTTTGGTACGACATGCCTAAGAGCGACCCCGTAATTAATTTTTTCTGGAAGGTTTAACTCCTCTTGCTGGAAAGAGACAGGCAAATCAGAGACCGAACGTAAATCTACTCCCATATATGGCCTGCGTACTTCGCCGTATTGTTCAAGATCCTCAATGACCGGCTTTGCATAATTAATTGGAATGGATAGTCCAATTCCTTCTACCGCTGATTCGGCGATTTTCATTGAGTTAATGCCAATTACCTGTCCGGCAATATTAATTAATGCACCGCCGCTATTTCCGGGATTTATTGCCGCATCCGTTTGCAGGACCTCAGCCTGCCAATCCGGTATCCCATCCTGATTGATATCAACCGGAATAGCTCGTTCCAGGCCAGAAATGATTCCCTGCGTGACAGAGCCCGAGAAAGTAAGGCCTAATGGGTTTCCGATAGCAATGACAGGCTCTCCAGGCTTTAAGTTATCCGAATCACCGAATGAAGCAACAGTTTTAATCTGTTTGGCATCGACCTCCAGAACTGCGAGGTCAGTCCATATATCACTGCCTTTAAGCTTTCCAGGAATTTTATTCCCATCGGCAAGTGTCACTTCCAACTCATTTGCACCTTCGACAACATGATGGTTTGTCACAATATAAGCCTTACTTCCCGATATTTTATAGATAACACCTGATCCAGTTCCCGCCGATTCTTCCTGTTCCTGACTGAACCAGAAGCCACTATTTGTTTGGATATTGCTTATTCCTACAACAGCATCGGCGCCCCTTTCAACTGCCTTTGTTACATCTGTTTCAACGTCAATCGCAATACTTTTACCATTTCCATTGTCCAATTCTTGAGGGGCTTTGTTGGTAGGTTCTACTACATAAGGAAGGACACCTGCATTGGAGAGGAACGGTATTGTCATGATGACGATTAATGCCCCAATAATCGCTCCTATTAGGCTGGTAAAAAAATATCCTCTTTTACTGTTCTTTTTCTCTGGTTCCCGGTACCGGGATTGATAATCCTGGTCATAATACCCCATACTCAATTCCTCCTCTAATGCAGCAACCACGTTTTGGGCTCATACCATTATTATACTCGCTAGCCTTCCGTTTTCTAACTAAAAGCAACCTGGACAATTGCCTTTTTCCAAAATTATCATTTCTCGGACAAAATATAGGTGAAAAACTTTACTTCTAAAAAAGGGCAAACCCTTATTCAAAAGAATTAAGGTTTGCCCTTTTAAAACATATTAAACAGCTGTAAGTGCTGTTGGTATTCGCGGGTCTGTATCGTAGAGGTCAAATTGCTCTCCAATGAGGATTCCCCTTGTTTCTAGCGTCTGGGCGACAGCCATCCTCGCAAGATCCTTAATATTGTTATCAAGGCTAAGGTGTGCGAGATAAATCCGTTTTGTGTTATCGCCAGCAACTTCACTCATGGCAATCGCCGCATCCTCATTGGAAACATGGCCAACATCGCTTAATATCCTTCTCTTTACGTTCCATGGATATCTTCCCATTCGCAGCATTTGAACATCATGATTGCTTTCAAAGACATACGCATCTGCATTCGAAATCGTACCCTTCATTCTGTCACTTACATATCCTGTATCTGTAATCAGAACTAGTTTTTTTCCTTCTGAATGAAACACGTAGAACATCGGTTCAGCAGCATCGTGAGAGACACCGAAGGATTCAATATCAAGCCCGCCAAAACTCTTGACTGTTTCCATGCCAAAAACAAACTTTTGCTCCGTTGGCACCTCGCCAATAAGACCATCCATCGCCTTCCATGTTTTTTCATTTGCATAGATTGGCAGCTTATACTTTCTCGCAGCAACTCCGAGTCCTTTAATATGGTCACTATGCTCGTGTGTAACAAGAATACCTGACAAACTCCCCATGTTGCGGCCAATTTTTTGAAAAAGCCCTTCCATTTGCTTTCCGCTCAAGCCTGCGTCGACAAGGAATGAATGGTCGCCTGATTCCACGTATATCGCATTGCCAGTACTTCCACTTGCAAGGACACTAAACTGCAATGTCATTCGACTTCACTCCGTTACTTCATTTTCGCCAATGTCAAATTCAATTACTTGCCCTTCAAAGGCATTCACATATAAGCTTTCCTCATTATTAACCTCAAATCTCCATGTCGGTGCAAACACCTGTGAAGACGCAAGCGGAACAATTGTGGAATAGCCTAGCTCAGCGCTGGTGATTTTCGATTTCGGTTCCAGCATTCCGCGCTGATGAAGTATTTCAATTGCCTCTAATGGCTTAAAGACTTCCTCTTTTGAATCATCGTATTTCTTTATATCCTCCAAAAGTGTTTGCTCATAGGAAACAATTTGGTTTTTATCATTTAAATGAAATACTAGCATTCCATTGATATTTTGGTAAAAAAATTTATTTTCATAGGTTTGAAAATACGTAATTGTCTTTTCCTGCTCGTCTTTCTCCCAAAACTGATACTCACTGCCATAGAGAACATTCTCAGCAATAAAACCAGCCAATGAAACAGGCTCAAAATCCGTATCAATCTGGTATGGTTTATCCAGATTTGATAAAAGCACCGTTTTTTGGTTAACTTCCACAGTCTGATTTTTGAGGCTCTTTGTCTCTTTTTCCGTGAAATTCTTTGGACGTGCACTTACATATTGATCCTTGATAGAAGCCTTTGGCAAATCAAATGTAATCTCTATCTCATCAGCTTTCAATTGCTCCTCAATTGTCGCTTCTTTTCTTACCTCATACTGGCTGGTATCTCGTTTAATTAAAAACTGAGACAAGAGATATACATCAAGGATAAGGAAAGTAATGATAAAAATAGTTTTTATTCTATTCCAATCCACGCTTGATACCCCCTAACTCATCCGTGGAAATTTCCTCCCATGAATTATTGTAAAGGTAGAACCAAGCCGGCTCTAAGATAATAAGTCTTTGTGATTGGGGGTCCCTTTCCATCCTGTAGCCAAGAACAAGATTCTCAAGCATTTCTGGCTTGAAATGTTCCTTGCTTTCCAGGTATTCAATTACATCCCTGCCCGAGGGCCTAATCACTTTCGTAAATTCCAATGGAAGTTCCATTGATAAAGTCGGCCTCTTAAATCTTGTTATTTCATTTCTGCCCCAAGCCTGGAATATTTCTGAAAGGCCCTTACTATTAAAAACAGGGTATCCGTCCATACTATACATACGAAAAGTGACTTCCTGGCTGTTTTCATCCATGTTGACGAATCGGTAAGGGTCAGTCCAACCGCTATGCTGATTGATAAAATCAATGCTCCTTTTTAATAGATTGGCTGCCCCTGATATATATCCATTGTCTTCGGAGGGATTTACAAAAACAAGATAATTGTCATTCGTATAGATATTCATTTTGCTGGAGTCATCTGTAAATTCTTCCCCATTTCCCACAAAACTTTTCAGAACAAGATTTGGATCCTTAAATAGTGCCTTTTTGAAATTTTCGGAGTTAAGGTTCATAGGCAAATATTTATATTGCATCATTTCAATTTCATGTTCAGGTAAAAATATTCGTCGCTTTGCCCCGGCATTATAGGCAAAATACGATGAGTATTGATCAGCATTTTTAACAAATTCCTCGTTAAATTGCTTCAGAAAAGAAGTGGAAATATAACTGACATAAATTTGCTGATTTGTTACGTTAGCAAAGTAGACTCTGCCACGATCCCTTTTCAGACTTGTCATATCAATTACAATTCTGTCAAATTGAAAAGATGGAATTCTTTTTTCCTCAAATTCAAGGACATTTCTGAAAAGCTCAATCGGTACTTCATGTGGAAAAACCAGTTCAACCTTACCGGGTCCATGAACAGCCTGTTTGAAATTACCAGATTGCTCTGTAAAATTTTCGACATCAAAAAATACCCAGTCTGACATTTCCTTCATCACTTTATCTACTTCGGTTGTTCCATAATGTTGGTCCTTTTCGTGATAAAGGATTCGGTCAGGCTTAATTATACTCGGTATTTCCTTCTTATCGCCCATCTCAACTTCTTCTACCAATTTTCCGCTCACGAGTGGGTCTAATTGGGGTTGGTACGTCCAAAGGACCCAGGTTAATCCAAAGCTTAACAAGACTAGTACGGTAAGTAAAATAGATTTTATTGTTTCAAACTTCATGACCAGTCAACCTCTTCAGAGGGCTCATAAGGAAGCGTTAAAATAATTTGCGTACCTTTTCCTTCCTCACTTGCTGCCCAAATTGTTCCACCGTGCGCCATGATCATTTCCTTGGCGATAGCCAGCCCAAGTCCGGTACCTCCCAACTTCCTTGTCCTCGCCTTGTCTACACGATAAAAACGATCAAATACTTTTCCGATATTGTCCTTTGGAATCCCTATACCTTCGTCTTTGATACTAACCGTAATTTTCCCCTCTTCCTCTACCACCGTAAAGGTTACTTCTCCACCTTCAGGAGAATATTTCAGTGCATTGGAAATGATATTATCAAGAACCTGCGTAAGCTTGTCCACATCAATCTCTACAAAAAGAGATTTCCTGGGGAGGATTCTAGTAAATTGAACATTTTCTTCCTTTGTCATTTCAAATCTGTCAATAATTCTGTTAAAGAATTTAGTGAAATCAACCCATTCTTTTGAAAGCCGGTAGTCCCTGCTGTCCATTTTTGAAAGCTGGAGAAGGTCATTAACAAGCCGGATCATTCGCTCAGTTTCAGTTTGAGCAACATTCAAAAACTGTGGACCAACTTCAGGATCATTCATGACTCCGTCGGCAAGTGCTTCAAGATAACTCCTCATCGTTGTTAGCGGAGTCCTGAGTTCGTGGGACACATTGGCCACAAACTCCCTGCGTTCAGCATCAATTTTTTCCTGTTCAGTAATATCATGCAACACTGTTATTAAGCCATTTACAAAGCCAGTTTCTTTTTGGATAACTGACAGGTTTGCTCTCAGGATGTAAGGATTGTGCTTCGTGCTGTAATCGAGAATAATAGAGTCGTTTATTTCAAGCAATTCTTCAAACGTATACACATCATCCAAATCCAAAAGCGAAACAATAGGCTCAGATAAAACTGTTTCACGTGAAACACCAAGCATTTTTGCTGCCGGCTCATTAATTACGATTACTCTGCCTCTCCGGTCAGTTGCGATAACACCATCTGTCATATACGAAAGGACCGAAGACAGTTTTCTTCTTTCCCCTTCCGTAGTTGCCTGGGCTTCCTGGAGCTTTTTAGTTAAGTTATTGAAGGTCATCGCAAGCGTACCTATTTCATCATAGCCATATACTTTAACTTTCCTTGAAAAATTTCCCTTTGCCATAGCAAGAGCCTGTTTCTTCATGTCAGTAATCGGCCGAGTAATGGTTTGGGCAAGCAATGTGCCAAGGACGGCAGTAATACCGAGTGCAATCGCAGTACCTGTAGCCAGGATATTATTGATCATACTCATTTGCTCAAAAACGGATTCAATATTTGCTTCTATGTGAATGGCCGCGATTGTCTTTCCATCTGATTTAACAGGATATGCCAAAACCCAAATCCTGTGGCCATTACTGTCAATAAGAATTTCACTTTGTTCTTCTTCAAGTAACAGCGCGCGTTTAATTCTTAATTCTGTTGTCCGCTGTCCAACAACATTTTGGTCTGACTCAGATGTACCAATAATTTTAAGGGAAGCATCAATTAGCATCGCCTCAGTAATATCGTCTGCCGCAACAAAGTCACGAAGTATTTTCCTTACGTCTTCCTCCAGAGTGGGATCCTCAGGCAAACGCTCCTTTTCCATTTGCTCGACAAGATTGTAGCCAAGCATATTCACCTGGCCTTTGAGCGAGGTTTGGAAGTTGGTAGTCAGTGTTTCTTCCAACTGTCTTACGAAATATACGCCGATAATTTGGCCTGCTACTAAAATAAGCAATATATACATTAAAACTAGTTTTAATGTTATTGATTTAAAAAAACCGACTCTTCTCATGAAGATGTTTACTCCTGATCTGGATTTCGCAAGTAATAGCCTACTCCTCTTCTCGTCACAATCCAGGCAGGGTGGCTAGGGTTATCCTCGATCTTCTCCCTAAGCCTCCTTACAGTCACATCCACTGTTCGGACATCACCATAATAATCATATCCCCAAACAGTTTGCAGAAGATGTTCCCTAGTCATGACTTGTCCAATATGCTTGGCAAGATAATGGAGAAGTTCAAACTCACGGTGTGTCAATTCGATAGTTTCCCCCCGTTTAGAAACGACATACGCATCCGGGTGGATAGTTAAAGATCCAATTTCAATTTCGTTTGTAGCTCCTTCAGCTGCCTGTCCTATAGGAAGTTGGTGACGCCTCAAATTCGCCTTAACTCTGGCAATTAGTTCTCGAGTACTGAACGGCTTTGTGACGTAATCATCCGCCCCAAGTTCAAGTCCAAGGACTTTATCAATTTCCGAATCTTTTGCCGTCAGCATGATAATTGGCATTTCGTGTTTTTTCCTGACTTCCCTGCAAACCTCCATCCCATCACGAAGCGGAAGCATAATGTCAAGAAGGATTAGGTCAGGCTGGAATTCTTCCACCATTTCGATGGCTTCGTTGCCATCATACGCACAATAAACGGTATAGCCCTCTTTTTTTAAATTAAATTGAAGTATATCAGCAATTGGTTTTTCATCATCTACAACCAAAATTTTCTTATCCATCCCAAAACTCCTTTCCTACCTGTATCTCTATCTCTAATACACACTTATACTACTTTACTTTACCATTTTGCACTCTATAAATCACCTATTAGAAGGAATTGGCGACAAGGGGATTATCAGGGTGTTATTCCAAAAAGCCCCCGACGTGTGCCGGGGGCTTTCCAAACTTTTATCATTTCAAATAATTCATTGCATTTTGCAAGCTGCCATTCTTATAAACTTCAAAATGCAGATGGATACCTGTGGAGTCACCTGTAGAACCCATATTTCCAATTTTCGCGCCTCTTGCTACAGTCTGCCCAACGTTTACATCAATTGATGAAAGATGAGCATAGACAGTACGGAATCCATTGTTATGATCAATTACGATCTTATTGCCATATGCTCCATCCCAGCCAGCTTGAACAACAGTTCCATTATCCGCGGCCTTAATTGTGTAGTTAGAAGGACGGGCAATATCAATCCCCTTATGCATCTTTCCCCATCGATAGCCTACCTGGCTTGATACATATCCTCCTGAAGCTGGCCATACAAATGAACCTTCCCCGCGGGATGGGACAACCTTCGTTCCCCTTACAATAATGTGTTCGGCAGGTTTAGTTGTTATGGTTTCTTTTGCTACAGTTTTCTTTGTCACTTTTCCATTTTGTTCAGAAACAGTGTATAGGACACTCCGCGCACCATTTTTCCCTTTTTGTTTTACCTTCTTTTCACCTTTGAACATTGAAGGATCATTAACAATTTTAGTTTTAAAAGAAATAGTTTCTTTTTTAAATACTTCTTTTTCAACAACAACTTCAAGATATGGTTTTGGAACTGTAATAGAAAGTTTCTGGCCGGCTTTAATCAATGACGTTTCTTTCATTCCTGGGTTAAGAGCTATTAATTGAGCAGTGGTGAGGTTTGCTCCTTCTGCTATTGACCCGAGCACATCCCCATCTTTAACTGTATATTTCTTTTCTACCAGTGTTCCCTTCTGCAAAAACTTCAACGCTTGTTTAGGGCTTAGAATATTCTTGGGCACAGTCGTCATCTCTTCAATGTTTACATTTTCAGTAAGTCGAATATCAACAATTCGAGTTTGATTTTCTTTTAGTGCGGGAAGAACAATTGAAGGTTTGCTTTTCCTATCTTCAAGTTCCTTTAATTGTTTAGGTGTCACATACTGAAGTTTCAATTGATTTATGACCTCTTCGGCCTCTAGCTTGCTGTTGAGATGAACAACAGGATTTCCATTGATTACGATGGCAGCGGACTCTACCTCTACTTCAAGCTCTTCGGAAAGCTTTTTGGCCGCCTGCTGGTTATTTGCAGTAGATCTAAAAACTTGTTCTGGAATATAAGTAATCTCCGAGCTAATTGTATATGTAAGGTTTTTATTAGCCTGTTCCATTTGCTTAATTTCTTTATCAACGATGTCTTCAACTATTTCTTTATCTGTAACTGTTCCAATATATGTATCATCCAAATATACATAGTATACTGTCGTTAGTTCGGACTTTGCTTCAACAACTTGATTTGTAGAAAAAGCAAATGCTGATGCAGCTAGTAAAGCGATAATTATTTTAGACAATTTCATTTTTTTGCTTGTAAGCGTAAAGCGTTTTTTGGACATAACGGCCATTCCCTTTTCCTCCCTAAACGACGAGAACACAACTATGATTCTAATTATCTTCATTGGGAAATTTTTGTTTTTTCACACTTCTATACTTTACCATAAAAATATTTTTAAAGAATAAAAGTAAAAATAATGTAATATAATTGTATAATTGCTTACATTTTCAGGGAATTAGGTGAAGTATTTTAGAAGGTTTTATGCGTGATTTAAAGCTCCAGTATAAAAATCATAGGCATAAAAGCCTATGATATCGCGTTTTTTGGAAGTTTCGACTATTTTCATAGTTAAAAAGACTTTTCGACATTATTTAGAAACAATGTTGGGAAATAAGTGGTTCTTTATTACAAATTCATTACAATTGTGCAAAATTCCATAAAAATAAAGGGAGCAGAATTTCTGCTCCCTTTATCCGTGTTTCACATTATATGGCGCGGGACGGAATCGAACCGCCGACACAAGGATTTTCAGTCCTTTGCTCTACCGACTGAGCTACCGAGCCTATTTAAAACTAATAAAACTTATTATGTATACCATTTATAAAATGGCGGTCTGGACGGGACTCGAACCCGCGACCTCCTGCGTGACAGGCAGGCATTCTAACCAACTGAACTACCAGACCACAAAACATGACCCCTACGGGATTCGAACCCGTGTTACCGCCGTGAAAGGGCGGTGTCTTAACCGCTTGACCAAGGGGCCAATTACCAGAAAATGGTGAGCCATGAAGGACTCGAACCTTCGACCCTCTGATTAAAAGTCAGATGCTCTACCAACTGAGCTAATGGCTCTTATTAAGATGCTACCCTACAACAAGGTTTGTAAAAGTCAGATGCTCGAAAGAACTCTCGTTCTTCCTCGCAACTCGCAGTACATTCGTGGATGCTTTGCTCGTTGCTCTAACAACTGAGCTAATGGCTCATATTACTATTCTTCCAACTGAACAACAATTTGCCAGTTGCGACGTTTTTTATAATAGCATAAACACTAAATATGTTGCAAGTAGTTTTTACTATATTTTATTCTGAATATCATTAATCCATTAAACCTTCTTTCATTTCCCTTTTCTCCATTACTTAAACATTAAACGTGTGGCACCATTCCCTTATTGGGAAAGGTGCCACCAATTAGCCTAAATGCTTGTTCTCCAAGGACTTCTGACAACATTCGTTTGTGAACGGTCAGGGCCAACAGAAAAAATGGATAACGGTATACCGGTAAGCTGTGAGAGACGCTCTAAATAATGGCGGGCATTCTCAGGCAGGTCACCCAGCGTTTTACAGCCTGTAATATCATCTTCCCAGCCCGGAAATTCTTCGTATACCGGCTCGCACTCCGCAAGAACCTTCAGGCTCGCTGGAAACTCTTCAATGATTTCTCCCTTGTACCGGTAAGCAGAGCAAATTTTTACGGTCTTCAAGCCGGTCAGTACGTCAATTGAGTTAAGGGAAAGGTCGGTAATCCCACTTACACGTCTGGCATGGCGTACAACGACGCTGTCAAACCAGCCAACCCTGCGCGGTCTTCCCGTTGTGGTACCATACTCACGTCCCACTTCCCTAATACGGTCGCCTATTTCATTATTCAGTTCTGTCGGGAACGGGCCATCTCCTACACGAGTCGTATAGGCTTTAGAAACTCCGACCACATTCGTAATCTTTGTCGGTCCAACTCCTGAACCAATCGTCACGCCGCCAGCTACTGGATTTGAGGAAGTTACAAACGGATATGTTCCCTGATCGATATCAAGCATAACCCCTTGTGCTCCCTCGAAAAGAACACGGCGACCATCATCGAGTGCATCGTTGAGGACAACGGACGTGTCGCATACATATTTTTTAATCTGCTGGCCGTAATCATAATATTCTTCAAAAATTTCTTCTACGGTAAAGCCAGCAGTTTCGTATATTTTTTCAAAGAGGCGATTTTTCTCTTGTAGGTTCCTGGTCAGCTTTTCTTCAAAAGCTTCACGGTCCAGCAAATCAGCAATCCTGATGCCTATTCTGGCTGCCTTATCCATATAAGCCGGGCCAATTCCCTTCTTTGTGGTCCCGATTTTATTGGCCCCTTTGCTTTCTTCCTCAACCTCATCCAATTTCAAATGATATGGAAGGATCACATGTGCACGGTTGCTTATGCGCAGATTATCAGTGGAGACCCCTTCACCATGCAAATAGGCAAGCTCTTTCACGAGTGCCTTTGGATCAACTACCATTCCATTGCCTATTACACACATCTTTTCACTATAAAAAATACCAGATGGAATCAAATGAAGCTTATAAGTAACCCCATTGAACTTAATTGTATGGCCAGCGTTATTTCCACCTTGATAGCGGGCAATAACTTCAGCATTTTCCGAGAGAAAATCGGTAATCTTTCCCTTTCCCTCATCACCCCATTGCGTACCTACCACAACAACTGATGACATACAGGCACCTCCGTATGTGCTTTTTTTATTTCACTTTAATCCTATCCAATCTTATCAATTTTACTGTATGAAAGTCAATAAAATCCGAACGTTTTTTAAAAAACCACCCTAATAAGTTCGTAAAATAGTAAAATATACTTATAGATTCTTTATAGAATCTTCCTATATAAATTAAAAAGGCCCAATCATCCATTAATAGAATACAAGTTGACTTTCAGCTAAATGCTGGGCACCGATGATTAAAAGCCTTTTTGGTATACAAAAAAACCCACCGTACATGGTGGGCTCTCTTTATGCTCCAGGAGGTACTCCCGAATCACCGTATCTAGTTTCCAGGTTAACAAACTTGTTGTACTCTTTAACAAACGCCAGCTGAACAGTTCCTGTGGGGCCATTCCTTTGCTTGGCTATTATAATTTCTATGATGTTCTTATTTTCTGTTTCCTTATCGTAATAGTCATCCCTGTATAGGAAAGCTACTATATCAGCATCCTGCTCGATACTTCCCGATTCACGAATATCTGACATCATCGGACGTTTATCCTGGCGCTGTTCCACGCCACGGGACAACTGAGATAGCGCGATAACTGGAACCTGGAGCTCACGGGCAAGCTGTTTAAGGGAACGGGAAATTTCAGAAACCTCCTGCTGTCGGTTTTCGCCGCTCCTGCCACTTCCCAAAATCAATTGAAGATAGTCAATCAAAATCATACCAAGCCCATGTTCCTGTTTTAGCCTTCTGCATTTGGCCCTTATATCCGCAACCCGGACACCAGGGGTATCATCAATAAAAATACCTGCCCTTGAAAGGCTTCCCATTGCCATGGTCAATTTGCCCCAGTCTTCATCAGTAAGCGAGCCAGTCCTGAGCCTTTGCGCATCAATATTCCCTTCAGCACAAAGCATCCTCATGACAAGCTGTTCCGCTCCCATCTCAAGGCTGAAAATAGCGACATTTTCACCAGTCTTGGTCGCAACATTCTGTGATATATTCAGGGCGAAGGCTGTTTTACCAACTGATGGACGGGCCCCTACGATAATAAGATCGTTGCGCTGAAAACCTGCCGTCATTCGGTCCAGCTCACGGAAGCCAGTTTCAATCCCAGTAATATCACCTTTCCTGTTATGCATGGATTCTATATTATCATAGGTTCGTACAAGTACGTCTTTTATAAGATGAAAAGCTCCTCCGCCCTTACGCTGGGAAACTTCCATTATGCTTTTTTCCGCCTCGGAAAGCAGTGTATCAACTTCATCCTCGCGGGTGTATCCATTCTGGGCAATTTCTGTTGCAGTACGGATCAACCGGCGAAGCAATGACTTTTCCTCAACTATCTTAGCGTAATATTCTATATTGGCTGCTGTCGGAACAGAACTTGCCAGTTCGCTCAAATAGCTGACCCCGCCTGTATCCTCAAGCAGTTTTGCTGCCGCAAGCTCCTCGGTTACAGTTACTAAATCAACTGCTTTTCCCTGGTCATTCAATTTAAGCATCATATTAAATATCTTCTGGTGCGATGCTCTGTAGAAGTCTTCAGGGATAAGAATTTCAGTAGCAAGAGTTAGAGAGGCAGGTTCCAGAAAGATGGCGCCCAGTACCGCTTGTTCAGCTTCTATATTTTGAGGCGGCATCCGGTCCGCAAATACATCATTCATCGATTTAAACCCCCTGTCATAAAGAAAAACTTAGAAAACCCGCCACTTGGCGAGTCCTTCAAAGTTATACTTTCCTATCAGCCTTTTAAAAATCGCGAAAAAATGTGACCAGCTGGGCCGATCACATTTTCTTTTCTACTCTATTATCTTAACATGTTTATCATTTAAATCTACTTCAAATTTTTAGTTTCCTTCTTTTACATGTACGTCCAATGAAGCAATTACTTCCTGGTGGAGCTTAACCGGAACCTTCGTGTGGCCCAATGTTCTGATAGCATCGTCAAGTTCCATTTTCCGTTTATCTAGTTTGATATTATGCTTTTTCTGGAGCTCTTCAGCAATTTGCTTGGTTGTGATAGAACCAAATAAACGGCCGCCTTCTCCGGATTTAGCGGTTAATTCAACTGTTATTTTCTCGATTGTTTCCTTTAGCTTTTTCGCTTCCGCAAGCTCTGTTGCAGCTGCGTTAGCCTGTTTCTTTTTCTGGGCTTCAAGTGTACTCATGTTTGCTGCATTAGCTTCAGCAGCCAAACCCTGTTTCAACAGAAAATTATGTGCATAGCCATCAGCAACATTTTTTATTTCTCCTTTTTTCCCTTTCCCTTTTACATCTTTTAAGAAAATAACCTTCATTCCCTTTTTCCTCCTTCTAAATAATCATCTATCGCCTGCTGAAGCCTCTCCTCAGCCTCAGTTATGCTAATGCCAGGTATCTGTGTTGCCGCATTCGTTAAGTGGCCGCCTCCACCCATACTTTCCATAATTACCTGGACATTTACCTCGCCTAACGAACGTGCACTGATACCGATTTTCCCATCATCCCGGTAGGATAAGGAAAATGACGCGGAGACTCCATCCATTGCCAATAAAGTATCGGCAGCCTGGGCAAGCATAACCTGATCATATACTTCGTCTTCCTTGCCTTTTGCAATAGCAAGACCCATTTTATAAAAATAAACCGATTCAATCAGCTTTGCTCTCTTAATATACGTTTCGACATCTTCCTTCATAAACTTTTGAACAAGTACTGTATCAGCGCCTAATGAACGCAAGTAGGAAGCTGCATCAAAGGTCCTTGCTCCGGTTCTAAGCGTAAAACTCTTGGTATCGACTATAATTCCGGCAAGCAGAGCGGTCGCTTCAATCATATTGAATTTACCCCGTTTAGGCTGGTATTCCAATAGTTCGGTAATGAGTTCCGCTGTCGAAGAAGCATAAGGTTCCATATATACAAGCAAGGGATTACTTATAAAATCTTCCCCACGCCTATGGTGGTCAATTACAACAACATCACTGATTGATTCAAGAATATTCTCATCAATGACTAGTGACGGTTTATGAGTATCCACTATTACAAGAAGTGTATCATTTGTCGCGATATCTATAGCTTGCTCAGGTGTTATGAAACGTTCATATAAATCTGGATCCTGTTTTATTTCATCCATTAACCGTTGGATGCTAGTATCAATCTGATCATAATCAATAACAATATAACCTTCACGCTGATTCAATTGAGCTACCTTGCTAATTCCAATTGCCGAACCCATTGAATCCATGTCAGGAAATTTGTGGCCCATGACGATGACTTTATCACTTTCAGCCATCAATTCTTTCAAAGCATGGGAAATGACCCTTGCCCGAACCCTTGTACGTTTTTCAATTGGATTGGTTCTTCCCCCGAAAAACTTCACTTTGCCATTAGGCTGTTTAATGGCTACCTGGTCACCACCTCGCCCAAGAGCAAGGTCAAGACTGGATTGTGCCAATACTCCCAGCTCAGGAAGTGAAGAAACACCAGCCCCTATTCCAATACTGAGTGTCAAGGCAACATTTTGGCGAGCAGTCGTTTCCCGAATTTCATCGAGGATTGTAAACTTCCCTTTTTCTAGTTGCTGTAAAATTTGTTCATTTAAAATCCCTATAAAGCGCTCTGACGATATCCGCTTCAGGAAAATTTCATTGTCATTCGCCCACTTATTTAATAATGATGTGACCAGATTATTAATGCTGCTTTTCATTTGATCTTCAAGGCCTTGAGTTAGTTCATCGTAATTATCAAGAAAGATAATTGCAATAACTGTTCTTTCTTCCTTGTACATTTTTTCAATTTCGGTTTGTTCAGTTACATCGAAAAAATAAAGTAACTTTTCATCTAATTTATGGATGACTCGAAACTTTCGGTCATGCAGCGTGATTAATTCTGTTTCTACTTCTTGCTTGATAAGTGGAATTAATGATTCTGCTACATCGTAAAGCGATTTTCCAGCCAGCGTTTCCTCATCAAAACAGGAGGCAAGATAGGGGTTAGTCCATTGGATATAAAAATCATCATTGATAAGCATTATTCCAATAGGCATTTCCATTAACGCTTCTTCGCCAACTTTTTTAACACGGTACGACAATGTTGAAATATATTGCTCCATTTCCTGACGCTGACGAGTATCTATTTTTATTAATCCATAAAGCGTTCCCACAGCGATCAGCAAACCAAAAATACTAATGACCGGAAGATACAGGGCAAGGATGCCAAGAAGCACCGCTGTTAAGCAAAGTAATCCATAAAAGGGATAGCGTATTGAGCGCTTTTCCAAGAAAGACGGCATTCTTTCAGCTCCTTGACAATAGTTTCATCTAGATAATTATACAGCATAAACTAATTATACCCAATATCCCCATCTGTGAAAGTCAAACGCATCTCACTATAGTATCTTAAACATCGTTCTTAGTAAAGAACAAGCTTGTTAGGTGAGTGTTTTAAACAACATCATTAAAGAGAGTGGTTTTTATAGTATGTATGTTGCAGTAGGGAATATCACAACTGATTTAAACAGAAGGCGGGAACATTCAATCGTGGATTTCTTCATTACCATGCAGGAATCGGTGCTCAAACCATATCTTGGGTCCATGGACTCGTCTAACCAGAGACAATAACGGCCTCGAGACAAGCGTAGAGTACCTTTTCCTGTGATTAATTAATAGGAGCCTTCCTTTTGTCCTTGTGAGGATTGCAAAGAGGATATTGGAACTTCACTTGATTTCTCTGCAACAGAATATGATAGGGACATCTTGCGTGGAAAAAAGGACAAGAGAAATCCAAGCCTTAATTATTTTTAATCCAATATGTATCTCTTTCCAACTATGTTCCAATTTTTCCGTGTGCTTTACTCGCACACAGCAAGATATTAAGTTATAACACAGCGTCCAAACAGTTAAAAAAAGCAGCAAGGTATCCCCTGCTGCTCTTAGTCTTATATATTATTCACCAGAAACGTATGGAAGAAGTGCCATCAAACGAGCACGTTTAATAGCAACTGTCAGCTTACGCTGGTACTTTGCATTTGTACCTGTTACACGGCGAGGCAAAATTTTGCCACGCTCAGAGATGAATTTCTTCAGCAGGTCCACATCTTTGTAATCGATATGAGTAATGCCATTAGCAGTAAAATAACATACTTTGCGGCGCTTTGCGCGTCCACCTTTACGTCCCATTGCCATATGATTGTCCCTCCTTACTTTTAATTTTATCTATTAAAACGATTTAAGTTCTAGAATGGAAGGTCATCATCGGAGATATCAATCTGTCCGCTGCCAGCGAACGGATCGTCATCTACACGTGTATAACCTTGCTGTCTCGGAGCAGCCGAACGCTGATTCTGATTACCGTTTCCGTTTCCAAACGGATTCCCCTGTTCTCTTGGAGCATTCCCAGAGAAATCATTATTGTCGTTTCTACCTGAGGAATTTCTAGGCTCGAGGAATTGTACACTTTCAGCGACTACCTCTGTTACATATACTCTTTTCCCATCTTGTCCCTCATAATTGCGTGTTTGAATTCTTCCATCCACACCGGCCATGCTGCCCTTTTTAAGATAATTGGCGACATTTTCAGCGGGCTTTCTCCAAACAACACAATTTATGAAGTCAGCTTCTCTTTCACCTTGCTGGTTGGAAAAAGCCCGGTTAACAGCAAGAGTAAATGTAGCAACAGGAACTCCACTAGGTGTGTAACGCAATTCTGGGTCTTTGGTCAGGCGGCCAACTAGGACTACACGATTCATCATCAGAATCCACTCCCCTTTTCGGGCTGATGTTTCACGTGAAACATTTCACCCTATCCATTTATCAAAAAGGATTATACTTCTTCTTTAATTACAATATGGCGAATGATATCTTCGCTGATCTTTGCAAGACGGGAAAACTCTTCCACCGCTGCTGGCTCAGCATTCACCTTTAGGATTTGGTAGTATCCGTCGCGGAAATCATTGATTTCGTAAGCAAGACGGCGCTTACCCCAGTCCTTAGCTTCAGCCACTTCCGCACCATTGTCAGCCAGAATTGTGTTAAAACGCTCAACAAGAGCTTTCTTGGCCTCATCTTCAATGTTTGGGCGGATGATGTACATAACTTCGTACTTTCTCATCACAGTCACCTCCTTTTGGTCTAAACGGCCCTGAATGGGCAAGGAGCAATTATTTTCAATTACTCACAATGAGAAATTATAACATTGTTTTTCAAAAAACGCAACAATTCTATGTTGGATTACATTTATATTGTCAATAAAAAAACCCGCATAGAGCGGGTTTTACACGTTAAATCGGAAATGCATGACATCTCCGTCTTTTACTTCATAATCTTTACCTTCAAGGCGGACTTTCCCTGCCTCTTTGGCTGAATTCATAGATCCGTAGGAAACAAGGTCATCATAGTGAACTGTTTCAGCACGAATGAAACCTCTCTCGAAGTCGGAATGGATAATTCCGGCACACTGTGGTGCTTTCATGCCCTTTCTAAATGTCCAAGCACGGACTTCCTGCACTCCTGCAGTAAAGTAAGTAGCCAGACCAAGTAAATTATAGGCCTTGCGGATTAACTGATCAAGTCCGGACTCTTCAATACCCAGTTCAGAGAGGAACATTTCCTTTTCTTCACCCTCGAGCTCGGCAATTTCAGACTCAATTTTGGCACAAATAACGATTACTTCTGCATTTTCTTCTGACGCATATTCGCGTACTTTTTGTACATATTCATTGGAATCAGAATTTGCAACATCATCCTCACCAACATTGGCTACATATAGGACTGGTTTAATCGTTAATAAGTGAAGCAATTTGGCGATTTTCAGTTGATCGTCTGTAAATTCTACCGACCTTGCTGGCTTGCCATTTTCAAAGGCATCACGGAGCATTGACAATACTTCGAACTCTGCTGCAGCTTCCTTATCCTTCTGCTTCGCTAATTTCTCAACTCTGGAAATTCGCTTTTCAACCGATTCCATATCAGCCAGAATAAGTTCCAAGTTGATAGTTTCAATATCAGAAATAGGATCAACTTTTCCAGAAACATGAGTAATATTTTCATCAGCGAAACATCTTACCACCTGGCAAATGGCATCAACTTCGCGGATATGGGAAAGGAATTTATTTCCGAGCCCTTCCCCTTTGCTAGCACCTTTAACAATTCCTGCGATATCTGTAAATTCAAATGTTGTTGGTACTGTCTTTTTTGGCTGTACCAGTTCCGTCAGCTTATTCAAACGGTCGTCCGGTACTTCTACTATTCCTACATTGGGATCAATTGTACAAAAAGGATAATTTGCCATTTCTGCTCCGGCTTGTGTAATAGCATTAAAAAGTGTTGATTTTCCTACATTCGGCAGTCCTACAATTCCAGCTGTTAAAGCCATTTCCGCCACTCCTCTTCTAAACTTCATCTATTTTCACATAATCATTATTCTTAAAGTTGAAAGCCTCTCACAATTATAGGCATATCCCCCAGAAAAGACAAGAAAGGCCTAAAGAAAACATGCCAGTTAGCTAGCATCTCCCTTTAGACCCTTTTTGAATAGCACTGACAGGATTAAAAATAAAAGCAAGTAATATAAAGAGCGACCTTTCCACTCAATCAATTTTTTCAATAGCAACAAGACAATCGTAGAGAGTACTGCCCTGACCATTATCTGAAGCACTACTCGATGTTAGCTTATTGACTGAACCGCCAAATTTCTTCCATATTCCTTCATCAATAACAATTGTATTCATATGGGCCTTCGGCATAATTGAAACAATCCCGTGAACTTCTCCTCGGTTATTCCAAACACGGGCTCTGCATCCTTGTATCAATCCATGCTTTTCAGCAATATTAGCCGCAACTTCAATAACCAGTTTAGGTGCAGGTTCTAAAATATGATAATGCTGAGAATGATTGGACCGTAAAGGATGAATGGTCAATAATGAATAAGGAAATTTCATTGCCAATTCTTCATTATTCCACTTCGACTCCACTGGATAGGAGAGCTCAAGCCTTCCGCTCAGACCTTTATTATCAGCCACTGTAGAGGTAAACTCATATTTTCCGGATGGTGTTTTAAAGTTCCGATCCATCCATGGCACTTTTTCGACAGGCAGTTCAAAGAAATTCTTTTCCCTGAGAGCCGTGAGGGTAAGCCCGTTTTTATTTACCGGTTCTAAATACATCTCTAACCATTGTTCTGTTGTATAGGTAAAATCGGATCCAAAACCGAGCCGTTTGGCTAATTCAGTCCAAATCCAACTATCTGATTTCGCTTCTCCAGGAGGATCGATGAGCTTTGGCGCATAGTTTACATAATGATGGTACATCGAAGCATAATAAGAATCCTCTTCTTCAAAAACTGAAGCAGCAGGTAAAACATAGTCAGCAAGCAAAGCTGTTTCAGTCATAAAATGCTCTATTACTACAACAGTTTCCACTTGGGAAAATGCCTTCTCTACAGTAGTTGAATCAGGAACCTGAATAACCGGGTTGCCGCATGTATTAATAATCATTTTTATCGGAGGATTTTGTGCTTTGAGAATAAATTCTGCCTGTTTCATAATTGGAAACTGACGGGATTCTTCTTTCCGTTCCGCTAAAGACAGTCGGCCAGCCTGAAAACTTTGGCCTACCTGTAAATTTGCGTAGTTAGCCCCTCCGCCCCGTATACCTATATTGCCGCTAGCCGCAACTAATGCATCAATCCAGCGTATGGTATTCCCGCCATTCTTATATCTTTGCATCCCTAATCCCATATAGGTAGAAACAGGTTTATCAGCATAAATAGTAGCCAGCCAGGTTATTCTTTCTACTGGAACTTCCACCATTTCACTAATTTTCTCAAGAGTTATGCCCGAAAGTATTTCTTCAATATCCAAAAATCCTGCAGTGTGTTCATTTATAAAGTTTCTGTCTTCAAGGCCAAGCCGAAGCATTTCCTTTAAAATGCCTGCTGCAAGAAGTCCATCCATGCCCGGTTTTACCGATATATATTCATTTGCCATTTTGGCAGTTGCATTATACACAGGGTCAATCACATAAATTTTACTGCCCTTTTTCTTAGCTTCAAGAAGGTCTTGATAAAAATGAAGGTTTGTACGCGCGGCATTCCTGCCCCATACAACAATATGCTTACTGTGTAATAAATCTCCCGGCTCATGGCTAAGAGCGTCTCCAAAGTCCCACTTTTGCGCTTCAATCCCAGCACCCCAGCAAAGGGAGCCAACAAGCTCGGTAGCACCGCCATAAGCATTAAAAAAACGTTGATCTAAATTTTTCATGATTCCATTATTTGCATAGTCATGGGTATGAAGGACTGCCGATGGCCCATACATGCCTTTAATTTCCTTCATTTTCGCTGCAATTTCATTTAGTGCTGCTTCCCATGAAATTCGGGTAAATTGCCCATTTACCTTTTTTAAGGGATATAAAAGTCGGTCTTCCGCATTGATACGTTTCGTAAGGGTCCTTCCTCTTCCGCATATTTTCCCTTTGGTGATCGGATGATCAGGATCCCCATCAATCTGAACGACCTTACCATTTTCGATCTTCACCTGGAAACCACAGCTATCCCAGCAATTCAACGGGCACGCTGACTTATGGACTGTTAGCAAACTCTTCACCCCCAAAAAGCTTATAATATATATACCTTTAAGATTAATATATTTTTATAAAAAAAAGAAGCATGGATTATTCCTCATGCTTCACCAACACCTTTTTCATTTTTCGGGAAAACTCCCTTCTAGGAATAAGAACACTGTGGCCGCAGCCTTCACATTTTATCCTAATATCCATGCCCAGACGGATAATTTTCCAGCGATTAGCTCCACAAGGATGGGGTTTTTTCATCTCAACAATATCATTCAAACCGAATTCCTTTACTTCCATCAGGCTTTACCCCTTTCTCCGGTTGGGCTCTCCTGCTCATTTCGAGAATACATAACGAGCCGTGGAAACGGTATTTCAATTCCATGTTGATCAAGTGCTGTTTTTACTTCTTTCCTTATAATCCTTGCGATAGAAAAATGTTTCATTGGTTTCGTTTCAAACACAATTCTTAATGTAACCTCAGAAGGTCCAAAGTTCTGGATGCCTTGAAGTTCTGGCGCCTTTACCAAGTCTTCATATTGCTCTGGCATCTTCTCAAGCAGTTCTTTAATGACTGCTTCTGCTTTATCAATATCTTCCTCGTATGCAATCCCGACATCTACAACTGCCGAGCTATTGTTCAAAGAGAAGTTTGTTACTTGATTAATGCTTCCATTTGGGAGAATATGCAGTTCTCCTGTCCAGCTTTTAATCTTAGTCGTTCTGAGCCCGATGGATTCTACTGTCCCCTCAAACATATCTACACGAATGTGATCACCCACGGAAAATTGATCCTCCAATATAATGAAAAAACCAGTGATTACATCTTTGACGAGATTTTGCGCCCCAAATCCTACTGCAAGCCCCACAATCCCGGCACCTGCAAGAAGTGCTTTTACATCAATGGTTAAAGCAGAAAGGATCATCATTAAAGCTATAAAGTAGATGGCATAGGTTACTACATTATCAAGAAGCTTAACAAGCGTGGACTCTCTCCGTTCTGAGACTCTGAGTGGCATTTTCATTCTAATTTCAAATGACTTATGAATGGCAGACCTCACTATCTTAATTAGGATTCCGGAGACAATTAAGATAAGAATTATTCTGATTGCCCCTTCGCCGAATGTTGCCCATGTATCCTCATTTAATAGTCCTGACCTAATTTTATCTAAAACCCTGTTAAATGTATCCACATTTTCACCACCAATTTACTCAACATCCCCATTTTAGTGGGATTTGAAAGGTTTTTCAACTCTAGTACTTTTATCCTTTAATTATCCCATTCCTGCTTCTTTCTACCCTGTTTAGCAAAATCATTTTTCAGGTATGTATAGATAACGCAACATATTCGTATAATGATACTATTCTTTAAATATAGATTCAAGAAACTTGGTACAAACAATGCTCTTATTCTTTAGCAAAGACAGTTTGTGCACGCGCCATTAAAGGAGTGGGCTTTATGAATTTTAAACCAACAGGACTATTCGAAAAGCTGCCTTCAAGCCGAATACATCATGAGGAAGTTAATGCCGAAGAAAAGCTTGCTGCAGGGCTGCTTTCCAATCTGCCTCTATTGGCCAGCCGCCCAGTTGTGATTGTCTGTATCGGTACAGATCGATCTACAGGAGATTCGTTAGGCCCTCTAGTTGGAACCTTCTTGGAAGAACAAAGATCCCTGTCCTTTTACGTTTACGGCACCTTGGATGACCCCATTCACGCTGTAAATCTAGAAGAAAAATTAAAGGAAATCCATTCCAAGCATTTTCACCCTTTTATTATAGCTGTAGACGCATGTTTAGGGAGATTTAAAAGTGTCGGAGTCCTGCAAATTTGCAATGGTCCCGTAAAGCCAGGTGCAGGAGTAAATAAAGACCTGCCTGAAGTAGGAGATATGCATATAACAGGAATTGTCAATGTAAGCGGTTTTATGGAGTTTTTCGTGTTACAGAATACCCGTCTCAGCCTTGTATTAAAAATGGCCAAAATCATTGCGAATAGCATAGGGTTTGCCTCTCGCCAGCATTCAAGCCAAATGGGATGGACAGAATTGGAATGGAAAACAAAACCTGAAAAAGTTAGAGAACAGACTCCCTAACTAATAACCACTATTAAAACAGGCAAAGGGTATCCCTTTGCCTATAATCCACTATATAAATTGGTGATAAATAAATATCGCCCCCACTGCTAAAGCTGTAACAATTATTCCAGGGAGTAAATTGGCTACTTTTATCTTTGCTAATCCAGTTAAATTCAATCCAATGGCAAAAATCATTACTCCGCCAACTGCGGTCATTTCAATAATAAATTGATCCAACAATTCCTGAGGTACAAAAAGATTTATTTGAGTTGCGAATAAGGCAATTGTCCCCTGATATATCATTACTGGAATAGCCGAAAAAATGACACCTATGCCAAGTGTTGTTGTAAGAATAATTGAAGTAAAACCATCAATAATGGCTTTTGTATACAAAACATCATGGTTCCCTCGGATGCCGCTGTCGAGAGCACCTATAATAGCCATGGCACCAATTAGAAAAATTAAGGTTGCTGTAACAAACCCTTCAGATATACTTCCCTTTTCACCGTGCCCAAGCTTTGATTCTAGCCAATTTCCCAATTTATTAAGCTTGTCATCTAGTGCCCATGCCTCTCCTAGAACGGCGCCAACAACGAGGCTTATGATAACTATAAGGAAATTCTCGCTTTTTAATCCCATCTGCAGGCCTAATATCATAACAGAGAGCCCAATCCCATGCATCACGGTTGTTCGCATTCCCTCCGGAATTCCCTTAAGCCATTTGCCGATTATGGTTCCTAAAATGATGCATAATCCATTCACCAATGTTCCCCAAAAAAACATTCTTTTTCCCCCGTCATACTATTCTTATCCATTAAAGCTAAAAAAAGAAACCATCTAATGATGGCTTATTATTCTGAAATATCGGAGCCGAGGAGCTCTAATAATCTTTCCAAGTCTTCCTGAGAGAAAAATTCTATTTCAATTTTCCCCTTATTTTTTGTTTTCTTAATATGAACTGTGGTGCCAAATCTCTCTCTGAGCAGATGTTCACGTTCTTGAAGAAACATATCCTTTTTCTTAAGAGGCTTCTTTGTTTCACGTGGAACAATTTCATTTAATTGTTGAATTAATTTCTCCAACTGGCGTACATTAAGGTTTTCCTTTATTGTTTTTTCAACGAGAAGCGGCAGCTTAGCTTTCTGTTTAATACCCAGTAATGCCCTGCCATGACCCATGGAGATTGTTCCGTTAGAAATTAGCTGCTGGATCT
This sequence comes from Bacillus sp. FJAT-18017, assembly GCF_001278805.1. Classification (GTDB taxonomy): domain Bacteria; phylum Bacillota; class Bacilli; order Bacillales; family Cytobacillaceae; genus Bacillus_D. Next base: position 185,221 of record NZ_CP012602.1, on the reverse strand, counting down.
TTTGTGGAAGCGATAGAAGGCGGATATGGTTGGCGATATGAGGTCTGCTCTTCCCAAGCCGTTTAGCTACCTCCTCCTGAGTCAGGTCAAGCTTTTCCATTAATGTCTGGTAGGCCGCTCCTTCCTCAATAGGATTCAAATCTTCCCTCTGAAGATTCTCAAGGACAGCCAGCTCCATCATTTGCTGTTCTGAAAGTTCCCTAACAACTGCAGGAACTGATTCAAGGCCAGCCTCCCGTGCAGCCCTAAACCTCCGTTCCCCAACAACAATCTCATAGCCGCGAATGCTTTTACGTACAACAAGAGGCTGAAGTATTCCGTGTTCAAGAATGGAATCCTTTAATTCTTCAATCGCTGTTTTTTCAAAGTGTTTCCGAGGCTGGTAAGGATTTGGCCTCAATTCTTTTATATTAATATCTTGAACTGATTCTTCTTTTTTCACTTCAATATTCCCAAAAAAGGCATCTAGCCCTTTTCCTAAACCTTTAGCCATTAGAAACCACTTCCTTTGCGAGGTCTAAGTAAACTTCAGCTCCCCGGGATTTAGGATCGTAGATAATGATGGGCTCCCCATGGCTCGGAGCCTCGCTTAGGCGTACATTCCGTGGAATGATTGTTTTATAGACTTTATCCTGGAAATATTTCTTAACTTCTTCTATAACCTGAATTCCGAGGTTCGTCCTTGCATCAAGCATGGTTAGGAGGACACCCTCAATTTTAAGGTTTTGATTTAAATGTTTTTGAACCAACCTGACTGTGTTAAGCAATTGGCTCAGGCCTTCCAATGCGTAATATTCACATTGCACTGGGATCAAGACAGCATCTGATGCTGTAAGAGCATTCAAGGTTAAAAGGCCGAGGGATGGGGGACAGTCGATAATGATATAGTCATAATCGTCCTTTACTTCCTCAAGAGCCCTTTTTAGCCGGACTTCGCGCGAAATAGTCGGAACGAGTTCAATTTCAGCCCCGGCAAGCTGGATAGTTGCAGGAATGGCATGAAGATTTTCAACAGCGGTTGGGATAATTGCCGCCTTTGCCTCAACATCATCAACCAGTACATCATATATACACTGGGAAACATCGGCCTTTTCCACGCCGACTCCGCTTGTTGCATTTCCCTGAGGGTCTATATCAACCATCAAAACTTTTTTACCTATGTATGCTAAGCAGGCGCCCAGATTGACAGAGGTTGTCGTTTTACCGACGCCTCCTTTTTGATTCGCGATCGCAAGAACTTTGCCCACGATGTCACCTACCCTTTAAAAATAAATATAAAAAAGATACTGGCAAGATGCCATGCTATCTATTTTAACATGAAATGCAGAGATTGGAGGTTTTTTCTTAAAATATTGCCTATTCAAAATAACTAAAAAACACATAAAAGAGATTGATATCTTAATTATTCATTCATTTGGATTTAATGGTAGCAGACTTTGGTTTTTGGCTAATATCCTAAGAAAATGGATCGGTATAAACATAATTGGGCCCATCCTCGATTCCCTTAAAGGTACAAGAGTTGGCTCTGAGCATTAACAGCTTATGAACCAACGTATTACTTTCTTTATTATTATAAGGATGATAACGTCCGAATACAAGAACGTACATTCGCAAAAAGTCGAGCTTTGTTGCTTTAAATTTGGCTCGGGAAGAGGGGCCCCTACTAGTTTAAAAAATTGCTGTCTCCTAATTTTAAGAATAGGTCCTTTCAAAGAACTCTTTCATTTGTTGACTAAACATTAACAATATAATCTTTCTCAAAGAAAAAAGCCTTGCACATATCATGCAGGGCTGTGTGACATTTTTACTTTTTCTTTGGAATCTTAATTGTAAATTGATAATACTCTTCAAATTCTTCTTCTTCAGCATTAAGGGGAATACCGCTATCTGATACCATTGATAAAGATTGTCTAATCGTATTAACAGCAATCCTTAAATCTTTACTGAAGGCTTTTCTTTTAGGCTTGGGTTTTTGGGCAGTTGGCTCTATTAACTTGATGACTCTCTCTTCAGTCTGCTTAACATTCAGGTTTCGCTCGATGATTTCCTGGAGAACCTCGACCTGTTTTACAGGGTCCTTTAAAGGAATAAGGGCACGGGCATGGCGCTCTGATATATCTTTATTCAAAAGAGCGTCTTGGACTTCCTGTGGCAGTTTTAGCAGCCTGAGCTTATTCGCAACTGTAGATTGTCCTTTTCCAAGTCTTTGAGCTAATGCCTCCTGTGTAAGATTATGAAGAGAAAGCAGCTTCCCATAAGCAATTGCTTCTTCAATCGGAGTTAATTCCTCACGCTGCAAATTTTCTATTAATGCAACCGAGGCTGTTTCCCTGTCCGACATTTTCTTGATAATAGCCGGCACTTCTTCCCAACCGAGCTTTTTCATGGCACGCCATCTTCGCTCACCGGCGATTATTTCAAAACTATTCTCCTCAAGCTCTCTGACTACTATGGGCTGGATTATGCCATGCATATGGATAGTCCGGGATAATTCTTCTATTTTTTCATCATCAAAAACTGTCCTTGGCTGAAAACGATTGGGAATGATGGAATCAATCTTAACTTTTTTTATTTCTTCACTGGATGAATCGGAATCCAATGCAATTTCTTCGTCAAGCTCATGCTGCTCATTTTTATCGCCCCTGCTAAAAAAACGTGAAAAAGAAGTTTTCATTTTCCAGCACCACCTTTTGATACTCCCTTTAACTAATTCTCTCTATATTAACAAAATTCCTTCATTTTGATCTGACAACCCTGATTTCCAGAACCCATCCGGCCAAGTAGCATTCTATTCTATAGGTGCCCTATTGGGGGTTCCTGGCTTTCTTGGATATTTTTTTGGAGTTGGCTTTTCTTTTCTAATTACAATAATAGACCGTTCACTTTCCTCAATAGGCAATGGAAAGGAATGGCTTTCCACTGTCCGTCCACCAAGGACAGCAATAGCCTTACCCGCAGCATGCAGTTCCTCTTTTGCATTAGCAGCTTTCATTGCGATAAAATCCCCGCCTGGCTTCACAAGTGGTAGGCAGAGCTCGCTTAACACAGAAAGCCTTGCAACTGCCCTGGCAGTTACAACATCATATTGCTCCCGATGCTCAGGCTTGATTCCGAAGGTCTCAGCCCGGTCATGGATAAAAGCAACATCTTCAAGTTCTAGTTTCTTTGCCAAATGCTCGAGGAAGGAAATCCGCTTATTAAGAGAGTCGACAATCGTTAGCTTTTGGTTAGGGTAGGCAATTTTAATGGGGATGCTCGGAAAACCCGCTCCTGCTCCAACATCGCAAATAGCCAGCGGCCTGGAAAAGTCATAATAAAATGCAGCTGAAAGAGAATCGTAGAAATGCTTAAGAAACACTTCATCTTTATCCGTTATTGCAGTGAGATTCATCTTTTCATTCCATTCAACCAACGTTTCATAGTAGGTTTCGAACTGGCCCAGTTGCTGGGAGGAAAGAGTTATTCCCTTTTCTCCAAGCAACTTACTAAACTTTTCACTATTCATTATTCCAACTCCACTCTTATTCTGCCTTAACCCTTGCAACCCTGCCATTTTCCAGGTAAACCAATAGGATAGAGATATCAGCAGGGTTCACTCCCGAAATCCGGGATGCCTGGGCAATGGAAAGTGGCTTAACCTGCTTCAGATTATGGCGGGCCTCCGTTGCAATCCCTGAAATGGCATCATAATCAATATTCTCGGGAATCTTTTTATTCTCCATTTTTTTAAGCCTATCGACCTGCTGAAGCGATTTTTCAATGTAGCCCTCGTATTTTACCTGAATTTCAACTTGTTCCTTTACCTCTTCATCCAAGTGTATTTCCGGGGGAATGATAGATTCTATAGTGCTGTATGCAACCTCGGTTCTTTTAAGGAAGTCAGATGCTCGAATACCATCTTTTAACTCACTACCGCCAAGATTGCGAATAAGCTCCTGGACGTCCGGCGTTGGTTTGATAATTTGTGAATAAAGCCGTTTCTTTTCAGCTTCAACAGCCGATTTTTTTTGCAGGAATCTTTCATGGCGTTCTTCAGGAATAAGCCCGATTTGATAGCCAATTTCAGTCAAACGCAAATCAGCATTATCATGGCGAAGCAACAGCCTGTACTCAGCTCTTGATGTTAGCAACCGGTACGGTTCGTTTGTCCCTTTTGTTATAAGGTCGTCTATCATTACACCAATGTAAGCATCGGATCGGCTTAGGATTAGTTCTTCCCTTCCAAGAGATTTTAGAGCAGCATTAATGCCTGCCATCAATCCTTGGCCGGCAGCCTCCTCGTATCCGGAAGTCCCATTAATCTGCCCAGCTGTATAGAGATTTTTTACTGTTTTTGTTTCTAGAGTCGGCCATAGCTGTGTCGGTACAATCGCATCATACTCAATAGCATATCCAGCTCTCATCATCTGCGCTTCTTCCAAACCAGGGACAGTTCTTATAATACGGTGTTGTACATCCTCTGGAAGGCTTGTTGAAAGGCCTTGGACGTATACCTCTTCGGTGTTTCTGCCCTCTGGCTCAAGAAAGATTTGATGGCGGGGCTTATCATTGAACCGGACTACCTTGTCCTCTATAGATGGACAATAGCGAGGACCTGACCCTTTTATCATACCGGAAAACATCGGGGAACGATGTAAATTTTCTTCAATAATTCGATGTGTATTTTCACTTGTGTAAGTCAACCAGCATGGAAGCTGATCAGTGATATATTTCGTTGTATCATAAGAAAACGCCTTGGGTGTTTCATCACCAGGCTGAATTTCCGTTTTAGAGTAATCAATTGTACCACCATGGACGCGTGGTGGTGTTCCAGTTTTAAAACGGACAAGGTCAAAACCCAATTGTTCAAGGTGTTCTGAAAGTTTAATGGAAGGCTGTTGATTATTCGGACCGCTTGAATACTTCAAATCCCCAATAATGATTTCACCTCGAAGGAAAGTTCCTGTTGTAATGACAACTGATTTAGCACGGTAAATAGCTCCGGTATTCGTAATGGCACCTGTACATACACCATCTTCGACAATCAGTTCTTCTACCATCCCCTGGAGCAAGGTAAGGTTCTTTTCATTCTCTAGCGTCTTTTTCATTTCATGCTGATAGGCAAACTTGTCAGCCTGCGCACGAAGAGCTCTGACTGCAGGACCTTTACCAGTATTCAGCATCCTCATTTGTATATACGTTTTATCAATATTTCTGCCCATTTCACCGCCCAAGGCATCTATTTCCCTTACTACTATACCTTTTGCTGGTCCTCCGATTGATGGATTACAAGGCATAAAGGCAACCATATCAAGGTTTATAGTAATCATTAACGTTTTAGCACCAACCCGTGCAGCCGCCAAACCGGCTTCACAGCCAGCATGTCCCGCGCCGATGACAAGCACATCAAAATTTCCGGCTTCGTATTGCATGTACGCTGCCTCCTTTTAAAATTAAAATTTACTTACCGAGGCAGAATTGAGAGAAGAGCTGGTCAATCAAACTTTCATGGACACTCTCCCCAATTACCTCACCCAATAGTTCCCACGCTCTAGTCAAATCTATTTGTACGATATCAATGGGTGTACCCATTTCCACTCCTGCAATTGCTTCTTCTATCGAATGAAGTGCCTGGCCAATTAATGCAATATGCCGGCTATTAGAGACATAAGTCATATCGCCAGCCTCTATTTCCCCTGCAAAAAACAAGTCTGCAATTGCTTGCTCAAGTTCTTCAATTCCCTTATCTTCAATAAGTGAAGTCGTTATGATTTTCCTGCCAGATGCAAGAGCCTCTACCTCTGTAAAATCAATTTGTCTTTCCAAGTCGGTCTTGTTGACAATAATAATCGTGTCCATTCCTTCAGTTGCCTTAAAAATATTCCGATCCTCATCGGTCAACCGGTCGGAATTATTTAAGACGAGCAGAATCAAATCTGCATCTTTCAATACCTGGCGCGATCTTTCAACACCTATTTTTTCAACAATATCCTCAGTTTCCCTTATACCTGCAGTATCTAGCAGCCTTAGGGGGACACCTCTTACATTGACATATTCTTCAATGACATCTCGGGTTGTACCTGGAATATCCGTTACAATAGCCTTGTTTTCCTGAACAAGGCTATTCAGCAAAGAAGATTTTCCAACATTCGGTCTTCCTACAATAACCGTCGAAAGCCCTTCCCTCAATATTTTACCCTGCTGGGATGTTTGTAAAAGCCTTTGCAATTCGCCTCTTATATAATTGGACTTTTCCAACAGCATAGTATGAGTCATTTCTTCGACATCATCATACTCTGGATAGTCTATATTCACTTCAACATGAGCAAGTATTTCAAGGATTTCCTGGCGGAGTCTTTTAATGAGGCGTGATAGGCGCCCCTCCATCTGCCCAAGAGCTACATTCATCGCCCTGTCTGTTTTTGCTCGAATCAAGTCCATTACAGCCTCCGCCTGGGATAGATCGATACGTCCATTAAGAAAGGCGCGTTTTGTAAATTCACCTGGTTCAGCCAGCCTGGCTCCATTGTTCAATACGAGCTGAAGCACTCGATTGACACTGACCAGTCCCCCATGGCAGTTTATTTCTATTACATCCTCCCTTGTGAACGTCCTAGGCCCCCTCATAGCGGAGACCATTACTTCTTCAACAATTGAGTCTGTCTTTGGATCGACTAGGTGCCCGTAATGGATTGTATGGCTAGGAACCATTGATAGTCTTTTTCCGGCCGGGTTCCTGAATACTTTATCAGCAATTGAAAAAGCGTCATCGCCACTCAAACGGACTATTGCAATCGCTCCCTCACCCATAGGGGTCGATATTGCCGCAATCGTATCAAACTCCATATTATCCACCTCTATTCTTATAGTCCAATACATTTATCTATTAAATGAAGTCTCATTAGTTTAAAACACCAAAATAGTAGCATACCATAGCTTGATTGGCTGCGAAAGGCTGCTTATCCACAGCTGTTAAAGTCAACAAGTTTTATTTTAACTTATCCACATGTGAATAACAATAAAGCACGTCTGAATGGTAGGAGTTTTTGAAACCATTATGTTATTTTGCCTTAAATCAATAAAAGATATATGTCCACCCCAGGAAGACACCCCTTCAATACAATTTTTTTCATAAAAAAACTCCCTGCCAGCTGCCCGACAAGGAGTTTTCCATATTAATAAAAATTAACGGATTGGTGAAATCACAATATGCCGATGAGGCTCGGTACCATCCGAATAAGTTTTAACTTTCGTGTTTTCTGACAATGCGGTATGAATCACTTTTCTTTCATATGATGGCATAGGCTCAAGTGTTACGTTCTTACCAGTTTTCACTGCCTTTTGTGCAAGGCGCTGAGCAAGCTGGATAAGTGTTTCATTTCGCCGATTCCGGTAATCCTCAGCATCCAGAATGACAGTTAAATATTGTTCCGAGAATCGGTTAAGGACCAACTGAGTCAAATATTGCAGGGAATTGAGAGTCTGGCCCCTTTTACCAATCAATAATGCAATTTTTTCTCCAGAGAGAACAAATGTTACATGCTTGCCATCCTTAATTGTTTCAATTTCAATTGGGGCTCCCATTTGTTCAGCCACCTGATATAGAAATTTTCTTGCCTCTTCTAGCGGATCAATTCTTACTGTTACCTTTACAATTGCCGGTCTCGAGCCGAAACCGAAAATCCCTTTTTTACCTTCGTCAACAATCTCAACATCTGTACGTTCTTTCGTGGTGTTTAACTGAGCAAGTGCTGATTGTACTGCATCTTCAACGGTTTGTCCGCTGGCAGTTATCTGTTTCACTTTTTAGCTCCCCCCGCGTTGCCGGAGGCTTGCGCCTTTTTCAAGTCCGGCCCTTTAATGAAATATGTTTGGACAATCATGAAGATATTCCCTACTACCCAGTACAGAGAAAGGGCTGCCGGGAAATTAATCGCAAATATAATAATCATAAGCGGCATCATCCAAAGCATCATCTGCATTTGAGGATTGTCCGGCATTCCGGCCATTGACATTTTTTGTTGGATAAATGTAGTCAGGCCAGCTACTAACGGAAGGATATAATATGGATCCTTATCCCCTAGGTCGAACCAAAGGAAGTTATGGTCCGCAATTGCCCTCGTCCTTGATATTGCATGGTAAAAACCAATCAATATCGGCATCTGGACAAATAACGGGAAACACCCTGCCATTGGATTGACACCATGTTTCTGGAATAATGCCATTGTTTCCTGTTGCAATTTTTGCTGTGTTTTCTGGTCTTTGGAGCTGTATTTCTCTTGAAGCTTCTTCATCTCTGGCTGCAAAGCCTGCATTGCCTTTGTACTCTTTGTCTGTTTAATCATTAAGGGCAGGATAGCCAGACGAATCAAAATAGTTACGGCGATGATCGATAACCCAAAGCTCCCCCATAATAATTCTGCTCCCTCAATAATTAACCAAGAAAGCGGGTAGACAATGTACTCATTCCAAAAACCTGTGCTCTCTGCTGTTATCGGCTTGTTTACCTCGGTACAACCTGTTAAGAAAAGAACAAATGAAAACAAACCAATAAACGTGAATATTCGTTTACTCAACCGAAATTTCCTCCTTAAAACGGATGGTTATATTGGTGGGAAAACCCATACATACTATTAAAGAGACGCTATCTGAATCATTCTATCATTTTTTCCCCTGAAGTGCTTTCAAAATTTGCATATATGAGCAACTTTTCAATTTTTTTCATAGGAATAGTCCCTTTTCAATACCTTTGCAAGCTTCAATACATGCACAAGGCTTTTTTTGACCTCAAAAAAGTCCATATCAGCAACAGGTTTCCTGGCTATAATGACATAGTCAAAACCATTTGCGAGTCCGTCTTTCACTTCAAACACCGACTGACGTATGTATCTTTTAACCTGGTTACGAACCACAGCATTCCCTATCTTCTTGCTCACTGATAGGCCAATTCGAAAATTGGTTTGTCCTTCTTTTTTTAAGACGTAAACAATGAACTGCCTATTGGCTGTTGAATGTCCCTTTTTAAAAACCTGCTGAAAATCCTTATTCTCTTTTATTCTGTATCCCTTTTTCATACGCACACCTTCACTCCGGACTAATTACAGCCCATCCCTAAGTGTCATCCTAACCTTTAATAGAACTCTCTATTCCAAATCAACCGATAATCTAGACCGATCGAAAATAAACCAATTATCCTATTTTCCTCTAAATAGAAAAAAAGACCACTGAGACGGTCAGTGGCTTAAGCTGATAATACTTTTCTTCCTTTTTGGCGACGGCGTGCAATTACCTTGCGGCCGGTTGCAGAGCTCATACGCTTACGGAAACCGTGAACTTTGCTATGTTTCCTTTTATTTGGCTGGTAAGTCCTTTTCATTCTATGACACCTCCCTGAGGAATTGCTTAATTGCTTATAAAGACAGTCTGGATATTTTAGAAATAATTTTTGTTGAGACAGTCTTAATTATTATAGAGAGGTCCCCTGCCAATTGTCAACTATTGTTTGGGTTTTTCATACTTCTTCCAACAATGTTCAACTCCTCAACTCTTATTTGAATTGAACTAATATAGGTAGATTCGAATTCTTAAGTGTGAGGAACCAAATCAATTCTAACGTCCCGCGACGAAATATTTAAACTATCCCATTCAGTCATTTATATAGGATATATAGGAGAAAGGAATCAATTATTGAAGGCAGTAAGGCAGCTAAATAAATTTACTTACAAACCCTGGCTACTATATATGATCCGGAAAACCTACTTCATGCAGCAGGTTTTCTTCAAACTGCATTGCAAGGAATCTTTCTATCCCTTCGCCAGTATAAGCCGCGTTATTTTAGATTAACAAGCAAACTTCCAAAACTTACTTCTTCATATCTCACTTTGCCAAAACCATTTCGTAATCCTAGTAAATAAAATAAAAGACTAAGTATTTTTTACTTTTTTTCATCACAGAAAAAAGAGAAAACCAGCGCTCTACTTATGCTGTGGATAATTTCCGACATATTTTTTAGCTTTTCAAGAGGTTATTGACAAGTTTTTCACATGTTCTCTTATTGTGGATAAATTTTGTTAACAAACCTGTTATTGTTGTGGATAATCTATTAAAACCATTGCGCACCTTATCTTTTTCTGATATTATAGTTGTGTTTTCACTTCTGCGAATTAAATGTGGATAAATTGATTATCCACACACTGTGGATAACTTGTGGACAGTTATTCAAGGGTGTTGTAGAAAATTGTCCACAGGTAGAGGATATTGTCGAAACCCCTTCTTCTTTCCTTATTATATGTTTTTCCACAGTTACAACCACCTGAATATTTATACAACAGGGTTATACACCTTGTATAACAGTGACCAAAATATTCGCTTTTCATGAAATTTTATTATTCTACTAAAAAAGGAGGGAAAATAGATTGGAGAATATCTCGGACTTGTGGAATGAAGCTCTGGCCAGTATACAAAAGAAAATAAGTAAACCAAGCTTTGATACCTGGCTTAAATCAACCAAGTCGCATGCACTTCAAGGTAATACATTAATCATTACGGCACCGAACGAATTTGCCCGTGATTGGCTAGAAGAACGTTACTCCCAGTTAATCTCAGAAATACTTTATGAAATTACGGGAGAAGAACTTGAAATCAAATTTATTATTCCTCAGGTACAAAATGATGATGTACTTGATTTGCAATTTTCCAAAACAAAAGCGAAAAAAGAGGATGAACATAACGATATCCCTCTTACAATGCTAAACCCAAAATATACATTTGATACATTTGTCATCGGATCTGGAAACCGATTTGCCCACGCAGCATCACTTGCTGTTGCAGAGGCTCCAGCTAAAGCCTATAATCCCCTGTTTATTTATGGTGGAGTTGGACTTGGTAAAACACACTTGATGCATGCGATTGGTCATTATGTTTTGGAACATAACCCGTCAGCCAAGGTGGTTTACCTTTCCTCTGAAAAGTTCACGAATGAATTCATCAATTCAATTCGCGATAACAAGGCAATTGAATTCCGTAATAAGTACCGTAAAGTTGATGTACTTTTAATTGATGATATTCAATTCCTGGCTGGCAAAGAATCCACCCAGGAAGAATTTTTCCATACATTTAATACATTACATGAGGAAAGCAAACAAATAATTATCTCTAGCGATAGGCCGCCGAAAGAAATTCCGACTCTCGAAGACAGGCTCCGAAGCCGTTTCGAATGGGGTCTGATTACGGACATCACCCCTCCGGATCTCGAAACGCGGATTGCAATTCTTCGAAAGAAAGCCAAGGCAGAGGGACTTGATATTCCGAATGAAGTAATGCTCTATATAGCGAACCAAATCGATTCCAATATTCGTGAACTCGAAGGGGCTTTAATTAGAGTTGTTGCTTATTCTTCATTAATAAATAAAGATATTAATGCTGATTTGGCAGCAGAGGCTTTGAAAGATATTATTCCGAATTCGAAACCAAAAATGATTACAATACTTGACATTCAAAAAGCTGTAGGACAGCAATTTAATATTAAACTTGAGGATTTCAAAGCCAAGAAGAGAACTAAATCGGTTGCCTTCCCACGGCAGGTTGCAATGTATCTATCCAGGGAATTAACAGATTTCTCACTACCAAAGATTGGTGAGGAATTCGGAGGCAGGGATCACACAACCGTTATTCATGCTCATGAAAAGATTTCGAAACTACTCACTTCGGATGTCCAGCTTCAGATGCAGGTTAAAGAATTAAATGAGCTGTTGAAGGTTTAATGTATTTGTTGATAAGTCCTTATCAGTTACACACAGTCTATCCACATGTGGATAGACTGTCTTTCCTCTGAAAAAAAGACTTATCCACATAATCACAGGGCCTACTAGTACTTCTACGATTTTTAAAGAACTTATTAATATATTCATCTACAAGAAAATTATGACGCGATCGGGGGAATAAAAATGAAATTCAGTATTCAACGGGACAATCTAGTCCAAAGCGTGAATGATGTAATGAAGGCAGTTACATCGAGAACCACAATTCCAATTCTGACAGGTATAAAGATTGTTGCCGGAGAAGAAGGTGTCACTCTCACTGGAAGTGATTCTGACGTTTCTATTCAATCTTTCATTCCGAAAGAAGAAGATGGGGATGAAATTGTTGAAATTAAACAGCCGGGAGCGATTGTCCTCCAGGCAAAGTTCTTTAGTGAGATTGTAAAAAAACTCCCTACTGATACTGTGGAAATTGAAGTGCAAAATCAGCTTCAGACTGTTATCCGTTCAGGAAAATCCGAATTTAATCTTAATGGACTAGATGCAGAGGAATATCCTCACCTTCCACAAATTGAGGAAGATAACAAATTCAGGATTCCAGCAGATTTATTAAAAGCATTGATTCGCCAAACTGTTTTCGCAGTGTCCGTCTCAGAAACACGCCCTATCTTGACAGGTGTAAACTGGAAGATGGAAAATAATGAATTAACCTGTATTGCAACAGATTCCCATCGCCTGGCATTAAGAAAGGCCCGTGTAGAAACGGAGAACAATGAAACCTATAACATTGTGATACCTGGTAAAAGCCTGACTGAATTGAGTAAGATTATTGCAGACACAAATGAACCAGTAGACATTGTCATTACAGAGAATCAAGTTTTATTTAAATCAAAGCATGTCTTATTCTTCTCAAGACTCCTTGAAGGAAACTATCCTGACACTTCCAGACTGATTCCTTCAGAAAGTAAAACGGATGTTGTCTTGTTTACAAAGGATTTCCTTCATGCGATTGATCGTGCTTCCTTGCTCGCCAAAGAAGGAAGGAATAATGTTGTTAAATTTTCCACACTTTCAGACAACATAGTGGAGGTTTCCTCAAATACACCTGAAATTGGAACAGTAGTTGAAGAAATACAGGGACAATCTGTTGAAGGAGAGGAATTAAAAATTTCCTTCAGTGCAAAATACTTAATGGATGCTCTTAAAGCCCTTGAGGGAACAGATATAAAAATTAGCTTTACTGGAGCGATGAGGCCTTTTGTAATTCGTCCGATTCATGATGAATCAATACTCCAGCTTATCCTTCCAGTTAGAACTTATTAGTATGTATGCTTAGGTAAGAGGCTGCCGGTTAATCCTGGCGGCTTTTCTTGCAATTGGAAGGTGACACAACTCCAGCAATTTGGGGTGAGTACGGAAATTCCCGGAGTAGTGTCACCAGGTGCATAAGATTTATAATTAGATTTTCAAATAAAAGGAAATTACTGGGGTTATCCTAAATTTCTTTGAATTCTTTGTAACTAAGCCAAATTTTTAGTAAAATAAAGTATTGATACTTTCTAGCTAAACCATTTCGGAAAAGAGTGGACAATATGCGAGAAGAAATAAAAATAGATACAGACTATATTACACTGGGACAGTTCCTTAAGCTTGCGGATGTCATTCAAACGGGAGGCATGGCCAAATGGTTCCTTGGTGAGCACAAGGTGTATGTTAACGGTGAGCAGGATCAAAGGAGAGGCAGAAAGCTAAGGGATGGGGATAAAGTGAAGATTCCTGGATTTGGCGAGTTTGTCCTTAGAGAATCTTAAAGGATGTTTATATGCATATTGAACAGCTTGCTTTAAAAAATTATCGGAATTATAAGGACATATCAATCGACTTTGAAAACAAAGTGAATGTTTTTCTAGGGGAAAATGCCCAAGGGAAGACAAACATTATGGAATCCATTTATGTCCTGGCTATGGCAAAATCACACCGTACCACAAATGATAAAGATCTTATTCGCTGGGATACAGAGTATGCTAAAATAGAAGGACGAATCAAAAAGCGACACGGTTCAATCCCCATGCAGCTAGTTATATCCAAAAAAGGGAAAAAAGCTTGGTTCAACCACATTGAACAGCAGCGACTGAGCCAATATATCGGCAATATGAACGTGGTCATGTTTGCTCCTGAAGACCTGAATCTCGTCAAAGGCAGTCCGCAGGTACGCAGGCGTTTCATAGATATGGAGATTGGGCAGGTTTCACCTGTCTATTTGCATGGTGTCAGCCAATATATGAAAATTTTGCAGCAGCGAAATCATTACTTGAAAATGCTGCAAATTAAAAGATCCAGCGATGAAACAATGCTTGATATCCTGACTGAACAATTCATAGAAGCGGCAGTCAAAACAACGATTAAGCGATTTGAATTCTTAAGGATTCTTGAAAAGTGGGCACAGCCCATCCATAAAGGAATATCCAGGGGTACTGAAACGCTTGAAATCCGTTACGAGCCATCTGTTAATGTATTAGAAGGCCAAGACTTGTCGAAAATGATAGAAGTATTTCAAGAGAAATTCACCAAGGTCAAACAGAGGGAAATGGAAAGAGGGACGACGTTATTTGGACCACAACGGGATGATGTCACATTTTATGTAAACGGGAGAAATGTACAGACTTTTGGATCCCAGGGACAGCAACGGACAACCGCGCTTTCTGTTAAACTTGCTGAAATAGATTTGATTCATTCCGAAATAGGTGAGTACCCCATATTATTGCTTGATGACGTGCTTTCAGAACTGGATGACTACCGCCAATCCCATTTATTAAATACGATAGCCGGTAAGGTCCAAACGTTTGTAACAACGACAAGCATAGAAGGGATAGATCATCAAACAATGAAAGAGGCTTCAACTTTTGTTGTCAATGCCGGTGAAATTCTAAAAAGGAATTGAGGTATTTATGTACATTCATATTGGTGAGGATCATATGGTAAGAGCCAGTGAAATTATCGCGATCATCGATAAGGATAGTGCTGTTGTTCCTGAAACCGGCAAAAGCATTAACCTCTCTAAAGGATCATTTAAATCGGTAGTTATTACCGAGAAAAATGTCTACCTATCCCCTCTTGCTTCAAGTACATTAAAAAAACGTTCATACAAGGGAAAACAGGATTATTGAAATGAACTTTATATAGATTATAAATTTAAATGCACAAAAAAGGACTTTTTCAAGCTGGTTTATGGGAAAAGTTGAGCATTTTATTATTCGTAAAGAATGGACAATCCCTACCGATGGGAACAAAAGTATTGAAAGTGCAGGTGACCGGTTTGGCTATGGAACAAGATATGATTAAGGAACAAGCCTATGATGCCAATCAAATACAGGTTCTAGAGGGTCTGGAAGCGGTAAGGAAGCGCCCGGGAATGTATATAGGCTCTACAAGCGGCAAAGGACTTCACCACTTGGTCTGGGAAATTGTCGACAACAGTATTGATGAGGCTTTGGCTGGCTATTGCGATGAAATTAGAGTCATCATTGAAGAAGATAATAGTATTACAGTAATAGATAACGGCCGTGGTATCCCGGTTGGACTCCATGAAAAGATGGGAAGGCCAGCTGTTGAAGTTATTATGACGGTTCTCCACGCGGGCGGTAAATTCGGCGGCGGCGGATATAAAGTATCTGGAGGCCTCCATGGTGTTGGTGCCTCTGTCGTTAATGCGCTATCTACATTTCTTGAAGTATATGTACACAGGGACGGAAAGATTCATTATCAGAAATTTGAGCGTGGTGTCCCTGCGAACGATCTTAAGGTTATAGGAGAAACCGACCGTACCGGTACTACAGTACACTTTAAACCCGATCCGGAAATTTTTACTGAAACACTTGAATATGAATACGATGTCCTGGCTAACAGGATTAGGGAACTTGCTTTCTTGAACCGCGGTCTCCGGCTTATCATTGAAGATAAACGGGTAGAAAATAAGAGTAATGAGTATTACTACGAAGGCGGCATCAAGTCATATGTTGAGCATTTGAACAGAACGAAAGAAGCCATCCACGAGCCGATTTATATGGAAGGCGGCCGTGATGGAGTAAATGTGGAAGTTGCCATGCAATATAACGATGGCTATACCGGGAATCTTTATTCTTTCGCAAACAATATCCACACGTATGAAGGCGGTACACACGAATTCGGCTTTAAAACTGCCTTGACGAGAGTTATAAATGACTATGCCCGAAAGAGTGGAATCTTTAAGGAAGCGGATACGAATCTTTCTGGGGACGATGTGCGTGAGGGATTAACAGCAATTGTTTCAATTAAGCATCCTAATCCCCAATTTGAAGGACAGACAAAGACGAAGCTAGGTAACTCCGAGGTTAGGGCCATTACTGATACAGTATTTGCCGATAAATTTGAGCAGTTCATGATGGAAAACCCTGACGTCGCCAGAAAAGTCGTCGAGAAGGGCCTCATGGCGGCAAGGGCTAGGCTCGCGGCCAAAAAGGCACGTGAATTAACACGAAGGAAAAGTGCCCTAGAAGTGTCAAGCCTTCCCGGAAAGCTCGCAGATTGTTCTTCCAAAGACCCATCTGAAAGTGAAATTTATATCGTTGAGGGAGATTCTGCAGGAGGTTCAGCCAAACAGGGCCGTGACCGCCATTTTCAGGCAATCCTGCCTCTGCGCGGTAAAATCCTCAATGTTGAAAAATCAAGGCTTGATAAAATCTTGTCCAACAATGAGGTCAGAGCGATTATTACAGCTGTTGGAACTGGAATTGGCGAAGATTTTGATATAAGCAAAGCCCGTTATCACAAGGTTGTGATTATGACAGATGCGGATGTTGATGGAGCCCATATCCGAACTTTATTATTGACGTTCTTCTACCGATATATGCGCCCAATCATTGAATCTGGTTATATTTACATTGCCCAGCCGCCTTTGTATAAAATCCAGCAGGGCAAAAAGATCGAATATGCGTACAACGAAAAACAGCTTGAAAAGGTCATGTCCGAATTGCCGGCAACGCCTAGGCCGAATGTACAACGCTATAAGGGTTTGGGAGAAATGAACCCCGATCAGTTATGGGAAACGACTATGGATCCATCTGTAAGGACATTGTTGCAGGTTAGCCTGAACGATGCGATTGAGGCGGATGAAACATTTGAAATCCTGATGGGAGATAAAGTAGAACCTCGCAGGAACTTCATTGAAGAAAATGCCCAATATGTAAAGAATCTGGATATTTAATGCAAGACTAAACTGGATGACTTAAAACGCAAGGATAGATTGGCAGTCTATCCTGCTTTTTAATAAAATTACGGTTTTTAATTTGTTAAGGATGGCAGTGCTTGATAGGTAATTCATCTATTAGCCGCTTGTTCCTTAAGTGGAGGGTTATCTGATGGCTAATTTTGAAAACTCTCGTGTAGAGGAAATTAATATAAGCCAAGAAATGAAATCATCATTCCTTGATTATGCGATGAGTGTTATCGTTTCAAGGGCCCTGCCCGATGTACGGGATGGCCTCAAACCGGTACACCGCCGGATTCTGTATGCAATGCATGACCTTGGAATGCATTCTGATAAACCATATAAAAAATCAGCTCGTATCGTTGGTGACGTAATCGGTAAATACCACCCGCACGGTGACCAGGCTGTCTATGAAACCATGGTCCGTATGGCGCAGGATTTCAATCAGCGGTATATGTTAGTTGATGGCCATGGGAACTTCGGTTCGGTGGATGGAGACTCGGCCGCGGCCATGCGTTACACTGAATCGAGAATGTCAAAAATCTCGATGGAGTTATTAAGGGACATAAACAAGGATACAATAGATTATCAGGACAACTATGATGGTGAAGAAAGAGAACCTGTTGTCCTCCCTGCACGCTTCCCTAATCTCCTGGTTAATGGAACAACAGGTATTGCGGTGGGAATGGCAACTAATATTCCGCCTCACCAGCTGGGTGAGGTCATTGATGGTGTTCTTGCAGTTAGTAAGGATTCGGATATTACCATTCCGGAGCTTATGGAAACCATCCCTGGCCCTGATTTTCCAACAGGCGGTATTATTCTAGGCCGAAGTGGGATACGCAAGGCCTATGAAACCGGCCGGGGTTCTATTACCATACGTGCTAAGGTAGAAATTGAACAGCTTAAGAATGGAAAGGAAGTCATCATTGTAAAAGAACTTCCTTACCAGGTAAATAAAGCAAAGCTTATAGAGAAGATCGCCGAGCTCGTCCGTGAAAAGAGAATCGATGGCATTACGGATCTTCGGGACGAATCCGACAGGCGGGGGATGAGGATTTACATTGAGGTTCGAAAGGACACAAATGCAAATGTCCTTCTTAATAATCTCTACAAACAAACAGCCATGCAGACAACCTTTGGCATAAATATGCTGGCGCTTGTTAATGGGCATCCGAAAGTTCTAAATCTTAAGCAATGCTTAACATATTATCTTGATCACCAGAAGGTTGTAATCAGACGCCGGACCGAGTTTGAGTTGCGTAAAGCGGAAGCACGCGCCCATATTCTCGAAGGTTTGCGAATTGCACTTGATCATCTTGATGCAGTCATTACGTTAATTCGAAACTCCAGGACAACTGATATCGCTCGTGAGGGCTTAATTTCTACCTTCAATCTTTCCGAAAAGCAAGCACAGGCAATTCTCGATATGAGGCTCCAGCGCCTGACAGGACTGGAAAGGGAAAAAATTGAAGAGGAATACCAAAATCTAATGGCACAAATTGCTGAGTATAAGGCAATTCTTGCTGATGAAGAAAAGCTTCTCCAAATTATCCGTGATGAACTGACAGAAATTAAAGAGCGCTTTAATGACAAAAGGCGGACAGAAATAGCTTCTGGCGGTCTCGAGCACATTGAGGATGAAGATTTGATTCCTGTCGAAACTGTCGTGTTAACTTTGACCCATAATGGCTACATTAAACGCCTGCCTGCTTCAACCTACCGTGCGCAAAAACGTGGGGGGAGAGGTATCCAGGGCATGGGGACGAATGAAGATGACTTCGTAGAACAGTTAATTACCACTTCAACTCATAACACTATCCTATTCTTTACTAATAAAGGGAAGGTGTATAAAACCAAGGGATATGAAATTCCTGAATTCAGCAGGACTGCAAAAGGGATCCCTATTATTAACCTATTGGGGATTGAAAAAGGCGAATGGGTTAATGCCATTATTCCTGTAGAAGAATTTGTTGATGACTGGTTCCTGTTCTTTACCACGAAAGAAGGAATTTCAAAACGTTCGCCTTTATCTTCATTTGCGCATATCCGTAACAATGGTCTTATTGCCCTGAATCTTCGCGAAGGTGATGAATTGATTTCTGTTAGAATGACAGATGGTTCAAAAGAAATAGTCATCGCCACGAAGAAAGGCATGCAGATACGTTTTGCTGAAACAGATGTCAGGACCATGGGGAGAACTGCAACGGGGGTAAAAGGTATTACGCTCGATTCTGATGATGAAGTCATTGGAATGGAAGTTCTTGAGGATGATTCAGAGGTCCTCGTCGTTACAAGTAAGGGCTACGGTAAACGGACCGACGCAGCTGAATACCGCATTCAGGGACGAGGCGGAAAAGGAATCAAGACGGCCAATGTTATTGAAAGTAAAAATGGCCACCTTGTTTCTATGAAGACTGTCACAGGTGAAGAAGATCTTATGCTTATTACCACAGGTGGAGTACTGATAAGAATTCCGGTTGATAGTATCTCGAAGGTAGGCCGGAATACAATTGGCGTAAAGCTGATTAATATTAAAGAAAATGAAAGTGTTGCAACTGTTGCAAAAGTCGAACGCGAGGACGAAAAGGATGAGGACGGCTTGGAACTGCCAGAGTCAGTGATTGATGCAGCCCATCCCGATGAAACTGTAACAGTAAAAGAAGTAATCGAATTAGATGAACCTGTAGAATCCTCAGAAACAGATTCAGATGAAGGATCCGAGGAGTAGACCAATTCAGAATAAGCAGAGAGGAGCAAAGGGTGGGAAAACCCTCTGCTCCTTTTTTAATGGCTGTCTAAATACGTGAATATTGGGAGTATCCTTAGTGTAACGGCTCATCTGACCGGTTTTATATTGTAATCAATCTAAGTAGAATTATCTTGAATTTTCGGAACTAACTATTCTTTCGAAAGCTATTGCAGTAAAACCAGAATGTTGCTATAATCACAAACGCAGCATAAGTTGAACATATATTCATAGTAAAAAAGATATAAAAAAGTGTTGACTTATCGAGTTGTGAATGGTATATTAATAAAGTCGCTGTTACGCGATACATTAAAAGATTGTTCCTTGAAAACTAAACAAACAAGCGTCAACAAACAATAATATTTTGATGACTTCGGTCATCAGCCAACGTAACTTTATGAGCTAATCACTCACTCTTTATTGGAGAGTTTGATCCTGGCTCAGGACGAACGCTGGCGGCGTGCCTAATACATGCAAGTCGAGCGGGGT